>JAEUHZ010000033.1 GCA_016795205.1 Planctomycetota bacterium | reverse complement strand
TCAGACTCCTGCGGGGAGGACCCCGCGCCAGGCGAGCAGCTCGCGCGCGCTGACACGGCGCCGAGCGACGCCGGCGGCCTCCGCCGAGGACTCACGCCGGAAGTAGTGGCTGCGCTCGCGCACGTAGTTGCGGTAGAGCGTCCACACCGCGAGCTGCGCCTGCAGGCGTCGCCGTCGCTTGGCATGCCCCCAACTGCGCCGGACCAGGCGGCTGAGGTTGTCGCGCGCCTGGGCCAGCACGTTGTTGATGGGGAACAGCAGGTTCGAGCGGTCCCGAACGGCCTTGGAGCTCGTCCACTGGTGATCGGACGAGGCCCCCAAGTGGCGCCTCACGAGCGCGCGATAGCTGGTCTTCTCGTCGGTCTGCAGGTGGACGAGGCAGCGCTTTGCGAGCTGTGCGGCGAGGGCTTTGAGGCAGCGCGCGACGGACTCCGAGGACTGGCTCTGGCGCTTGCCGTGCAGGGCCTCGTAGGCCTGCCTGCGGGCGGCGTCCCGGGGTCGTAGGTTGCCGCGCGCCGGGAGCGTCCCGGTGTCGGCACGGACGACGAAGCGCGTCTCGCGCTGGATGAGGATGGGGACCGTGAGCGGGAACAGGCGACGATCGGTCTCGAAGGTCTCGAGCTCGTCGAGCTGGAAGGCGCCTTGGCTCCAGCCTCCCGCTCGCCGGTGCCGCTCGAGGAACAGGGCGTGGAGCTCCTCGGCGTGGAGCGCGAGGCGGTCGAGGTGGCGCGCGATCGTGTCGAGCTTGGCGGCGAGGCTGCGCGCGGCCTGTCGCAGGGTGGTCTTGGCGACGAGGCCCTGGAAGACGGCGAGCGGCAGCCAGGGCTTGTGGAGCCGGTAGTCGAGGCGGAAGGTCTGGGAGGAGAAGCCCTTGCCGCAGGGCTTGCAGCGGAAGCGCTGGACGGTGCGCAGGTCGACCTTGCGGCTGAAGACGCCCTTGCGGCGGTACTCGAAGGGCTCGCCGGCGTGGGAGGGGCAGTGGGGGTTGGGGCAGGAGCGCGGGAGGAAGTGGCGGTCGACGCGATGGACGCGCGGCGTGGCGATGTCGGCATAGGGCAGTTGCACGGGGGCTCCTTGGGGAGGAGTCGCGCTCCTCGCCCGGGGGGGTGACCGCCATGGGCGCCGCCGGTCGCAGGGAAAGTCGGGAAAAGGCCCAGCGAACGGGGTCAGCTTCCGAGGCTTGTCACTCGGATCCCATACCTGTCACCAACCACAACAACCTCCCCCCGCGCGTACAACCTGCCACCGACAAACAAGTCCACCGGCTCGTGTGCCGCCCGGTCCAGCCGCACGAGCGATCCCGGAGCCAGTGCCAGAACTTCGGCCAGCGGGAGGCGGGCGCGACCGAGTTCGATCGAGATCGATACGGGTACGTCGCGCAGTCCATCGAGGCCGATGGGGTCGCCGGCAGGGCGTGCCTCGTCGAGTTCGTCGAGGCGGGTGGTCTGGATGGCCACGGCGCGCGTAGCGTCGTCGATGGCGCGCTCCAGGTCGGTGCTCTCCGGCAGTCGTTGCGTCTCGTGTTGGCTCATCGTGGATCGGGATCGCGGAGGATCTGTTGGATGCGGACGGCCCGGTGGCCGTCGCGCGTGCCGAAACTGGCCTCGGCGCGGACTTGGCCTTCGATCTCCAAGGCAATCGGCTGGCCGGGTGCGGTGTCGAGCGTGATGACGTCGCCGGGCTCGAGGGCCAGCAGCTCCGTCAGGAGGATCTCGGTGCGCGCCAGCACTGCGCGCAGTTCGACGCGCGTCGGCGCGATCTCCGCCGGGAGACCGGCCTTGCGCGTGTCCTTGGGGCTGGGTGCGGTCGCGGTGCGGCGCGGGGGCACTTTGACGCCCGTGAGCAGCACGTGGATCACGACGCGACCGAACGGCGCGGTGAACGGGACGCGCAGCGCGAGCCGGCGGGTGTCACCGCCGACAGCGATCTCGCGAGCCAGGGCGCCGCGGCTGGCGACGCCACGCACGTCCTTGAGCGGGACCTGGACGGCGGCCGCCGCGCGTTCGAGGACGCGCACGAGGAGCCGGCCGACGAGCACGCCTTCCAGCGGCGTCAGCGCGCGCGAACTCTCCGCGTCGCCGTCGTCCGTGCCCAGGACGGCCTCGGCCACGAGCACCGCCGAACCCGCATCGAGCAGCGCGAGGCACTGACCCGCCGAAGCCTCACCGACGGCTGCGACGAACTCCGCCTCGTCGGCGCCCAGCGCCAGCTCCAGGGTCGTCTCCGCGACCTCGACCGGCTCCAGCACGAGGTCGCCGGGTACGTCGACGCGGATCGCCTCCAGCGCGGCCGTCGCGGCCGTCTCGCCCGGTCGCCGGAGCGCGTCGAGGTCGTCGGCCGACAGGCGACGCGGCTCACGGAAGTCGCGTGTCGCGACGGACGGGCTCGACTCCCCGCCACGGGCGAGGAGGGCGTCGATCTCGTGCTCGGACACGTTGCGGGCCATGGGCGTGAAGGGCTTTCCGACCGTCCTCATCGTCGCGATCGGCCGCGGGCTTGATCCCGCGCCGGATCCGCGCTCAGTCGCGCGCCTTCCTCCAGGCTTCCAGGAACGGCCTGAACTTGTCCTTGGGCAGGGCGTTCAGCAGCGCGGCCGCGCGCTCGGGCTCCAGCCCCTTCAGGACCTCGGCCGCCTCCGCGGGCTCGAACCCGGCCAGCTTGGCCGCCAGATCCTCGACGTCGCCGTCCTCGAAGAGCGGCGCGACGGATCGCCAGGACTCCGAGGCGCTCCCGGACGTGGCGGCCTTCGGAGCGGCCTCGCCGGCCGCGCGCGCAGCTGGCTTCGTGCCGTCGATCTCCTCGCGCATGGACGACAGTTCACGCAGGCGCTCCTGGATGGACCGCTCCCAGTCGTCGAGTTCGCGTGCGCGCCGCTCCAGGTCCTTTTCGGTGGCCTCGACCCGTGCGAGACGATCGCTGAGCTTCTGCTGGAGGTCGTGCAACTCGCGCGAGTCGAACGGCGAGGGCAGCACGAAGGCACCCAGAACGCCGGCGGTCATGGGCTGCACGACCGGCGCCTTCTCGACCAGGAGCGGTGGAGGCGGAGGCGCCGCGTCTGCGCGTGGCGCGGGCTCCGGCAGGTCGCGGGCCAGCCACGAGAAGGGTGGAATCTCACGGATCGCGGCGCCCTGTGCGGCGGCGATGCCCAAGTAGGTCATCGAGAAGACGGCGATTCCGCCGCCGGTCAGCGCGATCACGGCTCCGATCTTGCTCACGTGCTCCTCCTGTCTCGCTCCTCGCGTCGCCGGGCCTCGTCGGCACGGCGCGCGGCGACGTCCTCGATGGCGCGTTCTTCGCGCGCCTCGCGTTCCAGTCGGAACCGCGCGCGGTCCCGCTCCTGGAGCTTCTCCAGTCCCAGGACTCCGGCGCGCGCGTCTCGCCAGACGGATCGTTCGGACTCCGCGCCCGAGCGGTCCGACCTGGCTCGCTCGTGCGCCTCGGCCGCGCAGTCCTCGACCCGGGCGGAGGCGCTCAGCGCCACCAGCACGCGAGCCACGTCGATCCGCTCAGCGCCCTGTTCCGCGCCCAAGACCTGACGCGCAGCGTCGACGGATGCCCGCCGCAGGCGCGCTTCGTGCTCGCTCGTGGCCGCCGCGTCCTCGGCGGCGGCCAAGCGCGCGCGCTGGATCTCCTCCGCGGCACGTCGCACGCGCAGCACGCGGCCCAGCTTGAAGCGGAAGCCGCTCACGCCGCGCCTCCCGCGATCATCTGGAGCAGTTCCTTCGTCTCGGCGAAGCTCGTGGTCTCGCGCGGCGTTTGCCTCAGGAAGGCCTCGATCGCGGGCAGGCGCGCCAAGGCCTCGTCGAGGCGCGGGTTCGTGCCGGCCTTGTAGGCGCCGATCTCGACCAGGTCGCGACCCTCACGGTACGCCGCGAGCCATGAGCGCACGCGCATGGCCGACTCCATGTGGCTGGCGTCGACCAGCTCGGGCATGAGACGTGACAGCCCTTGCAGGACGTCGACGGCCGGGAAGTGACCGCGGCCGGCGAGGTCGCGCGACAAGGCCAAGTGACCGTCGAGCAGCCCTCGCAAGGTGTCCGACACCGGGTCGTTCGGGTCGTCGCCGTCGAGCAGGACGGTGAGCAGCGCCGTGATGCTGCCCTTGGCGGCGGTCCCCATGCGCTCGAGGAGGCGCGGCACGGTCGCGAAGAAGCTGGGAGGGTAGCCGCGCACGGTGGGGGGTTCTCCGGCCGCCAGCCCGATCTCGCGCGAGGCCGCCGCGAAGCGCGTGATCGAGTCGACCAGGAGCAGCACGTCCAGGCCCTGGTCGCGGAAGCTCTCGGCGACGGCGCAGGCCGTGAACGGCGCCAGGAAACGCTCGATGGGCGGACGGTCCGAGGTCGCGGCCACGAGGACGCAGCGCTCGAGACCGCGCGGCTCGAGCACGTCACGCACGTAGGAGCCGACCTCACGCCCGCGCTCGCCGACCAGCGCCGCGACGAGCACCTGGGCGTTGGTGCCGCGCGCCACCTGGCCCAGCAGCGTCGACTTGCCCACGCCCGAGCCGGCGAAGATGCCCACCCGCTGGCCGCGGCCGATCGTGTTGAGCCCGTCGACGACGCGCACGCCGGTCTGCAGCGGCTCGCTGATCGGACGGCGCGTCAGGGGGTCGGGGCCCGGACCACGGGCGGGCCGCTTCTCCCGCGCGCCCAGGGGGCCGCGGCCGTCGATGGGGCGGCCGAACCCGTCCACGGCGCGACCCAAGAGCGCGTCTCCGACCGGTACGGCGAAGGGGCGTCCCAGCGCGACGACCTCCTGAGCGGGACCGACCCCGGCCAGCTCCGCGTGCGGCATGAGCAGCGTGCGTGCGCCATCGAAGCCCACGACCTCGGCGTCGACGTGAGCCCCCGTCGCGCGGCGGATGCGGCACGTTTCCCCGACGGCCGCGGGCACTCCGTGCGCTTCGACGAGCACGCCCGAGACGCGCTCGACGCGACCGCGGAAGGCTGGCGCACACGCCGCGCGGACGTGACCCTCGGCCCGCTCCATGTCGAGGCGCTTCACTCGCGATCCTCCTGGAAGCGCTCGGCCAGCGCGGCCAGAGCGGCATCGGCGTCGCGCACCAGCGTCCCGCGCGCGGTCGAGACGTGCACGTCGCCCGGCGCGACCTCGGGGTCGCTCTCCAGCCGGGTCGCGGCGCGGAACGGCACGCCCGCCAGCAGCTCGAGGTCGGCCGGGTTCAGGTGCACGACGCAGGCCGCGCGGCCCGCGCCGGAGGCGGCCAAGGCCTCGCGCACGATGCGCTCGATGTCGTAGCGGCCGGCGTCGACCTCGCGGCGCACGATCTCGCGCGCGATGGCCAGCGCCAGGCGCGCGGCATCCTCGGCGACGGCCTGATCGGAGGCCTCGCGCGAGCGGCGCAGCTCCTCCGCCGCCGCGTCGAGTCGCCGGACGGCGTCCGCCAGCGACCCACCGGCGGCCTCGGCGGCGCCCAGCGCGCGCCCGCGCGCCTCGGCCTGCGCGCAGGCCCGGCTCTCGGCCGGGTCCACGACCCGCACGGCGATGGGCGCCTGCTCCAGACGGACTTCGAGCTCGGTCTCCATGGTTTCACTCCACCAGCCCTTCGCCAGCGCCCTGTGGGGCGAGCTCGCCCGACTCGACCAGGCTGCGGATGCCCTTCATGAGCTCCGCGCGTGCCGCGTCGACCTCGGAACGCGGCCGGGCTCCGAGCAGCTCGCGCTCCTCCGCGACCATGTCGCGCACGCGCTGCGAGAGGTTGGCCAGCACGTTGGCCTCGACCTCCGCGGGGCCGCCCTTGAGCGCCAGCGCGAGCTTGCCGGTCTCGACGGTCGCGAGGACCTTCTGCATCGCGCGCCGATCGAGCTTGGCCAGGTCGTTCCAGGTGAACATCGCCTCGCGGATGCCCTCGGCGACGGGCTTGTCGGCCTCGTCCAGGCCCGCGAGCACGTTGCGCCCGAGGTCCTTGTCCGCCCGGTTCAGGATCTCGGCGATCGAACGCCAGCGCTCCGTCGGTGCCGGCCGAGCCGGTTCGGCCCCGAGCTTGGCGACCTCGGCCGCGAGCGTCCGCGCCACGAGGTCGACCGTCTCGCGCCGCGTCACGCCGCGCTTGGCCATGCAACGCACGACGCGCAGCGATTCATCCGCGTCGAAGAGACCCAGGACGGCCGCGGAGAGCTTCGGCGGCAGATGACTCACGACCAGTGCGCGCACGGCGGTCGACTCCCCTGCGATGGCCTTGGCGACGTGCTCCGGCCGGGCGTTCTCGATCGCCACGAACGGGCGCTCGAGGCGGCGGTTCTCGCGCATCTGCGCCAGCACGGCGGCGGCGCGCTCTGGGCCGACGCCCGACTCGAGGAAGCGCCCGAGCTCGTCCTCGTCGCGGGCGCGGGGCTGCTGCGCAGGACCGTTCTCCAGCTCGCGCACGAGATCACGCCACACGCTGGCCCGTGCCGGCGCGTCCGGGCCCTCGGCTTCCAGTGCGCTCATCGCGTCGGCGACGCGCGGCAGCACGGCGGGCGCCAGCTTCTCGAGCAGCCGCGCCGACGACGCCTGATCGAGCGCCAGGAGCAGCGCAGCGACGCGCCGCGCTCCGGAGACGACTTGCGTGCTCATCGGCCAGCCTCTTGGAGCGCGCGGTTCCCGCGCGTGGCGCCTTCATCCGCGGCCCAGCGCGAGAGGATCTCGCCCAGGCGATCCGGATCCGACTTGACGAGGTCTTCGATGCGTGAGCGAGCCAGCATTTCGATCCAGCGATCCTCGTCGACGTCGGGCGGTCGTTCCTCCAGAGGGGCCGGCTTGGCACCGCGCAGCGCCTTGTAGAGCAGGAACAGCAGCGCGACCGCTGCGAGGGCCTCCACGCCGCGGCGCAGGAGGATCTCCAGCAGCCTGCTCGGCGCCTCGACGACCGGGGCGGCCGGCAAGACCACGTTGCCTTGCTCGTCGCGCTGGAGGCCGGCGAAGGGGGCCGTCATGGCCGCGAACGAGTCGCCGCGCTCGGCGTCGAAGCCGACGGCGCTCTTGATGGCCGCCTCGACCTCGGACTGGCGGGGTTGCAGGCTCTCGTCCAGGAACAACGAGACCGAGAGCCGCTGGAGCCGGGGCGTGCTACTGCGGCGCAGCTGCGTCTCGCGGCCGACCATCGTGCTCTTCGACGATTCGCTGGTCGTCGCGGCGCCCACCGCCGCCTCGCCACTGGAACCCGAGTCCAGGCCGCCCAGGCCCGGCACGCCGGAGGAGCCCTCGGCGATGGTCGTGGGCGTGCTCGACTTCGAGCTGGTCTCGGAGACCACGGCCTTGTTGCGCGGATCGACGGTCTCCTTGACGCTCTCGATCTCCTCCTTGGTCCACTGCGAGGTCACGACCACGTGCGCCAGCTCGGCGCCGAACACGCGGCGGAGCGCGTCGTTGGCCTTGCGCTCGAGTTCGGCGTCGCTGCGTCGGCCGTGCTCCATGAGCTCGTTCGCCAGGGCCGCGTCACCAGAGCCCGCGCCCTCCTCGGTCAAGGCGCGGCCGCTCTGGTCCGTGACCAGCACGTTCTGGGCCGGCACGTTGAAGCGGAAGCGCGCCAAGCGCGCGACGGCGGTGGCCTGGGACTGCGTCAGCTCGGCGCGACCGCGCAAGGTCAGCGTCACGGCCACCGTCATCGGTTCCGCCCGGCGCAAGGGACTGCGATCGGGGATCGAGGTGCTGACGCGAGCGCGCTCGACGAAGGCCAGCTCCTCGAGCTGCTTCTCCAGCTCCTGCCACTCGCGCTTGAGCGTCGCCTGTGCGCGCTCCTGCGCCGACATGAACACCTGCGAAGCTGCGCCGATCGTGCCGCCGATGCCCTCGGGCGCACGTTCCAGCGCACCCGCCAGCGCGACGGCGTTCTGCGCCGCGTAGAACTGGGCCTCGTCGACGTGGACGACGAACGGCCCCGGCGGCTGGCTGACACGGAAGCGGACATTGGCACCGGCCAGCGCGGACTGGACCGCACCGGCCTCGCGGGCGTCCAGATTCGAGTAGAGCACCTCGAAGGAGGGCTGCGAGGTCCAGCGCACGGCGAAGACCGTCAGCACCAAGACCCCGGCCGCGCCGGCGACCAGCGCGACGCGCGCGCCTTGGCTCAGCGCCTTCCAGACCTTCTCGATGCTCGCGAGGATGTTCTTCATGGCGTCCTACCTCAGACGCTCATCCGCATGACTTCGCGGTAGGCGTCGACGAACTTGTTGCGGAGCTCCATCGAGAAGCGGAACGAGAGTTCCGACTCCTTGAGGCGCAGGGCCACCTCGTGGAAGTCGGTGACGCGCCCGGCGACGACGTCCTCGATGAGCCGGTCGGACTCACGCGCGCCGGCGTCGAGCTGCTTCAGACCGTCCGCCAGCGAGCTGGCGAACCCGGATTTCTGGGCCGACCCCGCGCCCTCGACGGGCGGGGACCCGGCGCGCTCCACGGCCGCCGCGTGGCGCTTGAGCGCGGCCTCGATGGCCGTGCGCGCCGCGGACGTCGAGTCACCGATCCTGGAGGTCATGGCTCTGGGTCTCCTTCAGGGGCTATTGGGCCAGGCGCAGCGCGCGCTCGGCCATGCGGACGAAGCTCTCGGCCGCGTTCGCGTTGGACTCGTAGGCGCGCACCGCCGTGATCAGGTCGGCCATCTCCGAGGTGGCGTTCACGTTCGGGTAGGTGACGATGCCCTCGGCGTCGGCGTCGGGGTGTCCGGGCTCGTGCACGCGCACCAGGGGAGTGGCGAGGTCGGGCTGCAGCCCGTCCACGCGCACGCCGATCGGCTCCGCGCGCCGGCCGAGCTCGCGGCTCATCACCGTGCTGAAGCGCACGAGCTGGCGGCGATACGGCCCGGAGCCGTCGGGCATGCTCGTGACCTGGGCGTTGGCCAGGTTCTTCGCGACCGTGTCGATCCGGGTGCGCTCGGCGGCCATGCCGGAGGCCGAGGCGCGCAGGCCGCGGAACAGGCTGGAACGTGCGTCCATCAGCGGCTCTCCGTGATCGAGACCTGGGCCATCGCCAGCCGCGACTGCAGCATCGTGGCGTAGAGCTCGTAGGCCAGCCGGTTCTCGCGCATGGCGCTGGTCTCGAGCTCCAGGCTGACGGTGTTGCCGTCCGGGCCCATGGGCGCCTGCTGGTCCACGCGGATGAGCGGCTTGACGTCCGCATGCGGAGACTTTGCCTGGACGCGCGCGCGCAGTGCCTCCTCGAACGTGACCTCGCGGCGCTTGTAGCCCGGCACGTTCTGGTTGGCGACGTTCTCGGCCAGCACGCGCTCGCGCAGCGCGGTGGCCGTGAGCAGCCGCGACAGGAGTTCGTTGCCCTTACGGATCTGGTCCATGTCGTCCTCCTCAGGCCACGAGGCCCGTGGCGTGCCAGTGCTTGAGCTTGTTCGAGAGCGTGCGGGCCGTGACGCCCAGTCGACGTGCGGCCTCGGTCTTGTTGCCGCGCGCGGCCTCGATGGTCGCGAGGATCGAAAGCCGCTCGACCTCGTCGAGCGTGCGATTGGCCAGCAGTCCGCCCAGGTCCTCTGGCGCTGCGCGTCCGTCGGCCAGAGCGGCGGGTTCCGCGCGGCTGACCTCGACCCGCGGAGCCGCGGCCGCGAACGACACGTCGTCCACGTCGATGCGCGAGTGCCGCAGCATGACGACCGCGCGCTGGACGACGTTTTCCAGCTCGCGGACGTTCCCTGGCCAGGACCAGGCGCGCAGGCGATCCAGAGCCGCGTCGGTGAAGACCGGCGTGTCCAAGCCGTGCTCGCGCGCGAACAGCGTCGCGAAGTGGGTCGCCAGGGGCACGACGTCCTCGGGACGCTCGCGCAGCGGGGGAACCACGATCGGCAGGACGTGCAGCCGGTAGTAGAGGTCTTCGCGGAACCGCGCCGCACGCACCTCCGCGGCGAGGTCGCGGTTCGTCGTGGCCACGATGCGCACGTCGACCTTGAGGGTGTGCGTGCCACCGACGCGCTCGAACTCCTCCTCTTCGAGCACCCGCAACAGCTTGGCCTGCAAGGGGAGCGGGATCTCTCCGATCTCGTCCAGGAGCAGGGTCCCGCGGTCGGCCAGCTCGAAGCGGCCTTCCTTGGCCTTGTGCGCGCCGGTGAAAGCACCGCGCTCGTGGCCGAACAGCTCGGACTCGAGCAGCGCGTCCGGCAGCGCGGCGCAGTTCACCCGGATGAACGGTCCGCCACGGCGCGGGCTGGACTGGTGGATCAGGTGTGCGATGCGCTCCTTGCCCGTGCCGCTCTCGCCGGTCACGAGCACGGTGCCCTTGCTGCGCGCCAGCCGCTGGGCCGCGGCGATGGTTTCCACCATGCGCGCGCTGGCGGCCACGATCTCCGGGCTGGCTGGCGCGACCTCGGCGCGCAGGTACTCGTTCTCACGCACCAGGCGCCGCGTGCGATCGATGCGTCCGATGACCATCTCGAGCGCGTCCGGCGTGCAGGGCTTGACCAGGAAGTCGGCCGCGCCCTCCTTCATGGCCTGGACGGCGGTCTCGATCGTGCCCTGCGCCGTGACGAGCACCGACGGCAGTCCCGGAGCGACCTTGGCCGCGCGCTGCACCAGCTCGATGCCCGAGAGACCCGGCATGCGCAGGTCGGTGATGAGCAGATCCGGGCTCTCGGCCGTGATCCGGGCCAGTGCGTCGAGACCGTCCTTGGCCTCGATGGGCTGGTAGCCCAGCGCCGCCACGGCCTCGACGAGGAACTCGCGGCTGAGGGCGTCGTCGTCGACGACCAGGATGCGTTGGATCGACATGCGGTGGCTTCTGGCTCAGGGGTGCGTGCGGGGGATGGTGAGGCGCGCGTCCGCGCCACCCAGTGCGCCGGGCGAGCGGATCTCGAAGCGGCCGCCGTGGACGGCGGCGATGGCGTGGACCAGCGCAAGACCGAGGCCCGTGCCCTCGGGGCGCGTCGTGAGGAAGGGTTCCCCGGCGCGGCCGCGCAGAGCGGGGGCCAGCCCCGGCCCCGCGTCCTGCACCTCGACGATCAGGTCCTGGCCGCGCTCGTCCGCGCTGACCAGCACGCGACCGCCGCGCGGTTGGGCCTGGATGGCGTTGGCGACCAGGTTCTTGAGCGCCTGCCGCAGCTTGATCCGGTCGGCGCGCATGCGCGCCGGTCCCACGCGCGTCTCGATCGACCACGCGGCGTGGTCCGCGCCCGCCGGGGTGGACGCGCGGGCCAGCTCGATGGCCTCCTCAACCAAGGCCTCGGTCGCGAACTCCTCGCGGGCCAACTTCTCGGGCGCAGCGAAGCCCAAGATGCTCTCGACGATGGCGTCGACCTCGTCGACACCCTGGCAGATGCGCTGGGCGAAGCGGTGCGCGCGCGTCGTGCCGTCGAGCTCGCGCAGCAGCAACGCTGCGAAGCCACGCACCGCGTTGAGCGGGTTGCGCACCTCGTGCGCGATCCCGCCGGCCATGGTCCCCAGCGCAGCCATTTTCGACTGTGCGGCCAGCTCGGCCGACAGCCGCCGTTCAGCGCTGCGGTCGTCGATGGTCACGACGCTGCCGCCCTCCTCGCGGACGGCGGACCGCCGCAGCGCGAGGTGACGCGTGCCACCCGCGCCGTCCGGCAGCTCGAGCAGCGTCTCTCCCGAGGTCGCGGCCGCCAGCACGCCGCCTCCGATCGTGGGCGTGACGCCCTCGGGCCCGGCCAGCAGCAACGCGGCGGCGCGCGGGTTCCAGGATGCGACCGAGCCGTCGGGGCGGAAGGCCACGACGCCGCACGGCAGCGCTCGATGCACGGCGTCCAAGTGCCGGCGCAGGCTCTCGGCCTCGGCGACGCGACGTGCCAACTCCGCGTTGGCCTGCACCAGCTCGTCCTCGACGCGCTCGGCGTGGCGCGCCAGGCGTGCGTAGCTCGCCAGCAGGTTCGCGGAGATCGCCGACAGCTCGGTCGTGACCCGGTCCAGCTCGAGACCGGCCGCGGGGGGCGTGGTCGTCGTGCTCACGGCCGTCCTGCCTGCGCCGCGCGGCGCTTCTCCAGCCACTCCAGGTGGCGCGCTTCGGCGGCGGCCTGCGATCGCACGAGGGGGGAGGGCGACGTCGCGGCCGCACGCTTCCAGGCCTCGATCGCCTCGCCGCGGCGTCCGAGCTGCTCGAGCGCCCGCGCCTCCAGGTGCAGGGCTTCGCCCCCCGACGCCTCGGCCGCGGCCAGCGCGCGCGCCGGGCTCCCGGCTCGCAGCCAGGCACGCGCCTCGCGAACGCCATCGACGCGCGCAGCGCCCGTGGTCTCGAGGCCCGAGCCCTCGACAGCCGTCGGCGTCACCGTGAGCGGGAACAGCACGGGCCGCGCCGCGCGCCGCGCGCGCAGCAGCTCGACCTCGGCGCGCAGCCGCTCGAGTCGCGCGTCGGCTGCCGCCGGGCCGTGCGACGCGGGTTGCGTGCGTGAGAGGAGTTCGTCGATGGCCGACGCATCCCCCGCGCGCAGCCGCGCGGCGATGGCCTGGAGCGGACCGGCGTCCTGTTGGACCGCGGAGCCCAGCGGGAGCGCCAGGAAGAGCGGCACACAGGCCGCCCACGGAAGCCAGGTCGTGATCACGGCTGGGCGCCTCCCCACACCAGCGCGGCCTGCTCCCAGGCCCCCTCGTTCTCGTACGCGACCGCGAGAGCGGTGCGCACCGTGCGTGCATCGCCCGCGGGCAGCTCCTCGATGGCGGCGCGGGCGAGGCTCGCCGCGGCTGCGGCACCATGCTCACGCGCCAGGGCTCGCACGAGATCGCGCGCGAGCTGTGCGCGCTCCTTGGAGCCGACGCGGGCGCGAGCGGACCAGCGCTGCTCGAGCCGCGGGAGATCGAGCTCCAGAGCGGCAAGACCCAGGCGGACGCGCGCACGGTCGGCCGCCAGCGCGATCTCTTCGTGCCGTCCGCCGCCGCGAGCCAGACGCTCGACGAACAGCACGGCCAAGTCGTCGCCGCCTGCCGCGGCCAGTCGTGCGGCCGAGGCCAGCGCGTCGTCGCGCTCTGCGCCCTTGGCGGCAGTGGAGCACGCCAGCCAAGCGCGAGCCGCCTCGAGCGGCGCATTGAGCTCCTGGAGCGCCCGCGCTCGCAGGCCGAGGTCCTCGGAGCGCTCGCCGTGGCGTGGGTCGATCCCCGCGCGCCGATCGAGCTCGTGCAGCGCATCGGCGGGCCTGCCGGCAGCCAGCAGCGCCCGCGTGCGCGCCAGCGCCCGTGCAGCGACGTCCGTCGGACCCCGGACCGGGTAGGAGACGTCGACGACCTCGAGCAGCGCGAGCGCCTCCGTGCCGCGACCTTGCTCGGCCAGGCAGCGCGCGATGCCCAAGCGCGCCCGGATCTGCTCCGCTTCCTCGGAGGAACCCTGCGCGAGCCGGGAGAGCTTGTGCAGCGCACCGGCCCACTCGCCGCGCCGGATCATGAGCTCGGCGGCGGCCGCGAGCGCATCGAGCGAGGCCGGCGACTCGGAGGCGTCCCCAGCCGCGATCTCGTAGTGCACCAGGGCGGCGTCCTCGTGACCGCGCAGCTCCTGCGCGCGACCCAGCTCGACCCGCGCCACGCGCGCGGCTTCCGTGGACGGGAACTCGCGGATCAACGCGATCCAGGCCGCCTCGGCGTCCAGGATCAGCTCCTCGACGTCCGTAGGATCGCGCGCGGGGAGGAACGTGATGGCCTGCGCATCGACGTCGACCAGCGTGCGCGTCGCGAGCGCCAAGTAGCCGAGCACCTCGCGCAAGGGGCGTCCGGACAGATCGAGGTCGACGCGCGGGCGGCCCGCGAGGAGGTCCTCGCCACGCAGCACGAGTCCGGCGCCCGCCGCCAGGGCGCGCGCGACCTCGATGGGCTCGACGCCGACACGCTCGGCGTCGACCACGATGTCGCTGCCCGACGCGCGCACGGTGAGGCCATCAGCGCCGATCACTGCGACCAACAGCAGCGCGGAGCCGATCATTGCTGCCACCTCCGCGCTTCCTCGGCGTCCTGCTGGAGGCTGTGCGCGACGAGCAGCGCGATCTCGGCCCGGATCTCCTCGCGCCGCGTGGACTCCACGGCGTCGATCGACAGGGCCAGGCGGCCGAGGCGTGCGCGTGCGGCCGAGCGGCGGCCCGAGGCGAGGTCGGCGCGCGCCTCGCCCAGCACGTTGCGCGCGGCTTCGAGCGCGGACAGCTCCGGTAGCACGGAGCCGCTCGCCAGCGCGCCGACGCGGGGCGTTGGCTGCTGGGCGCGCTGCGCATCGGCCTCGCGCGTGGTCCGCGCTGCGCTCGCGGCCTGCGCGGCGTCCGGGCGATCGGCCTCGGCACGCGCGCTCTCGGCCGGCGCGAGGCGGACAGGCGCGGCGCGCTCGTCGACGTCACGCCCGGCGTGGCTCGCGCTCAGGACCGCCAGCGTGACGGCGTTCAAGAACGCGAGCACGCCCAGGCCGATCCACAGCGCGCGTGGACGCGCCGGCGACGGGAGCGCGGGCTCGGTGTCCGGCACGGGGGCCGCCTCGACCGGCTTCGGCGCGCGTTGGCGCACGCTGTCGAGCACCGCGGCGGCTGCCGAGTCGACGCTCGTGAGCAACGGGCCAGCGGACGCTGGGCGTGGCGCACGCTGGGGCAGGGCCGGCGGCAACCCGTCGGCGGCCACGCGCGCCTCGGGGGCCTGCGGCACGGGGGTCTTCTCCGGCAGGTCGAACAGGTCGTCCGAGCCGGGCGCCTTGTGCGCGTCGCCGCTCACGAACGCCCTCCTGCGCGCCGAGCGTGCCACGGGCGCGTCGATTCTTTCGGCCTCGGGGCGGCCGTGCGGGGAGAGGTTTCCATCGTGGGGGAGTGGGGCGAAAGGACTTTCGACCTGGAGGCCCGCGCCCTTGAGCCTTTCCGTCCCGGGGACGTCGCTCCTTTCCGCCCACCGTGGAAATCGGCGACGCGCCCGGGAAGGAAGCGCCGTTCGTCGGCGCTCAGCCGGCGCGTGCGGCGAGCCCCAGCGCGCGCAGCTTTCCGTGCAGCGTCGCCCGGTGCATGCCGAGCGTGCGCGCGGCCAGCGAGCGGTTCCCGTTCGATTCCGCGAGGACACGCCGGATCAGGGCGCGCTCCACGGCCTCGAGCGAGAGGTCCTCGACTTCGAGCAGGCACTTGCCCGCGGATGAGGTCGCCGGCATCACGGCCGAGGCACTCGTCCCGCGCACCGCCGGGGTCTCGGACAGGTGCTCGACCTCGATTGCGGCACCACCGGCCTGGATCGCGGCGCGCTCGAGCTCGTGGGCCAGCTCGCGGACGTTGCCCGGCCAGGTGCGTCCGGCGAGGCAGGCGACCGCCTCGTCCGTGATCCAGAGGTCCGGGGTCGCGTGCTCGCGCGCGATGCGCTCCAGCAGGTGGCGGCACAGCTCAGGCACGTCCGCAGCGCGCTCGCGCAGGGTCGGCAGGTGGATCGACGCGACGTTGAGTCGGTACCAGAGGTCTTCGCGGAAGCGGCCGGCATCGACCAGCGCCTGGAGGTCGCGGTGCGTCGCGACCACGATGCGCACGTCCATGGGCACCTCGCGCGTAGCGCCCAGCGGGCGGTAGACGCGTTCCTGAAGCACGCGCAGGAGCTGGGCCTGGACGGCCAGGTCGAGCTCGCCGATCTCGTCCAGGAACAGCGTGCCGCCCTCGGCGGCGGCCAGCAGTCCCCGCTTGCCTCGGGGCTGGGCGCCAGTGAAGGCGCCCGCTTCGTGGCCGAACAGCTCGGAGGCGAAGAGCTCGCCGGAGAGCGTGGCGCAGTTCACCGCCACGAACGGATGGCCGGCGCGGCTGGAGCGGGCGTGGATGGCGCGGGCGACGAGCTCCTTGCCGGTCCCGGTCTCGCCCGTGACGAGCACCGTCGTGCGCGGAGCGCGCGCCACGCGCTGGACCGAGTCCCGCACGAAGAGCATCGCCGCCGAGCGGCCGACGAGACCGTCGTCGGGCGCGGTCGTGGGAGGGAGAACGGCCTGCGCTTCCATCGGAACGAATTTCCGATCGGCAGGATCGGGTCCGGACCGGAGCAGGCACCGCCGGTGACCGCCCCGCACTTTCCCGGATCCGGGACCGAGAAGCCGCTCAAGCGGCGCGCGGCGGCTCCGAGAACCCGTGTGAGCCTCGCGTGCCGTCACCCGTGGGAGGGAGAAGGACGAGGCTCGAGCAAGAAACCGATCCCAGGAGCTGATACCCCCATGGCGATGATCGTCAACACGAACATGGCCTCGATGGTCGCGCAAAAGAACCTCACTTCGGTGACGGCGCGACTTCAAGGCAACTACTCGCGTCTGTCCTCGGGCCTGCGCATCACGAGCGCGTCCGAGGATGCCGCCGGTCTCGAGATCAGCGAGCGCCTGCGCTCGAAGGTCCGGGCCTGGGGCGTCGCGGGCCGCAACACCCAAGACGGCATCTCCCTGACGCAGACGGCCGAAGGTGCGCTGAACGAAGTCAACAACATGCTCTCGCGCATGCGCGAGCTGGCCACGCAGTCGGCCAACGGCACGCTGGGCTCGACGGAGCGCACGACGCTGGACAACGAGTTCCAGCAGCTCATCGAGGAAATCGACCGCATCGCCACGACGACGGAGTTCAACGGCATCCAGCTCCTGGACGGCACGAGCACGACCGCCGACTTCCAGGTCGGCATCGACGCGGGCGACACGATCTCGGTCAACCTGCAGGACACGACGGCCACGACGCTGGGCATCGGCAGCCTGGACGTCACCTCGGCCGCGAACGCCAGCAGCGCGATCTCGGCCATCGAGTCGGCGATCGACAGCGTGAACGCGTCGCGCGGCGAGCTGGGTGCGTCCACGAACCGCCTCCAGAGCGCGTTCGTGAACACGCAGACGCAGCGTGAGAACCTCTCGGCCGCCGAGAGCCGCATCCGCGACGTCGACGTCGCCGCGGAGACCGCCGACCTGACGCGCAACGGGATCCTGCAGCAGGCCGCCGTCTCGGTCCTCTCGCAGGCCAACGTGCAGCCGCAGCTCGCCCTGCGACTCCTCGGCTGATCCTGGCCGGGCCGCTCGGCCCGGACGATCCACGGAGCGGGCCTGCGCCTCGGCGCGGGCCCGCTCCTTCTCATTTCCGGGCTCATCCGGGGCCCGAAGCCCTCCGATAACGGAGGTCGGAGCACCCTCGCATGTTCGGAAGCGGCATCACGTTCTCGGGCCTCGGCAGCGGCATCGACTCGGCCTCGCTGGTCTCGCGACTCGTCCAGCTCGAGGGCCTGCGCAAGGCGCAGCTCGAGTCGAAGAAGGGCATCGCGAAGTCGAAGCAGTCGGCGCTCTCGAAGCTCGAGGGTCTGGTCAAGAAGCTGCGCGAGCAAGCCAAGTCGATCTCCACGAGCGGTCAGTTCCTGAAGCTCGCGGGCCAGGCCAGCCGCGAAGGCGTGCTGTCCTTCGACGTGGCCTCGACGGCCGCGCAAGGCAGCCACACGATCGAGGTCCAGCAACTCGCAGCGCTCGATCGCTGGGCGTTCGACGGGGTCGCCGATCCGGAGGTCGATCTGGCCGGCGCGGACGGAGAGACGCTGCAGTTCACCGCCGGCGGAACCACCCACACGATCACGGTGACCGCGGGGGCCTCGAGCCTGAACGAGATCGCCGCGGCCATCAACGACGCGGCGGGCACCAGCGTGGCGGCTACCGTGGTCAACGTCGGCACGCAGTCCGCTCCGAGCTGGAAGCTGGTGCTGGCCTCGAAGGTCAGCGGCGAGGCCGGTCGCATCACCGGCATCACGAGCGCGATCGCGGGCCTGGGGATCGACGGCAGCGAGGCCGCGCCGGGTTCCGGCACGCCGGTCAGCGCGAACCACGTGACCGTGGGCACGAACGCCAGGGCGCTCGTGGACGGCCTGCTCGTCGAGCGCGACTCGAACGAGTTCTCCGGAGTGCTCTCGGGCATCACGTTCACGGCGCAGTCGACCAATGCGGGGAACCCGGTCGAGCTCTCGATCGAGCCCGATCGCACGGCGATCCGCAAGTCCCTCGACGAGTTCGTGTCGGCCTACAACGGCGTCGTGAAGTTCCTGAACGAGCAAGGCACGTACACGGCCGAAAGCGGCGCGGGCGGAGCGCTGTTCGGTGATTCGACCCTCTCGATCGTCGGGTCCAAGATGCGCTTGGCGCTGTTCAACGTCGACCTCGGCACGGTCCAAGCCGACACCGAGGGCTACTCGACGCTCGGTCTCGTGGGCGTGGGCGTCGAGAAGGACGGGACCCTGAAGATCGACTCGTCCAAGGTGGACCAGAAGATCACGGACAACGTGGCCGCGTTCGCGGCGCTGTTCACCGACGACGACGGGGCCGGAACGGGAGACACGGGCGTCGCCGCGCGGCTCACGGCGGCCCTCGACGCGGTCCTGGACCGCGGGACGGGCCCGGAAGGCCAGGGGCTGAAGAGCCTCTTCGGCGCCAAGAGCGAGTCCCTCACGCGGATCATGAGCGAGCTCGATCGGCGCATCGCCGACGAGGAGGTGCGGCTCGACAAGTACGAAGAGACGCTCCGCATGCGCTACGCGAACCTCGAGAACCTCATGGCCCGCCTCAACTCCCAGACCTCGGCGCTGGCCGCGCTGTACCAGTGATGAGCACCGGATCGAAGGAAGCCGCTCGGGCCTATCGCGAGCGAGCGATCGAAGGCGCCGGCCCGGCGCGGCTCGTGCGGCTCATGCTCGAGGGCGCGCTGCGCGCGATCGACCGCGCCGCGGGAGCGGACGCGCGCGATCCGCGCTCGTGCTTCCTGGCCGAGCTGACGCGCGCCGACGACATCGTCAGCGAACTCGCGCTGGCCATCGATCCCCAGCACGCGCCGGAGCTGGCGCGTCAGACCGCGGCGCTCTACGACTTCGCCAATGCGCGCCTGCGCACGGCGATCGCCCGCCGGGAGGCCGCTCCCGCCGCCGAAGCGCGCCAGGTGCTCGCCCGACTGCACGACGCGTGGCGTCGGCTCGACGAGGGCCAGGCGTGAAGGGCGAGGCCGAGCGGAGCCTGGCCGAGCTGCAGGCCCTCCTGGAAGCACGCACGGGCGACCTTGCGGCCCTGGAGGCCGCCGGCACGCGCGTCGAGCGCGCGCTGCGGGCCCTGACCCGCGCGACCCCGCCGGCCGAGCTGGCGCGAGTGGCCGACTTGTTCGCCATCGTGCGCGAGAGCACCGCGCGCCGCCGCGACGAATCCGGCCTGGAGCTCGAGCGCGTCCGCGAGGGCCGCGCCCGGCTGGCGCGGCTGGCCGACGCCGAGGGCGCGGGCGACGCGCTCGATCTCGAAGCCTGACCACCGTCGCAGCGCGCGACACCTGTCGCGAAACACGACGGTTTCCGGTGGGGGCGGGGGCCAGGAAGGCGGCGTGAGGCGGATCGAGGCCACGGCACGGGCCTTGCCTTCGAGCGGGACCGAGCCATGGTCCCCCCCGCACTCCTCGACGTAGCCGCCGCGATTCCCGCACGGGTCGGCCCCGACCTCACGCGCTACGTGCTGGTCTGCTCGGCGCTGTTCCTCGCGCTGGGTGGACTGGCGTGGATCCTGCGGCGCGCGGTCGCGGGCAGCGTGCGCGCGCGGGCCGGCAAGCGCTCCCTGCAGGTGGTCGACGTCCTGCCCCTGGGGGGCAAGCAGCGCGTGTGCGTCGTGCGTTGCTACGACCGCACCTTCGCGCTGGGCGTCGGCGAGAAGGAGATCGGCCTGATCGCCGAGATCGACGCGGCCGTCTCCGTCGCCGCCCACGAGGAGACGCCCGTCCCGTTCCAATCCGTGCTGTCGCGCCTGCGCGGCGCCGCCCGCTCCGAGCGGGCCGAGGTGCCGGCGTGATCGCGATCAATCCCACCTACCTGGCAGCCGAAGGCTCGACGCCGGCCTTCGCCGTCGACGACCTCTCTGCCGGCCTGGACGGCGTCGTGCGTGCCGCCTCCGAGGGCCGACTCTCGACCGCGGTCGAGATCGCCGTCGTGCTGACGGCCCTGTCGCTGCTGCCGGCGATCCTGGTCACGATCACGAGCTTCACGCGGATCGTGATCGTCCTGTCGTTCGTGCGCCGTGCCATCGGCGTCAACGAGCTGCCGCCCAACCCAGTCATCCTGGGGCTGTCCCTGTTCCTGACCGCCTTCGTCATGGCGCCGGTCGCCGAACGCATCCACCAGAAGGCTTGGGCTCCCTACCAGGCCGGCGAGCTGGAGGCGGCCGTGGCGGGAGAAGCGGCCTGGACCGAGCTGCGCGGCTTCCTGCTGGCGAACACGCGCCAGGCGGAGCTGGAGCTGTTCTCGGACCTCGCGAAGCTGCCGCCCCCCGAGCCGGGCGTCGAGCAGGAGCTGCCCGCGCGCGTGGTCGTTCCCGCGTTCGTGCTGAGCGAGCTGAAGACCGCGTTCCAGATGGGCTTCCTGATCTTCCTGCCCTTCCTGGTCATCGACCTCGTCGTCTCCAGCATCCTGCTCTCGATGGGCATGTTCATGCTGCCGCCCGTGATGATCTCGACGCCGCTCAAGATCCTGCTGTTCGTCCTGGTCGATGGCTGGCGTCTCGTCTGCGAGTCGCTCGTCACGAGCTTCGCCACCTGAGCCACGGCCGTGAACCTCGACGTCACGATCTCCGACCTGGTCCGTGAACTCATGACGACCACCCTGCTGCTGGCCGGGCCGGCGCTGGTGGTCGCCTTGGTCGTCGGCCTCCTGGTCAGCATCTTCCAGGCGCTGACCTCGGTCCAAGAGCAGACCATGGCCCTGGTGCCGAAGATGTTCGCGGTGATGCTGGTGGCGCTGCTGCTCTTGGCTCCGGCGCTGTCGATCCTGAAGGACTACGCCGAGCGCGTGCTCGGTCAGCTCGTGGAGTTCGGCCTGTCGTGAGCGTCCTGGACCTCCCGCCCGGCACGATCGAGGCCGCCGGACTGTACGGCGCCCGCTGCGGAGCGCTCATCGTGGGCGCGCCGCTGTTCGGCGCGCCGACGGGCTTCATGACCTGGCGCGCGGCCTTCATCAGCCTGGTCGCCGTCGGGCTGTACGCCGCGCAGGGCACGCCACTCGCGACGCAGCCCGGACCGCTCGAGTACGCGCTGCTCATGCTGCGCGAGGTCGCGTTGGGGCTCGTCCTGTCCTTCGCGCTGCACGGCGCGCTGCTGGCGGTGCGCGCCGCAGGCGAGTTGATCACCCAGGAGATCGGCCTGGGCTACGCCGGGCTGGTCGATCCCATGAGCGGCAGCTCGACCTCGTCGGTGACGCTGCTCCACGAGATCTTCTTCTACCTGGGTCTGTTCCTGACGGATGGCCACCACGCGCTGCTGCGCGCCCTGGCCGTCTCGTTCGAGGGCCTGCCAGTCGGCGACGTGAGCTTCGCGCGCGGCGCGGCCGATGCGGCCGTGGCGCTCCTGGGCCCCATGCTGGCGGCGGGCATCGCCTTCGCGGCGCCGATCCTGGGCCTCTTGTTCTCGACCTCGATGCTCGTCGCGTTGCTGGGCCGCGCGGTCCCGCAGCTCAACGTGCTCGAGATCGGCTTCACGCTGCGGACGACGATCGGCCTCCTGGCGCTGTTCCTGTTCGCGCCGGCGATGGCGCCCGCGCTGAACGGGATCTACCTGGCGCTCCAGGACGGTCTGGCGAGCTCCATCCACACCCTGGCGACGACCTGACCATGGCCGAGCACGACGACCAGGAGAAGACCGAGGAGGCGACCCCCAAGAAGCGCGAGGAAGCGCGCGACAAGGGTCAGGTCGCCATGTCGACCGACCTCGTCGCGTCGCTGTCGCTGGGCGCCGCGGCCGGAGTCCTGGCGCTCGGCGGCGGCGCGCTCGCCGAGCGCTGCGGCGAGCTCGTCGTGGACGCGACGCGCAACGTCTCGGCCCTGGGTCCGGCCGAGGTCGACGCCCAGGGCTGGGCCGGGCTCGTGGCTGCGTCGCTGCAATCCATGGCCCTGCCCGCGGCGCTCGTCGTGGGACCGCTGCTGGGTGTCGGCGCCCTGGCCGGATACGCCCAGGCCGGCTTCCACCTCGCACCGAAGGCCATGGAGTGGGAGCTGTCGCGTCTCTCACCGGCGAAGGGTTGGAAGAAGATCTTCGGCGCCCGCGGCGTGGCGCGCACGCTGGCCTCGGCGCTCAAGATCACCCTGGTGGGCACGGCCGCCGGGTGGGCCGCGTCGACGGCGGTCGACGACCTGCCCATCCTGGTCGACGCGCCCCTGGGCACCGTGCTGTCGGGCCTGGGCTCCGTGCTGGCGCGCGTCGCGGCCGCGGCCATCGGCGCGTTCGCGCTGCTCGCGTTCTTCGACATCTTCTACCAACGCTGGCAGCACGACCGGGACCTGCGCATGTCCCGCGAGGAAGTTCGCCAGGAGCACAAGAACTCCGAGGGCGACCCGCACCTCAAGGCGCGCATCCGCGAAGTGCAACGACGGTTGGCGCGCCAGCGCATGATGGCGGACGTCCCCAAGGCGACGGTGGTCATCACCAACCCGACGCACGTCGCGGTCGCGCTGCGTTGGGACGCGGAACAAGAGGGGACCGCGCGCCGCGCCAACGCGCCCGTCGTCGTGGCCAAGGGCGTCGACCTCGTCGCGCAGCGCATCAAGGAGGTCGCGCGCGAGGCCGGCGTACCGCTGCGCGAGGACGTCCCGCTGGCGCGCGCCCTGCACGCTCGCTGCGAGATCGGCGACGAGATCCCGGCGGCGCTCTACCAGGCCGTGGCCGCGGTCCTGGCCCAGGTCTGGGACCTGGCCCCGGCCGGCGGGAGGAAGGGCTGATCCATGGCCGAGGCGCAAGCGAACCCCGTGCAGCGGATCGGCGGCTTCCTCCAGCGCTGGGCCGACTGGCTCCTGGGGCTGGGCGTTCTGGGCCTGGTCGTCGTCCTGATCGTCCCGGTCGCGCCGGCGGTGCTGGACGTCCTGCTGGCGATCAACCTGGCAGCTTCGCTCCTGCTGCTGCTCCTGACCCTCAATGCGAAGCGCTCCATCGAGCTCTCGACCTTCCCGGCGATCCTGCTCTTCACGACCCTGTTCCGGCTCGGTCTGAACATCGCCAGCACGCGCCTGATCATGACGCACGGCGAGGGCGGGGAGATGATCCGGGCCTTCGGCGAGTACGTCGGCGGTGCGCACCTGGCCGTCGGCATCGTCGTTTTCCTGCTGCTGGTCGTGATCCAGTTCATCGTGATCACGAAGGGTTCCGGACGCATCAGCGAGGTCGCCGCGCGCTTCGTCCTGGACGCCATGCCGGGCAAGCAGATGGCGATCGACGCCGACCTGAACGCCGGCATGATCGACGCCGACGAGGCGCGCGCTCGCCGCACGGCCGTGGCGCGCGAGGCCGAGTTCCACGGCGCCATGGACGGCGCTTCGAAGTTCGTGCGTGGCGACGCCATCGCGGGACTCGTGATCACGGCCATCAACCTGATCGGCGGCATCGCCTTCGGCACGTTCAAGGGCCTGAGCCTGTCGGAAGCCGTCGACCGCTACTCGAAGCTGACGATCGGCGACGGGCTCGTGTCTCAGATCCCGGCGCTGCTCGTGTCGACGGCGGCGGCCGTGCTGGTGACCAAGGAGAACAGCGGATCCTCGCTGGGCACGAGCCTGCTGGATCAAGTCTCGGGCAGCCCGCGCGCAGCGCGCATCGCGGCCGGCATGCTGGGCGTGATCGGCTTCCTGCCCGGCATCCCGGCCGTCCCGTTCCTGGTGCTCGCCGGCGCGCTGCTGTGGATCGGTCGCCGTGGCGCGGCCCAGGCCGCGGCCGCGGAGGCGGAGCGCGCGCAGGGCGCCGAAGCCGCGGCGGGAGCGGCCGCGAGCGGCCCCGATGACCTGGCCGAGCTGCTGCAGGTCGATCGCGTGTCGTTGGAGATCGGCTACCGCCTCGTGCCGCTCGTGCAGGAGTCGGGCGGTGGTCTCCTGGAGCACATCGCGCGCCTGCGCCGCAAGATCGCGCAGGAGCAGGGGCTCCAACTGCCGCCGGTGCGCGTGCGGGACAACGTGCGTCTGGCGCCCAACTCCTACCGGATCCTCGTGGGAGGCAGCGAGGTGGCGCGCGGTGAAGTCGAGCCCGGGATGTGGCTGGCCATGGATCAAGGCCAGGACGGCGGGAAGCTCGAGGGCAAGCCGGCCAAGGACCCGGCCTTCGGCCTGCCCGCGACCTGGGTCGCCGCCGCACGGCGTGACGAGGCGGAGTCGCGCGGCTTCGTGACGGTCGACGCGGCCAGCGTGCTCGCCACGCACCTCTCCGAGGTGTTGCACAACCAGCTCGGTGAGCTGGTCACGCGCGACGACGTCAAGGCGCTCCTGGACGGCGTCAAGCGCACGGCGCCAGCCGTGGTCGAGGAGATCGTGCCGTCCAAGATGTCCTACGGCGACGTGCAGCGCGTGCTGCGCGGGCTGCTCCGTGAGGGTGTCCCGATCCGCAACCTACCCGCGATCCTGGAGGCGCTGGCCGACGCGTCGGCGCGCACCAAGGAGACGGAGCCGCTCGTCGAGGCCGTGCGTCAGCGCCTGGCTCGCACGATCGTCGAGCGACACGCGGATCGCGAGGGCACTCTGCACGCCGTGACCCTCGACCCGCAGGTCGAGGTACGTCTGGCGGCTGCGCTCTCGGGCGGCCGCGACGCCGAGGCCGCCGCGGCGACGCCGGCCTGGATGCACGCGCTGATGGAACGCACGGCCGCCAGCGTGGCGCAGGCTGCGAAGGGCGGCAAGGACATCGTGCTCGTCGTGCGCTCCAACGTCCGCCGCTTCGTCCACGAACTCGTCCACGCCTCCATGCCCAAGGTCTCCGTCCTCTCCTACAACGAGATCCAGCCGGCGCGGTCCGTGCGCACGGCTGCGACGATCCGACTCGAGGAGGTTCGCTGATGTCACACGCGCCCGCCCTCCAGGAAGCTGCCCAGCCCGCCGTGCGCGAGCTGGCGCGCCGGCTGCTCGCGAACGGCGCCTCGCCGGAGCTCGCGCGTCGCGTCGTCGAGCGCGTCGCCTCGCGCGGCTCCTCCGGAGAACCCGAGCACCCGCTCGATGCCGCAGCCGCGGAACTCGGTGCGGCGTTCCCGCGCTTCGAGCTGCCCATGCCGAAGGATGCCGTGACCGGGCTGGCACTGCTCGGAGTCCGGCGCGCGGGCCGCAGCGCGCTGGCCCGCAAGCTCGCCCTGCGCTTCCGAGCGCGCGACTTGCGCCCCGCGGTCATCGCGCTGGACCAGGCTGGCGCGACGACGCCCCAGTGGCTGGCGAGCTGGCTCCAGGAAGCGGGCGTGCCGGCCGTGGTTGCCGGAGCCAGCGCCTCCTTCCCGTTCGACGCCCTGGGCGGGGCGCGGGTGCTGGTGCTGGACGGCTCCGGTGACCTGCGCGGTGATGCGCGCACCGTGCTGCGGTTCGAGCGCGAGACGCGCGGCGTCGTGCGCTGGCGTCGCGTCGGCGTCCTCGGGGCCGACGCCTCCATCGGGCGCCTCTCCGCCGAAGCTCGCGCGCTGCGCGCCGTGGGCGCGGAGTGCGCGGTCCTGACGCGCGTCGACGCGGCCGTGGCGCCCGCCGCCGCGTTGGAGGCCTGTGCCGCGCATCGGCTCCCCGTGGCCTTCCTGTGCGATGGCCCAGGCGACGACGGCCACCTGCGACGCCTCGTGCCCGACCTGGCGGCCGACGTGTTCCTGCGCGGGAGGGCGGCATGAGCACCGTCGCCGAACGTCGCGCGGCCCGCCGTGCGCCCCGCGATCGCGCGCCGATCCTGTACGTGACCGGCGGCAAGGGCGGCGTCGGCAAGACCGTCCTGTGCGTGAACCTGTGCGCGGCGCTGGCGCGCCGCGGCACGCGGGTGCTGCTCGTGGATCTCGATCTGGGCGCCGCCGACGCGGACGTGCTCCTGCGGCAGGGCGCGGAGCGCGGCCTCTCCGACGTGCTCTCTGGAGGCGTCGACCTGGCCGCCTGCGCCGTTCGCACCGAGCACGGCTTCGACTTCGTGCCCGGCACGCGCGGCGATCGCGGCTGGGCCGTGCTCGCCGACGACGCGCGGACGCAGCTCGTCTTGGCGCTGCGCGAGGCCGCGCTGGACTACGACCTGGTCGTCCTGGACGGCTCGCCCGGCATCGGGCCGGACGTCCTGGGCTTGGCCGCGGCGGCGGACAGCGTGCTGCTCGTCACCACCCCGGATCCCAGTGCGCTGACGGACGCCTACGGTCTGCTCAAGGCGCTCCACGAGCGCAGCGAGGCGCTCGATCCCGAGATCCCGACCCCCGAGGTCGTGGTGAATCGCGCGCGCGATCTGGCGGAGGCCGAGCGCACCGCGCTGCGGCTGCGTGACGTCGCGCAGCGCTTTCTGGCCCGCTCCCCGCGTTGGGCGGGTTGGATGCCCGAATCCGCCGCTGTCGCCGAGTCCTGCCGCCGCCAGCGCCTGCTCGACTCCGGGCATGGATGCAGCGCGGCGCGCTCGCACCTCGAGGCGCTCGCTGCGCGCTTCGTCCGTCCGCATCGCGTGGCCTGCGGAGGACTGCGGTGAGCGGTGTGCAACCCTTCCTGCGACGCAAGCCGCCGGGGCCCGACCCCGTCGCGCTGGCGCGGCGCGCCGTCGTGGCCGTCGCCGCCGCCGCGGCACTGGCTGGCATCCTGTCCGAGCGCTCGCTGCCGATCGTCGCCCTGCGCGCCGCGGCCGTGGCCACCGTCTGTCTCGCCGTGATCCTCGTGGTCGAGCGCGCGCTGGCGCGTCGCCGCTCCGGCGGCGGCCGCGGCCTGCGGGGAGGTGCGCGATGACGCGACGCAGCGACGAGGAGCGCGACCGTCTCGTGCTGGAGCACGTGCCGCTCCTGCGGCACGTCGTGGGCCGCATGAGTCTGCCCTCCGGCGTCGATCGCGAGGACTTCCTGGGTTGGGGGATGGTCGGACTGCTCGCCGCGGCCGACTCCTGGGACGAAGCGCGCGGGTTGAAGTTCTCGACCTACGCCTTTCCCCGCATCCGCGGGGCGATCCTCGACGAGTTGCGTCGCGCGGATCTCCTGCCGCGCGGGCGGCGCGAGACACTGCGTGCCGTGGAGCGCGCGACAGCGCAGCTCGAGCAGGAGCTCGGCATGCCGCCGGCCTTGGAGCAGATCGCCGAACGCACCGGCCTGCTCGTCGACGAGGTCGAGAGCGCGCTGGCCGATGGACGCGCCGTGGTGGAGTCTTCGCTCGACCAAGAGTCCGGGTCGGGGCCTCTCGCCGACCTGCTCTCCGATCCGCACGTCAACGACCCGATGGGGAGTGCGGCCTGGCAGGAGACGAAGGCGCGCCTGGCCGCGGCGATCCAGGCGCTGCCCGAGCAGGAGCGCACGGTGATCCTCCTCTATTACGCCGAGGAGATGCTGCTCAAGGACATCGGTGAGGTGCTCGGTGTGACCGAGTCACGCGTCAGCCAGATCCACTCGAAGGCCATCTACCGCCTCAACCGCGAGCTCGCGCTCGCCCACGGAGAAGTCCCCCGATGATCGAGATGAAACGGCCTGCTCCTGCGCGCATCCTGAAGCAGCGCGACGTCCCGAGCCTCGTCGCCCGACCGGCGGCCGAGCCCGCGCTGCCGGTCGAGGCTGCGGTCATTGCCCCGAGCCCCGAACCGCGCTGTGTCACCAAGGAGGCCCGCCTCGGCGTCGCGCCCTCGGGCGCGCGCGTGCTCGACGTGCGCTGCTCCTGCGGCGAATGGACGCGCGTGGAACTCCAGCTCGAGGTCCCGACGGAGAACCAGCGATGAGGAACGGAACGTGCCTGCTGCTCGCGCTCGCCGCGAGTTCCTGTCAGCTGAAGAACCCCACACCGAGGCTCGACGACTCCGAGCGCGGCGCGCGGGCTAGCGCGCAGGCGACCCGGGACGGCGGCACGTTGGCGCCCGCGCGGGAGCCCGGTACCGTCGCCGTGGTGCAGACGCCGCTGCGCGAACTGGAGGGGGCTCCGGGCGGCCGCGTGTGGCTCCTGGAGCTCTACCACGAGACCCTGGCGCGCAAAGACGAGCTCGCGAAGCAGCTCGCCCAGCAGGACGCGGCGCTCTCGGCGACGGTGGCCGAGGCGGCTTTCCTGCGCGCCGAGCGCGACGCAGCCGTCACCCGCGCGGCCGAGCTGGAGGCCAAGATCGGCGCGCTCGAGCGGCAGTCGCTCGACCTGGCGCAGCGCCTCGTCGAAGCGGAGATCGCGCGGCTCGAAGCGGAGAAGTCCGCGCTGGAGCGCGAAGCGGCCCTGGACAGGAGGAAGCGCCCGTGAAGCTCTCTGCACTGATCATGGCGTACCTCACCGTGCTCGTCGCGGGCTGTGCCTCGACGGACACGTGGTCGTCGGTGCCCCTCGGCACCGCGCGTGCGGCCGCCGACTTCCGAACCTACGACCTACGCCGCGTCGGCGTGCTGCCACCGAGCGGGGAGTCGCTCCCGCCCGAGTTCGTCGCTGCGCTGCGCGACGCGCTGGCGGCCGCGTTCGCTGCCGAGACGCCCTACGAGATCGTGCCGCTGGGCCTGAGCGAACTCGAGTCGATCGGCCCGGTGGAACCCTTTCGCACGGGCCGCACGCAGCCCGAGCCGATCCTGGCCCTGGCGCGCCGCGCGGGCCTCGACGGCATCCTCGTCCCGCGCGTCACCGAGCTCCGTTCCTACGAGCCGGTCCAACTGGGCCTCGAGGTCGAGCTGGTCGCCGTGGAGACCGGCTTCTCGATCTGGTCCGCCCGCGTGCGGACGGACGCCGCCGACCGCCGCACGATCGAGGCGGTCCAGGCCTGGCAGATCGGCGCGCGAATGGGCGGACCGACGGAACGGGCGGTCGACCTGATGTCGCCGCGCCGGATGGGGGAGTTCGCGGCCTGGGAAGTCGCGAGGTTGCTGTAGGTAACCCCGCGGAGGCTGACCCCCTTCGCTGGACCTACCTGACGCTCAGGCCCCGGAACGTGCAGAAACCCCCTCCCTGGAGCCCGCCCGCGGCGAGGTCCAGCGAAGGGGGTCAGCCTCCGGGGGGGGGTCAGCCGCCGCCCAAGAGCCTCGACGCCGCCCGCTCGAGGCGCTCCGGCGTGTCGATGACCCCAGCCTCGAGCTCCGCTCGGAGCGCATCGATCCGTTCGCGGCGCCTGATCACTTCCTCGGAGTCTGACTCCTCGGCCAGAGCTCGGGCGGCCGTGGACAGCTCGACGCGGTCCTCGGCGGACTCGGCCTGGCGCCTGGCCTCCTCGGGGCTGCCCGGCCGCTCGCTCGCGGGTCGGCGCAGTGCCTCGAGCTGGCGCTCCTCGAACACATGCGTCGACTCGGCGATGCGCTCGCGGTTCGAGCGCGTCAGGTCGATCGCGTCCGCACCGCGATCTGCCCGGGAGCGCTCAGGACCTGTGGGTTGGAGGTTTCGGATCTCCATGTGGGCCTCCTTGCGGAACCTTCTTCCACCTCCGTTATCGACAGGATCACCGCGGGCTTGAGATGGATCCTGGAATGCTCGCGAGGATTCGTGGGCGGTGCTAACCCGCGGTAACTCAGGGCGTAGGTCCACTGGGCTTCCTGCGCGCGCCGGCCTCCCCAGGAATAGACTCCGCGCCCGCGCGTCCCCGGATGCCGACATGGGACTACCCCGGATGGAACCCCGCCCCGCCGAGGACGCCTCGCTCGTCCAGGAGACCCTGGCCGGGAACCAGGCCTCCTTCCAGCTCCTCGTCGAGCGCTACCAGGACCGGCTCTTCGCCCTGGTCCGCCACTACACGAAGGACCCGGCGCTCGTCGAGGACATCGTTCAGGAGGCGTTCCTCAAGGCCTTCCGGCGGCTAGCGAGCTTCCAGCACGAGTCCTCCTTCTACACCTGGATCTACCGCATCACGGTGAACACGGTGCTCGACGTCCTCAAGCGCCGGGGCCGTTCGCCGATCACGGCGGTCGAGGACCCCGAGATCGCCGGGTCTCCGAGCGCGCCGGACCCGCGCGTCATGGCCCCCGACGCGCGACTGCAGCGCGAGGAGGTCGCGCGGATCACGCAGGAGTGCCTGGCCGAGCTGCCCGAGATCTTCCGTACGGTGCTCGTGCTGCGGGAGTTCGAGGACATGGCCTACCAGGACATCGCCGACCTGCTCGGCATTTCGATCGGCACGGTGGAGTCACGGCTGTTCCGGGCTCGCGCGCGCTTCAAGGAAAAGCTCCTCCAGCGCCACCCTGAGTTCGGAGAGGGGATCTGATCATGGCGACGATGGACTGCAGCGACGCGCGACCGCTCGTGCCGAGCTATCTCGACGGCGAGCTCACGGAGGCACAGGCCGGACCGTTGCGCAAGCATCTCCTGGCGTGCCAGCCCTGCCGGGCCGGTGCGCAGGCGCAGAAGAACCTGAAGCGCTGGTTCGCGCCCAGCGAGCCGGTGGCCGTGCCGCGCGATTTCTCGGCGCGGGTGGCGCGCCTGGCGTTCTCGGGCGCCGCAGGCGTCGACGAGGCGGCCGCGGGGCGCGAGGATCACGGGCGGCGAGGGTCGCTGGCTGCTCCGGCTGCCGCCTGGCGGGTTGCGGCTCCGCGGTCCACGGAGACGCCCGTGCTCCAGTTCGTGCTGCGGCTCACCGTGGCCGCCGCCGTCCTGGCGCTCCTGGCATCGGTCGCGATCCAGGGTCTGCGTCGACCGAGCTCGGCCGAGCTGCGCGCCGACGACCGCCCGACGATGACGCTCGACCAGGCGCTGGAGCGGCTCGATCGCCTCGAGCGCGCCGACGAGCGCCGCAGCGGCTCGGCGCCCTCCTTGCCGCGATGAGCGGGCTGCGCGCCTGGATCCTGGTCCTGGCCGTCGCCAGTTTCGCCGCGGGCGCCGGCAGCGGCGTCCTGGCGGCTCGCACCCTGGCGCCGCGGGAGAGTCTCCCGCACTCCGGGACGTTCGCGGAGTACGAGGCGCTCTTCGCGCGCACGTTCGAGCTGACGCCGGAGCGCCGCGAGGCCCTGCGCGCCGTGCTGGCGAGCTACGAGGCCGACATCGCGAGAATCAAGGACCGGCGGATGGCAGACTACATGAGTTCGATCGAGCCCGAGCTGCGCGAACGGGGCCGCTTCTACCGCGAGCTCGTGCGCGACCGCGTCCTCCCGGAGGCGCGCCGCGCGGAGTTCGATCGAATGGCCTTCGGACTCCACGTCCCGACGAACCCCTGAACCATGGCACGATCCTGCGGACTGCGCATCGGCCCCCGGCGCTACGAGCTCGTCGTGCTCGACGGCAGCCCGAAGAAGCACAAGATCGCGGCCTACGCGATGGGTGAGCTGCCCGTCGGCGACGAGGGTGCCGTGGCCGCGCTGCTCAAGGCTGCGATGAAGGAGCACGGCGTCCCGGCCGACAACGTGGGCGTGGCCGTCGACACGGGCATGGCCGCCTTCCGGACGCTCAAGGTGCCCTTCTCCGATCGAGCGAAGATCGAGGAGGTCGTCAAGTTCGAGGTCGAAAGCCACCTGCCGCAGTGGAACATCGACGACGTCATCATCGACTTCCACGTGCTCGAGTCGAGCGACGACTACAGCGAGTTGCTCGTGTCGGCCGTGCCCAAGGGCGACCTCAAGCACGTGCTCGGCCTGCTGGAGAAGGCCGGCACGGAGCCCCTGGAGGCCGAGCTCGAGACCAGCGCCATGGTGAACGCCGCGCTGGCCTCGGACCTGTGCACCGCGGACAACGCCCAGGTGCTCGTGCACGTGGGCGAGGCCTCCACGTCGGTCGTCGTCATCGACGGGCGCAGGGTCCGTGAGATGCGCGCGATCCGGATCGGCGCGCTGGCCACCGAGCCGGCTGCCGCAGGCGCAGCCGAGGGCGAGGTCGAGAGCGAGGCGGAAGCCTCCTCCGTGCTGGAGCCCAGGGACCCGGAGGAGACTGCGCGGCGCTTGGAGGCCGCGAACAAGCGCATCCGGCGCGAGCTGGGGCGCACGGTGTCCGCCGCGCGCACGCTCCATCCGATCGAGGCGGTCTACGTGTGCGGCTTCGAGCTCCCGGGTCTCGTCGGCAGCCGCATCCAGGACGCCGAGGTCCGCCCCCTCGACGTGTTCCAGAAGGACGGCGGACAGCCCGCTGAGGGCTTCGGCCCGCTCGTCGTGGCCTACGGCGTCGCGCTGCGCCAGCTCGGCGGCGGCGAGCTGACCCCGCACCTGCGGCGCGAGGAGCTGCGCTACGCCGGCGCCTTCGAGAAGGTCGAGTTGCCGCTGGCGGTCGTGGCCCTCCTGGCAGTCACGCTGATCGGGGTCTGGTTCATCTTCCTGGTGAAGGAGTCGCAGTTCGCCGAGTCGAAGCTGGGCTTCTGGCGCGACAGCTCGCAGCGCTTCCTGGTCGGTGACCTGAAGGCCGGACGGCAGGGCTACCTCGTCTACCCCTCCGACCCGGTCCAGCGCTACCTCGCCAACCTGGACGCGGACAAGGAGCGCACCAAGTTCGAGCAGCTCCAGTACGTCAACGGCCAGCTCAAGAACGAGATCCGCAAGCTGGAGAAGGATCTGGGCCAGGACGCCGAGATCACGCAGCCGCAATCGGCGCTGGTCGGCGCGAGCCTGTTGCTCGGAGTGCTCGAGAGCGAGGTCCAGAACGGCGGCCGGCCCTCGCTGCGCAAGCTGCAGTCGACCTACACGATCGGCAAGCAGGGCAAGCCCGACTACGTGCGCGTCGTGCTCGACGTCGTGTTCTTCGCGAGCGACACCGTGCAGGCGACGCAGAACTACGAGGACTTCCTCAAGGCCGTCGAAGCACAGCCCTGGTGCCGCGGCCAGATCGATCGCCGGCCCAGCACGAGCAACGAGGACGGCAAGGGCATCTTCGTCGTGGGCCTCGCCATCGAGGTCGACGTGAGCAAGGCCGACATCGGGAAGAGCTGACCATGAAGTCCTTCTTCACGGAGATGAACCTGGCGCGCGGGATCATCCTGCTCGCGGTGCTCGGTTGCCTGATCCTGGGCGTCCTGGGCTGGAAGAAGCAGCAGCAGCTCGACGAGATGAAGGACCAGCTCGCCAGCCGGATCGAGCCCCTGGCGCGCGATCTCATGCAGTCGGCGCAGAGGCACACGGTCCTCTCGAAGTCGCTCAAGGACGACAGCCTGGGCGCGCAGGCGGACCTGGAGACCTACATCCGCAAGGTGGCCGCCAAGGACAAGGTCGAGATCGGCAACGTGAACATGACGTTCTCGAATGAGCAGCGCAGCCGCAACGTCGTGGACCGCGTCTACCGCATCAAGTCCGACGCACGCGACCGCTCGTTCCAGCGCCTGAAGGTCGCCAACTTCCTGTACACGCTCGAGTACGACAGCCGCCGGGTGAAGGTCACGGACCTGAAGCTGGAGGTCGCCGAGCGCCGCTTGAAGCCCCACGAGGTCCCCGAGGACTCCTGGTTCTTCGAGGCCGAGGTCACCTCGCGCCAGCGCGTGGACGGCTGACCCCAGGCGAGCGGGCAGAACCTGGGGGCGATCGGACCCCAGGCGTGCTGGCGAGCCGCCCGCTGCCTGCCAGCTGCTGTCGAGACCCCGACCTCGACCCGTGAGCGCCGCTCGCGCACCGCGGCGGGACGCCCGTAGGCCGACGAGGCTGGACCCGAGGGGCCGTCCCGGCTTGTATGTATGCGTCTTGGCGCATATAGTGTCCGCATGCCCGCGCAGCTCAGAACGGCCCCTCAACCCGAGGCACTCTTGGCCGCCGCCGCGGAGCCGACACGATTGCGCCTCCTGGCGCTGCTCGCGGGGGGCGAGGCCTGTGTGTGCGACCTGGTCGGCGCCCTCGACCTGCCGCAGCCGCTCGTGTCGCGGCACCTCGGCGTGCTGCGGCGCGCCGGCCTCGTGACCGCGCGACGCGACGGATTGTGGATGCACTACGCGCTGGCCGTGCCGCGCTCCGCGGGGCACGCGAAGCTGCTCGAAGCCCTCGCGGCCCTCCACGCGGAGATCGAGGGGATCCAGGCCCAAGTGCGGCGCTGTTCGGCGCTGCGTGCGGGTCGAACCTGTTGCTGATGGAGACCGAGATGGAAGCGAAGGACCAAGAACGAGTGCGGGCGATCGTGCGCGAGGGCTACGGGCAGATCGCCGAGGCCGAGCCCGGGACCGGGGGCTGCTGTGGGCCGGTGGGGGGCTGCGGCGTCCGGACGGACGTCGAGGAGCTGGCGCAGAAGATCGGCTACTCGGTCGAGGAGCTGCGCGCGCTCCCCGAGGGCGCGAACCTGGGGCTGTCGTGCGGCAACCCGGGCGCGATCGCCGCGCTGCAAGCGGGTGAGATCGTGCTGGACCTGGGAGCGGGCGCGGGCTTCGACTGCTTCCTGATCGGGCCCAAGGTCGGCGCCCAGGGCCGCGCCATCGGCGTCGACATGACGGCCGAGATGCTGACCAAGGCCCGCCGCAACCTGGCCGCCTACCGGGCGCGCACGGGGCTCGACAACGTCGAGTTCCGGCTGGGCGAGATCGAGCACCTGCCGCTGGCCGATGCCTCGGTCGACGTCGTGATCAGCAACTGCGTGCTGAACCTGTCGCCGGACAAGGCGCAGGTCTGGCGTGAGATCGCGCGCGTCCTGAAGCCCGGAGGCCGCGTCGCGGTCAGCGACCTGGGCCTCGTGCGCGTGCTCCCGGAGGCCGTCCGCGAATCGGTCGAGGCGCTCGTGGGGTGCGTCGCGGGCGCTCCGCTCGTGACGGACACCGAGCAGTGGATGCGCGCCGCCGGCCTGGTCGCCGTGCGGATCACGCCGAAGCCCGAGTACGTCGCCGCCATGCAGGACGTGCAGGACCCGCTCTACCAGCGGGTCGCCGCGGCCCTGCCTGCGGGGCACTCGATCAGCGACTACGTGGCGAGCTTCGACATCCAGGCGCGGAAAGGCGGGCCGCGCGCCAAGACCGCCTGCTGCTGAGATCCGCGTGCGCGCACTGCTCGGTGAAGCGATCGGCACCTTCGCGCTCGTCCTGCTCGGGACGGGTGCGATCGTGGCCGACGCGGCCAGCGGCGGCGCGATCGGCCACGTGGGTGTCTCGCTGGTGTTCGGTCTGGCCGTGCTGGCGATCGTGAACGCGATCGGCGACGTGTCCGGAGCGCACGTGAACCCGGCCGTGACGGTGGCCTTCGCGGCCGCCGGGCGGTTCCCGTGGGCGCGCGTGCCGGCCTACGCGGCGGCCCAGGTCGCGGGGGCCGTGACGGCGAGCCTCGTGCTGCGCGTCCTGTTTCCCGCGGACGTGGCCCTGGGCGGGACGTCGCCCGCGGGTGGCGCGCAGCAGGCCTTCCTGGTCGAGCTCCTCCTGACGTGGTTCCTCATGCTCGTGATCCTGTCGGTCAGCGACGGCGCACGGGAACGCGGGATCGTCGCCGGGCTCACGATCGGCGGCGTGGTGGCGCTGGGAGCGCTCTTCGCGGGACCGGTCAGCGGCGGCTCGCTGAACCCGGCCCGCTCGCTGGGACCGGCCCTCGTGACCGGGCGTCTCGAGGGCTCGTGGGTCTATCTCGCGGCGCCGACCCTGGGCGCCCTGCTGGCGGTTCCGGGCTGTCGCCTGCTGCGGACCCGGGGCTGCTGCCCCGCTTCGAGGACCTGTCCATGAAGGCTGCGCCGCCGCTGCGCGTCCTGTTCGTCTGCGTCGAGAACAGCAATCGCAGCCAGATGGCCGAGGCTTTCGCGCGGATCCACGGCGGGGCGCGCGTCGAGGCGCTCTCGGCCGGCTCGCGACCTGCGGGCGCCGTGAACCCGAGGGCCATCGCGGCGATGCACGCGAAGGGCTACGACCTCGCTCGGCAGCGCTCGAAGTCGATCGCGGAGGTCGGGCCTGGTCCGGTCGACGCGGTCGTCACGATGGGCTGCGGGGACGCGTGTCCGAACATCGCAGCGCGGGTCCGCGAGGACTGGTCGATCCCGGATCCGCGACACATGGACGAGGCCGCGTTCGCGTTGGTGCGCGACCGGATCGAGCGTGAGGTCATCGCGCTCCTCGCAAGGTTGGGGCTTCCATCTTCGTGAGACAGAGCGCAAGCTCTGGAGGCACGCCGCCGATAGAAGGATGACGGCGTGACGCGAGCCCGCGCTCGCGACCACCGCTTCTCCCCCCTGCATGATCTCGAAGGACGCGCTCGCGACCCCCGTCGCGACCAGCCCCGCCGGAACCGAGCAACTGCTCGAGAGGCTCGCCGACTGCCGTCGCAGCGACGCCGCCGGTTTCAGCGACGCCTGGATCGGCCTGGAGCCGACCTTCTCGAATCGCAAGACCATCCGGCGCTGGCGCAAGTACGCGCGGAAGGCCGACGAATACGGCTTTTTCTGCGACCCGAAGGTGCTCGCCAAGCAGGAGCGCATCGCCCGGCGCATCGTCGCCGCCTACCGCGAGCTGCGAGCCGCGGGCCATCCCGACTGCCCGTTTGCGGAGGTCGAGCGCGAGAAGAGCCGGGATCCCTACGGTCTCCGCCGGCAGGACCTGCGCTTCCACGACGGACGGGGCGGTCCCTGCCTGGAGGTCCGCATCTCGCTCGATCCGGAGACGTTCGAGATCCCGATCAAGCCGGTGCCCCTCGCCTGGCTGTACGAGGAGCGGTTCGTGCGCTTCCTCCAGCGTTTCGTCTGGAACGAGCCCCGGCGCGCGAGGCTCGTGGCCTCCATGGCGCACGGCGGCGGGCAGTTCAGCTTCAGCGCGAAGACGTTCCTGTCGGGCAGCCTGCTCGCCGACTCGATCGCCTACCGCCTGAACCATCCGGAGCTCGTCTCCTGGATCACGGACTACCCCAACCCCGATTCGCGCGCGTTCCGCAGCACGCGCCGGCGGTTCCAGGCCTTCCGGACGGCGGTCGAGGAGTACTGGAAGGGCGCCTTCCATCCGGCCTCGATCGGTTTGCTGACGGCCGGCAACGCGCTCCTCGATCGCGGGTTCCAACCGGCCTGCGACCCCCAGCCGGGCCGCATGGACCCCGACGTCGGCCCGCGCGGCGACGCACGCGAGGTCTTCCAGACCAACTTCGCCTTCGCGCGCCACGTGCGACTCGCGGCGCAGAGCGTCCATCCCGGCTACTGGCAGAGCCAGCACCCCCACGAGGAGGGCTTCCGCGGCGACCAGATCATGCGCTACGGCGAGGCCAACCTGAACCGCGTGCAGATCGCGGGCGAGCTCCACGTGAAGAGCGGGAAGGTCCTGGGCCGCGCGCTCGTGCCCGACTTCGATGCGCCGCTCGACGCGACGATGCTGCACGCCGAAGCCTCCTGGGAGCAGCGCGCGCAGATGTCGAAGTCCAGCGCGTGGGACATGATCGAGTGCGTGCTCCTCGAGGCGCACCACGCCGCGTGGCTGGCCGAGAACCCACACGTCCAGGTGCGGGACTCGCTGGAGCAGGACCGGATCCTGATCGACGCCGAGCGCACCGTGAAGCGCCGCGCGCCGAAGGTCCTCGACCGGCTGCGCGCAGAGGCCCGGCGCGAGAACCTGGAGGTCTCGAAGGGCCGCGTGCGCAGCGACTGGATCGAGCCCGAGCCGCTGTTCTGGGCCGCCTGGCACGTGCTGGACGCCGGCGAGCGCGCCGCGATCGCGGTCGAAGCTGTCTCCGGCCTCGTCGAGCGTGTCCATCAGGCCGCCACGATGGACCCGCGCGGCAGCGGCACGGATCCGATGGACGCCCACCGTCATCGCGTGCACCCGTTCCTGTGGGAGGCCCTGAGCGCGCAGCCCGATGCGCTCGAGGGCCGGCCCGCGGTGCGGCGCGAGCTGGCGCGGTTCACCGCCGAGCGCGAGGAGCACCTGGCCCTGCGCCCGGCCTGGTCGCCGGCCGACGACGAGCCGCCCTGGCGCGCACCGATCGGATCGCTGGGGCCGTTCAGCTCGCGATGAACTTGCCTGTGTACTGGTAGTTCATGGCCAGCGCCGTGAGGAACGCGGCCGTTTCCGCCGCGACCTCGTCACGCTCGGAGAGCGGGTAGCGCAGCGTCAGCTCCCGGGCGCGCTCCTCCAGGTGCTTCGTCAGGGTTCGTAGCACCGCCGGATCGACGCCGGTCCAGGCGTACACGGTCGCGGAGAGGAACTCGCGCTGGCGGCGCAGCAGGCCCGCCGCGTCGCCCGTCTTCGACTCCTCGGGAGAGCGCTTGGCGGCCGCGCGCTCGCGCGCGCGCCCGAAGATCGCCGAGAGATCGCCGTCCAGGCTGCGGGGAATGCGCTCGGGGCCCAGGTCGACGCTCTCGAAGAACTCCTGGAGCGTGAGCCGGATCTCCTTCGTGTCGTAGTCGATCTGCGCGTCGACGACCTCGGGATCGCGCTCCCGGAACCCGCCGCAGACCGCTTCGCAGTACTCGAGCTTCGCCAGGGCGCCGGGCGAGTCGTTGTAGAGCGCACGCCAGTCCAGGCCCGGTGTCATCCACACCGCGAACGTCTCCGCCCAGTCCTCGTCGGGGTGCTTCTGCGCGTAGCCGCCGGGCAGGTGCCGCACGAAGTCGGGGCTGAAGGGCTTGACCTTGTAGTCCTCGACGTACGGGCGGGACATGGGACCGAAGATCCGCGCCCATTCCTCGGCCGCGTAGAGACGGTAGGCGTAGTTCACCACGTGCCCCATCTCGTGGCGCAGGTAGCGCAGCACGTCCTCCTCGCCCTCGCCCTCGACGAGGCCGCCCTTGCGGCGCTGGAGGTCCAGGAACTGCTCGTCGGCGAGGTAGAAGGGGATCCCGATCGCCACGGTGCCCTCGGGCACCCCCCACTCGTCCGTGAGGTAGAAGCGCGGGGAGAGCCGGGTGATCCCGCGATCGGCGAGCTCCGTCCGGAAGCGCTCCAGCACGCGCTCGAGCGGTCGCCCCTCGATCCGCAGGTCGAAGTCGCAGATCCGCTTGGACAGGATCTCGGGCGAGACCTCGACCCGCTCGCCGGCCTCGAAGGTCGGCGCTTCGGGGAGCGGCAGGGGGGCCAAGTCGGCCTGCACGGTCTCGTCCATGAGGGGGGCCATTGTCGCCCCACCGGCCCGGACTCCAACGCCCCGCGGAGGCGATCGCCGTAACGCCTTGGCAATCCAGCGGATTCCCGGTACAGAAGTGGGTCGGAAGCCTCTCCGGCGTGGGTCGGTCCAGCCCCCTGGAGCCCCCGCCATGCGCCCCGCCCGCCCCCTTTCGGCCGCGCTCGCCGCCGCCCTGCTGCTCCCCGGAGCCCCGCCCGCCTCCGCCGGGCTCGGCCCACTCCACCGGCCCTCCGCCCTGCCTTGGGCCGACACGGTCCAGTTGCGGACGTTCGACGCGCGCCACGGGCAACTGCTCGCGGCGCATCTCGTCATCACCGCGCATGCCCGGACACGGATCTCGGTCGAGAACACGAGCGACACGCCCCAGCTCGTCCAGGCCGGATCGACCACGCGCGTGCGCGTCTTGCTGCCCAGCGGCCAGACGCTGGCGACGGTGCCCTTCGACGCCGGCGACCAGTGGGTGCTCGCCCCCTACGACGGGGTCCTCGACTTCGCCGGGTCATCGGGGCGATCCGCCGACCACTCCGCCCGCTCCCGCGCGGAGGTCGTCATCACGGACCCGGCGCTGCTCCTCTACTTCCTCTCCCCGCCGGGCGGCGGCGGGCGAGTCGAGCTGCCGGCCGCGGCGATCGGGTTCGCCGACGTGCTCGGCGGTGACGGGCTGTCGCGGGAGGTCTCCCTGGAGGCCGGCCTGCGCGTCCGCGTGGACTACGTCTTCGCGCCCTGGAGCTGAGAACCCTCAGCCCTGTCCTTCGATCTCCGGCGGCGGACGGCGCTCTTCGAGCAGCGCGCGCGCCTGCGCCACGCCCTCGCTGGGGCCGAACAAGGCCAGCACGTCGCCGGACTCCACGCGGTCCGAGCCCGCGGGCATCGGGATGCGCGTCGCGCCGCGGGCGATCGCGACCACGCTCGCGCCGGTCCTGCCGCGCAGGTCGATGTCCGCCAGCGTGAGGCCCGCCAGGCGGCTCGCCTCCTCGACACGCACGGACTCGACCACGCCCAGGCCCGGGAGCAAGCCCGTCGCTCGCCGCATGTTCGCGTCGGAAGCCCCGCGCGCGTCGAGCTGGAGTGCCTCGGCGAACACCTCGGCGCTGGCGCGCACGTGGCCCTGCAGGTCGTCTGCCGCGCGCCACACGAACCAGCCCACGACCAGCAGCGTGGACAGCAGGACGATCGGTGTCGCGATCCGCGGCAGGAACGGCCCGGTCACCGCCAGCAGCACGGAAACGACGCACAGGAACACGGCGATCTGGACGCCCAGGATCAGCGCGCGGCGCGGCGCGGCGGCTGGATCAGGCCGGCCCGGCACGCTGGCCGGCAGCGCCGACGCCGCCAGCGCGGCGCCCAGGGCGCGCGCGCCGCGCAGCACGCCGAGCAGGGCCGGCGAGCACACGAGCACGACGGCGATTCCCGCCAACGCGCGCGCCACGCCGAGCGTCACGCCGAGCTGGGATTCGGCGAACCGCGCCAAGCGATCCGCCCCCAGCGCACCCGTGACCACGAGCAGCGCGAACAGGGTCGTGTCGAGCAGCACCACGCGGATCGGACGGCGCAGCGCGGCCAGGCGCGAGCTGCCCGGCGCCCGGGTGCGGAACGCCTCGATCCAGGCCGTGTACAGCGTCGCGTAGGTCTGCAGTCGCCGTGGCAGGGCGCCGTCGATCGCCGCCGCGATGCGGTCCGAGCGCCGGATCAGGATCGGCGTCGTGAACGCGGTGGTCGTGGAGACGCCCACCGCCAGCGCGACGACCCAGGGCGGCGCGGTGCCCGTGGACACGGCCAGCCCCGCGAAGATGAAGCCGAACTCGCCGACCTGGGCCATGCTGACGCCGCTCTGCAGCGCGGTGAGCCGGTCCGTGCCGGCCAGGAAGGCCCCGAACGCCGTCGTGGCGGTCTTGCCCACGATGACGACCGCGGTGAGGATCACGATCGGGAGCCAGTGCTCCAGCATGAGCCGCGGGTCGACTTGCATGCCGATCGCGACGAAGAACACGGCCGCGAACATGTCCGTGATCGGCTGCGTGCGCTTGTGGACCTCCTCACCGTGGCCGGATTGGCCGATCAGCGATCCAGCCAAGAAGGCCCCCAGGGCCGTCGAGAGCCCGGCCTCGGCGGCCGCGAGGGACAGCACGAAACACAGCCCCACGGAGCCGATGACGAGCGTTTCGCGCCTGCGCAGGCCGATCACGAAGCGCACGAGGCGCGGCACGAGCAGCAGTCCCAGGATGACCGTCACCGCCAGGAACACCCCCAGGCGCCCCGCGGTCTCCCCGATCAGGTCCAGATCGACCTCCTCGCCGACGGCCAGCGCGGACAGCACGGCCAACAGCCCGATGCCGACGAGGTCCTCGTACACGAGGATGCCCATGACTTCGTCGCGCAGCTTGAGCTTGGCGCCGACCTCCACGAACACGCGCTCGATGAGCACGGTGCTGGAGATCGCCACGATCCCCCCGACGAAGATCGACGGCACGACGTCCAGGCCGAACAGCCGACCAGCCTGGTAGCCGAGCCAGACCATGGCTCCCGACTGGAAGAACGCCACGAACGCCGGCCGGGGGCCCAGCTCGACCATCCGCCGCAGGTTGAACTCGAGTCCGATCGAGAACAGGACCAGGATCATCCCGATCTCGGACAAGTGGTGGATCGTCTCGAGGTCCTGGACCGTCGCGCCGGGCGTGTACGGTCCGACCAGGATGCCCGCGATCAGGTAGCCCAGGACGACCGGCTGGCGCAGGCGCTGGAAGACGATCGAGGTCAGGGCGGCGACCCCGAGCACGATGGCCAGATCGTGCAGGGAGACGGAGGGGAGCGCCGCCAGGGCCACGCAGGGAAGGGCGTCGAGCACGCGCGCCAGGATCCGCAGCGCGGGCTCGATGGCAAGCTCCAGCCGGCTGAACCCGTCGCACGAGGGCCGCGCTGCCCGCGGCCGCGAACCCCCAGACGCGCGCTCAGCCCGCGGCGCGCGACGGTGCTGGAATCGGCGTGAGCCCCAGCTCGCGCGCCAGCGCACGGGCTACGGACAGCGGCCGCCCACGATTGACGCGCACGTGCAGGACGCCGGACCGCCGGGCTGCGTCACGCAGGACGCCCTCGGCGGTGTGGGACAGGAAGCCGGTCGCCGCGAGCACCAGGTCGTAGGTCCCACGCTCGATGCTCTGCGCCCGCGAGGCCACGTTCGAGTTCTTGACCTCGCAGTGATCGACCTCGGCGAAACAGAAGAGCTCGCGGAGCTTCTCGTCGAGCTCGGGGTCGTTGCGGTTCGAGACCACGAGCACCCGCTTGCCGCGCGTGCGCGGCAGCAGCGCGGCCAGGTAGGGCGCCAGCGAATCCACGCGACGGTCCGGGGCCGGCTCCTCCGCGGCGCTCGTCTCGCCCGCGGGCAGGCTCGAGACGCCGCGCAGGAAGCCCTGCACGGCGTCGAGCCGCCGGCGATGGCTGAGCTTGCTGAACACCTCCGCGGGGAGCTCGAGGACCCGCTCTCCGACTTCCTGTTCCGTGAGGCGCTCCGCGATGCGCTCGTCGGGCAGGTCGGAGCCCAGCGCGAACGACTCACGCAGCCAGGTCACGAGCTCCTCGCGCGTCGAGGACGGCCGCGGCGCACCCGACAAGAGCCGCTTCTTGCTGGCCTTGATCTCCGCCTTGCGCGGATCGAACCCGATCACGCGGCTCCAGGGCGCCTCGGGCGCGTGACGTGCGTCGAGCAGGCGCTCGAGCTCCGGATCGCGCGGCCTGAGCTGCGCGCTCAAGTAGCGGAGGCGGCCCATCGCCGTGGCCCAGGTCTCGAGCTGCGCCGTGGCGCCGCGCAGCCAACGCAGGCGGCGCGCCAGCCAGCGCATTTGGGGCAGGCAGGCCGCGAGCTGCGCGTCACGGTCGTTGGCGTCCACGCCCAGCGTGAACGAGGCTGGAACGGGAGCCGGCAGGTCCTCGATCTGCGCTGCGACGGCCACGAGCAGTCCCTCTGGCTCGGGGGGCGGTGGCTCGAGCTGCGCCGCGTCGGCCCAGCCGTCGCGGTCCAGGTCGTCGACGGTGGCGAACTCGAGCGCCTCGAGCGCGGCCTCCGCGGCGTCCGCGACCCGGCCCCAGCTCGAGAGATCCGAGGCGATCACGCCTGGGATGTCCCGTGCGCACTCGCTCGGCAAGCGGTCGATTCCCAGCGCGCGGATCGCGCCCGGCCACCAGACACGCGTGGCCTCCTCGAGGCGTCGTACGATCCCGAACGCGCGCTCGGCGACAGCGCCGCCGCGCGCGCGCGCCTCGACGTCGCGCGCGCGCGCCATCCAGGCGACGACGAGCAGACGCTGGCGGTCGGGAGCCAGCAGGCCGGCTTCGGCGATCGTGGCTTCGATCTTCGCGCGCAGCTCGTCGAGCTGCGCGATTCCCTCCGCGATGGGGAGCCGATCGGCGGCGAGTGGCGCTGGCGGGCGCGCGGCCGGGATCAGCTCACGGTCGACGAGCACCGAACTGCGCGCCGCGGGTTGGTGCGCCGCGGCCCCGCCCGCGGTGGGTGCACTGGGAGCGACGGCTCCGTCCGTCGCAGCTCCCTGGTCGGCCTGGGGCGTCTCGTGTGCTGTCGGGAGGGCCAGCGCCGCGGCGGCCACCGCGCGCTCGACCCGGCACTGCTGCACACCCGCGGCGAGGTGGTCGAAGGCCTCGCGCGCCGCATGCGAGGGCAGCAGCGCGCGGACCGCATCGTCGACGGCCTCGCGGCGAGTCGATCCCTGCCCCTGCCAACGTTCGGCGGCCCTTACGAGGAGGCACTCCCACCACCCCGCGCGGCGGAGCGTGAGTGAATAGCCCAGGCCGCGCAGTGCACGCAGCAAGCGCCGGCGGCCTCGCGGCGCCGTGTCCCCCATGCCGGCCAGCATAGCGCCGGGTGTCGCGGCCCATGGACGAGAAGACCGCAGGCAACAGGCCCTGCGGTCGCCGTCGGCGTCTGGGGGAGAAGTCCGGTTGTCGCGGCAGCCGCCGGCGCGAGGAAGGTCGCGCCCAAGCCCAGAGGCCCGATGAACGTGCCGTGAATCCGGGGTGAAGCACGCCGCCCCTCAGCCGACCTCGTCGAAGGCCGGGTCGTACTCCACGGTCCCGCGCTGCTCCGCCGCCGCGCGCTCCGCGAGCTCCAGCAGCTGGAACGCGCCGTCCTCGCCGCCGTAACGGCACGCGAGTCCGGCTGGCGCGGCCGGGGTGAACCCGAAGCGCCCGTAGTAGCCCGGCTCGCCCAGCACGACGACGAGCGACGTCCCGCGACGCCGTAGGAGCGCGAGGCCTTCGTGGACCAGGCGCGCACCGATACCCGAGCGGCGTGCGCGCTCCGCGACCGAGAGCGGCGCGAGCCCCATGGCGCGTCCGCCCACGCTCCGGCCTCCGGCGCGGATCGGCGTGAACAGCACGTGTCCCACCAGCGTCCCGTCCTGCTCCGCGACGAGCGACACGGCCAACGGATCCGCGCGCAGCCGTGCCACGAGCCGTGCTTCTGCCGCGCGCCCGAAGGCGGCCGCGACCAGCGCCTCCACGGCGGCGTGGTCGTGCGGCTGCTCCGGTCGGACGCGCAAGCCCGGCGGTCCCTCGACCTCCGGCAGCCGGAACGGCGTCGAGGAATGCAGCTCGCGCGCGCCGCTGGCGGCCAGGATCGCAGCCGCGTTGTGCGCGCGCACGCCGCCGCCAGGCAGGATCGTGATGCGCGTGGCGGCCTGCTGGACGAGGCGGCCGAGTTCGAAGCGTCCGCTGAACGCGTCGGGCGCTCCACCCGACGTGAGCACGCGTGCGAAGCCCAGCTCCACGAGCGACTCCAGCGCTTCGTCGCGGTCGTGGACCGCGTCGAACGCGCGGTGGAACACGGCGACCAGGGGACGTGCCGCCTCCACGAGCTGGCTCGCGAGCTCGCGGTCGACGCGGCCGTGCACCGTGATCGCACCCAGCACGACGGCTTGCGCGCCGGAGTGCTTCACGCGCGCCAGGTCGTCGAGCAGTGCGACGCGCTCGCCCGGCGACCACACGTGCGTGCCGCCGCGCGGCCGGACCATGGCGACGCACGGCAGCCCGCTGGCGACCGCCTCCCGCAGGAGACCGTCCTCGGGGGTCAGACCGCCGGCCTCGAGGCGCGCGCACACCTCCAGGCGCCGAGCCCCGCCCGCCACCGCGGCGGCGAGCCCCGCGCGCGAGTCGACACAGACCTCGAGCAGAGGCGCGCTCATCCCTCGGCGGCCTGCCGGATCTCGTCCTCGCGGATCCGGTGCTTGCGCACGTAGTACCCCAGGTTGCGCGCATCGATGCCCAAGAGGTCGCAGGCCTCCCGCTTGCGGCCGCGCGTCCGTCCGATGGCCTGGAGCACCAGCCGCCGTTCGAGTTGATCCAAGTTGCGTCGCAAATTGAACTCGGCGCCGGCCAGCGCGCGCCGCGGCGCCAGCGTGAGCTCCAGGACCTCCAGCAGGAGCTCCGCGCCCACGGGTCGGCCCTCGCCCACGATCGCGGCGCGCTCCAGCGCGTTTCCGAGCTCGCGCACGTTGCCCGGCCAGCCGTGCGAGGCCAGCGCCTCCACGGCCTCGGCCCCGAGCGGTTGGGCAGGTTCGCTCTTGCCGCTGATGCGCGAACGCGCCGCGGCGAGCAGCATGGCGGCGAGCTCGGGCAGGTCTTCCTGGCGCTCACGCAGCGGCGGCACGTCGATGCGGAACACGTCGAGGCGCAGCAGGAGATCCGCGCGGAACGTGCCTTCGCGCACGCGCCGCTCCAGGTCGTCTGCCGTGGCGGCCATCCAGCGCACGTCCACGTGCCGCATCCGTGCCGCGCCGCGCTGTTCGTAGGCGTTGGACTCGAGCAGCCGTGCGAAGCGCGCCTGCACCGCGGGCGGCAGGGCGCCCACGTCGTCCAGGAGGATCGTCCCGCCCTCGGCTTCGGCGAGTCGCCCGGCGCGTTCGCCCTGGGCGCCCAGGAACCCGGTCTCGAAGGCCTCCTCGCCCAGTGAGCCGGCGTCGACGACCACGAAAGGGCCGCGCGCGCGGGGGCTCCTGCGGTGGACTTCGGTGGCGGCGAGCTCCTTGCCGCTGCCGACCTCGCCGCGGATGAGGACCGTCGTGTCGGCAGCGGCGACCTGCTCGATGCGCTGCAGCACGCGCGCCATCGCCGGCGAGCGCGCGACCACCCGCTGCGGAGGCTCGAGGCGTGCCACCGCTCGTCGCAGCGACGCGACCTCGGCGTCCAGCTCGCGCCGCTCGGCCGCGCGCCGCACGAGCAGGACGAGCTCGTCCGGGTCGACGGGCTTCTGCAGGAAGTCGAAGGCGCCGGCCTTCATCGCCGCGACGGCGTCCGCCACGGTGCCCGCGCCGGAAATCACCAGGATCGGGATGGCGATGCCCGCGGCGCGCGATTCCTGCAGCAACGACAGGCCATCCCCGGAGGGCATCCTCAAGTCGGTCACGATGACGTCGAAGCGCTGCTTGGCGAGGATCTCCAGCGCTTCGTTGGCGCCCGAGGCCGTGGCGACGCGCAGTCCCTCGGCGAGCAGCAGCTCCTGCAGCGACTCGCGAACGTAGGCCTCGTCGTCGACGATCAGGACGCCGGTCTTCATGCTCGTTCGGACTCCACGGCGGAGCGTACCGCCGCATCGGGGAAATGCAGTTCGAACTCTGCTCCACCTTCGTGGCGGTTGCGCGCCGACAGCGAGCCGCCGTGCGCCTGCAGGATGCCGAAGGCGACCGAGAGCCCCAGACCCGTGCCGGTGCCCGTGGTGAAGAACGGATCGAAGATGCGCGCCAGGTTCTCGGGCGGGATGCCCGGCCCCTCGTCGGCGATCGACAACAACAGCCCATCTCCATCCCGGCGAGCGCGCCGCGCCGCGATCACGATCCGGCCGCGGCCCTGCATGGCCGCGGCCGCGTTGAGCAGCAGGTTGAACACGACCTGCTCGATCCGGCCGGCATCACCGATCACGAGCAGTGGGCCGTCGAACCCCTGCAGCTCGACCCGCACGTCGCGGAAGCCCGGTGAGAACGCCGCCAGCCGCCGAGCGCGTTCCACCACCGTGCGCAGGTCGACCTCGTCACGCTGGGACGCCGGACGCGCGAACCGCAGCAGGTCGCGCACGAGGTCGCGCACTCGGTCGAATCCGTGGCGCACCATCTCCAGGTGCCGGGCGCGCTCCTCGGGCTGCAGGTCGGGGCGACCCAGGAGCTTCACGTAGTTGCCGATGCCCTCGAGCGGGTTGTTGATCTCGTGGGCCACTCCGGCGGTCAGGAGCCCCAGCGAGGACAGGCGTTCGCGCACGGCCAGCTCGCGCTCGATCGCCAGCTCGCGCGTCCGATCGCGCAGCGCGACGTGGACGACGCGCTTGTCGGCCAGCTCGACCGACGCGATGCGCGCCTCGCAGTCGAGCTGCGTCCCGTCCGCGGCCCGCAGGCGCACCCTTGGGAGCGACTGGATCGCGCCCGGCTCACCCGTCGAGCGCGCGATGGCCTCACGCAGCGCCGCCGCGTCCTCGGGCGTGACGTGCCCGGCGAGGTCGCCGTCCTCACCGAGGACCTCCCGCGCCCGCGCGTTGCGCTCGATCGGAGCCCCACCGGTCGCGTCGAGCACGACGACCATGTCCGCCGCGCCTTCGAGCAGAGCGCGGTACTTGGCCGATTCGCCCTCGATGGCCGCCAGGTAGGCTTCGGTCTCCCGGAACTTCTCGTGCAGCACCTTGATGCGGTGGAAGAGCACGCCACCGAAGCCCACGAGACCCGTCGCCAGGGCGGCGGTCGAGACCGCCATCCAGGCCGCCCCGCCCTCGGTCGCGCCCGGCCAGAGTCGCAGGACGAGCGCACCGGCTCCGATCCCGAGGGCGATCGCGAGCGCGAAGAACAGTGCGAGCCGCGAGTGCTGGAGTCTCGGTATGCGCACGCCCGGCCATGCTAGCGGGGCCGCCAGCGCGGCACGCGGCGTAGTTCCTACGAGGCACGACCCCCCAAGCTGACCAGCGACCCTCCACGCATGGACCACCCCGGCCCCGCCAGAGCGCGCGCCCGGCGGTGGGCCAGCGACGGAAATTCGGTCGATCCCGGCCGGGACGCCGTCATCCTGGCGAGGAGTGGAGAGCGCGACCCGGGACGCCTTCGAGCGCGCGTTCGGCCGCCCCCCCGTGCGCGCTGCGCGCGCGCCGGGGCGCGTGAACCTGATCGGCGAGCACATCGACTACTGCGGGCTTGCCGTGCTGCCCATGGCGATCGAACGGGCGGTGCGCATCGCGTTCGTGGCCAGGCCGGACGCGCGCGTGCGCCTGGTCAATGCGGACGGCGCGCGCTTCGGTCCGCGCGAGTTCGACCTCTCGACCGCGATCGACCCCGCGCCGCGCGGCGACTGGTCGAACTATGCGCGGGCGGCGGCACAGGCCCTCGCGCGCGAGCATGGCGCCCGATGCGGGATCGATGCGCTCGTCGCGGGCGACGTGCCGCCGGCCGCCGGGCTCTCGTCCTCCTCGGCGCTCGTCGTGGCCTGCACGCTGGCCCTGTCGGAGGCGAACGGGATCGACGCGCGCCGCGAGATGCTCATGGACCTGTGCGCGCGCGCCGAGCACTACGTGGGCGTCGAGAGCGGCGGCATGGACCAGGCCGCGAGCCTGGGGGGCCAAGCGGGCTGCGCCGTGCTGGTCGAGTTCGATCCCGTGCGCGCCACCCCCGTGCCGATTCCGGCCGAGTGGCAGTTCGTCGTCGCGCGCAGCGCCGTCGGCGTCGAGAAATCGGGCCGCGCCCGCGAGGCCTACAACGCGCGGGTTGCCGAGTGCCGCGCGGCGTTGGCCGGCGTGCGGGCCGCGCCGGCCGCCCGCGGGTGGCCCAGCACGTGGCGCGCGCTCGTCGCCGACATCGAGGAGCAACGCCTCCTGGCGCTCTCCAGCACCACGCTCGACGGCCTGCTGTCACGCCGCTTCCGCCACGTCGTCACCGAGGGCTTTCGAGTGCAGCGCGCCGTCCGAGCGCTCGAGCGCGCCGACGCCGCCGAGTTTGGCCGCCTCATGGATCTCTCCCACGCCAGCCTGCGCGACGACTTCGAGGTCTCCTGCCCCGAGCTGGAGGCCCTCACCGCCGCCGCACGCGCCGCTGGCGCTCTGGGCGCCCGACTGACCGGGGCCGGCTTCGGCGGCGCGATCGTGGCCCTGACGCGGGCTGACGAGGCTGGCCGGATCGAGTCCGCGCTGCGCGCGCACCCAGTGGCGGCACGGGATCACGACGCTGTGTTCCGAGCCTCCGCCGCCGCCGGTGCCAGCCTCGGAAGCTGACCCCCTTCGCTGGACCAGCACTACAGGTAGTGCTGGTAACTGCAGCCGCGACCCCAGGGGTAGTGGTAGGTCCAGCGAAGGGGGTCAGCTTCCGGTCTAGCGGCGCATCGAGACCAGGACGGGCTGTGCACCCTCCTGCACACGCGTGAAGTCCTCCTTGTCGCGGATCCCGCGCCAGCCCTCGGCGACGAGTGCCTGGCCGACCACGCCGCCCAGCGTGTTGCCGGGTCCCGGGCACACGAGGTGCTCGGGCGCGTGCTCGCGCAGCGCGACGCGGATCGAGAGGCCGAAGTCGAACGGCTCGACGATCTGGGGGCCGAGCGTGTAGGAGCGCAGGGCGTCCACGTCGGTCGACCACGGGCTGAAGCGCACGCCACGCCCGTCGATCAGGGTGACGCGCGGGCGCGTGAATGCGAGGTGCGAGAGTGTCGCGCGCGCGCGCTCCGCCACGCCGCTCACGAGCGGCGTGTGGTAGGGGCCATGCTGCTCGAGCTGGATCGGGTACTGGTTCGAGCCGCTCTTGACCTTGGGGAGCGTGCTCTTCAGGTGCGCGATGCCCGCGTCGGATCCCGCCAGGACGGCCAGGCCGGCGAGGCGGATGGAGGGGAAGGCCTCGCCGCCGGAGCTCGCCACGGCGGCCTCGACGGCCTCCTCGCGCGCGGGATCGCGGCGCCAGTCCTCGCCGACCAGGGGGAAGATCACCTGGCCGCCGCCGTGCGCCTCCTGGTGCTCGTGCTGGAGTCGCGACATCTCCTGCACGAGGCGGAAGCCGTCCTCGAAGGACAGCGCGCCACCCACGGCCAGTGCCGTGTACCAGCCCAGCGAGTTCCCGGCGACGGCGACGGCGCGGTGCTCGGCCTGGACGGCGGCCGCGTCGAGCATGGACACGAGGTAGATGAGCGGCGAGACGTTGGCCGGGTGCAGATGCACCTTGCGATCGAACTTCGCGGCGCGGTCGAGCTCGGCCAGGGGCTGCAGCCCGTGCTCGCGGCGGATGCCCTCCGCGGCGTCGATCCAGGGGTGGGAAGCCGGCAGCGAGGCGAGCTGCTTCTCCGCGTAGGAGCCCCGGCCGGGGCACAGGAGCGCGATGCGGCTCACGCCAGCACCTCGTGGATCGCGGCCTCGATCTGCTCCTCGCCGACGAGCACGGCGGACGTGGCGGAGCCCAGCGGCACGTAGCAGTCGGCGGCGCGCACGCTGGCGACCCGGGCGCGCACGGCGTGCTCGGCGAGGTCGGCCACGATCGCGTCGGCCACGCCGCCGCCGGTCGCGCGGCACTCGTCGACGACGACGACCCGGCCGCACTCGGCCGCATGGCGGCGCAGCACGTCGAGGGGCAGTGGCGCGAGCCAGCGCAGGTCCAGGACGCGCGCCTTCAGGCCGCGCTCGCGCTCGAGCATGCGCGCGACACGCAAGGAAAGCCGCAGGCCGTTCGCGTACGAGACGATCAGCACGTCGCGGTAGTCAGGCCCGTAGATGCCGACGTCGCCCGGAAGCAGCACGTCCCGCGGGTCCGTGGACGGCGGTGGATAGCCGGAGAGCCACAGCCCGTCGCCATCCTCATGCAGATCCTTCTCGTGGTACAGCGCGATCGGCTCGAGGAACGCGACGACACGCCCGTGCTCCTTGGCGGCCGCAACCGCTCCGCGCAGCATGCGCACCGCGTCGTCGCCGCGGGCGGGGACCGCCAGCATGAGTCCCGGGATGTCGCGCAGCGCGCCCACCGAGTTGTCGTTGTGGAAGTGGCCCCCGAAGCCCTTCTGGTACGCCAAGCCCTGGATCCGCACGACCATGGGGTTCGTGAACTGGCCGTCGGAGAAGTACGACAGCGAGCAGGCCTCGCCGCGGATCTGGTCGAGCGCGTTGTGGACGTACGCCAGGTACTGGATCTCGGGCAGCGGCAGGAAGCCGACGTGTGCCGCGCCCTGCGCCAGCCCCAGGATCGTGGTCTCGTCGAGCAGCGTGTCGAACACGCGCGCGATGCCGAAGCGCTTCTGCAGGCCCTGCGTGACCCCGTACACACCGCCCTTCTTCGCGGTGTCCTCACCGAAGAGCAGGATCTCCGGGTGCTGGAGCAGGAGGTCGTGGAGTGCAGCGTTCACGTGGGCCGCCAGCGTGCGCTTCGTGGCGCTGGACGCCTCCTCGGGGAGGCTGGCGCCGAAGAACGCCCGGCGCTCTTCGGGCGAGACCACGCGCGCGGCGCGCGCGCGCACGCGGGCCTCGTCGAACGGCGCCAGCGGCGCCTCGACCTCGGCGCGCGTGACGAGCCGGGGCCGGCGGGCGGCTTCGTCGGCGGCGGCCAGCACGCGCTCGCGCGTGTCGCGCACGAGGGCCCGTAGATCGGCTGGCGCCGCAGCGCCGGTCTCGACGAGTCGCTGCGCGTTGGCCAGCAGTGGATCCCGGGCCTCGACGGCCTCGATCTCCTCCAGGGTGCGGTAGGTCGTCTCGACGTCGCTGCCGGCATGGCCCCACAGGCGCGTGGTCGAGAGGTGCAAGAAGGTCGGGCTGCGCGCGCCCCGACAGTGCTCGATCGCGGCCGTGCAAGCCTCCCACACGGCGTCGAGGTCGCCTGCGGCGTGGAAATAGCGCAGATGCGGCTGGTGCGCGAAGTTGTCCGCGATCCAGCCGTGCGGCGTCTCGACCGAGATGCCGATGCCGTTGTCCTCGCACAGGAACAGGATCGGCATCGGGTTCCCGCGGCGTTGGACGTAGCGCGCGGCATTGAAGCCCGCGAGCGCCGTGCAGTGGTTGGCCGATGCGTCGCCGAAGCTGCACAGCACGATCGAATCGCGCGCCAGGGCGGTCGGGACGCCAGTGCGCCGCCCGCGCGCGATCGCGAACGCCAGCCCGACGGCCTTGGGGATGTGCGAGGCGATCGTCGACGTCTGGGGCGGGACCCACAGCGCCTTGCTGCCCCACACCTTGTGGCGTCCACGGCTGATCGGGTCTTCCTTGGACGCGCACAGGGAGAGCAGCGTGTCGAACGACGGCGTGCTCCCCGCGAGCAGGCGGCTCCTGGCCATCATGAGCCCGCCGGAGCGGTAGTGCAGGAAGCACGGGTCGTCGAGTCGCAGCAATGCCCCGACCACGGCGTTGTTCTCGTGGCCCGCCGAGCTGATCGTGTAGAAGCTGCGGTTCGTGCGCTTGAGCTCGCGCGCCGCGACGTCGAGCGCGCGCGACAAGACCTGATCCTCGAAGAGCTCGACCGCCTTGCGCGCGGTGAGCCGCGAGCCGGCCGCGAGGGGCTCGTCCGGCGCGAGCAGCGTCTGCGCCGGAGCGGCGCTCTCGAGATAGCGGTCGAGATTCTGCTCGACGACGGCGACGCGATTCGTGCTCACGGTGCGCTCCCGCGGGGGCGTGCAGGGCGCAGGAGCGTAGCCGCGGCGTCACGCAGCGTCCACGCGTGCGAGTGCGCGCTGGCGCCGGACGATTCGCGGGCGGCGCTGTGTGCGAGACCGGAGCCGCAGCGCGCGCGGGGCCGATCGCCCACGAGCTCACCTGACCGAGCACGAAGCCTGCGCTCAGCGCGTGGCGCGCAGGGCGGCGACTCCAGCGTGGGCGCGCGTCGTGGGGGAGCGGGGGGTGCTGCCTCGAACCCAGGACGCCCCCCGCGCCCGGTCGAGCGTGGTCACGGGTCCACCCCGCGGAGCCCCACCGACGGCGCGGGTGGGACCGGTGGGGGATCGCGGCCGGGACAGCCGTCTTTCCGGTCAGGTTCCGCCGGCTGCGTGCCGACGAGACGACGACCGTGTCCCGGCTGGCCCCCTGCCTCGTCCTCGTGATCTCCGCCGCCTGTGCCGCTCCCCCCGAGCGGCCGCCGCGCGCTGCGGTCTTCCTGCCGTACCGGGCCGAGCGCGTCACCGCGGTCGCCACGCCGGAGCCCGAGCTCGAGTCCACGGTCGCGGTCGAGGCCGAGGTCGAGCCCAGCTCCCCGTCCGCCTCGGAACCTGAACCCACCGGCCGTTCACGTCGCTTCGAGGTCGAGTCACCGGCGCTGACGCGTGCCTTCGGCCGCCCGCGCACGGTCGGCGCCGAGGTCGTGCTCCCCGAGGCCGGCGTGTCGGACACCACCCCGTCCGTCGTTTACCACGTGCCCGATCTGGGCGAGGACCCGGTGCACGTCGCCGAGCGTCTGGCGCGCATCGGCGTCCCGGCGGGGCTGGTCCTGGTCGTGCTGGATCCGCGCGGGATCCGCCCGCACCACCTGTTCCTCGATTCGGTCAACGAAGGGCCGAACGGCGAGGCGCTCGTGACCGACCTGATCCCGGTGCTCGAGCGGCACCTGTTCGCTGGAGCTTGGGCGGAGCGACGCTTCCTGACGGGCTCGGGGCTGGGGGGCGCGAGCGTGATCCGGCTCCAGCTCGATTACGCGCACGCCTTCGACGCGGTGTACGCCTTCGATCCCGATCCGCTCGACATGCGCTCGTTCTACGGCCTGAACCTGCCGCGCGTCGCCGACGAGGGGCCGTCGGCGGGCGCGATCGCCGCGCTGCGCCTCCCGCGCGTCGCCGCGCGCCTCGCGTGTCTGGAGTCCGCACTGGGGGCGCGCGGTGATGACGGCATCCCGCAGCCGCTGATCGCCCGCCACGGCTCTGCGATCCAGGCCGACGTGGTCGCGGCCTTCGGGCGGCGCGACAGCGCGCGTTTCGTGCGCGAGCGCGGCCGCTCGGTCGCGGCGCGTCTCGACCGCAAGATCCACGCGGTGGCTCGTCGAGGTGACCCGCTGGGCCGCGACGAGTCCCTGCGCTCCTTCGCCGACGAGCTCTCCGCCGCGGGCCTGACGTTCGGCATCCGCATCCCCGACGACTACGATTTCACGGCCGCCATCACCGGTGCGTGGTCGGCGATGCTGGCCGCTCCGCGGCCCTGAACGGCGTTCCGCGGCCCAGGGCGCCGCGTCCGCGCTGCGAGCCGTGCGCTGCGGCCCCCGCGGCGGCTGCCCAGTGATGAACGTGCGTTCATGCCGGGGCTCGCCGGGCCCGAGACTTGTGCGCATGGCGCGACCCACTACGCTGCGCGAACTGCTCTTCTGCGTCCTGCAACGTGAGGTCTCTCGCCATGCTCTCCGTACTGCTCGCGCTCGCCAGCGCGCCCTCGATGCCCGTCTTCCCCGCCCGCGGCGCTGCGACCGATCCGCCGGGTGCCGTCGGTGCGCTGCCGGTCGTGGGCGGCGTCGCCTGCGAGCGCGTCGGGGTGTGCGTCTCGAGCACGGCGCGCAACGGGGAGGCCTGGGCCGGTGACGGGTTGGCCTGGATCACGGACTTCAGCGCGCAGCGTCTGCGGCTCGTCGACACGCGCAACGGCTGCGCCGAGATCCGTTCCTGCGTCGCGCCCGGCGGTGGGCAGCCGAGCGAGCTCACGCTGCTCGGAGGCGTGCTCTACCACTACGACTTCCAACTGGGCCTGCTGTTCCGCATCGACCCGCTGACCTGCCAGTTGCTCGGGTTCTGCGATCCGCCGGGCGACGACCTCGCGGAGGGGCTGACGAACGACGGGCAGCACCTGTGGAGGGGCGATTCGCAGAACCTCTACCGCTTCGACCCGCAGACCTGCCAGGTGCTGCAGGTCTGTCCGAATCCACCGGGCGATTCGGCGGACGGGCTCACGATGTGCGGGAACTACCTCGTGATGCTGGGCTACTCGGGTCGCGTCTACCAGATCGACCCGTCGACGTGCGCGGTCGTCTCGAGCTGCGCGCTGAGCCAGGGCGCGGCAGGGAATGGCATCACGTCGGATCGCCTGGCGGACCTGTTCGTCGACCAGCCCGGCGGGATCGACCGCGTGAACCTGTCCTGCGAGGCGCCGTTCGGCGAGCCGCTGTGCAGCGCGCCGGCAGCCGTGATGGGCTCCGTCGGCGTCCCGCTCGTGTTCACCGTCTCTGGTCAGTCGACGAGCGGCGTGCCCGGCGCCAGCGTGACCCTGTCCGTCACGGGTCTGCCGCCCGGCGCCGCGATGAACCCGCCCTTGCCCCTCACCGGCCAGCCGGCCGTGTCGCAGTTCGCGTGGACGCCCTCGGGCGCGCAGGCCGGCACCTTCGTCGTGACCTTCACGGTGACCGATCCGATCGGCGGCACCCGATCGTGCTCGACCACGATCACGATCGCGGAGTGCCACCAACTCGTCGGCTCGGGCGGCGGGGGCACCGACCTCGTGATCTTCGGGCAGCCGTTCCATACGGACCTCTCCGCCGTCCGGCGCACCTGGCCCGTGACGATGGACCGGCGTCCGAGCCTGGTCGTGCCGCGCCTCGTGACCGGCGAGGTCCGCTTCTCGGTCCAGACGCTCATGCACAACCCGCACCACTTCCCCGCCAACCCCGACCAGTGGTCACGGCGCATGGAGGTCGTGATTCGGCCGGGCATGCTCGTCGCGGGAGAGTCGTTCGGGACCGCGAACGGCATCCACCAGTCCCTGGCGACGTACCTGCGGGACGACGGCCGCCTGGCCATGACCTTCCCGTTCACGATCGACGGGATGTGAGTCGGGGGGCAGAGCGCGGCGTGGGGCCGTGCGCTCGCCGCCCACGCTGGGCGGCAGGCTGGTCCACTGCCGGCGGTCAGTCTCCGCGGTAGAGCTTGGGGCCGAGCGCGGCCGCGCGGTCGTAGTCCTCGACCGACAGCGGCGCCGCCGGGCCGGACTGTGGCTCGCCGAACCCACGGCGGCCGCGCGCGACGGCGCGCAGCGCTCCGGGCAGGTAGTCGGAGAGGAACGCGCGCTCGTTCTCGGCCATGCGCCCGAGGTCGAAGCGCGCGCGCTCGCGCAGACCCGCGATGTGCGATACGGGCGGCGGCGGCAGCGGTCCGTGGACAGCCTGCGGCGCGCGCTGGAAGTGGGACCGGAACGCCCGTGGGCCGAACTCCAGGAAGTGCAGGAAGGTGTGGTGGGTCGAGATCGCCCCGGCCCACGGATAGGGATGCAGCTCCCAGCGCGCGGCCAGCTCGCCGATGGCGGCGTCGACACGTTGCTGGGCGTCGCGCGAGCGTGGACCGCGCGCCGTGTCGAACAGGGCGTAGAGCCGCAGATCGTCGCCCGCGGCGTGGTACACGCGCCGCACGCCGTAGCGCGCGGGGTCCTGCGCCACGTGCGAGCCGGCCTCGAGCCCGAACTGGCCCACGAGGAACAGGTCGATCGCGTCCTCCTCTTCCGCGATCCAGGCCACGGTCGAGAGCGCCTCCTCGACCGTCTCGTCGGGGTGGTCCGTGAACGTCATCCACTCGGTCGCCACCCCGGCCTCGTGGAAGGCGCGGTTCACGGCGGTCATCGTGGCCCGGTCGCAACCCTTGCGCATCAAGTCGAGGATGCGGTCCGAGCCGCTCTCGATGCCGAACGCGGCCGATCGCAACCCGGCCTCGAAGAGCCGGGCGCAGCGCTCGGGCGTGAAGTACTTCTCGATCTTGAGGTCGCTCGACCAGCGGATCTTGACGCCCTTCTCGATCAGGGCGTCGGCCAGGCGCAGCGCGTACTTCGGCGACAAGACGTCGCACGACAGGTAGACGTTCCTCACGCCGTAGCGGCGTGCGAGCTGGCCCAGCTCGGAAGCCGCGCGCTCCGGCGGGATCTCGCGGTAGCTGGCGGTCGCGGTCTCCGCCAGGCCGTAGTAGCAGAACGAGCACTGCCCCCAGTAGCAGCCGCGCGTCGGCGCATAGAGCAAGGTGCGGCTCGGGGCGAGATAGGCGTCGAGGTCCAGGTCGGAGTAGTCCGGCATCGCCGCTTCGCGCAAGTCCAGCGACCAACGCGGGCCCGTGTGCGTCGCCGTTCCGGACGGCTCGGCGAGCATCAGGTTGGGCACGTCGCACAGGAGCGCGAAGCGCGCTCCGGGGTCCGGCGCGTTCCGCCAGGCGTCGAGGCGCGGCAGGAGCGCTGCGAGCGTCGCCTCGCCCTCGAAGACCCCCAGGCCGTCGCACCATTCGAGGAGCCTCCGGCGCCGCCCGTCGTCGAGGTGGATCGCGACCTGGTGGATGGCCGGCCCTCCCAAGGCCACGAAGGCCTGCGGCGCGCGCCGCTTCACCGCGCGTGCCAGGCACAGCGCCTCGGGCACCTGGGAGGGGAACACGATCGAGATGCCCACGAAGGCGGCCTCCGACACGTCGCAGGGGGGACCCTCCGGGCGGTCCCAGTCCCACTCGGCCGCGCTGATCAGGAACTCCTCGTAGAACGAGACCAACGGGCTCCGCCGCTCCGCCTCGTAGCGTTCGAGCAGGTCGAAGCTCCACGGCGCGACGCCGTGGCTCGCCGTGTTGAACCCGAAGCGGAATGGCCAGTGCGCGGCGCTCAGCGCATCGAAGTAGTCCTCGACCTGGCGCCGCGCGTGGGTGTAGGTCGCGGCGTCGAAGAACCGCTCGCGCGTGCGGAACACGTCGAGTGGAGCGGGCGATGCGCCCAGGATCCGCTCCAGCTTGGGGCGGGCCTCGGCCAGGGCCAGGTACTCGCGCTGCTCCTCGAGGTCGAGCTGGTAGCGCCCGTTCAGGTGCGAGAAGCGCGCCCCCAGGCGCCGTCCGACGTCCGCGATCGTCTCGGGGTCGAGCAGCCAGCAGGCCGCCGCGAGGTTCACGTCGACCACGCGCGCGTCGAGGCCGAGCGCCCGCAGGTGCCCCTTGAGCGTCGGCAGGCTCAGGTAGGGCTGAGTCGGGTCGGCGAACGGCGGATGGAGGAGCAGGTGGTCCACGTGGAGATTCCTTCATCCGCAGAGCGCGGTGAGCCGCCCTGCGCGGCACGCCCAGGCTCCCCGAACCGGGACTTGGAAGAAATCCCCATTTCCAGGACCCGGGGTACAATCGCCTCGCCGGATGCGGGTTGCAGGACCCGCGTACGGCCTGCGCTTCGCGAGGTGCGCGTCGCTCGGGGTGGGGGCCGGCAGGTGGCCCCCGGCCGAGGTCGTGCTCGGAGCCTCACCGGAGCCAGCGGTCCGCCCTGTCGCTCGCGAGCCTCGTCCTGGGGCGCGCGCGCGAACCCGATCCCCCGATCGGGACGGCGGCCAAGGAGAGACCCGATGCAGACGATGCAGCCACGCCGAGAGCTCGCGGCAGAGAGAGCTCGATCGGAAGCGCCCCCGTGCGCCGGCCGCCGGGGGTCCGTCCTGGTCGAGTTCGCGCTCGTGTCGCTGGCGTTCTACCTGATCCTGGCCGGCACGCTCGAGGTCGGGCGCATGATCACCTCGGCGCAGATCGTGCAGAACGCGGCGCGTGTCGCGGCGCGCGAGCTCGCGCTGCTGCCGCTGCCAGCCACGATGTCGTTCCAGGACGCGCTGCGCTGCGACCGGGTCCGCGAGCGCGTCTACGACCCGCGGAAGCTGGCGGTGCCGCTGCCCAGCGGGGTGCTCCCCGACACCTCGGACTGGCCGACGGTGAACCGGATCCTCCTCCCGCTCATGGTCGTCGGGGAGGTCAACGGCACGCAGTACCTGCACTACCCCGGCGCGCTGGTCCAGACCTTCGTCGGCAACGAGGTCGTGGTCAAGGTGCCCCAGGTCGTCGCGCGTGGAGCCGACGGGGTCGAGTCGATCCGCTGGGTCGACGTCCTCGAGGAGGTGGTCCCGACCGGCACCGACCCGGGCCGCGGGCCGTTCAGCCTGGCATCGACGGGCCCGGAGCGTGGCTTGGTCGCGATCCGAGTCCATTACCCCTACCAAGCCGCTACGTTGACTGCCTTTCAGCCTGTCGACGTGACGGACCCCAACCCGGTCGCCGAGCCCATTTTGGCCGACGACGCCGGCGTGACGCAGGTCAATGCCGCAGGAGGCGTTTTGTTGGGCGGTTCGGGTTCCGATGCAGGCCCGTACAGTGGACAATACGGTCTCGGCAAGTTCTACGCTCTGAACCGGGAGGTGCGGCCCTTCCGGCGCCTGATCTCCTCCCAGGCCGTCTTCCGCCGCGAGGTCTTCCACGCCGGCACGAGCTGCCCCTGATCGAACGCACCTTCGAGACGAAACACCCATGCCCCAGAACCAGAGCCGCCGGCGCACGTCCGGCACGAAGTGGATCCCCGTCGCCGTCCTGGTCGTCGTGGTGGCCGGTGCGGCGCTCGGCACCTACGCCCTGCTGAACGACGGGCGGATGCCCTGGAGTGCGGAGACGCGGGCCCAAGCCCAGGCCTCCGAGGACCGCCAGGGCAAGCGCGCCTACCCGCGCGCCCTGCGGTCGATCCCGGCCTTCACTGCGGTGACGCACACCGACCTGTTCGACGCCAAGGGCGAGCCGCTCGTGTCCTGGCTCGATCCCGAGCGCGCGAAGGAGAGCGGGATCCTCGACGCGAAGGAGGTCCTGGGGCGCGTCACGAAGGCCCCCAAGAACTCGGGCTACGTCTTCACGGAGTCCGACTTCCTGCCCAAGGGCTCCCCAGCCAGCCCGACGGCCGCCATTCCCGACGGCATGGTCGGCGTGCAGGTCACGGCCTCTCAGGTCCCGAGCCTGCGCGGCCTCAAGGCCAACGACCGCTTCGCGCTGGTCGCGGCCGCCGATCCCTACGCCGGGGCCGTCGCGCCGCGCGGCACGCCCGTCCCGGCGGACGTGCAGCGCCTGGCTCACGAGCAGAAGAAGTTCGGCGGCGTCACGCGCCGCCTGGTCGAAGGCGGGATCGTCATCGTCCCGATGCCGGACGCCAAGAGCTCGTCCAAGGACCCGGCCTTCGTCGCCGTGCCGATCGACCAGCACGCCGACCTGCTCAGCGCCTTGAACAACGGCCTCGAGATCACGGTCCTGGCCGAGTCGCGCAATCCGAACGCGACCGTCGAGCGCCTGCCGGATCCCGCCCCGCCCGTCCCGATCGAGACGATCACGATCCAGAACGGCGAGAAGAAGGAGACGATCGTCCTGCCGCCCAGCGCGCCCGCGACGATCCCGGGGGGCGCCGGGCGGTGAACCTGCGCCGCGCCACGGCTCGCGGGAAGGGATCGCGCCAGAGCGGCGCGATCCTGGTCCTGTTCGCGCTCCTCGCCTTCGTGTTCTTCGCGGTGGCCGGGCTGGCCATCGACATCGGGCTGGCGAACCTGACGCAGGCCCAGATGCAGTCCGCCGTGGACTCGGCGGCGATCGAGGGCTGCCGCTGGCGGAACTTCGACGAGACGATCGGTGACAGCCACGCGGAGAAGCGGCGCAAGACGTCGGCCATGGTGCGGCTGGCCTTCGACGACGACCTGCACCCTACGCAAGGCGGCTACGTCCCGGGCAATGGCACGGCGTTCTTGCCAGCGGACGACGCCGACGCGGCCCAGCTCGGTGCCGGTCCTGCGCTGCGCGTCAGCGGTGGCGTCGGCGCGTGGAACGCGAACGCCGTGGTCGGCGCACAACCCGATGCGGAGCTCGCGCGCATCGACGATCCGCGACTCCAGCCGAACATCCAGAACCGACCGCAGGGCGACATCGTCGTGGGCACGTTCGACCCCGACGAGCCGGGCCGCGAGCAGTCCAGCTACCAGCGACGGGACTTCACACCGGCCGTGAGCGGCACGCAGCGCGTCAACGCGCTGAGCGTCCTCGTGCGCATGCGCCGCGCCGGCGACGGCAACCCCGACGACGTCCAGCCCGGGGTCAGCTCGTCCCTGCCCACGCTGCCGTTCGTCTTCGGCTTGGGCAGCACGATGCTGCGCGCGCCGGGCGAGTCCTGGGACCCACGGCGCGACGGCCTCACCGTGCGCGCCACGGCCATCGCCAGCGCCCGGCCGGCGATGCGCGTGGGGCGCCCGCCCTGCGACGAGGCCGGTGCGCCGCTGTACGACCACGAACCCTCGGTCGGCGGTACGTTCCGCGAGCGGATCAGCGGCGTGGTGCCCTTCTTCGTGTACCTCGACGCCTGGGCCGCGCACTTCCGCGGGCCGGGCTGGCAGGCCTCGAGCAGCTCGACGATGTCCCGCGTGCGCGTCGAGCCCGATGGCCGCCTGGTCCTCGACACGGACGGCGCCACGGTCGGCCACTTCCTGTTCGACGCGACGTCAGCGCCGGCGAATCCCTGCGATCCGGAGGTCGGATGGCCGGTGGCCGTGGGACGCGCCGTGCCGCGCGCCACGAGCACGCCCGTCCGTCCCTTCCGCTTCACGACGCGCAAGCCGGCCTACATCCCGATCGTCGAAAACGTGCCGGACGCCAACGGCGTGCCCGTGCTGCGCGTCGTGGGCTACGGCTTCGCGCACCTGTGGCCGGTCGGGTTCGTTCCCGACGGCTCGACCCCCCCGCCCAGCGATTTCGGCGGGACGGGGACCTTCGTGATCTCGGCCGGCGAGCTGATCAACCACTTCGGCGTGACGTGCTGGGTCGCGCAGGACAATGCCAGCGCCGTGCCGAGCACGGCGATCGACCAGGACGTCGGCCTGTCGCTCAGCGCGGCCGAGTGGAACGCGGTCCTGCGCTGGTCGAACGTCTTCGCCTACGGCACGGAGACGCCCGACCCGGCGCGCATGCACGACTACACCTACATCCAGCGCGGCACCGTGCTGGCCCCTGCCCTGACTCGCTGACTGGTATCGACCTCATGGAGCACACCCCCCAGATCCTCGTCGTCGGCTCCGACCCCCTGCTGAAGGACGAGTTCACCGCCGCCGTCGCCGGCTTGCGAGGCTGGAAGCCCGTCGTGCACTCCGTGCGCGGCGCGCGCCAGGGCATCGAGGTCGCGCGCAACCGGCGGCCGGAGGTCGTCTGCGTGCAGGTCGAGGGCGACCCGCGCTCGCTGAAGTCCTTCGCCGAGGAAGTCTCGGCCGCGGCCCCGGGCACGGCCATCGTCGCCCTCTACCGGCCGGACGGCCTGGGGTTCAGCGACGGCGAGAGCAACGTGATCATCGAGGCGGTGCGTGCGCAGGTGCAGGACTTCCTGCGCCGTCCGCTGTCGGCCTCGGAGCTCCAGCAACTGCTCGACCGCGTGCTGCGGCGCCCCAAGGAGCAGAAGAAGGACCTGGGCCGCGTGCTGTCCTTCGTCAGCAACAAGGGCGGCGTCGGCAAGTCGACGATGTCGGTCAGCGTCGCGGTGGAACTCGCGCGCAGGCTGCCGCCGGGCAAGGTGCTGCTGGTGGACTGCTCGGTCCACCTGGGCAGTTGCGGGCCGATGCTGGACCTGACGCCGACGACGACCTTGGCGCACGCTGCGCGCGAGCAGAACCGCCTCGACGAGACTTTGCTGCGCAAGCTCACCGTGCGGCACGCCTGTGGCTTGGACCTGCTGGGAGCGCCGGTCGATCCGGTCGACGCCAGCGTGGTCGACGACGAGACGTTGTCGCGCACGCTGACGCTGGCGCGGCGCTCGTGGGACTGGGTCATCGTCGACACCTTCCCGATGCTCGACGGGATGATCATGTCGATCCTGGACCTGTCGGATCGCGCCTACGTCGTCGTGCAGAACACGGTGCCCAACGTGGTAGGCGCGGCGCGACTGCTGCCCGTGATCCAGCAGATCGGCTTCCCGCGCGAGCGGACGCGGATCGTGCTCAACAACAACTTCGAGAAGGCACCGGGCGGCCTGACCATCGCCGACGTCGAGGCGCGGCTCGACGCCGACGTCGACTACGTGATCCCGTACCAGAAGCGCTTGATCACCGCGTTGAACACCGGTCGTCCCTACATGCTGCACGGGACCAAGCTCTTCGGGTTCGGCAAGGCCGTGAAGCTGCTCGTCGACGACCTCCTGGCGGGAATGGAGACGGAGGCCGAGACCGAGCCGGCGCCAGCCCCGCGCGCCCGACCCGCGCCGCCCGCCGGCGGCTCGACCAAGGCCTCGTTCGCCGACTGACACCGAGGACCCCACGTGGCCGAATCCACCGATCGAGAACAGATCCGCGCGCGCTTCGGGCGCTCGATGTCGACGGATCTCGCCGCCCGCCTCTCCGGCGAGGAACGCGAGCCGGCGTGGCGTGCCGCTCCCGAGACGGCGCCGGCCGCACGCGGCGCGCACGTCGACTTCCTCTCGATCAAGGCGCGGCTCCACAGCCGGCTCCTCGACGAGATCGGCGAGCGCTCGATGTTCGGCAGTGGCGAGGACGCCATCGCGGTCGCCGTGCAGGACTTCGTGGCGCGCGTGCTGGCCACCGAGGACGTGCCGCTCAACGCCTCGGAGCGCGAGCGGCTGGCCGACGAGCTGACGCAGGAGACGCTGGGCCTCGGCCCCTTGGCGCCCCTGCTGGCCGACCCGGCCGTCTCCGACATCCTCGTGAACGGCTTCGACCAGGTGTACGTCGAGCGCTTCGGGCGCCTGATCAAGACGGACGTGCGCTTCCGCGACGACGAGCACGTGCAGCGCGTCATCGAGCGCATCGCCGCGCGCGTCGGACGTCGCATCGACCAGGCGGCGCCGATGGTCGACGTGCGCCTGCCGGACGGCAGCCGCGTGAACGCCACGATCCCGCCCGTCAGCTTGGACGGCCCGACGATCTCGATCCGCCGCTTCGGGCGCCAACGGCTGCGTCGCGAGGACCTGATCCGCTTCGGGATGTTCACGCGCGAGATCTTCACCTTCCTCCAGCACGCGGTGGTGGCCCGCAAGAACATCCTGATCAGCGGCGGCACGGGCGCCGGGAAGTCGACGCTCCTCGGCGCGCTGGCCGAGGCCATTCCCGACCACGAGCGTGTCGTGACCATCGAGGACACCGCCGAGCTGATCCTCGACCAGGATCACGTCGTGCGCCTGGAGACGCGTCCGCCGAACGTGGAGGGACGCGGCGTCATCACCGCGCGTGACCTGGTGATCAACAGCCTGCGCATGCGGCCCGACCGGATCATCGTGGGCGAGTGCCGCGGCGCCGAGGCGCTGGACATGCTGCAGGCCATGAACACGGGCCACGACGGCGGCATGACGACCGTCCACGCGAACTCGCCCCGCGACGCGCTGAATCGTCTGGAGACCATGGTCCTCATGGCCGGACTGGACCTGCCCTCACGGGCCATCCGCGAGCAGATCGTGTCGGCCCTGCACCTGGTCGTCAGCGTGCGCCGTTTCGACGACGGCGTCCGCCGCGTGGACGCCGTGGCGGAGATCACCGGCATGGAGAGCGGCACGCCGCTGCTCCAGGACGTGTTCCGCTTCCAGCAGACCGGGCGCAACGGGCGCAAGGTGGTGGGCTCGTTCTTGCCGACGGGCATCGTGCCGAAGCTGGTCCACGAGCTGCGCGACAAGGGCGTCGAGGTCCCGCTGGAGATCTTCCAGCGGCAAGACGGAGGAGCGCGTGGGTAAGCTCCTCGGCATCGGGCTGGCGCTCGGGATCGCGTTCGTCTGCGCGGTGGCCTTCCGCCACACGCGACTGCGGCGCATGGCCCGTGAACGCCTGAACGAGGACGTGCAGGTCGCTCGCACGGAACGCGCCCTGGGCCTCACGCCCTCGTTGCGCCGTCGGCCCTGGCTGCCGCTCGTCGCCGGACTCGCGGTCAGCCTGCTGCTCCACTTCTGGATCGGCCTGGGCGGCGTGTACGCCGTCGCGCTGGGCGTGATCGTGGGCGTCTCGGTCTTCCTGTTCGAGGGCTGGCGTCAGCAACGGAACCGCCTGCGCCTCGAGATGCAGTTGGCCAACGCCATCGACCTGATGGTCGCCTCGCTGGGTGCCGGCTCGGGCTTGATGGATGCGATCGAGGGCGCGGCGCACGAGGCCGGCAAGCCGCTCAAGCCCGAGCTCCAGGAGACCCTGGGCCGGATCCGCTTCGGCGAGAACCCCAAGCAGGTGTTCGAGGACCTCGCGGCGCGCGTCCCGCTCGAGGCCTTCCGCCTGTTCGCGTTCACGATGGCCGTGCACGGCGAGACCGGCGGCAGCCTGGCGCCGACCCTGGCTTCCGTGGGGCGCACGATCCGTGACCGCATCGAGATCGGTCGACGCGTGCGCTCGCAATCTACGCAGGCGCAGGCCTCCGTCGTGGGCATCGTGCTGATCACGTACTTCCTCGGCGCGCTGATGTGGCGCACGAACCCGGCCGGATTCGAGGAATTCCTGTCGCACCCGGTCGGCGCCAACGTGCTGGCCGCCGCGATCGTGCTGCAGGCCCTGGGACTCCTGTGGATCACGCGGCTCACGCAGCTGCGCTTCTAGGAGGACGTCGCATGCCCCCCCTCGCCTTCGCGATCATCGACCTGCGCCTCGTGGCGGTGCTCGCCCTGTGGGTGCTCGCGCTCGCAGGTGCTTGGATCGTCTACGCGCGCTGGCGCGCCGCCGAGCTGGCGCGTCGCCGGGCGTGGGCCGAGGACCAGGCGCTGTCCGACGCACGGGCGGAGATCGAGGACCTCGAGGGTCAGAACTTCCTGCGACGCTGGCTGTATCTCGCGGGTTTCCGCTCCCACGCCGCCCCGTCCATGTTCCTGGCGGCCACCGTCGTGGGCCTGGTCGCGGGACTGGCCGTCGCACTGACCCTCACGCGCAGCGGCATCATCGACGAATCCGTGCGGGCGGCCGGCGAGATCCCGGGTGGTGTCGGCGACCTCGCCATGCCGCTCATGCACGGCGCGCCGTGGATCTTCATGGCCGTCTTGGCCTTGGCGCCGATCGCCATCGTCAGCTCCGCGCGCACCCGTCGGACCCAGGAGATCGAGCAGGACATGCCCGTGACGCTCGAGATGCTGGCGACGATGAGCGAATCCGGCCTGTCCTTCGACGGCGCGATGACCAAGGTCATCGAGACCAGCCCGCCGAAGCGACCGCTCTTCCAGGAAATGCGCACGTTCCAGATCGAGTCGCTCTCCGGCGTCGGCCGCGTCGATTGCTTCCGGCGGCTGGCTCGACGCATCGAGCTGCCTTCGGTGAACGTGTTCGCGTCGGCGCTCGTGCAGGCCGAGCAGGTCGGTGCGGGGTTCACGCGCGTGCTCCGGACGCAGGCCGACGACATGCGCAACCGGCGGCGCGAGGACGCCAACATGCTGGCGCAGTCGCTCACCGTGAAGCTCGTCTTCCCGCTCGTGATCTGCTTCCTGCCCGGGATCTTCGTCACGACGCTGGGCCCCACGTTCCTGCAGTTCCTCAAGCTCGCGGAGGGCATGACGCGCGGTGGCTGAAGCCCCGCGGGCCGTTCCCCCGAAACCTGCCCCGTCGCCACGCGCGGCTGCGGATTCGACCCCGGTCGGGTGTGTCGAGCCGCGTGCGATGGGGACCGAACACCGTGACCGACACCCGAGATCCCCCCCGATGAAGACCCACTCACCGACGACGATTCCCGTTCGCGCGGAGGTGCTGCGATGAGAATGCTGGACGCACTGAACCGGGCCCCCGCGCGGCGCAAGCACTCCGGTGGGGCGCTGATCGCCCTGGGCGCCTGCGCCGTGGTCGCGCTGGGCGCGGCGCTGCCGCTGTACGGCGCGGGCTCGCAGGCGGGGTCCGCGCTCGTCGAGTACCAGACCAACGGGGGCGCGCGGGACGGCTCGGCGCTCACGATGATCGAGGGGTCCTTGGCGCGGCTGCGCTTCTCGCGAGCGATCTCGACGGATCAGCTCGGAGTCAAGCTGGCCAACGCGGACATCGCCAGCGTCGAAGGCGGCCGCGCCTCGGAGCTGCTCGTGACGGCCAAGAAGGTCGGCCGCACGAACCTGATCGTGTGGTTCAAGGAGGGTGATCCCGAGACGTACGAGATCGTCGTGAGGCGCGATCTCTCGGTCCTGGAGTCGGCGCTGCGTGGCATTGCAGGCACGATCAGCGTCCAGGCCGCCGCCGACCGCAACGCGCTCGTCCTCAGCGGGTCGGTGCCCGACGGGGTCACGGCCAAGCGAGCCGAAGACGCCGCGCGGGCCTTCGCCGAAGCGGCGGGCGGCGACGGCGGTGGCAAGGTCATCAACCTGCTACGCGTTCAGACCGCCGTCTCCGGCATGGAATCCACGCTCACGGCCCAGGCGGCGCGGATCGGCGCCCCCGGCGTTCAGGTCTCGCGCATCCAGCGCGGTCTGGTGGCCGACGATGGCAACGACGTCTTCCTCGTGACCGGCACTGTTCCAGACCTGCGCACGCTCGACGACGTGCTGAGCCTGATCCGCGCATCGATCGGAGATCCGGGCGGCAAGAGCTCGCGGATCGTGAACCAGGTGATCGTGTCCGACCGGCCCTCGACGATCGACGCCGTGCTCGAGCGCGCGATCCACGAACAGCTCGGCCATCGCAAGGTCAAGGTCGCGCGCGTCAGCGGGGTCGACACGTTGGGCGAGGCCGACATCCTCGTGCTGACCGGCACGGTGGCTTCCCAGACCGCATTGGTGCAGACCCTGGCGCTCTCGGCCAAGGTCTTCCAGCAGCAGGAACTCTTGGCGCGCAAGCGGAATGGCGAAGTGGAGCGGCTCATCGAGTCCCTTCCTGGCGGCGGATTGCGCACGACGGAGAAGCCCCTGAAGCTCGACCGGGCCACGGACGACGTGCGTGTCGTCGCCGACGAGTCGGGCGCGCTCACGTCGCGCCGCGATCGGGCCAGCGAGAGCGGGTCCACCCTGCGCTCGATCCTGGACACTCCCGGCGGAGGCGGCTTCGCCGGCGGGGGCTCTGCCGGTCTCGGGCGACTGCTGGAGAACCGCATCGAGTCGAACATCGCCCGTGCCAAGGCGATCGAGCTGGCCGAAGGCCGCATCCTGTCGCTGATCCAGGTCGAGGACATTCCCCAGGTCCGAGTCAGCATCCGCCTGTTCGAGCTCAGCCGGAACGACCTGCTGAACTGGGATTCGAACATCAACAAGTTCGGCGTCGCGGACTTCGACACCAACGGCATCAATCCGAACACGCCGTTGTTCGGATCCGACGGCACGATCGTCCAGAATGCCAACGGTGATCCGATCCTGTTCGCTTCGAACACGGACGTGTCCAACGTGATCTCGTTCCTCGAGAGCGGCTTCTCGAACCAGATCCAGATCGGCGGCGAGCACTTCAATCTGGACGCGGTGTTCCGGGTGCTCGAGACGGAATCCGTGGCGCGGACGTTGGCCAACCCGACGCTCACCGTGCTGTCCGGCGAGGTCGCGGCCTTCGGTGACGGTGGCAGCGTGAGCGTCACGAGCAGCGTCTCGACCACCGTTGGTGGCGTGAACAGCGGCAACGCCGGCGTGTTCGAGTCGGTCCAGCAACTGCCCTTCGGCATCCAGCTCGCCGTCCGACCGCTCGTCGACGAAGACGGCTACATCACGCTCGACGTGGCACCCTCGGTCTCGAACCCGGACTTCGCCCTGACGGCCCTGGTCCGCACGACGACTGGCACGCCGCAGGAGACCGTGGCCTTCGCCGAGAAGAACCTGCGCACCAGCGCGCGCGTCCGTGACGGCGAAGTGCTGTTGATCGGCGGCCTGCAGGATCGTTCGCGCAAGGACGAAGCCGGCAAGACGCCGTTCCTGGCGAGCATCCCGATCCTCGGGTGGCTGTTCCAGGACAAGAAGTTCGAGGACAAGGATCGCGAGACGATGATCACGGTCTCGCCGACGATCGTCCGCTCGGCGCCCCCCGAGGCGCGTTTGTGGGCACAGCCCTCGGCGCGCGAGCTCATCGGGCGGGAACCCAAGCCGGCGCCGGCCGCGGAGGCCGGGCCCGCGGGCCCGGCCGCCACCGACGCCAAGACCCCGGCGAAGCCGGCTGGAAAGTGAGGGCCTCGCCGTGAAGAACCTCTCGAGATCTCACCTGCTTTTCGCGCTCGTCGCGCTCCTGGCCGGCGGTTGCGCCACGTCGTCGTTCGGGCATCGCAGCGAGAATTGCGATCCCGATCAACGGCTCGAGCAGCTCCTCGACGCCTACGAATCCGGGCGGAACGGCGGCATCAACTCGTCGGGCAACTTGCTCGCCGATTGCCAACGCGCGCGCAACGCCATCGAGCGACTGGCGCTCGAGTTCCCGGCGCACGCGCCGACCCTGCTCGCGGCGGGGCAGCTCGCATACGAGAACGGCGAGCGGGAGAAGGCGCAGAACTACGTCGATCAGATCTTCCGCTTGCAGCCGATCTACCCCGCGGCGGGCGTGCTGCGCGCGCAGATCGCGACGGACGAAGGCAACGTTCCGCTCGCACGCCGCGTGCTCGAGACCCAGATCCAGTACACGCCCGACCACGCACTCCTGCGCGAATCCCACGCCAAGGTGCTGTTCCTGTCGGGCGACCTCTCCGGGGCTGCCTCCGCGGTCGACGCGGCGGAAGCGCTGGGGGCGCCGGCTTGGCGCGTGGCGTTCCACCGCGGCCTGATCGCCGAGAAGGCTGGCCGTGCCGCGGAGGCGCGCGCTCAGTACCAGGCCTGCATCGACGCAAACCCCTCCTACGCAGCCGCGAAGTCGCGACTTTCCGGCATGAATGCGCAGGGGGGGTAGAATAGCCGTCACGCCCCGACCGGCAGGCCGGGGCAGGACGGCGCCATGAAGGTCCAAGCCATGGCAGCAGGCGCGGACCGGGGATCCCCAACGCTGTCACCTGAACTCGGAAGGATGTGGATATGAAGACTCTCAAGAACGTCAAGAGCGCACGGCGCGGGGCGGCCCTGGTCGAGTACGGCCTGATCGTCGCCGGCGTCGCGCTCGTCTCCCTGGTGGCCGTGGCCGTCTTCGGCGGCAAGGTCAGCAAGATGATCGGCGTCTCCGCCGCGGCGATGCCGGGCGCGACGGAAGAGGACAATGGCACGATCGTGAGCGGCAAGGTCGCCGCCGTGCGCAAGGACGGTGACAACATCGTCCTCGACCCGGGCGTGGAGAACAATCTCGAGCGCAACCTCGGGATCGACACGACCGACCTCGTCACGGACCCGACCTCGGGCAACTGAGGATCGGCCGCATCCGCGTCCAGGACGCGCGAACCGGACTCCCGCGTGGGTCCGGTTCGCGTCGTTCGTTTCCAGGGAGCGCGCTGTTGCACGCCCCGGAGTCGCCGCGCCCGAGCGTGAGCCCGGCGCCGGCGCGAGCCCGGTCCCAAGGAGGGCGGCCGGACTCGGGGCCAGCGATGGACGAGTGGACGCGCTCGCCGTTGCGCTCCAGACTCGCGATCCGCGCTGGTGCTGCGCGACGAACCGATCGGAGGTGCCCGTGCTGGTCTCGACCCTGACGTTCCTGGCGTTGGCCTCCTCGCAGTCCGAGCTCGCACGCTCTGTCAGTCTCCTCGACGAGTCCGCCGCCACGCTCGTGATCGAGCCGCTGCGAGCCAGTGTCGCGGCTCGGGGGAGCTTCATCGCGCGCTACCGCGCCTCGGCAGCGGACGGCGATCGAGTCCTCGTGCTCACGTACCAGGCTCCGGACCTGGCACGCCTCGACTTCCAGCGTGACGCGAGTCGCACCTCGACCCTGTTTCGCGGCAGTCGCGCCTGGATCCAGACGCGCGCCAGCGACCGCGGCGCGCACGGCGAGTTCGATCTGGCCGGCTTCCTGCGGGCTGAGCGCGCTCTGACCCAGGCCTTCCCGGAGGCGCCTGCGTCAGGCGGGACGCCGGGCCCGCTCTTCGACCTGTGGATCGCCGTGAACCCGCAGACCTCGGCGCCCGGGCTCCAGGCGCGGCTCTTGTGGAACAGCACGCGTGCGAGTCCCGCGGCTTGGCTGGGCTCCGCGCAGGCCTGGGTGGGCGCCGCGCGGCGGCCAGGATCCCTGGAGAAGCAGATCGAGCCGGATGGGGCGATCGTGCTGTCGCTCGAGACCGGGTTCCCGACCGAGCTGCGCTATCCGGGCGCGACTGGCGTCGTCCGATTGGAGCTCGAGCACCTCGCGCTCGATCCCGTGATCGAGGCGGATGTGTTCGCGCCTCCGCGCCGCGAGCCGGGGCTCGAGCCCGCGGACGGTGCCTATGAGCGGCATCACGCGCTTTCCCATGGCGAGAGCCTGCGTGCGCGGATTCGAGCACTGCCGCGATCGCCCGCGACCTTCGAGGCCCTCACCGACGGCGAGCTGCGAAGTCGGCTCGTGCTCGTGCACACGGCCTTGCACGGTGCCATCGTGCCCGCGCTCCACCGGGAGCTGGTCCAGCAGGAGATCGCGGCCACCGAGGCGCAGTTCTCCTTCCTGGCCTCGGCCTATGCCAACTCGGGTGGCGATGGCCTGCCGAGCGCCGATGAACGCCACAAGGCGGACGCCTGGCGGCGGCGGCTGGAAGACAAGCTCGCCAGCGCGCGGTCGCGCCTGCCCGCGGGCGTGCTGGCCGCCGCGCCGCCCGCCGACGATCCGCGCTTCGAACGCCTGCGTGCCGAGACGGAGGCCGCTGCCGTGCTCGCGGCCTTCGACCTGCACGTGGCCGGCGCCGTGCGCCACCGGTACGACGAGTTGTTCGAGGCGCGCTTCGGAGCGCGCTAGTGGTTCCCACCCGACCTACCGCGCGAAGGCCGAACCTGACCTGCGGATCGTGGCGACGGTGCACGCCCGGCGCGAAGGACTTCCCGCCGGATCGCACCGGGCGGGCTGGCCCACTCACGAATCGGTCCCTCCGATCCTCGACCAAGGGATGAAAGGAGGCCCGACCGCTCTTCGCGGCCGGGCCTCGCGCGTCGTGGCGCTCTGGGTGTCGAACGGAGCGCCAGCACCCTCCCGCTCGGGTCCCTCGTCTGCAGGGGGGCTTCAGGGGGTCGAATCGCCCAGCACGCCGAGGAGCAGCAGGTCGCCGTTCGTCTGCGTACCGGTCTCGAAGGGCAGGTCGCACGCCGCGCGCCCGAAGGGCAGGCGCTCGACGAGCAGGGCCAGGATCGCCGGATCCTGTACGACGGCCGCGCTCGACGACGCGATCCGACCGTCCAGCTTGAACCACCCGGTCTCGACGCTCGTCGCGCCGAGGATTTCGTTGGGATCGTGGTTCGTGGACGCCAGGAACGCGTGGCTGAACGCGCTGTTGATCTCGAGCAGGGGCCGCTTGTTCCAGCAGACGAAGCTCGACTGCGCTGAGAAGACCTCTTCGTTGTCGTTGAAGAGCAGATAGTCGACGACGGCCTCGAAGTCCTTGCCGCCGGAGAGGTTCACGAGCACCAAGTGGGATTCGTACCCGCCACCGGCCGCGGCTTCCTGCGGCGGCTGGTTGGCGCCCTGCCCGAAGAACCGCGGGAACAGCAGCACGTCCGGCGTGCAGCTGTACTCGAGGTCGTTCAGGTCGCGAACCCCGTCGCCGTCGCGGTCGGTCGGCGAGCCCTCGGGCCCGACGCCCAGGTAGGCGTAGGCTTCGTACCCGTAGTCGACGCTGGTGAACGCGTCGACGACGAGAGCGTTGCCGATCAGGTGGTTGAATACGATCGCTTGGCCCGTCGTGGGGCTCTTGGCGAACACGTAGAGGAAACCCCGCTGGTGATTGGGATTCTGCGCGCCCGCGACGACCGTGAGCGTGTCGTTCGGCGTCAGGCGGCGCGTGAAGTTCGTCTCGAGACACGGCAACGGCTGACCGTTCGCCCCGTACCTGCCGATGTACACGTACTCGACGTCGACCGTGCCCGCGAAGAGCAGCCCGTTCGGCGTGAAGTCGCGGTTCGTGTTCGTGACCGTGATGAGCGTCGTCGCCAGCGGACGGCTGTCGAACTCCGGGAACACGAGCAGGCTGGCTGGCTTGCGCCATCCGACCGGGCACGCCGTCGGCGGCTCGGACCCCGCCAGGCCCTCGATCGTGAGGTCGAAGAGGATCGGCGAGAGTGCCGAGCCAGGGGGCCGCGCGAAGGACACGCGCACGTCCACGTAGCGACCGAAGACGCCCGCGAAGGCCACGCCATTCTGCGCGGTCAGGTAGGGAAGCGACTGGATCGCGACTGGATCGTTCGACGCGCGGAACTCGACCGCCAGCGCCGCGCCGGCGGGGACGCTCGCGTTCCAGGCGATGCGGCCATACTCGTTGCCCGCGACCAGGCTGTCGTAGAGGACCTGCCACGTGCCATCGTCGAGCGGCGGCAGAGCGGCGGCCGTGCCCGTCATCTCCCCGAAGTTGAACGGCGATGCGCCACGGCCGAGCGGGACGGTCAGGTCCACGGCGCCCAGCCCGTCGGCCCCGCCGGCGGGATCGATGCGCTTCGCGACGTTGGAGATCGTGCAGGTCGTCCAGACCCGCCCGCGGCTGTCGACAGACATCCCGCGCGGGCTGAGCCCGTCGGGGCCGAGGTCGATGACCTTGACCAGGTTCCCGTTCGGATCGAGCCGGGTCACGGTCCTGCCCAGGCTCCCGTCGATCCACGCATGTCCATCGACCGTGGAGACGGCTACGGAGCGATTGCGTCCATCGCCGGCCACAGGCTTGGGGAAGCCCGGCACGAGCGTGCCATCGGGATTGAACTTCAGGACCTGGTTCAGGTCGAACTGCGTCACCCAGATGGCGCCGTCAGGCCCGATGCCGAGCCCATGGTTCTCGCCCGTGTTGTTCGGTCCGAACTGCGTCAGGTCGATGCACTGCTCCGTCAACGTCGCGATCGTGTAGCGCTGCAACTCCGTCCCGCCTTCGCCCGTCGTGGACCACAGGACGCCGTTCGGATCGATGATCCCGCCGAAGGCCCCGCATTGCGGATTCAGGAACGTCGTCAGCACGGCACCGGTCTGGCCGTCGAGCTTGTCGTAGGAGTCGGACACGAATGGGAAGCCGCCGACCCACACGTCGCCGGCAGCGTCGAGCGCAACGTGGTGGGTGTTGATCCCCGTCGTGCGCTGGTAGATGACGATCGCCTCGTCCACGGCGTCCTGGACGATGCCGTCCACGCCCCCGACGCCGTCGGTGATGTCAGGCCAAGCCAGGACGTCACCGAGCCCGCGAGAGGTGCGGATCAGGCCGTCGCCGTCGCGATCGACGCACGAGTTGTAGACGAACGGTCCACGCAGGTAGAGACCGTCGGGGTTCGGGGTCCCATCCGCGTTCACGCGCGTGCCCCCGACGCAGATTCCGATCTTGACGACCGAGCCCTTGGGTACCCCGGCGACCAGACCGTCTTCGTTCCGGTTCGTGACCCACACGTTGCCGAAGGCATCCGTGGCGGTCCGCGAGGGGTTGCGCAAGCGGCCGTCCGGAGAGGTGCTGTACTCACCCAGCACCTGCCCAGTGGTCCCGTTGATCCGCACGAGCGTGCCCCGACCCGAGGCCGAGGCGTTCACGACGGGGAAGGGCAGCGGATCCCCACCGGCATTGAGCTGGAGTTGGTCGGCGACGTCCGTCGCGTTGACGTTGAACAGGCTGCCTTCCAGGAAGTCAGCCGTGGTCGTGTAGGTCCGGGAGGTCTGGGAACGGACCGTGGTCCCGACGGCGGCCAGGATGGCGCACGCCAGGAGGACGGCCCGCCCCCTCCTGCCGAGGGGGGGAAGCTGGGACATGGGATCGCTCGTTGGGTGTCCGGCCCCGCGGCACCCGACCGACCGCGGACCCCACGGTGGGATCCGTCGTGCCGGCCCGGGTTCTGCCCCCGCGGCCCGGAGAATGCGAACTCCTAAAGCTAATTGGAACTTCCTTCTGGGGTCAGGTCAACGTGGAAAAAACGTCCCATTCAAGCGCAGGCGGGAAGCTGACCCCCTTCGCTGGACCTCGGCCCTCGGAGGCGCCCAGAACCCCTTCCAGGTGTTGGTTACCAACGGATACTTCCAGCGCCGTGCTCCGGCGGGCCGAGGTCCAGCGAAGGGGGTCAGCTTCCGGCAGGGGGTATGCTCGCCCCCGTGCCCCCGGCCCTCGACCTCTCCGGCCGCCGCGCCCTCGTCACCGGAGGGGGCACCGGCATCGGCAAGGCGGTCGCCCTGGAGCTCGCCGGGCTTGGCGCCGAGGTCCTGGTCGTCGGCCGCCGTCGGGAAGCCCTCGAGGACACCGTCGCGGAGGCGCGTCGTGCCGGGGCCGCAGCGACGAAGGCCGTGCCGGGGGACGTCGCAGACCCTGAGTTCCCAGCCCAGGCCGCGCGGGCGGCGGGGGCGGTCGACGTGCTCGTCCACGCCGCGGTGTGGTTCCCGCCCTACGGGATCCTCGAGGAGCTCGACCCGGTCGACACGGCACGCGTCCACGAGGTGCTCGTCCTCGGTCCCATGCGCCTGACGGCGGCGCTGCTGCCCGGCATGAAGCAGCGTGGTTTCGGGCGCGTGGTCTTCCTCGGGTCGATCGCGGCCTCGGCGGGCGCACCGCGTCAGGCGTCGTACACGGCCGCCAAGGCCGCACTCGGTGGCCTGGCTCGGACGATCGCCGTCGAGGGCGCTCGACACGGCGTGACCTGCAACGTCGTCGAGCCGGGCCTCGTGCTCACCGAACGGGTTCGCGCACGGGTGCCCGACGCCACGCGGGCCGCGCTCCTGGCGGCGACACCCATGGGACGGGCCGGCGAGCCCGGGGAGGTCGCGGCGCTCGTCGCGTTCCTGGCCTCGCCGCGCGCGAGCTTCATCACTGGCGCCGTCATCCCCGCGACGGGCGGATTGGGTCTGGGTCTCGGGATCCCGTGAGCGCGGCGCTGTTCAGAGCGGGTCATGGCTCGTGGCCCGTGGGAGACGTGCGCGGGCCCTAGCGCGGCCCTGGGACGAGCCGCTGATCGCGCCCTGGCCCAGACCCGTGCTCGGCGGATCGTCGTACGGCTCGGAGTGCCGGTGGGAGCCAGCAGCCGCGCGCCGAAGCGGTCCCAGGGAACGTGTGCGAACTACTGCGGTCGCAGGACGCGCTGCAGGAAGGCGCGCGAGACTTCCCAGGCCTTGGCGGCGTTGGCTTCGTCGTAGCGCGGGTTCGAGGGGTTCGCGAAGGCGTGGTCGGCGTCGTACTCGCGGATCTCGAACTTGCGCTTGGCGCCGGCCAGAGCCTCGCGGAACGCAGCGACCTTCTCCGGCGGGATGCTCTTGTCGCGCGTTCCGAACACGCCCAGCAACTCCGCGCGCATCGGCGCCAGCGTGGCCATCTCCGTGATCGGATTGCCGTAGTAGACGATCGCGCCGTCGAGATCGGGCTCGGCGATCGCGAGCTCCAGCGACTTGCGGCCGCCGAAGCACCACCCCACGCTGGCCGTGCGCGGAGCCCGCACGCGCGGGTCCGTGACCAGGAAGGCGTGGCCGGCGCGCAGGATCGCCAGCGACTTGGCGTCGTCGACCTTCTGGATGGCGGCCATGGCCTCGTCCGCGGTCTTGGCGACGAAGCCGTCGTACAGGTCGACGGCCAACGCGGCGTAGCCCTCGGCGGCGATGCGATCCGTCCAGTGCTTGACGTTGTCGTTGAGGCCCCACCACTCGTGGATCACGACTACCCCGGGGAGCGGCGCCACGCCTCCCTCAGGGAGGGACAGGTAGCCCTTCGCCGCGCCGATCTGGACTTCGCGGCCACGGAGCGCCGCCACGGTGCCGGCGGGCGCGGCGTGCAGCGCCTTGAACTCGGCTTCGGTGAGGCCGCCCGCGATCTTCTCGGCCGGGCGCCGCGTGTCGGCCGGGTCCTGTCCGGGAGTCGGAGCCTGAGGCATCTGAGGTTCGGCTCGGACGGACGAGGCGTCGCCCCCTGGGCGGGACGCGCAGGCGGCGACGAGGACCAAGAGGGCGGCGAGCGGAAAGGCGCGGTGCATGGGGCGTCTCAGGGAATCGCGTGTGGTCTGTGAGTCGCGCTGCGCGCGGCGCAGCGTTCCAGAACTCCGCCATACGATACGCAGGCGGTTGCGGACTCGGGCGAAAACCGCCCCCGGCGGCGGCTTCGCGAGCGTCAATCCGACCCCGCGCCGGCGGCCTCGCGAGCGCGGCGCTCCGGGCCTGCCCGGTCGATCGGAGCCACCACGTCGGCGCGAGCACCCCGTGGATGGCGAGGCCCTGATAGCGCTGCGACCCGCCCGCGGCGTGACACACCTCCGCGGACGTCAACGATCGCGGGCACCTGACGGCGCGCCGCCGCCGTTCGATCTCGAGGCCCGTGGGCAGGTCGCTGACGCCGGAGCGGGTGGCCCACGGCCCCTCGTTGCCACGCTGACCGTCGTCGGGCCGCCGCCGCGGTCGGTGGTTGGGTCCGGTGCCCGGCGTGCGCAGGAGCTGCGCGGGACGCCAGCGCTCGAGCACGGTCAGTCGGCCAGGATGCAGCCTGCGTCGATCGACGGAGCCCGCAGGCTTGGGGTCCACAGGTCGAGCTCGACATGGAGGTCGGCCCGGAGCCGTGGTGCTGGCCGTGGAACGCGGCAGCGAACCCCCTTCTCCGCTAGGATCCAAGCGTGATCCGCGTCGCACATCACCCCACGCTCGACATCGCGGCCTTCGAGACCGATTTCGGCGCGGCGCTGGACTCGGCGCCCACACCTGCGCTCGTGCAGGGCTTCCTGCGCGGCGACGCCGTGGCTCCGCTGGGCACGGACGAGTCCGTGCGGCGGGCCGTCCGCGACCTCTTGCGGCACGGCGGCTACAAGCCGACAGGGCGCGGCAAGCCGGCCAGCGAGTACCTGCTCGGCGCGCTCGCCGACGGCGCCTTTCCCTCGATCAACGCGGCAGTGGACGCCTGCAACGCGGTCTCGCTCCACTCCGGCCTGCCGATCAGCGTCGTCGACCTGGATCGCGCGCGCCCGCCCTTCTCGATCTCGATTCCGGAGCCGGGCTCGGTCTACGTGTTCAACGCCTCGGGCCAGACGATCGACGTGGGCGGCCTCGTGTGCCTGTTCGACGCGGACGGACCCTGCGCCAACGCGGTCAAGGACGCGCAGCGCACGAAGACCAACGGATCGACGCGGCGCACGCTTTCCGTCGTGTGGGGCACGAGCGCACTGCCCGGACGAACCGCCGCCGCCGTGCGCTGGTACCGCCAGCTCCTCGAGGCGTGTGGGGCGGTGACGATCGACGTCGCGCTCGAACGCGGCGTGAACACCACGGACCGGGCGAACGCCACGGGAGCACCATGACGATGCACGTCCTCACACGGATCCTGGCCACACTCGCGCTCGCCGGCTGTGCCGCCGCGCAGACCTTCGTCGAGGGCTTCACGAACGGCTCGAACCAGGGCGCTTGGACCTGGGGCGCCGGCGATCAGATCGTCGCGACGGGGGGCAATCCCGGCCACTACTTGCGCACCCAGGTCCTGGACACCTTCGCACCGCAGCCGCGGACGGGCGCGGGCGTGACGTCGCCATTCACGGGCGATTACCGCGCGCGCGGTGTGACCGCGGTCGGGATCGACCTGATCACGCTGGGCACGCAATTCAACTTCCAACGCGAGGTCACGCTGATCCTGGAGAACGATGGCGGCACCCCCGGCAGCGTGGGCGACGATCTGGCTGTCTACCTGATCTCGCCCGGGTTCGTGCCCCAGCCCGGCACGGGCTGGGCCAGCTTCGACGTCCCGATCCCCGCGCAATCCGCGACGCTACCCCCCGGATGGCAGGTCTTGCAGGGCGGCGGCTCACCCAACCAGGTCTGGAACGCGGTGCTCACGAATGTGTCGCGCGTCCGCTGGTTCTATGGGAACCCGGAGTTCTTCTTCATCTTCGACATCTGGCAGGTTGGCCTCGACAACCCGCGCATCACGAGCGAGCTCGGCACGGCGTTCTGCTTCGGCGACGGATCAGGTACCGCCTGCCCGTGCGGCAACGCCAGCGCGGCGCCGCGCGGCTGCGCGAACTCGACGGGCCAAGGGGCCCAACTCGTGGCCACGGGATCGCCTAGCCTCGCGGCGAACGATCTGGTCATCAGCGCGAGCGGACTGCCAGGCTCGGCGCCGGTGCTCTTGTTCCACGGCACGGCTCCGGCAAACGGCGGGGCGGGCTTCGTCTTCGGCGATGGCCTGCGTTGCGTGGGCGGCACGGTGACGCGCGTCGGCACGCGTCAGGCGCAGGCCGGGGTCGCGCAGTGGGGGCCGGGCCTCGGGCTGAGCCTGCCCTTCCCACAGACGGTCCACTTCCAGTCCTGGTACCGCAACGTGGCGGGGCCCTGCGGCTCGGGCTGGAACCTGTCGAGCGCACGCTCGATCACGTTCACGCCCTGACGGGACCTGGATGCGCCGCGCTGCCCCCGCGGGGTGTAAGTCGCTGCTGCAGCCAGAGCAGGACGAGCATGGCCGCGGCCCATGTGGCGGCGACCAGCGGGATCCAGACCGCGGCGCGCTCATGGAGCACGAGCGCTCCGGCTCGTTCCCCGCCCCAGTACGAGAGCGGCGCGCCCACGACTCCGAAGGCTGTGCCGGCGGCGTAGCGCCCCCGCATCCAGCTCATGGACTCGTTGAAGATCGAGGCGAAGAGTGGCCAGAGTGCCAGCAGCCACAAGGGACCCGTCGGCGGCCCGGGTGCGACGACCGCGCCCGTCGTCTGCAGGATCGTGTTGATGGCGAGCCCGATCGGGATCGACGCCAGGAGGAGCAGGGGCTCGCCGCGCCGCGCGCGCGCGAGCCCCAGGTGGACGGCGAGGATCAGCGCGACTGCGGCCGGACCCAGCCAGGTGGCGCCGTGTGCCGCGCCCAGCACGCAGGCGAACCAGCCGGCCTGGAAGGCTGCGAAGTTGTAGAGCTTGCCGGTCATGCGGTCCGTCGCGTTGGCACCGGAGGCTGGACGGGGTCGAGGCCCCGCCCGCGCCCATTCACGCTGGCCGATCGAGCGCGCCCAGCACGGGCTCGCGCCGGTTGCGGGGCTTGGCATACAGCATCTGCACGCTGCCGATCTGCCGCTCCGCGAAGCCGCCCTCGCAATAGCACAAGTAGTACTCCCACAGCCGCGTGAAGCGGTCGTCGAAGCCAAGCTCGCGGCAGCGGTCGAGGTTCGCGAGGAACCGCTCGCGCCACAAGGCCAGGGTGCGCGCGTAGTGCGGCGTCAAGTCCTCGTGGTGGACGAGGTGTAGATCGGTCACACGCGCCACGCACGAGGTGATCGCGCCAACCGATGGGATCGTCGAGCCCGGGAAGACGTGTCGCTGGATGAAGTCGACGCCGTGCACGGCCTCGTCGTAGTGCCGGTCGTCGATGACGATCGCCTGCAGCGCCATCAGGCCGTCCGGCTTCAGGAGGCGCGAGCACGTGCCGAAGAACCTGTCGTACCAGCGGTGCCCGACGGCTTCGATCATCTCGACGGAGACCAGCTTGTCGTACTCGCCGGTGAGGTCGCGGTAGTCCTCGAACAGCACGCGGACGCGATCTTGCAGGCCGGCGTCCGCAACGCGCCGGCAAGCCAGGTCGTGCTGCTCGCGCGAGATCGTCGTGGTCGTGACACGGCAACCGTATTCGCGCGCTGCGTGCAGGGCGAGCCCGCCCCAACCCGTCCCGATCTCCAGGAGATGGTCCGACGACCGCAGATCGAGCTTGAGGCACAGCCGCTCCAGCTTCGCGACCTGGGCTTCCTCCAGGGTCGAGTCCTCGCGCTCGAACAGGGCCGCGGAGTACATCATCGTGGGGTCGAGGAACGTCGCGTAGAACTCGTTGCCGAGGTCGTAGTGCGCCGCGATGTTCCGACGGGAGCCGCGCCGCGTGTTGTCGCGCAAGCGGTGCCACGCGACCTGCAGGGGAACCAGCACGCCGCCCAGGCCGCGCTCCATGCCGGTCAGGGCGTCACGGTTCCGCACGAAGATCCGCATGACGCTGGTCAAGTCGTCCGCGGTCCATTCGCCGTCGATGTACGACTCCGCCGCGCCGATGGAGCCGCCGAATGCCACGCGGGTCCAGAACGACGGCTGCCGCACGCGCACCGTGGCCCTCACGGGGAAGCGGGCGGTCCCGGCCCCGAAGACCCGCTCCTCATGGCCGTCGGAGAGGTGCAGCTCGCCCTCGACGATCGACTCGAACTTGCGCAGGAGCGCGCGGCGCGCCAACGACCGCACCGGACCCAGGCGCAGGCCCAGGAGGCTCGACGCAGGCGCCAGCCCCGTCGAGGAGGTCAGCGTGTTCTGCCGGAGGGTTGCGTCTTCCATTTCGGGTGCTCGTGGAAGGGCGTGCGCTTGAGCCACAGCCGCGCCGCCTGCCAGTGGATCGCCGCGATGACCTGCGCGGTCATGAAGGGCCGGCGCGCCAGCACGCTGGCGAGCGACAAGGCCGAGATCTCGCGCCGCTGAAGGGTCAGGGTCGCGTCGAAGACGCGCTCGGCTCCGTCGAGGTTCTCCATGTGCGCGACGATGGACTCGCCGGGCACCGTGAACCGCCAGTCGTAGTCGAGCTCCATCGGCATGAAGGGTGAAACGTGGAACGCCTTCCTGAACCGCCAGCGCAGGCTCCCGGGCGTGCTCCGGTCGGCACTACGCAGATCGAGCACGTATGGATGCCGCTCTCTCCAGGGAGTGTTGGAGACCTCGGCCACGATGGCCTCCAGGGGCTCCCCAGGCGCCCCATGGCAGTAGTAGAAGCTGACCGGGTTGAACCCGTAGCCGAGGTACCGCGGGTGGGTCAGGAGGCGCACCGGCCCAGCCGGGCGCTGCCCGGTCGACTCGGCCACCAGGTCCCGCACGCACTCGTCGAGTGGGCGCGTGGGATCCCCGAGGTAGTCCCCGCGCTGCCAGCGGACGGGCGCGGCGCGGCTCGTGGACCACAGCCAACGATCGCGGAACACGAGGTCGAGCTCCCCGAGGTCGAGGAACAGCATGTGGACGTCGTACGCGAACTCGTGCGGCCGCGGTCCGTGGCGGCGGTGGCGCACGCGTCCCTCGTACAGCGCGCTCGCCAGAGCCGTCGTGGCGGTCACGGCGTCGCCGGCTCGGGCCTGCCGGCGCGCGGCCTGCCGGCGGCGCCCGCCTCGCGCTCCAGGTCGTCGAGGGAACGACCGAAGCGCTCCGCTACGCGCAGCGCGCTGCGCACACCGTCCTCGTGGAACCCATAGGCCCAGTACGCGCCGCAGTACCACGTGCGCCGCACGCCGTTGATCTCGGACCAGCGCGCCTGAGCGGCGATCCCCTCGCGCCTGTAGACGGGGTGCTGGTAGGTGATGCGGCGCAGGACCTTGTCCGGGTCGATCCCCGCGACGTCGTTGAGGGTCACGAACCACTGGGTCGGGCCTGCGAGCGTCTGCAGCTCGTTCATCCAGTAGGTGACCGCCACGCCCCCGCCGTCGGTCCCCAAGTGGTAGTTCCAGGCCGCCCAGGCCAGCTTGCGCCTCGGCATCACGCGCGTGTCGGTGTGCAGCACGGCGACGTTCTCCTGGTAGGGAATGGCGCCGAGGACCACGCGCTCCTCCTCCGACGGGTCCGCCAGCATGGCCAGCGCCTGATCGCTGTGGGCCGCGATCACGACTTGATCGAAGCGCTCGGGCGTCGCGCCCAGCGTCGTGATGTCGACCCCGTCTGCAGTGCGACGGATCGAGACGACGGGGCAACCCGTGCGAATCCTGTCGCGGAGCGGAGCGATCAACGCGTCGGCGTAGACTCTCGATCCGCCCTTGACGACGCGCCACACGGGGCGATCGTCCACGCTGAGCATGCCGTGATTCTGGAAGAACCGCAGGAAGGTGATCGCCGGGAAGTCGCGCATCATGGCCGGCTCGGCCGACCACACGGCGCCACCCATGGGCAGGATGTAGTGCTCCGCGAACTCAGGACCATACCGGCCGCTCTGGAGCAGATCGCCGAGGGTCAGCGTCGAGTCGCCCGCGGCCAACACTCGCGGAGCATCGCGATGGAAACGCAGGATGTCGCGCACCATCCGATGGAACGACGGCCGTAGCAGGTTGCTGCGCTGCGCGAACAGCGCGTTGAGGCTGGTGCCATTGTATTCCAGCCCCGTGCGGCGGCAGGCCACGCTGAAGCTCATGCGGGAGGCCTGGGTCTCGATCGAGAGGATCGAGAGCAGCCGCATGAAGTGCGGGTACGTGCGGTCGTTGCAGACGATGAAGCCCGTATCGACTGGCACCGTGCGCGCTCCATCCCGCACGGCGTGCGTGTGGACGTGGCCACCGACCCGCTCTTCGGACTCGAACAGCGTGACGTCGTGCACGCCGGCAAGCAGGCGCCCGGCCAGCATGCCGGAAACGCCGGTGCCGACGACCGCGATCTTCAAACCGTCCGGCGCCGCCGGATACGGGCGCGTTCCATGACCTGCGCCGGGACCGGGTGCAGGTCCCAGATCAGGCCCAACTTCTCGAGGACCAGCAGCATCCACCAGGTCGGGTCGTACTCGTAGAAGGCCAGCCCCGACCGCGCCGCACGCGGGCAGTGATGGTGGTTGTTGTGCCAGCCCTCGCCCATCGTGATCAAGGCCAGAAGCGGGTTGTTGCGGCTCGTATCGGGAGTGTCGTAGCGGCGCGAGCCGAACAGGTGTGACAGGGAGTTGATCGTGAACGTGCCGTGGAACAGCACGACGGTCGAGATCACGGTCCACACCGTGAGCTGCAGCGCCGTCACGCCCAACTGCGGCGCCCAGGCCGCCAGGCCCGCGCCGATCGCGAACGTGCAGGCGAGCAGGAGCGCCGGCACCAGGATGTCGAAGCGATCGAGGAAGCGCAGTTCCTTGTAGCGGGCCAGATCGGGGACCTTCTCGAGGCGCGTGCGGAAATTCGGGCGCGACATGATCCAGCCGACGTGGCTCCAGATGAGGCCGTGATGCTTCGGCGAGTGGACGTCGTCGGGCTGGTCGCTCTCCTGGTGGTGGTGCCGGTGATGCCCGGCCCACCACAGTGGTCCACGCTGCGCGGAGCTGTTGCCTGCGACGGCCAGCACGAACTGGAACACGCGCGAGGTCTTGAACGACTTGTGGCTGAAGTAGCGATGGTAGAAGCCGGTGATCGCCAGCATGCGCAGGGCGTACAGCGCCACGGCCCAGATCACGGCGAACCAGCTCCAGCCCACCCACACGACGCCGAGGCAGGCCACGTGCATGAGGAGGAACGGCAGGCAGCGGAACCAGTCGATCTTCTGAGGCGCGTCGGCCGGAATGTCCTGGGCCCCGGCCCAGGAGTCGAACCAGCGGATCAACGTGAGGGAGAGTCGGCTCTTGGTGGCGGTGGTGGCGGTCATCGTCGCGAGAAGAGGTAGTGAGACACGAGCCATTCTTGTCCGCTCCGGTAGCTCCAGAGCTCGGCGCAGGCCAGGAAGAAGACGCGCCAGCGCTCGACCCACGCGGACTCTTGTCCGATCCCGTAGGCGGCGCGGAAGATGCCCTCGACCGCGCTGCGGTGTCGGTCGAGGTTCGCGAGCCAGTGCTCGGCCGTGCGGCCGTAGTGCGTCCCGTTCACCCGCCAATGATCTTCGACGATCAGGTGGCGCTGGAAGTAGAGGAACAGGTCGTCCGAGGGCATGTTCCCGCCGGTGAAGAAATGGCGACCCATCCAGTCGCCGCTGCCGCCGGTCTCGAACGGGTATGCGAATTCCTTGTGCGTGAAGATGTGGGTGAAGAAGAGCCCGCGCGGCGCCAGCCAGCCCGCGATGCGCTCGAATACGAGCTCGTAGTTCTTCACGTGCTCGAGCATCTCGACCGAGACGATCCGGTCGAAGCTGCGCCCCGGCTCGAAGGTCGCCACGTCGCTGGTCACGACCTCCAGGTTCGTGAGTCCGCGCCGCTCGCGCTCGGCTTCGATGTGCTGGCGCTGGACGGCGGAGTTGCTGACCGCGAGCACCTTGCAGCGCGGATAGCGCTCCAGGATCCAGAACGAGAACGAGCCCCAGCCGCAGCCCAGGTCGAGGACCGTCATCCCGTCCGCGAGTTGCGCGCGCTGTGAGGAGAGCCCCAGCATGGCCTCCTCGGCTTGCGCCAGGGTCTCGGTCCCGGTGGGGTACAAGGCCCCCGAGTACTTCAGCCTCGGCCCCAGGACGAGCTGGTAGAAGGCAGTCGGGACCTCGTAGTGCTGCTCGTTGGCCTTGTCCTGGTGGAGCGCCGCGGGGCTCGCCCGGAGCTTGGCCACGAAGTCGCGCAGCCGCTCGCGCTGTGCTTCGACGTCACCTGCGTCCTCCTCGCGCAGGCGCTCGGCGAGCAGCTTGCGGATGCCGAAGCGGATCGCAGCGTCGGGCAGCACGCCCCGGTCGATGAGCGTCTCGTACCACATGGTCTCAGCGCGGGTTCCGCGGGAACCAGGGGACGAAGGCGCTGGTGCGCGCTTGGTAGTCCAGGTAGTCCGCGCCGCGGCTCTTGACCGCCTGCGCCTCGGCTGCCGGGATGCCCGTGACGTTCCACAGGAGGTAGAGCATCACGGCCGGCGAGGCGACCCCGACCCAGCCCAAGGGCGCGTTCCAAGCCACGAGCGCGACGCCGACCCAGTAGGTCCACTCGAAGAAGTAGTTCGGGTGCCGAGACAGACGCCACAGGCCATCGCGGCACGTCCGGCCGCGCGCGTCGGGGCGCCGCTTGAATCGATCGAGCTGCAAGTCGGCAACAGTTTCGCCGCAGATCGATCCGGCCGCCACGGCCGCACCCAGGATCTCGACCGCGCTCAGCCCCGAAGCGGCGTTCGAGGCCGCCAGCAGGAACGGCAGGGACAGCAGTACGTCCAGGAGCCCCTGGGCCTGGAAGAACCAGAAGAAGTTACGGTCCGCCCGGCCGCCCCACGACCTGCGCAGGGCCGCATAGCGTGCGTCCTCGGGCCGATTCCGGCCGACCCGATGCCAGGCGAGCCAGCCGGCCAGGCGCACCGCCCAGAGCCCGCCAAGGACCCCCACGAGCACGCGCCGGGCGGGGTCCCCGGACGCGCAGGCTGCGTAGAAGACCGCCAGAAGCCCCAGGTTCGCCGCCCAGGCGATGTCTACCGGCGTCGCGTCCTTGCGCGCCACAGCGACGAGCCAAACCGCCAGCATGACCGCCGCGCAGCCCACCAGGGCAGGCGGGAGCAGATGCCATCCGACGTCGGCGATCGATCCAGGCATGGGCGTCACGAGGTGCGGAGGGACCTTCGGAACGACGCCGCGCGTCGGATGCAACGCGCGGCGTACAGGCTGCGTCCCGAGGCCCGCCGCGCGTCACGCCGGACGACCCCGTCCGCGGCCCGATCTGGGCGCTGCGCGGGATCCGCTACCAGCTGCGGCTGGCGAAGTCGGCCATCGTGAAGAGGATCATGATCGCGACCCAGAAGAACCCGGCTGCCGCGAAGATCCAGACCATCCGCGAGGAGTACTTCACGTGCATGAAGTACAGGATCACGAGTGCCGCCTTCACCGAGGCGATGAGCAGCGCGACGATGACGTTGAGCCGGCCCAGGTCGATCGTCGCGCTCCACACCGTGAGGATCGTGCCGACCACCAGGGCCAGGAACACGGCCCAGTAGACGCCGAGGGGCAGGATGTGGTGCTCGCCACCGTGCGAGCCGTGGGGATCAGTGCCCGAGGCCATAGTGAGCTCCCAGGAGGTACAGCATCGGGAAGAGGAAGATCCAGACGAGGTCCACGAAGTGCCAGTAGAGACCCACGTTCTCCAACGCCAAGTAGCGGTCGGGCGTGAAGTAGCGCTTGCGGGCCTTGATCAGGACCCACGTCAGGATCCCCAACCCCACGACCATGTGGAACGCGTGGAGACCGGTCATCGCGAAGTAGATCGAGAAGAAGATGCGCGCCTGCGGCGTGTGCTCGCCAAACACGTCCGTGAAGAACAGCGTCGGCCCGGGCATGAGGCCGTCGTGGTACTTGTGCATGTACTCGAAGTACTTCACGACGAGGAAGGTCGCGCCGAAGATCATCGTCGCGACCGTCTGCCAGATGACCTGGCTGTACTTGCCCGTCTGCGCCGCGCGGATGGCCAGCGCCATCGTGAGACTGGAGACGATCAGGACCAGCGTGTTCACTGCTCCGAGCTTCCAGTTCAGCTTGGAGCTCGCGTCCATGAACGCTTCGGGATAGAGGTTCCTGTACACGGTGTAGGCCGTGAACAGGGCGCCGAAGAACATCACCTCGGTGATGAGGAAGGCCCACATCCCGAGCTTCTCGGACTCCTCCTGTTGGGCGAGGTCCTCGAAGTGGTGGTAGGTCGGCGGCCGAACCCCCGCCGGCAGCGCGTGCGCGTGATCAGCGGACACTCGTGGCCTCCTTCTGGCCGTGGGTGTTCGTGGCGTGGCCGTGCGTCGGCTCCTCGCCGTAGGCGTAGGCCTCCTCGGTCACGCGGACGGGACCGTGGAAGTTGTGGGTGATGGGGGGCGATTCGATCTGCCACTCGAGGCCCTTGGCCTCCCACGGATTGGGGCCGACCTTCTTGCCCCACTTCAGGGACCAAGCCAGATAGAACATCGGGAGGATGTAGCCGGCGCCCAGGATCGAGGCTCCTGCCGACGAGAGCAGGTTCATGACGCCGAACTCTTCCGGGTAGACGTGGTAGCGACGGGGCATGCCCTGGAACCCGACCACGAACTGCGGCAGGAACGTCAGGTTGAAGCCGACGAAGACGATGATCGCCGCGAAACGCCCCAGGAACTCGGGGTACATGCGGCCGAACATCTTCGGCCACCAGAAGTGCACCCCGCACAGGAACGCCATCACCATCGAGCCCACCATCACGTAGTGGAAGTGCGCGACCACGAAGTACGTGTCGTGCAGGTGGCGGTCGACGGCCATGATGCCGAGGAACACGCCGGTCAGGCCGCCGATGGTGAACAGGCCCATGAACGCCAGAGCGTAGAGCATCGGGGTGGTGAGCTCGATCGACCCCTTGTAGAGCGTCGCGGCCCAGTTGAAGACCTTCACCGCCGACGGTACTGCGACCAGCATCGTGAGCACCGAGAACACCATGCTCGCGTAGACCGACTGGCCCGTCGTGAACATGTGGTGGCCCCAGACCATGAAGCCCAGGATGGCGATCGCGAGGCTGGAGAAGGCGACGAAGCTGTACCCGAACACTCGCTTCTTGCTGAAGGCCGAGATGACCTCGCTGATCACGCCCATGCCGGGCAGGATCATGATGTAGACGGCGGGGTGCGAGTAGAACCAGAACAGGTGCTGGAAGAGCACCGGGTCGCCGCCGATCGTCGGGTCGAAGATGCCGATACGGAAGATCCGCTCCAGCGCGACGAGGAAGATCGTGGTCGCGAGCACAGGCGTGCCGAGGACCATGATGAGGGCCGTCGCATACTGAGCCCAGATGAACAGCGGTAGCCGGAACCAGGTCAGCCCTGGCGCGCGCATCTTGTGGATCGTGACGATGAAGTTCAGGCCCGTGAGGATCGAGCTGAACCCCGTGATGAACACGCCGACCGCGGTGAGCGCGACCTGTGAGTTCGAATACGTCGAGCTGTACGGCGTGTAGAAGGTCCAGCCGGTGTCGACCCCGCCGGAAACCGCGACGATCAGCGTGAAGATCCCGCCGACGACGTAGATGTACCAGGAGAGCAGGTTGATCTTCGGGAACGCCAGGTCCCTCGCTCCGATCATGATCGGCACGAGGAAGTTCCCGAGCACCGCCGGGATCGATGGCACGAGGAAGAAGAAGATCATCACGACGCCGTGCATCGTGAAGAGACGGTTGTAGGTCTCTGCGTCGACGACGTCCGCGCGCGGCGTCGCCAGCTCGAGGCGCATGAGCACCGCGAACAGACCGCCGATGAGGAAGAAGAACGTGACCGAGATCAGGTAGAGGATCGCGATCCGCTTGTGGTCGACCGTCAGGAACCAGGACTTCCAGCCGTAGCCGTTCGTCAGGTAGGTCTCGCGCGGAGCTTCGGCCGCGGCGTGCCCGGTGGTGGTTGCCATGCTGCCCATGTCCGTGCTGCCCGTCACGGGCTCCCCTTGAGAGACTTGATGTACGCGGCGAGCTGCAGGATCTGCTCCTCTCCGAGCTGGCCCTCGTAGCTCGGCATGACCGGCTCGTAATTGGCCACGATCTTCGCCTGCGGCTTGAGGATCGACTCGCGGATGTACTCGTCGTTCATGAGCGCCTTGCCGCCGCCTTGGAGGTCGACCTCCTTGCCGAACAGACCCGCCAGCAGCGGTCCGCGCGGGGGCGCCCCACCGATCTCCTTGACGGCTGCATCGACGGGGTGACAGCTCCCGCAACGCATGCTCTCGAACAGGTTCCTGCCGGCGACCTCGGGCGGCTCTCCCGTCGAGCCCGACAGCCAGCGCTCGTAGGCCTCACGCTCCATCACGGTGACCTTGCCGATCATGGCCGAGTGCCCGGTGCCGCAGTACTCGGCGCAGAAGATGTCGTAGGTGCCGATCTTCGTGGGCTCGAACCACATCTGGGTGTAGCGGCCGGGCACGACGTCCTGCTTCGTGCGGAAGGCCGGGATGAAGTAGCTGTGGATCACGTCCTCGGACGTGAGCGTGACGCGGACCGCCTGGCCGACCGGGACGTGCAAGTCCTGGATCTCGCGCACGCCCGTCGGGTGCTGCGCCTTCCACATCCACTGCTTGCCGACGACGTACATGTCGACGGCGTCGGCCGGGACCTTCTGCATCGCGACGTACAGCGACGTGCCCCAGGCGAAGAGGCCGACGACGATCAGGAGCGGGAGACCCGTCCAGATCAGCTCGAGCGCCGTCGAGCCCTCGATCTGGACCGCCTTCCGGCCGTCGTCGCGCTTCTTGTAGTAGGCCACGAGGCCGACCACGACCGCTCCGATCAGCACGACGAAGAAGACCGTCAGGGCGACCAGGAACCAGTAGAGCAGGTCGACCTGCGTCGCGATCGTCGACGCGTTCTCGGGTACGAGAGGGATGTCTTTCCACATGGGTTCGGGGTCGCCTCCTAGGTGCTGCCGGCGGGCTGGGCCGCCGCGCGCGCCAGGGCGCGGTCGCGGCGCAGCATGAGGACGATGAAGCAGAGCAGCAGGCCCACCGTGAGGCCGCCGCCGAGACGGATGACGTTCGTGACGACGAGGCCGTACTTGCCCGTCGTCGGATCGTGCCGGTAGCAGAGCAGCGTGATCGCGTCGATCAGGCTGCCGATCCGGCCCTCCGAGGACTCGACCAGCGCCAGGCGCAGGTCGAGCTTGGGGAACACGACGTCGATGAAGTAACGCGAGACCTTGCCACCGGGCGTCAGGATCACGACGCCGCCGGCATGCGCGTACTCACCGACCTCCTCGTCGTAGAAGTAGCGGAAGCCCACGGCGTCGCACAGGGCGTCGATCGCCGGCTGGGCGCCGGTGAGGAAGTGCCAGCCGCGCTCGGCTCCCGGCGCGCCCAACGCGGCGGTGTAAGCCGCCTTCTTCTGGGCGGACAGCGCCGGGGTCTCGGCCGGGTCGATGCTGACGGTCAGGACCTCGTAGTCGTCTCCGATGGAGAGCGAATCGAGCTGGCGCAGGCTGGCCGAGAGGCCGTTCAGGACCTGCGTGCACAGCATCGGGCAGTCGTAGTAGACGAGCGCCAGGATCACCGGCCGCTGGCCGAGGAGCTCGCCCACGCGCACGTCGCGGCCCGTGGAGTCCTGGAAGACGAGGTCGAGCGGGACCTGGGCGTCGAGCTTCTGCTCGAACCGGACCTCGCGCGTGATCTTGCCGAATTGTTGCGCTGCGACGGCGCACGGCGACGACCAAGCCACCACCGCGAGGGCGGCCCCCGCGACGCAGGCGATCGGTCGATGCACGCTCCAGTTCAAGGCGGACGATCCTAGGACCGGACTCTCAGTCCTTGGGCTTCTGTTGGACGGGGAAGCCCTTCTGCAGCGCCAGATCCATGGCGCGCTCGATGGGGATGTGCACGACCTTCGCGTCGCGGTCGATCCAACCGTAGCCGTGGATCCGCTGTTGTGCCTCGACCTTCACGTCGGCCCACATGCGCGTGGTGAACGGTTGCCGCTGGGACCGGTCGACGAGCTTGCCGTCCCAGCCCTGCTTGACCCCGCGCTGCATCTCCAGGTTCGGGGCGGGCGGGATGGGGTCGTTCAGTGCGGCGAGCGGGTGCGGCTCGCCCTCGCCGATCGCCGGGATCTTCCGCGTGAGCTGCATCATCCCGTACATCGAGACGAAGGCGATCGCGACGCCCACCATCAGCCAGAAGCTGAACTTGACGATCGGCGACAGGGTCGCGTCGCGCGTCTCGTAGTTGGGTGTGTACTTCTCGGTGGCCATGGAGCGAGCCTCAGTGGTGCGCGTGGCCCAGGGCGGCCTGGACGGCGGTGTCGTGCCGTGGCGAGGTCACCGGATGGGCCTTGAAGCGGTTCAGGAAGAACGCGAGCCACAGCCCGCCCAGCCCAACCGGCGCGGCGAAGTCCATCCAGTGCGGCGCGAGCGCCGTCGGGTGGAAGACCGGGACCACCTGCCAGTACATGTCGACGTGCCGCATGACGAGCAGGAGCAGCGCCACGGGGACGACGAACGACGCGTCACGCTTGATCCGCCGCATGAGCAGCAGGAAGAAGGGCAGCGCGAAGTGCAGGACGGCCAGCGCGATCAGGACGATCTGCCACGACGTCTCCGCGCGCACCAGGTACCAGGGGGTCTCCTCGGCGATGTTGCCGGACCAGATGATCAGGCCCTGGCTGAAGCTCGTGTACGCCCACAGCATCGTCATGGCGAACATGAGGGTGCCCAGGTCGTGGAACAGCGGGCCCTTGGCGAAGGCCGGGTACGGCTCGTGGTCCTTGACCCAGGACGTGAACACGACGGAGAACGCCATCGCGGCCAGGCCGCATCCGACCATGTAGATCACGCCGTACATGGTCGAGTACCACTTCGGGTCGAGCGACATCATCCAGTCGAATGCCGCGCCCGTGATCGTCAGCGCGAAGATCAGCACGCCGGGGCCGCTGATGTACTTGGCACGCTTCTCGGCCGCGGGGTCACCGGTCTCGTCGAACTTGCGCGCGGCGCGCAGGATGCCGAACCCCATCGCGAGCCAGATGACGAAGTACAGGATCGTGCGGCCCAGGAAGCCGTTGACGTTCAGCCACGGCTCCTTGTGGTGGAGCAGGTGGTCGGAAGCCACGAGCGCGTGGTCCGTCCAGGGATACAGCCAGTAGTTCCCGGCCAGTCCGTGCTCGCCGTGCGCGGCCGCCGCGCCCGGCTCGGGCTGCGTGACGATCGCCAGGGCCACGGGCACGAACATCAACCCCACGAGTGGCAGCGTGCGGATGCCGGCCTCGAGCTGGCGGCGGATCGCCAAACCCCAGAACCCGCCGGTGAGGTAGTGGATCATCGTCAGCGCCAGGCTGCCGAGGCCGAACATCGCGACGCAGGTGAACGCGAACAGGTACGAGCGGTAGAACTGGCCGCGGTCGGAGACGAAACCCCAGGCGACCAGGAGCAGGCCCAGGGCGCCGACGACGAGCGCGGTGCGCTGGATGCGGTCGAGTTTGGATCGCAGATCGTTGTTCACTGGTTCATTCCCCGCGCAGGAGGCGGTCGCGTTCGGCCGGCGGCACGTCGTCGAGGGTCGCGTTCTGGCTCTGCTGGAGGGCGCGCACGTAGGCCACGATGGCCCAGCGGTCCTCGGCCTTGATGCGGTCGGCGAGGTCGTACATGACGCCGAATCCGTTCGTGATCACGCCGAAGAAGTAGCCTGGGGGAGCCGCGCGCAGGCGATCGATGTGATAACTCGGCGGGCGCTTCATGCCGCGCGAGACGATCATCCCGTCCCCGTCGCCGAGCGTGCCGTGGCAGTTGATGCAGTAGATGCCATAGCGCTCGCGGCCGCGCGCCAGCACGTCCTTCGTGATCGCCAGGGGGAACGCCTCGGCGTCCTTGCCGTCGACCCGGCCTTGGTGGAAGTGTGCGTCCTCGAACAAGCGGCCGCGGGCCACGGTGTTCGGGACGAGCGGGCGCATCGCGCGCCCGTCGGCGAAGAACCCCGACTTGCCGTAGGGCTTCAGCCGCGGTTGATCGTGCATGTCCTGACGGCAACCCACCAGGAGCGGCCCGGCGGCCAGCGCCGCGAGGACCCACGCGAAGGCCCGGAGATTCACGGGACGGGACCGCATCAGTTGGGAACCTCCTCGATCGAGGTCGGCTTCTGGCGGGCGAGGAACTCGCGCACCGACGGCAGGTCGAACTTCGGATCCTCCGCCTCGATCAGGAAGAAGAACCGGCTGCGCGTCGCCTCGGCGAAGCGCTTGACGTGGAAGAGCGGGTGATACGGCTGGGGCAGTCCGTTCATGATCAGCATCCCGAACACCGCCGTGAGGGCTGCGAACAGGATCGTCGTCTCGAACATCGGGACGACGAACGCCGGCCACGAGAGCCAAGGACGGCCGCCGATGTCGGTGGGGTATTCGATGACCGACGTCCAGTACTGGAGCGCGGCGCCCGTCAACATGCCGGTGATCCCGCCGGCCAGCACGAAGAACGGCAGTCGGTTCTTCAGCCCGAGCACGCCGTCGAGCGCGTGGATGGGCATGGGCGAGAAGGCCTCGACCTTGGTGTAGCCCGCGGCGCGTGCTTGGCGCGCGGCCTCGACCAGGGCCTCGGGCTTGTCGAACTCGGCCAGCAGGCCGTGGATCGGGCTGTGCGTCTTGGCTGCCATCTCAGCTCCTGCCGACGTGGTCGTGAAGCGCCGGGGCCGGGGCACCGTGCGCGGTCCCGTGGTGCGGCGCGTCCTTGCCGGTCACGCCCGACTTCGGCACGAGGAGGCGCATCTCGAAGATCGCGATCATCGGCAGGAAGCGGACGAACAGGAAGAAGTTGAAGAGGAAGAAGCCGATCGTCCCGAGGTACATGCCCCAGTCCCAGATCGTGGGCGAGTACATGCCCCAGGACGAGGGCAGGAAGTCGCGGTGGAGGCTCTGGACGATGATCACGAAGCGCTCGAGCCACATGCCGATGTTCACGGACATCGACACGCCGAAGAGGATCCACACGTTCCTGCGCGCCGGCGCGTACCAGAAGATCTGCGGCACCAGGCAGTTCGTCAGGATCAGGGCCCAGTAGAACATCCAGTAGGGGCCGCTCAGGCGGTTCTGGAGCAGATAGGCCTCGTACACCGAGCCCGAGTACCAGGCCGCGAAAGCCTCCATCGCGTAGCCGTAGGTCACGATGAGACCCGTGGCGAGGAGCACCTTGGCCATGTTGTCCAGGTGCTTCTCGGTGATGAAGTCCTTCAGCCCGTAGAACGAGCGAATCGGCAGGGCGAGCGTGAGCACCATCGCGAAGCCGGCGAAGATCGCGCCGGCCACGAAGTAGGGCGGGAACACCGTGGTGTGCCAGCCCGGGACGATGCCGGTGGCGAAGTCGAACGACACGACCGAGTGCACGGAGAGCACGAGGGGCGTCGACAGGCCCGCGAGGAGCACGGACGCCGTCTCGAAGCGGTTCCAGTGGCTGGCCGCGCCGCGCCAGCCCATCGAGAGCATCCCGTAGGCGAGCTTGGCGATCTTGTTCTTGGCCTGGTCGCGCAGCGTGGCGAGGTCCGGGATCATCCCCGTGTACCAGAACAAGAGCGAGACCGTCGCGTAGGTCGAGACGGCGAAGACGTCCCACACGAGCGGCGAGCGGAACTGCGGCCACATGCCCATCGTGTTCGGGTAGGGCAGCAGCCAGTACGCGAGCCACGGACGGCCGGTGTGCAGCAGCGGGTACATGCCCGCGCACGCCACGGCGAAGATCGTCATGGCCTCGGCGAAGCGATTGATCGACGTGCGCCACTCCTGGCGCAGGAGCAACAGCACCGCCGAGATCAGCGTCCCGGCGTGGCCAATGCCGATCCACCACACGAAGTTGATGATGTCGAACGCCCACCCGACGGGGACGTTGTTGCCCCACACGCCGACGCCCGTGATCACGAGGTTCGTGATCGACGCGACGAGCATGATCACGCCGACGGAGGCGATGCCCATCATCGCGTGCCAGCCCAGCGGCGTCTTGGCCAACGGCGAGAGCACGATCTCCGAGATCTTGTCGGTGATCGACGCGATCGTGTGGCCCGGGCCGACCAGCGCGTCGCGCGCGTCGGGTTGGGGGTGATCCTTCATGGGGCGGGTGGGGTCGGGGAGGCTCTCCACGAGAGCGCTCGACGCGCCCCGTGGCCGGTTCGTTCGTGGGTCTCGGATGGGGCGGCGCGCGGAGCGAGTCCTCGTCGCGCGATCAGGCGCTCTCCAAGCCGGCGAGGTCCGGATTCGGGTTCCGGATCTTCGCCAGGTAGGTCGTGCGCGGCTTGGTGTTGTATTCCTCGATGAGGCCGTACTCGTGCGGCTCCTCGCGCAGGCGCGAGACGGCGCTCTTTTGGTCGGCGACGTCACCGAACACGATCGCCTCGGTCGGGCAGGCCTGCTGGCAGGCGGTGACGATCTCGCCTTCGCGGATCTTGCGCCCTTCGCGCTTGGCCGTGATGCGCGTGTGGTTGATGCGCTGCACGCAGTACGTGCACTTCTCCATGACGCCGCGCGAGCGCACGGTGACGTCGGGGTTGCGCTGCAGCTTCAGCGTCTCCGTCACGTAGTCGGAGTACAGCATGAAGTTGAATCGGCGCACCTTGTACGGGCAGTTGTTCGAGCAATAGCGCGTGCCGACGCAGCGGTTGTACGCCATCTCGTTCAGCCCCTCGGGGCTGTGCTGCGTCGCGCCGACCGGGCAGACCACCTCGCACGGCGCGTTCTCGCAGTGCATGCAGGGGACCGGCTGGTTCAAGAGACGCGGGTTGTCGACCGGGCCGTCGAAGTAGCGGTCGATCCGGATCCAGTGCATCTCGCGCCCGCGCAGGACCTGGTCCTTGCCGACGACCGCGATGTTGTTCTCGGCCTGGCAGGCCGTGACGCAGGCACCGCACGCCGTGCAGGCGTTCAGGTCGATCACCATGCCCCACTGGTGCTCGCCGACCGGGCGGCCCATGGTGGCGATCTCGCGCTGGACGGCCTTCTTGTAGAAGTCGGTCTCGCCCAGGTGGTGATGGCGATCCTCGACGTCCAGGCTGTGCGGGTCGGCGGCGAAGCGATCGACCGTGCGCACGCGCAGGATCTGGCGCTTCTTCACCTCCGTCTGGACGATGTCGTAGTCGACGTGCTCCTGCGTCGAGGCGATCGCGAAGGTCTCGCCGGTCTTGTGGATCGAGGCGCCAGCGACCATCCAAGCCGCGCCGCTCGTGCGCAGGGCGAAAGCGTCGAAGCCCGCGGCGCTGCCGACGTGGCCGGCGCGCTTGCGGCCGTAGCCGACGTGCAAGGTGACGGAGGAGTCGGCCTGTCCAGGCGACACCCACACGGGGCCGCGCACGCTGCGGCCACCGACGGCGACCTCGACGACGTCGCCCGTCGCGAGGCCCAGGCGGGCGGCGAGCGCCGGCGCGAGCTGCACCGTGTTGTCCCAAGTGATCTTCGTCGCCGGCTTCGGCAGCTCCTGGAGCCAGCCGTTGTTGGCGAAGCGGCCGTCCCAGATCGTGGGGTCGGGACGGAACAGGACCTCGATCCCGGCTGCCGCGGGACGCGGCTCGGAGCGCACGGCCTTCAGGGTCGTGGCGACCGTCGCGGCCGCCGTTCCGGGCACGACCCCGTCGTGGAGCCACCGCCGCCAGTTCGCCTCGAAGGCCTCGGGCTTCTCCGCCTGCCACGTGGCGCGGACGGCCTCGTAGGCCGACTCCCCGCCCTTGCCGAGCATCGCGTTGACGAGCTCGATCGCGCTCTTGCCACCACGCAGCGGCAGGATCAGCGGCTGGACGATCGTGACCGTGCCGTCGGCGGCGCGGGCGTCGCCCCAGCTCTCGAGAAAGTGCGCAGCCGGCACGTGCCACTCGCAGACGATGCCCGTCTCGTCGAGATGCAGCCCGCTGTGCGCCTTGAAGGGCACCTTGCTCAAGGCGGCGGCGAAGTCCAGGTCCGCGGGCGCGTCGTAGGCCGGGTTCACGCCCAGCAGCACGAGCGCCTCGACCTTCCCAGCCTGCATATCCGCCGCCAGCTCGCGCAGCGCCTCGATCTGGCCCCGTTCCTGGGGCAGGCAATCGACGGGGGGCATGTAGCGCACCGTCTTCCCGACGTTGCCGAGCTTGTCGTTGATCGCCGCCACGAGGTGGTGGACGGCTGCCGGCTGCCAGTCGCCGGTCGTGACGATCGAGGCGCCGGCGTTGGCCTGCAGATCCTTGGCGACGGCGTCCACCCACCGATCGACCTTGGCGCTCGTCGCCTCGCCCGTCTTGACGTCGAGCCCGAGGCGCTGCGCCAGCCGACGAGCGCAATCCTCGACGTCCGCCGCGCGCAGCGGCAGGCGGTGATCCGCCATCGTGCCCGTGACCGACGGCGCGCTCTCCACGACGTACAGGCGGCTCAGGTCCGTGCGGCCCTTGCGGGCGCGGCGCGTCGGGGCGAAATCGCGCGCGGCGCGCACCGCTTCGGGACCGCCGCCCAGGAAGTCGTCGTCCAGCGCCAGGACCACGCGCGCCTTGTCGTAGGCGCGGGCCGGCACGACGTCCTTGCCGAACGCGGCCAGCGCGCCGGCGCGGGCCTCGTCGCGGTGGATGGCGTCCCACTGGACGATGCGTGCCTGCGGGTAGGCCGCGCGCAGCTCGCGGATCTGGCGGGCGAGCGTCGGCGAGACGATCGTCGGCAGGACGATCGCCAGTCCCGCGCCCTGCCTGGCGCCCTGCACGTTGAGCTCGGCGCGCAACTCCGTGAGGAACTCGTCGTACGTCTGGGTGCGGCCGCGCTTCGTGATCGCCGTCGAACGGTCGGGGTCGTACAGCTCGAGCACGGCCGCCTGCGCGAACGCGTCCGTGGCGCCCTTGCTGGCGGGATGGTCCGGGTTGCCCTCGATCTTCGTGGGCCGACCCTGGTGGTTCTCGACGAGCAGGCCGATCGAGCCGCGCGCCCAAGGCATCGCCGTGGCGAAGTAGAGCGGGACGCCCGGCGTGGTCGATTCGGGGTTCTTCGCGTAGGGGAGGATGCGCTCCTCGGGCTGCTTCGTGCAGGCCGCCAGCCCCGCGAGTCCCAGCGACGCGCCCATCAGCTTGAGCACCGTGCGGCGCTCCGGCTCCGAGAGCAGCTTTTCGGCCTGATCCGGGTACTCGCGTCGCAGGAAGTCCTGGAAGCGCTCGGTACCCGACAGCTCCTCGAGGCTGCGCCAGAACTCGGGACCGGACTTGCCGGCGAGCTCCGGGAGGGCACCCCCGTCACGAGCCGCGGAGAGGGTCGACGTCGGTTGCTCTTCGATCATCGGTGGCAGATGGAGCAGTTCGTCAGGCTCTGGACTTGGTACTCGGCCTTGAGCTCGGCGCCGAGCTCCGCCTGGGACTTGCCCAGTGCCTTCTGCGGGTCCCAGCCCATCTCGAAGACCTTCGAGCGCGGGCGCAGGAACTTCTCGGGCGCCCGGTGGCAGGCGAGGCACCACTCCATGTTCAGCGTCTCCTTCTTCCACATGAGCGGCATCTGGTCGACGCGGCCGTGGCAGCTCTCACAGCCGATGCCCTTCGCGACGTGGATGCTGTGGTTGAAGTAGACGAACTCGGGCAGGTCGTGGACCCGGATCCACTCGATGGACGTGTCGTCGCGATAGCTGGCGCGGACCGGCTCGAGCATCTCGGCGTTCGTCCAGATCTGCGAGTGGCAGCTCATGCAGGTCTTCGTCGAGGGCAGGCCGGCGGAAGCGGCCTCCTCGACGGACGCGTGGCAGTAACGGCAATCGATGCCCAGCCCGCCGACGTGGTGGTCGTGGCTGAACGGCACCGGCTGGATCTTCGGCACCTCGACGTCGGTCACGATCGACGTGCGGTTCGCGTGCAGGGTGGCGAGGCCGACGGATCCGAGCAGCAAGACCGCCGCGACGACCGAAGCCTTCGAGAGGGTGTTGAAGCTCGGGTGGAAGATCTGCGCCATGCCGGGTCGCGGCGCCGCGGGAGCGCCTGAACGTGGGGGGCGGCGTGCTGCTCGCGGCGCGCCTGCCGGGTGGTTTCAGCGGCGCGGCGGAGGCTCGCGGCGAGGGGGCTCGCCGAGGTCTTCCGCCGCGCCAACGAGGCGAAAGGTATAGGGCTTCCCCCTGTTCACGGCAAGCAAACGGCACCCCTCCGTGGACGCAAGCTCGCAGCACGGCGCACCTTCGGAAACCACGCTGCGCCCTGAGGAGATCCGGACCCGGAGTGGAGGCGCCTCGCCCGCGATCTTCCGCGCACGTCAGGTGAGGCGCGAGCCCAGCAGCGTGCGGCGGCTCGCTCCCGGAGCGATCCGCGCTGACCACCTCGCGCATCAGCCGCCGGACTCCGGGGGACGGTGATTGCCCGAGGCTGGGCGCGCCCCAGTCCGCCACCCAGGCTCCGCAGCCGACCGAGGCCTTGTCGATGCGACCGGCTCAGCCCGTGTCGGCCGCTCGGGTGCGGAGCACGAGGCCCGCGAGCGAACCGACTGCTCGAGGTCGAGAGCCGTCGGTCGAGGGGCGCGGGGTGGAACGAGACCCAGTTCGGGCCGGTAATGCCCCACTGGGTGTCAAGTGGATGACATGGATAGTCTAAATGCCATCTAGCGCCAGACTGCCTCGGTGGAATTGCTTCAGGGTAGGTTCGGGTCCATCTGGACGCTGTGTGATCTCCACTTGTGGTCGCCCCTGGGCTGGATCTCTGCCGCCGCGCCCCCGGATGCGCAGGCGATCACTGCGCGGCAAGCGGTCCCACGGGATCCCTCAGCCAGGCAGGCGTAGGATGCCGCTACGGCGGGCAAGTGGCTGGTCTCAAGCCATTGTGGCGTTTGGCTTTATGCGTGCGTCTGGCGATGGCGGCCAGGCGGGCGGGCTGGGGTCTCGATCTTGGCTGGCTCTTCACGGCGTCTTCATCGAGCGCGGCTCTCCTATCGGTGTCTCGTCCTGGTGGTACTCGCTCCCCGCCGACCCAGCGGTCGGCCCGACCCCCGTCCCTGCACGGAGGATTTCGCGCATGCAACTGAACCTCACCCTGCGCACGCTCGCCGCGAGCGTCGCTGCCTCGTTCCTCGCCACGGCCGCTGCCGCACAGGCGGTCAGGGTCGATCCGAAGATCGCGCCCTACGCGCCCATCGCAGGCGTCTCCGGCAACGTGAAGAGCATCGGCTCCGACACGCTGAACAACCTGATGACGCTGTGGGCCGAGGGCTTCAAGAAGCAGTACCCGGCCGTCTCGATCGAGATCGAGGGCAAGGGCTCCTCGACCGCCCCGCCCGCGCTCATCGAGGGCACGGCGACGTTCGGGCCGATGAGCCGCGAGATGAAGCAGAAGGAGATCGACGACTTCGAGAAGAAGTACGGCTACAAGCCCACCGCGATCCCGACCTCGATCGACATGCTCGCCGTGTACGTCCACAAGGACAACCCGATCGCGAGCCTCACGATGCAGCAAGTCGACGCCGTCTTCTCGAAGACCCGCAAGGGCGGCTTCGACAAGGACATCACCACCTGGGGCCAGCTCGGTCTGGCCGGCGAGTGGGCCGACAAGCCGATCAGCCTCTACGGCCGCAACAGCGCCTCGGGGACGTACGGCTACTTCAAGGAGCACGCGCTCTTCAAGGGCGACTTCAAGGACTCCGTCAAGGAGCAGCCCGGATCGAGCTCCGTGGTCCAAGGCGTCGCCGCGGACAAGTACGCCATCGGCTACAGCGGTATCGGCTACATGACGGCCGACGTGCGCGCCGTGCCGCTGGCCGCGGACGCGAAGAGCGCGACGGTCGCGGCCACGCCCGAGAATGCGTACTCCGGCGACTATCCCCTGGCGCGCTTCCTCTACGTCTACGTGAACTACAAGCCGGGCACCGAGATCGATCCCCTGCGCCGCGAGTTCGTGCGCTACATGCTGTCGAAGCAGGGCCAGGAGGACGTGATCAAGGACGGCTACTACCCGCTGACGGCCAAGCTGGTCGACAACGCGCTGAAGTCGATCGGCCTGAAGGCGGTCGCCGCCGTCCCGGCGTCGGCCGAGCGCTGAGCGCCGCGCCCTGCGCGGCTGCATTTCTGGCGCGGGTCGGGGTGGATCGCCCCCCCTCCCCGACCCGCGCCACGGAATCGAGTTCCCCGGGATGAGCCCCCAGTCCTTCACCGGCCGAGGACGGCGCCGCCAGACGCGCCGCGGCGTGCGCGTCGCCGAGCGGGCCGCGAGGCTCCTGATCTCGATCGGCGGCCTGGGGACGATCGTGGCCGTGACGTTGATCCTGGCTTTCCTCCTGTGGGTCGTCGCGCCCTTGTTCGGCGGCGCGGAGTTCGAGGAACGCGGAGCGCGCCCGCTGGCCGCAGCCCCGGCCCCCGGGGAACGACCGCTGGCCGCCGACGTCGACGAGTACCAGGTGCTGACCTGGGCGCTGGCCGCGGACGGGACGCTGCGCGCCTGGCGACTCGACACGGGTGAACGACTCCGCGAGGAGCACGCCTTCGGCGGCGCGCGCCCCACCGCGATCTCGCTGCCCCTCGAAGGCGGCCGCTACGTGGCAGGCTTCGCAGACGGGACGATCCGCCTGGCTCGCTTCTCGTTCCGGCCCGAGTTCGTGGACCCGTCGCAGGACCCGGAGCTGGCGCGCGCCATGACCGGGAGCGAGCGCGCGACCTGGAAGGGCGGCGTCGTCGAGCACACGCCCGAGGGCCAGTACCGGGCCCAGTTCCTGGACGTCGAGCTCGGCGAGCCCGTCGACATCGGCGCGCGCTCGGCCGTCGTCGCCGTCGACGCGGTGCAAGAGCGCGGCGTGACGCGCGTCCTGGCCTACGAGTCGGCGGGAGCCCTGCGGCTCGCGCGCGTCGAGCGTCGCGAAAACGTCTTCACGGGCGAGTTGACGGAGCGCGTCGCGTCCCACGAGGTGCGCTGGGAGCCGCGCGCGGACGGCCTGGCCCCCGAGCGCGTCCTGGTTGCGGGCGCCGGCGATCGCCTGCTGGTCGCCTGGCGCGACGGTCAGGCACGGCGCTACGACGCGCGAGACATCGAGAACGCGGTCGTGGTCGAGGAGTTCGACCTGGTCGAGGGCGAGGGCACGCTGGATGCCGTCGCCTTCCTGATCGGCCGCGGGACCCTGGTCGTGGGCGACTCTCGCGGTCGGGTGCGTGCTTGGTTCGGCACGAAGCCCGCGCAGGCCGGCACGGCGGACGGCGAGCGCTTCGTACGCACCCACGAGCTGGTCGGGGAGGGCGCACCCGTGCGCTGGATCGCTTCCTCGTCGCGCGGACGCTCCGTGGTCTCGGGCACGGCGCAGGGCGACGTCACGGTCCACTACGTCACGAGCGACAAGCAGCTCTTCACGAGCCGGCTCGAGGGCGCTCCATCGATCGATGCCGTGCTCATCACGCCCAAGGACGACGGGCTGGTCGCCTTCGCGGACGGCAAGCTCGCGAGCTGGCGCGTCGATCTCCTGCATCCCGAGGCGACGCTGACGGCGCTGTTCCGCCCGGTCTGGTACGAGGGCTACCCGCGGGCGGAGCACGTCTGGCAGAGCTCCAGCGGCACGGACGACTTCGAGGCCAAGTACGGCCTGTGGCCGCTGGTGTTCGGCACGCTGAAGGCCACGTTCTACTCGATGCTGTTCGGCGTGCCCCTGGCGCTGCTCGCGGCGATCTACACCTCGGAGTTCCTCCATCCGCGCCTGCGCACGCCGCTGAAATCCACGGTCGAGATCATGGCGAGCCTCCCCAGCGTGGTGCTCGGCTTCCTCGCCGCCATCGTCTTCGCGCCCTACGTGCAAGGGGTCCTGCCACAGGTCCTGGCCTGCTTCTTCTGCGTGCCGCTGGCGCTGCTCCTGGGTGCGCGCCTGTGGTCGCTGCTGCCCGCACGGCTCTACGTCCAGTGGTCGGGCACGCCGCGCTTCGCGGCCATCGCGCTGGCCTTGCCGCTGGGCGTGGCGCTCGCCTGGCGGGTGGGCCCGGCCGCGGAGCGCCTGCTGTTCGGCGGCGACCTCCCGCAGTGGCTCCACGGGAGCACGGGGCGGGCGTTCGGCGGCTGGCTGATGCTGCTGATCCCGGCTGCGGCCTTGGCTGCGGTGTTCCTCGCGACGCGCTTCGTCGATCCCTGGTGGCGCTCCCTGCAGCGCGGCTGGTCCCAACCCGCAGCCAGCCGCTTCGAGTTCCTGCGCTTCCTGATCGTCACGGCCGGCGTGCTGGGGATCGCCGCCATCGCCGCCCTGGGACTCGAATCCGCCGGCTACGACCCGCGTGGCGGCGTGCTCGACACATACGTCCAGCGCAACGCGATGATCGTTGGCTTCGTCATGGGGTTCGCGATCGTCCCCATCATCTACACGCTGGCCGAGGACGCGCTGACCTCGGTGCCAGGGCACCTGCGGCTCGCGTCGCTGGGCTCGGGCGCGACCCCCTGGCAGACCGCGGTCCGCATCGTGATCCCGACCGCCATGAGCGGGCTGTTCTCCGCGGTCATGGTGGGGCTCGGCCGTGCGGTGGGGGAGACCATGATCGTGCTCATGGCCACCGGCAACACGCCGGTCATGAGCTGGAACGTCTTCGACGGGTTCCGAACGCTCTCGGCCAACATCGCCGTCGAGCTGCCGGAGGCCGTCAAGAACAGCACGCACTACCGCACCCTGTTCCTGGCGGCGCTGTGCCTCTTCGCCATGACGTTCGCGCTGAACACCGTGGCCGAGGTCGTGCGCCAGCGCTTCCGCAAGCGGGCCTACCAACTGTGACGCTCACCGCGGAGAAGCCCGCCGCACAGGTTCCCGAGTCGGCCCCCCGCCGGCGTCCGGGCCGCCGCCCGACGTCGATCGGCGCGTTCGGCGAGCCGATGCTGTGGCTCACGGGCGGAGCGCTCGCCACCGCGCTGGTGATGATCGTGGGCCTGCTCGCGCTGGTCGTGCACCAGGGCACCTCGACGTTCTGGCCCGCAGCGGCGTGGCGCATCGCAACGGTCGACGGTCGGATCCTGCTCGGCGAGGTGGCGGTCCGCGAGACCTACCGTCCCGAAGCGATGGCGTTCGAGCGGCTGCCCGAGGCGCAGCGCGCGCAGGCGCAGGCCGCCGTCGAGACCCAGGATGGCGAGAGCGTGCGCGAGATGTTGCGCACGGGGAACTTCGACGTCTCGGGCACGCACTTCACGTGGGTCAGCGACTTCGAGGTCGCGGCGCGCGCGCGGCCGGAGTGGGCCATCGTCGTCGAGCGCTTGGCCTGGGGTCGCTTCTACGGCGAGCCCAGCGAGTTCCGGATCGGTGCAGAGAGCGTGGGGCGCGGCGCGGCCGAGGCCTGGGCGCGCTTCCAGGACCATCACGCCGCCTGTCGCCAACGACAGGCACGCGTGCGCGAGCTCGAGACGCACGCGATCGGAGCCGTGAACGCCGAGCTCGAAGCGGCGCGGCTGGCGCTGCGCCGGATCGAGCTCCGCGAGGGCCGCACGAGCCCCGCGTACGCCGCCGCGGAGGCGGCTGGACGGCGCGAGGAGGCCGCGCTGCGCGCGCGGTTCACCCAGATCGAGGGCGAGATCCGCGCGCTGAACCAGGAGAACGACCGCTTCCTGATCGTGTTCGGGACGGCCGACGGCCAGACGGTCGAGATGAAGGTCGCGGAGATCGTGCGCGCCTACCCGGCGAACCAGCTCTCGTGGGCCGAGCGGGCCGGCGTGTACTTCTCGCGCTGGGCGGAGTTCCTGGCCGCGGAGCCGCGTGAGGCCAACAGCGAGGGCGGTGTCTTCCCGGCGATCTTCGGCACCGTCGTCATGACCCTGCTGATGTCGCTGCTCGTCGTGCCCTTCGGCGTGCTGGCCGCGCTCTACCTGCGCGAGTACGCCAAGCAGGGTCTGCTCGTGAGCGGGGTGCGCATCGCAGTGAACAACCTGGCCGGCGTCCCGAGCATCGTTTTCGGCGTCTTCGGCCTGGGGTTCTTCTGCTACATCGTCGGCGCGACGATCGACGACCTGTTCCACGCCGAGCGCCTGCCGAACCCGACCTACGGACGCGGCGGCCTGATGTGGGCCAGCTTCACGCTGGCGCTCCTGACGCTCCCGGTCGTGATCGTGGCCACCGAGGAGGCCCTGGCGGCCGTGCCGGGCTCGATGCGCGAGGGCTCCTACGCCTGCGGCGCGACGAAGTGGCAGACGATCCGCCGCATCGTGCTGCCGCGCGCCATGCCGGGCGTCATGACGGGCATGATCCTGGCCATCGCGCGCGGGGCCGGCGAGGTCGCTCCGCTCATGCTGGTCGGGGCCGTGAAGCTGGCCCCCGAGCTGCCCGTCGAGCTGTCCTCCGCGTTCCCGTTCCTGTCGGTGCACCCCGAGCGCAGCTTCATGCACCTGGGCTTCCACATCTACGACCTCGGGTTCCAGAGCCAGAACAGCGAGGCTGCGAAGCCCATGGTCTACACCACCACCCTGCTGCTCATCGCGTTGATCGTCGTCTTGAACGTCGCGGCCATCTGGGTTCGCGGCCGTCTGCGGCGCAAGTTCCAGGTCGGCCACTTCTAGGCCGCCGAATCCCGAGAGGTCGATCACATGGAAGTCTCGATCCGAGGTAAGCTCCCGCGCCAGAAGGCGGCGCGCAGGGTGAGTGTCGGTGAGCAGGACGGTCAGCCCGTCGCGAGTCCCGTCTTCGAGGCGATCGCGAAGTCGCAGGCGTTCGCGACCGAGATGCACGAGGCCGTCTTCAAGGAGGAGGCGGTGCTGGAGGTCAAGGACTTCCAGCTCTGGTACGGGGAGAAGCAGGCCCTGTATTCGATCGGCCTGCCCGTGCCGCGCGGCAAGGTGACGGCGCTGATCGGCCCATCGGGTTGCGGGAAGTCGACGCTCCTGCGCAGCGTGAACCGCCTGAACGACTTGGTCGATTCGGTGCGGATCGAGGGCGACATGCTGCTGAACGGCGACTCGATCTACGGCCCGGGCGTCGACGTGATCGAGCTGCGCAAGCGGATCGGGATGGTGTTCCAGAAACCCAACCCGTTCCCGATGAGCATCTTCGAGAACGTCGTCTACTCGCTGCGCATCGACGGCGAACGCAACCGCAGGCTCCTGGAGGAAGTCTGCGAGAAGAGCCTGCGCGGCGCCGGCCTGTGGGAGGAGGTCAAGGACCGGTTGCAGGAGAGCGCGCTGGCCTTGTCCGGCGGACAGCAGCAACGCCTGTGCATCGCGCGCGCGATCGCCGCCGAGCCCGAGGTGCTGCTGCTCGACGAGCCGTGCTCGGCTCTCGACCCGATCGCGACGGGGCGCATCGAGGACCTGATCGACGAGCTCAAGGGCAGCTACTCGATCCTGATCGTGACGCACAACATGCAGCAGGCCTCTCGCGCCAGCGACTACACCGCGTTCATGTACCTGGGGCGCTTGATCGAGTACGGGCCCACGAACGACCTGTTCCTCACGCCGCACCTGCCCGAGACCGAGGACTACGTCACCGGTCGCTTCGGCTGAGGTGCGCCGCGGCGCGGCCCGCTGCTAGCATCCGGGGCTCCGCCGCATGCGCTCGCTCTCCGGCACGCCCATTCCGACCCTGGTCTTCGACGACCGCGCCGAGCTGGCCCGCGCCCTGGCGGACGAGATCGAGGCGCTCGTGCGGCGTCCGACAGCCACCGTGCTGGGCCTCGCGACCGGCAGCACGCCCTTGGACGCCTACCGCGAACTCGCGCGCCGGCGCCGTGAGGCGGGTCTGTCCTTCGCGCGCACGACCACGTTCAACCTGGACGAGTTCGTGGGGCTCCCCGCTGCGCACGCGCAGTCGTTCCGGCGCTGGACTCGCGAGCACCTGTTCCAGCACGCGGATTTCGCCCGCACCTGCTTCCCCGACGTCGAGGCCGCCGACCTCGAGGCGGCCGCGCGAGCCTTCGAGGACGCCATCCGAGCCGCTGGCGGCATCGACCTGCAGATCCTGGGCCTTGGCCGCAACGGGCACGTGGCCTTCAACGAGCCCGGCTCGGCACGCGACAGCCGCACTCGCGCGGTCGAGCTGCACCCCTGGACACGCGAGGATGCGGCCCGCGACTTCGGCGGGCTCGAGCACGTGCCGCTGCGCGCCGTCACGATGGGGGTCGCGACGATCCTCGAAGCGCGACGCTTGCGCGTGTTGGCACTCGGCTCCCGGAAGGCCGCGATCGTGCGCGAGACGTTGCGGGCCAGCGAGGGCCCGGACGTTCCTTCGACCTTCCTGCGCGCTCATCCCGACGTGCGGCTCTTGCTCGACGGCGAGGCCGCCGCCCTGCTGTGAGCGCCGGCGCCGCGCGGCTCACTCCGCGCGCACCACCAGGCGATCGGGAACTTCGTTGCGGCTGCCGTCCGGCGCGGGGAAGTGTCGGGCGAGCAGCTCGCCGCAGGCTTGGATCCCCTCGACCAGGCCGCCGGCGAGGTCGCCGCGGTCCACGCCGGCGAGCACCGCGTCGCGCGTGCGTTGCCAGTGCGCGTCGCCGACGGTCGCGTGGATGCCGACGTCGCCCAGGACCACGACGCGGCGCTCGAACAGGCTGACGAGCACGAGCACTCCCGTGCGCGCCTCGGTGCGGTGCAGCTCGAGGCGCTGGAACTCCAGCCCAGCCTGCTCCGCGCAGACCTCGCTCGCGCGGCGCCGGGTGACGAACAGGCGCTTCCAGCCCGGGATCCAACGCGCCAGCGCGAAGCCCGCGGAGCCCAGCGCGAGCTGGATCGTGAGCACCAGCCAGGGCGCGTGCCAGGGCAAGAGCCCCTCGAGCAGCGCCGAGCCGGCGAGCAGCATGACCAGGCCCGAGCGCCACTCGGCCGCCGGATGCGCGTCGGAGCGCCCGAGCACGACCGGCACGATCTCGCCGACCGTGCGCCGCTCGGCCTCGACGAGGGCAGCGTGGACACGTCGCTGCGCGTCGCTCCCCATGACCCCCGAGATCGAGAGGCGCCGGCCCCGCACGAGCGCGACCACGGCGAGCCCCAGCGTCGCGGCGACCAGGATCCACGGCCCGACGCGCTCGAAGGCCTCCAGCGCGCGCAGCCAGGGGTCATCCCACAGTGCCTGCGCGCCGACCCGCTCCGCTGCGAGCTCTTGGAACGCGCGCATCACCAGCCTCCCGAGGCGCCGCCGCCCGAAAACCCGCCGCCACCGAAGCCGCCGAAGCCGCCGCCACCGAAGCCGCCGCCTCTGCCCGAGAAGCCGCCACCGCCGAGGCCGCCGGTCCCCATGAAGAACGGCCAGCCGGGCCCTCCGGCGCGGGCGCGCCCCCCGCCGCGTGGCGGGCCGCCGCCGCCGAGCTTGTGGAGGATGCGCGCGAAGATCAGGAGCAGCAGCACTCCGCACACGACGAGCGGGATCACGACCGCACCGCGCTGCTGGTTCCGCTTCAGCGCCGGCACGGCCTCGACGCCTTGCTCGACGACCGTGATCAGGGCCTCGACGCCGGCGCGGATCCCCGAGGAGGCGTGGTTCGCGCGGAACTGGGGCGCCACGATCTCACGGATGATCCGGCCGGAGATCGAGTCGGTCAGCGCGCTCTCCAGCCCGTTGCCAACCTCGATGCGCAGCTTGCGGTCGCCCTGCGCGACGAAGAGGAGCGCGCCGTCGTCACGCTGGCCGTGTCCGATGCCCCAGGCGCGCGCGACGGCGAGCGACGCGCGTTCGATGGGCTCCCCGTCCAGTGAGGGGATCGTGAGCACCGCGAGCTGGTGCCCCGTGCGCTGCGACCATTCCTCGAGGCGCGCTTCGAGGGCGCGCTCCTCCGACCGCGACAAGAGTCCCGCCAGGTCGGTGACCCAGCCGTCGTTGCGCGGGACACGGAACTCGGCGACCGCCGGTGTCGCGACGGGTGCCGTGGCCGGACTCCCCACCGCGACCGCCGGCAGGAGCGCCAGCGCCAGCGCGATCACTTGGCCGCGCCACCCGCGCCGAAGTCGATCTTGGGCGCCGCGCGTTCCTCGGCGGTCGTGGACTCGAGCTGCGGCAGGCGCTCGAACCCGAACATCCCCGCCACGAAGTTGCTCGGGAACGTCGCCGTGCGGGTGTTGAACGCCTGCACGCTCTCGATGACGTCGCGGCGCGCGACCTGGATGCGGTTTTCGGTGCCCTCGACCTGGTCCTGCAGGGACAGGAAGTTCTGCGTGGCGCGCAGCTCGGGGTACTTCTCGACCACCACGAGCAGCCGCGAGAGCGCGCCGCCGAGCTGGTTCTGCGCCTCCATGTAGCGTTGCAGCGCGGCCGGGTCCGAGAGCGCGTCGGCCGGGAGCCGGGTCTGGGTCGCGGCGGCCCGTGCCGACACGACCGCGTCCAAGGTCGACTTCTCGAAGTCCGCCGCGCCCTTGACGACCTCGACGAGCTGGGGGATCAGGTCCGCGCGGCGCTTGTAGGTCGCGTCGAGCGCCGCGAACTTGCTCGCGACGTCCTCCTTGTTGCGCGCCAGCGCGTTGTACGAGCCGAACAGCACCACGCCCGCGATGACGAGCCCCGCGACGAGCGCGAGGACGATCACGAGGCCGATGGACAGACCACCGCGACGCGGGTCGCGGGGCGTGGAGAGCGGGAGAGCGATTCGTCGCATGGGGAGGTCCTGGAGCTGGAGCGGGCGAGTATGCGCTGTGCGGCCCGGGATTCAGCGTGGGCCCGGCCGTTTGCGCGCGAGCGCCACGACCGAGCCGACCGCCAAGCCGCGCGCGCCGCCCGCGGGGACCTCGAGGCGCAGCACGTCCTCGCGGCGTGTGCTGCCGAGGTGCGCGCGCCCGACGCGCGTCCAGCCACGCGGCTCACCGGCCTGGAGCTTGATCCGCTGGACACGCCGGGGATCGACCGGGATCGTGAGCTCGAGCTCGCCGTGCGGGCCCGCGCTGGGCTCGAGCCACAGCCACAGCTCGTGCTCGCCGGGCGCGTCGGCCGCGAGGGCCCAGCTCGCGGCGCCCCGCGCGCCCGGCGCCAGGACGGCGTAGGGCGGGTCGGCCTCGACCTTCTCGAACGAGCCGGAGTCGTCGAACAGCGCCGCGGTCGGTGCCGGGGTCCGCCGCGCCACTCCGGCGCGCCAGGGCGGGATCGCGCGGGCGTAGTAGGGCGCATCCAGGCCCTGGTCGAGCACGTCGGCCAGCGCGCGCCCGCGCGCTTCGAGCTCCGCGAACGGGCCCAGGAACTCGCCCGCGAACGGCGCGGTGCGGGCCGCGGCCAGGGACTCCGCGAACGCCGCGGGCGTCAGCGCGCCGTCGAGCGCGAGCGCGAGCGCCGCGCGGCCCCTCCCGGCGCGCATCCAGGCCGCGACGTGCTCGGGCAGGTCGCGCGCGCCGGGGGGCACGACGACGAAGTCCAGGGTGGCGAGGTCGGCGGGCCAGGCGCGGCGCGCGTCGGCGGCGTACCAGCCCACGACGAGCCCGCCGTCGAGCGCCGCGAGCTCCGCGCGCCAGGCCGCGAGCTCCTGCGCGGACTCCGCGAGCGCGGTGCGCAGGGTGGGATCGCGGGTGGCTTCCACCGGGAACGCGGCGAGCCCGTTCCACAGCACGAAGCCGTCGACCTCGTGCGCACGCGCGAGCTCCACCGCGGCGGAGCGCAACGCCGCGCGGCCGGCCGCGCCGGCGCCGAGCACGAGCTCGCCGTCGAGGCCGATGAGCACTTCGAGCCCCGCGCGGTGCGCCTCGAACACGAGCTCGCCCACCAGGTCCCGCCCGGGGACCGCCGGTTGCGCCTCGACGCCCGCCGCCGCGAGCGCCGGGGACGAGGCCCAGGCGCGACCGGGCTCGAAGACCAGCGGGACGACGGCGTCGAAGCCCAGCTCCGCGGCACGATCCAGCGCCGCGGCGATGCCGCGGGACGTCGCGAGGAGCTCGGTCTCGGCGGCGCGCACGACGAGCGCGCGGATCTCCGACGGCTCGAGCAGCGCGCTGCCCGGGTCCTGTCCGAACAGCGCTCCGGACGTGGCGAGGAGCAGCGCGCCGGTGCGCGGGAGCGTCGTCATGGCCCGATTCCACCACGAGCGCGGGCGCGGCGGGAATCGCGCGGCCGGGCCCCGCGGGTCCCTGCTGGCGCGCGGCGCGGGCCGGCCTCCCGGTGCCCGCGGGTGGGATCCGCTCCAGCGGTCGCGGCCGCTGGCGCGTGCCCGGCTCCGATCCACGGCTTGACGTGCGCGGATCAGCCCCCGAACCTCCGGCCCGCGCAGCATGAGCGAACCGGGCACCCTCGCGATCGGCGTCGACGGCGGCGCGAGCGGCGTCCGCGCGCTGGCCGTCCGGCGCGCCGCGGACGGGAGCCTGGAGGCTCTCGGTCCGCGCGCCGAACGGCGCCACGCGCCCTACGCGGGGGTCGACCTCGAGCGCCAGCAGGCGGAACTCGGGGCTGGAGTCGGGCTCGACGTCGTGCGCTGCGACGAGCGCGAGCGCGAGCGCGCGGCGGCCCGGGCGCGCGCCGAGGCGGCCGCCGACGCGATCGCCGAGGCGGCGCACGGCGCGGGCGCGCGGCGCGTCGTGCTGGGCGTGTGCTGGCCCGGACGGAAGACCGCGGACGGGCGCGGCGTGGCCGTGATCCGCCACGGTCCGCGGGATCCGGACCTCGTCGGGGCGCTCGCGCGCGGGCTCGCGGCCCGCGGGCTCGAACTCGCGCGCCCGCTCCCGCCGCTCGCCAGCGACGGCGTCGCCGGAGCCCTCGGCGAGCAGTGGGCCGCGCGCGGGCTCTTGCGCGAGACCCGCGACGCGCTCTACCTCGCCGGCGGCAGTGGACTCGCCGAGGCGCTCCTCGTCGGGGGGCGGGTGCGCGCCCTCGACGCCCTCGAAACCCCGCTGCCAAAGGCCTTCGAGGTCCGCTGCGCCGACGGGGGCAACTACGAGGACGCCCTCGCGCCGGGTGGCTGGGCGCGCGCGGCGCGCCTGACGGATGCGACCGGCCTGCACGCAGCCGGCGACGCGCCCGTCGACTGGGCGCGCGCGCTGCGCGTCGAGCCGCGCGTGGCGGGCGAGGTGCTGGGCCGCGCCGCTCGCGCGCTGGCGGACTACACGCTCGACCGGCTGGCGCGCCTGCGCGCGCTGTCCTCATTCGCGCCGGAGCGGGCCGTCGTGGGAGCGCGGCTCGGCGAGCTGCTCGCCCGCCCCGAGCTGAGCGCGGCGCTCCTCGACCCGGCCGTGGCCGCGCTGAAGCGCGCTGGGCTGCCGTCCGGGTTCCTGCGCCCATCCTGCTTCGTCGACGCGCCCTGCTTCGGGGCCGCGGCGCTGGCCTTGGGCCTGGAGGAGGCACCGTGCCGCAACTGAACGGATTCAGCGCGCTCGACTGGACCGTCGTCGCGGCCGTGCTCGCGGTGTCCACGCTCCTGGGGGCCGTGCTCGGTCGCCACGCCAGCCTGCGCGATTACTTCCTCGGCGGACGCAAGCTGCCGTGGTGGGTGGTCGCGGGCTCGATCGCCGCCACGGAGATCAGCGCCGTGACCATGGTCGCGATCCCCTGGACCGTCTACCGCCCGGGCGGGAACTTCACCTCGCTCGCGCTGCTCGTGATCGGCTCGATCCTGGCCCGCGTCGCGATCGCCTGGGTGCTCGTGCCGGTCTACTTCCAGCGCGAGGTCTACAGCCCCTACGACCTGATCGGTGAGCGCCTGGGGGAGGGCGCGCGGCGCATGGCCAGCGCGCTGTTCGCCGTGGGCAACGTCCTGTCGCAGTCCGCGCGCGTCTACCTGACCGGGCTCGTGCTGGAGGTGGTCCTGCATGCGGAACTCCAGTCGCTCTCGGCCGCCGTGGGCGTCCCGACGTTGGCGCTGTCGATCGGCCTCGTCGCCTCCTTCGCGGTGCTGTGGACGTGGCTCGGAGGCGTCGCGGCGGTGGCCTGGACGGACTTCCTGCTGCTCTTCGTGTTCATCGCCTCGGCGGTCGCGATGCTCGCGGTGATCTCCGCGGGCCTCGACCTGGGCTTCGAGCGCGTGTGGCGCGTGGGTGTCGACAGCCAACGCTTCACGTTCTTCGACTTCGAGACCAGCCCGGCCCGCGCCTACACGTTCTGGGCCGCGGCCATCGCCAGCTCGTTCGGGAACTTCGGCGCGTATGGCGTCGACCAGATGGTCGCGCAGCGCCTGCTGTGCTGCCGCGACGCGCGCGCGGCGCGCCTGGCGATCCTGGCCAGCTCGGGCGCGATGGCCATCACGCTGCTCGTCGCGGTCGTGGGGGTGGGCCTCACTGCCTGGTACGAGCGCAACCCGATGTCGGAGGCCGGCGCGGCGCTGATCGCGGCCGCGAACGATCGCATCGTCCCGGTCTTCGCCATGGAGGTCCTGCCAGCCGGCCTGCGGGGATTGGTCGTGGCGGGGATCGTCGCCACGGCGATCACGACGCTGGACTCGGCGCTCGGCGCCCTGTCACAGACCGCCGTATCCGTCGTCTGGGCCCCGTGGCGCCGACTCCGGGTGCGGCGTGCGGGAGCCGCGTGGGACGCTGTGCGCGAGGACGGCCGCGCGCTGCGCGTGTCGCGGCGCTTCGTGATCGTGTTCGGTGTCCTGCTCGGAGCCCTGGGGTTCGCCATGCAGGAGGTCGCCACACGCTACGGCTCGGTGCTCGACCTGGCGCTCTCGATGCCGGGGTACACGCGCGGCGCCCTGCTCGCGGCCATGCTCCTGGTCCTGACGCGCGCCACCGTCGATGGATCGGGGTTCCTGTGGGCCGCGCCGGCCTCGGTCCTGTGGGTCTTCTGCTGCGCGTGGCACGGTCCGCGCGCGGAACTCGTCGCGCCCGCGGCCGCGTTCAGCCTGTTCGCGTGCTGGACTTTCCTGCGGGCCTGGCCCGACCTGGTCGCCGGCATCTCGCTCCGGCGGGTGCTCGGACAGACCGCGGTCCTCGGCGCGGCGCTGCTCTTCGCGCTGTGGGTCGGGCGCCACGGGGAGTTCTGGTGGCAGCCGGTGGCCACCGAGTCCGGGCAGCTCCTACCCCTGGCGTTCCCCTGGTACGAGCCGGCGGGCTGCGTCGCGGCCTTCGTCCTGGCCCACGTCCTGGCCCGGCCGACGGGCGTCTCCGCGCGGGTTTCAGAGCCTTTTGCTCCGGGTGTCCGGAAGTCCGACGTCGGCACGGCCGATAAGGAACCGTGAAGCGTCCTCTCCCCGGGGGCGCCCCCGGCCTGTGCTCGCCGCCCTCGTTTCCCGAGGATCCCCCGCGTGCTGGAACAACAGTTCGAGGAGCTGCGGCTCACTGGAAGGCTGCCGTCGCCGACCGGCGTCGGCCTCAGGATCCTCCAGATCACGCAGAGCGACGACGCGTCCCTGGAAGACGTCGTCCAAGTCCTGCTCACGGACCCGACCCTCACCGGGCGGCTGATCCGCTTCGCGAACTCGGGGGAGATCGGCGGGCGGGGTCAGGTCACGACGGCGCAGGCGGCCGCGATGCGCCTCGGTCTGCAGACCGTGCGCTCGATCGCGCTGGGATTCAGCCTGGTCGCGGGCCATCGCTCGGGGCGCTGCAGCACGTTCGATCACGACGGCTTCTGGGTCCATTCGCTGGCCGTGGCGGCCGCGGCCCAGCTCGTGGCCGAGCTGCGGGGGGGGGTGCCACACGCCGATGCCTTCACCTGCGGGCTGCTCCAGGGCGTCGGGCGCCTGGCGCTGGCGAGCATCCATCCCGTGGCGTACGAGGGCGTGCTGGAGCGCGCGCGCGGCCAGACCTCGCAGGAGCTGGCGCAGATCGAGGCGGACAGCTTCGGCCTGAACCACCGCGAGCTGGCGGCCGCGATGCTCGCGGACTGGCGCCTGCCCGCGCACTGGATCGAGGTCGTCGGCCACGTCGGCAGCGGCGCGTCGCCGGAGGAGCTCCAAGAACGGCGAGCCGTGGCCCTGGCGAGCGTGCTGCAGGACGCGCGCGACCTGGCGCGGGCACTGACCGCTGACGTCGACGCCACCCCGGCGGAATGCCAGCGGATGCAGGCGCGCCTGCAGCGCGTGCAGCAGGGCTTGGGCCTCGACGACTCACGCTTCGCGGACCTGTGGGGTCGTGTGGCGGCCAGCTGGTCGTCTTGGGGCGAAGCCATGGGCGTGCGCGCCAAGCCGGTGCTCGGCTTGGCGGACGTCGCGCAGCGGGCGCAGGCGCAGGGCGTCGAGTCCGAGCCGCGCGAGGACCAGGTCGAGCCGGAGCAGGCCCCGCTCGTGCAGCGTCCGCATGCCACGGGGCTGCGTTTGGTGCTGGTGGGCGACCTCCTGGGGCGCGACGCCACGCTGCAAGCCGCGCTGGCGGCCGACGGCCATGCCGTCGTCGCGGCGCGCGACGGTCGCGAAGGGCTGCGCGCGGCTCTCGAGACTTCCCCGCAGATGCTGCTGTGCGACTGGGACCTGCCCGGCGGCACGGGCCTGCAGCTCGCGCGCACGCTGCGCCAGAGCGAAGCCGGCAGGCAGATCCAGGTCGTCGTCGTCGCGGACCGGCGCAAGGAACCCAAGCTCATCGAAGCCTTCGAGGCCGGCGCGGACGAGTACCTGCTGCGTCCGATCGACGCGCGGCTCGTCGTGGCCCGCGCGCGGGCCGCGTTCCGGGTCGTCCAGCTCAACGAGCGCATTCAGGATCTGGTCGCCGAGCGCGAAGCGCGCATCGGCCAGCTCGCCATCGCGACGCGCAAGCTGCAGATCGCCACGGTCACGGACGCCCTGACCGGCCTCCACAACCGGCGTTACGCCGTGGATCGGCTGCAGAAGTCGTTCGAGATCTCGCGCAATGGTGGTGGGCCACTGTCCGTGCTCTGCATCGACCTCGACCGCTTCAAGTCGGTGAACGACGAGCACGGGCACGACGCCGGGGACGCCGTCCTGCAGGCCTGCGCGAAGGCGCTGGCTGGCGCCCTGCGCAAGGGCGACGCTCTGTGCCGCATGGGCGGCGAGGAGTTCCTGGCGATCTGCCCGGGCGCCGACCTGGCCGCAGCGACGGAGATCGGCGAGCGCCTGCGCGGGGTGTTGCACGCGAGCGTCATCCGGTTCGAGAGCTTCGAGCGCGTCATGACGGCCAGCATCGGCGTGGCGCAGCTCCAGGCCGCTCACGGCACGATCGACGAGCTCCTGAAGTGCGCGGATCGACGCGTGTACCTGGCCAAGGAAGCCGGCCGAGACCGCGTGGTGGCCAGCGACCCGCCGACACTCCTGCGCGCCGCGGGCTGAGCGGTTCGTCCGGACCGCGATGGCCTCGCCCCGGGCGGCGTGGTACGAGGACGAGCGAGCCCGCCATGCGCTGCGGGCGCGCCGCCCATGCTCCGAATCCTCGCCTCGATCCTGGCCGCCGCGGCGGTCCTGCTGTTCGCCTGCTCCAGTGTCCCGCGCCTCCCGACGGAGGGACGCGGGCCCCAGCGCGCCATGTGGGTCACGCGCTTCGACTACCGCACGCAGGCGGACGTCGAGCGGATCGTCGACGACTGCGCGAACGCCAAGATCGACACGATCCTGTTCCAGGTCCGCGGGAACGCCACCGTCTCCTATCGCTCCAAGCTCGAGCCGTGGGGCGAGCAGTGGGGCTTCCAGGATCCCGGCTTCGACCCGCTGGCTGTCGCCCTGGAACGCGCGCGGGCGCGCGGCATCGAGCTGCACGCCTGGATCAACGTCGTGCCGGCCTGGTGGGGGACGACACCGCCCGCCGACCCGCGCCAGATCTGGAACGCGAAGCCGGAGTGGAGCTGGTTCGATCAGCAAGGCGAGCGCCAGCGCTTCAGCGAGCGCTTCTACGTCTCCTTGAACCCCTGTCTGCCCGAGGTGCGCGCCTACCTCGTGGAAGTCGCGCGGGAGCTCGCGATCCACTACCCGGTCGACGGCATCCACCTGGACTACATCCGCTTCCCGAACGAGCCGCCCGCGACGCCCAAGGGCCTGGACTACCCGCGCGACGCGCGCACGCTGAAGCTCTTCCGCGACGCGACCGGCAAGACCCCCGAGTCCGACAGGGCCGCCTGGGACGGCTGGCGGACCGAGCAGGTCACGCAACTCGTGCGCGACCTGCGGAAGATGCTCTCCCACGCGCGCCCGCGCGCCAAGCTCTCTGCCGCGGTGGGCTGGTCGCCCGACAAGGCCAAGAAGGAGCACTTCCAGGACTCGCGCACCTGGTTGCGCGAGGGGCTGCTCGACGTCGTCTACCCCATGAACTACGCCAACGACTTCGCCACGTGGTCGGAGCGTGCGCGGATCTGGTCCGAGATCTCCGGCAACACGCGGGTGGTCATGGGCATCATGGCTGGCGACCGCGACGCCGAGGCGCACCGCGCCTTCCTCGACGCGGGCCGCAAGCAGTTCGACGGCTGGAGCCTGTTCGCCTACGCCAAGCTGTTCGAGTCGCGCGCCGACGTGCAGGACAAGCTGACCGACGAGGCCAAGTTCCAACGCGCGCAACTGCGCAAGGCGCTCGTGCCGATCCTGCGCGAGCAGGCGGGGCGCTGAGCCCGAGGCCTCCGAGGGCTGCGACGGGCCCGGCGGCCTGCACGCCGGCCGGTAGCGGAAACGGGGACGAGCTGGATGTACGCTTGGCACGCTCGCACCTCGCGAGTTTGTCGCCATTCACCGTCACCTCCGTGGCGGCCCTCCACATGCATCCCTCCGCTCCCGGTCTGAGGCCGTTCGCGTTGACCGTTCCGCTGCTGCTCACCGCCTGCGGAGCGCCCTCGCCCAAGCAGGCCGCCGGCGCGACAGGCGGAACGGTCGACCGCACGGTGCTGCCGATCCGTGAGCCCGCCCGCCCGCGCTACACGGAGCTCGACGTGCGCAAGGCCACGCCACCCCCGCGCTTCGTCGTCGAAGCGCCCACGGGTGCGCCGAACGTCATCGTCATCCTGATCGACGACATGGGTTTCGGTACCGCCGATGCATTCGGCGGACCAGTGCCGATGCCGACCCTCGCGCGCCTGGGCCAGCAGGGGCTGAAGTTCAATCGATTCCACACGACCGCGGTGTGCGCGCCGACGCGTGCCGCGATCCTCACCGGTTACAACCACCACTCGAACAACATGGGCTCGATCACCGAGACGGCGACGAGCTTCCCGGGCATGAACTCGGTTCGTCCGCAGACGATCACGCCCGTCGCAGAGGTGTTGCGCCAGAACGGCTTCAACACCGGCTTCTTCGGGAAGTGCCACGAGGTCCCCGCGTGGGAGATCTCGCCCGTCGGGCCGCAGGACCGCTGGCCCACGCGCAGCGGTTTCGAGAAGTTCTACGGCTTCCTCGGCGGCGAGACGAACCAGTGGGCGCCGACGGTGTACGACGGCGTGACGGTGGTCGAGCCGCCGCACGATCCCGACTATCACTTCACGACGGACATGACGGATCAGGCGGTCGCCTGGATGAACTTCCAGCAGGCTCTGGCGCCGGACAGGCCCTTCTTCATGTACTACGCGCCGGGCGCGACGCACGCGCCGCACCACGTGCCCAAGGCCTGGGTCGAGAAGTTCAAGGGCCAGTTCGACCAAGGCTGGGATGCCCTGCGCGAACAGACCCTCGCGCGGCAGATTCGGCTGGGAGTGGTGCCGAAGGGCACGAAACTCGCGCCCAAGCCTGCCTTCATCCCGGACTGGAACACGCTCAGCCCCGACGAGCAGCGGCTCTTCACGCGGCAGATGGAGGTCTATGCCGGGTTCGCAGCGCACACCGACCACGAGGTCGGCCGGCTCGTCACCGCGCTGGAGAAGATGGGCGAGCTCGAGCGGACGATGATCATCTACATCGCCGGCGACAACGGGGCCAGCGCCGAAGGCCAGCGCAACGGCATGTTCAGCGAGATGACCTACTTCAATGCCGTTCCCGAGAAGGTCGAGGACATGCTCCGGCACCTCGACGAGTGGGGCGGACCCAGCACGTATCCGCACATGTCCGCTGGTTGGGCCGTGGCCCTCGACGCGCCGTTCGCCTACACGAAGCAGGTCGGGTCCGACTACGGCGGCACGCGCAACGGCATGGTCGTCCACTGGCCTGCGGGCACCCGCGCCCGGGGCGAGATCCGCTCCCAGTTCACGCACGTCATCGACGTCGCCCCGACCATCTACGAGGTCACCGGCGTGCCGGCACCGCGTTCCGTGAACGGCATCGAGCAGGATCCCATCGAGGGCACGAGCTTCGCGTACGCGTTCCACGACGCGCAAGCGCCCGAGCGGCACACGGTCCAGTACTTCGAGATGTTCGGTAATCGCGCGATCTACCAGGACGGCTGGCTCGCGCGCACGATCCACAGGCCGGCCTGGGATGCGAAGCCGTTGCGCTCGCTGCAGGAGGACGTCTGGGATCTCTTCGACGAACGCTCGGACTTCAGCCTCGCGAACAACCTGGCCGCGCAGCACCCCGACAAGCTCGCGGCGATGCAGGCCCTCTTCCTGCGCGAGGCCGAGCGGTACCACGTGCTGCCCATCGACGACCGCGTCCTGGAGCGCACCAACGCCGCCGCGGTGGGCCGGCCCACGGTCATGGAGGGGCGCAACAGCATGACCCTGCACCAGGGCATGACCGCCATGGGCGTCGACATCTTCATCGACCTGCGCAACAAGGCCTACACGATCCGCGCCGAAGTCGAGGTCGGCGAGGACGCCCAGGGCGTGCTCGTCTGCCAGGGAGGTCGCTTCGGTGGCTTGTCCTTCTACGTCAAGGACGGCAGGCCAGCGTTCACCTACAACTTCCTGGGCCTGGAGAGCACCACGATCGCGGCCACGGAGAAGCTCGCGGCGGGCAAGCGCGAGCTCGTGTACGAGTTCACCTACGAAGGCCCGGGAATGGGGAAGGGCGGCGTCGGCCGGATCCAGGTCGACGGCCAGCAAGTGGCCGAGGGTCGCTTGAAGCGGACGCAGCCTGGCATCTTCTCCGTCGATGACCTGGCCGACGTGGGCGTCGATCTGGGGACACCCGTCGCGGACTACGGGGCTTCCAGCCGCTTCAATGGCCAGATCCAGGCCATCACGATCGAGGTCAAGCGCTAGCCCGCTGCCGACGCGTCCGGCTGCCGCGTGTACGTCGCGCGGGCCTCGTTCCCTCACGAGACCTCCGTGGTCTCGTGGGTGGCCTGCCGTGCCAGGACTTTTCAGCGTGCCAACTCGCGCCCCACGATCTCTCCGAGCGCCGCGAAGAACGGGTCCGCCAGGGCCTCGTACTCGTACTGGCCGTCGTTCAACACGCCGTTCGCGTTCGTGTAGACCGTGGCCGCGACGAACGAGCCACGTCCGCTCGGCACGTGCAGCACCCAAGCGACGTCGACCGTGAACCCGTACGCACGCCCGATCTTGTTCGCGACCCGCCAAGCCGACTGCGGGGCGACCCGTTCCAGGCCCGGCAAGAGAGGCTTGCCCCAGGAGTCGGGGTACTCGGCTCGCGGGTAGCGCGGGTTGCGAGAATCGGCCGGGTACTCGGCCGCGATGGCCAGCAGGGCGTCGCGCTGCGCAGGGGTGATCGCCCACGGCTCGCCATCCAGGACCAGCCCGGGCTCGACGAGGCGCGCCCACGCGTCCAAGAGCTCGACGAGCGTGATCGCGTTCTTGCGTGCGAAGCTCATCCCGCCCGCGATGGTCCGCGTGCCTTCCACGCGCGCGGTCCCGACGACCACGCCGGGCGCCTTGAGGTCGGTGATGCGCAGCTTGCTCGCACGCTCGGGGATCGTCACGACCTCGCGTTCGCCGACCTGGAAGTCGAGGCGTGGCGCCCGCCGGTTCTCGTCTTCCGTGCGCGACTCGGACAGGCGGTGCAGGATGCGCGCGCTCGACAGCCCGGCGCGCCCGAGGCTCCGAGCGAGCCCGTCCTGCCCGAGGTACTCGTAGAGCCGGTTGAAGGCCGGGTTGTCCGACACGAGGAACAGCTTGCGGATCTCCTGCCGGAGCGTGATCTTCCCGCTTTCCAGGTGGCTCGGGTCGGTGTCCTCGATCACCTCGCCTGCGAACAAGGGATGGAAGACGAGCGGCGTGTCCTCCGTGAGCCGCGGTTCCTTCACGCGCCGCGTGTTCAGGTCCTCGAGCGCGGCGATCGCCGCCAGGAACTTGATCGAGCTCGCCGGGTAGAAGTACTCGGCGTCGACGCGGAAGCCGCGCCGCTCGAGCACGAGCCGCTCCTTGGCGTCCTTGCCGATCGTCGCGAGGAGCACCTGCGCGCGATGGGTCGCGGCCGCCTCGACGACCGCGCTGGAGCCGGGATGCGCGCGCAGCGCCGCGACGAGCTCCGGGTCGTCGGCCAGCGGGACGGGCCTCTGCGCTGCGAGTGCCAGGACGAGCGTGGCGGCGAACATGCCCTCACCATAGCGTCGCGGCCGTCACGCGCTCTGCGCGTGCCTCAGGCCGAGCAGCGCAGCGGTCGGTCGTAGACATGGAAGGCGCGCGCCTCCAGCTGGCCCGAAGCAACCGTCGAGCAGGCCGTCTCGCGCCGAGGCCGTCGGGCCTTGTGCAGTGAGGCGCAGCAGGGGCCTGGACGGGGCCGTCGCTGCCCGATGCACGGTCGACGCGCGCGCTCCTCAGTCGTCCAAGCGCCTCGGGTCAGGCGCAGAGGACGACCGCTACCGATGCGATGGCGAGGCCGATGCCGCCCCAAGCGCAGAGCGCATTCCGGCCGGCCTTGAGAGCGGTCGACGCCGTCCAGACCGTGAGCACGATCCCTCCGAGCCACGCGCCCTGACCGAGCGCTGCGAGGGGATGGCCTCAACAGAACGTGCGGACCATCCACGACCCCGCGAGCGGGACGAGGCCCGCCGCGAGCGCGATCTTGCCGGTCACGACCATGGGTTCGGACTCCTCTCCTGATCCTCGGCGCGGGGCCGCGCGGATCTCAAGCCTTCGCAGCCGCCATCTGGGCGGCGATGCGCATCTTCACGATCTCGAGACGCTTCCGAGCCACGGCCGACTTGCGGGCCATCCACTCCGCATTCTGCAGGATCGTGGGGGAGAGCTCCTTCCGCAGCCGGGGCAGGTGCGGCTCGATCTTCGCGTAGAGGATCAGGCCCTCGACGCCGTTCTCCGCCAGGAGGTCGGCGTGCAGGACCCCGTGGCGTGCGAACCCGTACGCCATCTCCCAGTAGCTCGAGACCTGCCGCCAAGCTGCGTTCTGCGGATGGCTCGGCTGGGTGATGGCCACGACGTCCTCGAACGTGCGCGGTAGCCACTGCGCGACGCGCGCATGACCGGCTCGCGGCGCAGGTCGTAGAGACGGAGGACGAGCTCCGCGTCGCGATGGTCGGGCTTCTTCTTGGCCATTGCGGGTACCTCAGGTCATTCCAGGTGGGTTCGGGTCGGTGAGTCGATCAGGCTTCGAGCCCGGTCTCGTCGGCCAGCAGCGCGTCGAACGTCTGCCTCCGGCGCACGAGACGCGCCCGGCCGCCGTCGACGAGCACCTCGGCCGGGAAGGGCTGCGTGTTGTAGTTCGAGGCCATCGCCATGGCGTAGGCGCCGGCGTCGTGCACGCACACGAGGTCGCCCGTGGCGAGCTCAGGGAGAGGCTGGGGGTCCAGGAGTCCGCCGTCCTTCTGCGTCATCACGTCGCCGGATTCGCACAGGGGGCCCGCGACGACCGTGGGCTTCGACGGTGCTGCCGGCTTGCCGATCGCCGTGACGCGGTGGTACGCGCCGTACATCGCCGGGCGCACGAGCGTGTGGAACCCGGCGTCGATCAGCACGTAGTCCACGCTGCCGCTGCGCTTCATGCCGCGGACCTCGGCGACGAGCACGCCGCACTCGGCGGTCAGGTAGCGACCGGGCTCGCACTCGAGCTCGATCGCGCGGCCCAGGTCGTCCTCGATCGCGCGCTTCGTCTCGAGCCACTCGCGTACGTAGCGCGCGACGTCGACGCGCTCCTCGCCCTCGCGATAGGGGATCGACAGTCCGCCGCCGGCCGAGATCACGGCCAGATCGGGCCCCGCGACCGGTGCCAGCCGTCGCAACGCCTCGCGCACGCGCGCCAGGTTCTCGAAGTCCGCGCCGCTGCCGATGTGCACGTGCAGGCCGCGCACGCGCAAGCTGGCGCGGCGCGCGCGCGCGACCACGGACTCGAGCTCCGTGTGCCAGATCCCGTGCTTGCTCGACTCGCCGCCGGTGTTGACCTTGCGCCCATGCCCGTGCCCGAAGCCCGGATTCACGCGCAGGATGACGTCCGTTCCCGTGCCCAGCGCGGCGTACTGCTCGACCTGGAATGGCGAGCCCAGGTTCACCGGGCAGCGGTACCGCGCCAGCGCTGCCAGGGCCGCGCGATCGAACAGGTCGGCCGTGAACACGATCGTGCGCGGGTCGAAGCCCGCGCGCAGCGCGCGCTCGATCTCGCCGGCGGACACCGCGTCGACGAAGGCCCCCGCGCGTTTGACGACGCCCAGCACCGCCAGGTTCGAGTTCGCCTTCTGCGCGTAGCGCACGCGGTCGAAGCCGGCGAGATCGCGGATGCGGGCCTCGACCGTTCCAGCGTCGTAGACGTACAGCGGGGTGCCGTGCTCGCGTGCGAGCCGGGCGAGCAGCGCGTCGTCGAGCGCGGCCGGCCTCATGCGACCTCCAGGGACGGGCGCAGCGCGGCTGCGAGCCGCGCGAGCGCCGTGTCGTCGTGCGCCGCGCTCACCGCCAAGCGGAAGTAGCTCCCCAGGCCGTCGGGATAGCGCACGTGGGGGACCAGCACGCCGCGCTCGAGGAGTGCGGCATGCGCGCGCTCGCCAGCTTCCGGCGTCCGGGCCTTCCACGCGAACACGGGCAGCGGCAGGTCGTGCGTGCCGATGCCCGCACTGTGCAGCACGGCGCGCACGCGCTCGACGTTGGCGCGCAGACGGGCGATGCGGCTCGCGTCGCGCTCCAGGATCGCGATCGCCGCGCAGGCCGCGAGCGCGAGCGCCGGAGGGATCGGCGTCGACCCGACGAAGGCGCGCGAGCGCGTCACGACCTCGTCGATCAAGGCGCGCGGTCCGGCGACGAAGCCGCCGAAGCAACCCAGCGCCTTGGACAGCGTGCCGAGCAGGACGAGCCGTGGATCGACGATTCCCGCGTGCTCGTGGCTGCCGCGGCCACGCGCGCCCAGCACGCCGGTGCCGTGGCAGTCGTCGACGACGAGGAGACCCGACTGCGGAACGAGCGCCAGGAGCTCGGCGAGCGGCGCGATGCCGCGCATCACGGGGTACGCGCCGTCGGTGACGACGACGAGCGCGTCCGAGCCCGTCGCGCGTGCGGATTCTGCGGCCGAGCGCGCGTCGCAGAACTCGTAGTCGCGCCCCTGGATCGAGCTGGCCGCGAGCGCGTCGCGGATGCTGACGTGCGCCTCGCGGTCGACGATCACCGCGGGATCCCGGCACGCGAGGCCCTGGAAGAGGATCTGGCTCGCCAGGTATCCATCGGGCACGAGCAGTGCCGCCTCGAGTCCCAGGAACCGCGCGAGGTCGCGCTCCAGCTCTTCGTGCGCGACCGCATTGCCGGTGGTGACGCGCGAGGCGCTGGCGGAGATGCCATAGCGTTCGACCCCGGCGCGCAGCGCAGCCTCGACTTCGGAGTCGTGCGCGAGGCCCAGGTAGTCGCAGCCCGCGAACGCGACCAAGTCCCGGCCCCGGATGCACGCGCGGGCCGCGGCCGCGCCCTCGAGGGCGATCCGCGCCATGGGCTCAGCTCGCCGGGGGCGTGCAGGAAACCAGCGGGATCGTGGCCATCGTGTGCAGGCCCGGCGGCGCCGCGCGCAGCGCGGCGATCGCGTTCAGCGTGATCGCGCTCGTGGCGATGTCGCCCTGGACGCCGCCACGCCACACGAGGTCGATGGCCGGCACGCCATCGACGATCACGCGGTCGTGCGGATCCTGCTGGCCGATGGCGGCTTGGAACTTCAGGTTCACGACCAAGCGGTGCCCGTCGTAGCCGCGCGCCTCCTGGCGCACGCCGCAGATCCGACCCTCCGGGACGAGGCCGAGCCCGCTCGGCAGATCCCTGTCGGCGTAGACCGGCGCGATGTCCTCCTCCCAGCGCGAGACCTTCAAACCCAGGCGCGCCGCGACGAAGTGCAGGGACTCGCCCAGCCCCACGTGTCGCAGCGTGCCGGCCGCGACCTGCGCCGAGAACTGCGCGTCGTCGAGTCCCACGCCGATCTTCTTCTGGAACGGGATACGGCGCGACGAGGCGTCCTGGAAGCGGTGGACCTCGACGCCGCGGACCGAGCGCGAGATCGCGGTCGCCGCCACGGGGAACGCGTCCATCAGGAACCCCGGGTTCACGCCGGTCCCGAGGAGCCGGCCGCCGGTCTTCCGCGCGAGGGCGTCGAGGTCGCGCGCGAGTGCCGCGTGACGCAGGTAGGGCCACGACAGCTCCTCGCACGTGCTGACGACCGTCGCCCCGCGTTCGAGCAGCGCGTGGAAGGTCGGCGCGCACGCGCCCATGTCGCTCGACGTCGTGACGATCGCCGCGTCGTAGGACCGGGGGTCGACGTCGAGGTCCGCGCGCACGACGACGTCCGACTGGAGCCCGGCGACGACGTCCGCGAGCTTCCGGCCCGCGAGCGGCGGCGCGACGTCGACCGCGGCGACGACGCGGCCCAGGCCGCGTTCGTGGAGGTCCGTCACGATCTTGACGCCTAGGGGACCCAGTCCGACGTGGAGGATGCGCAGCATGGGGGCGGGGAGTATACGAGCCTCCCGCGCGCGGCGCCGCCGCGCCGCCGTCAGAGCTGGGCCAGCGAGATGATGTGCTCGCGCTTGCTGACCACGACACCGCCCGGCGGCTCGGCCGTGACCGCGAACAAGGCCGGAGCGTTGACGCGGATCTTGGCGTCGATCGGGATCACGACCTCTCCGCCGACCACGTCGAACACGCCCCCGTCGACGGGATGGTCCGTGCCTCGCGGCTCGTCGAAGATCCACAGCTGGTACTGCTTCTGCGCCGGATCGTTGGCGGGCAGCCCGCGGAAGCGCATGTAGCCCTTCTGCAGGGCCGTGCTCCAGTGGAGGTCGCCGCTCACCGCGCGGCCATCGGGGTCTTCGGTCGGCTTCCACGGCAGGACGATGCAGTCGGGCGCGGCATCGACCTCGCGCTGCAAGACGCGTGCGACCTGCGTGGGGTCCGGCGGCGCGGGCTCCCGGGTCCAGCCCAGCACCGCCACCAGGGCCGCGGCCGTCGCGGCGATCCAGCCCGACCACGCCGGCCAGTTCGCCCTGCGCGTCGGCGGGGGCGGCACGGGCGCCATCGAGGGCGACGAGTCGGGCGGCGAGTGCACGCGGACGCTGGAGGGGCGCGGACGGACCGCCGCGCCCACCGCACGCGGCGCCGTGCTGGCGATGCGACGCTTGAGCTCCTCCGGCAGCGGCGGGCAGCGGCGGCCGGAGAACACGAGGTCGAGCGCGGCCGCCGTGCGGTCGTAGCACTCCACGTCGACGTCGGCGTGCAGCGCGGCGAGCCGATTCAGCTCGCGCAATTCGTCGTCCTCGAGCCCGTGGACGGCGCGCTCGCGCATCAGGTCGAAGAGGCGATCCTCCTCGGGGCCTTCGGGTCGGTCGCGCAGGGGGCGGTGCATCAGGGCTGCACTCCTTCCTCCTGGGGCTCCTCGCGCGCACCGGAGTCGATCGGGCCGGCCCCCAGCAGCTCGCGCACACGGATCAGGCCGCGGCGCAGGTGCGTCTTCACGGTTCCCAGCGGCAGCGCGGTGGCCTTCGCGATCTGGTCGTGGGACATCCCCTCGTAGATCGACAGCCGCAGGACCTTCTGCTCGTCCGGGCGCAGCTTCGCCAGCGCCTTCTGCGCGCGTTCGACCTCGTCGCCGACGTCGACGAGTTCCTGGGCGCGGTCCTCCGCGGCCGGCAGGATGTTCTCGTCCTCGAGCCCATCGGCCTGGAGCGCGCGCTGCCGACGGCGGCCGCGGTCGATCAGCCGGCGCCGGGCGATCATGGCGATGAACGTGATCTCGCTGGACAGGGTCGCGTCGTAGCGCTTGGCCTTGTTCCAGATCTCGATGAAGACCTCCTGGACGGCGTCCTCGGCCTCCTCGCGCTGGGGGCAGAAGCGGCGAGCCAGCGACCACACGAGGCCGCCATAGCGATCCAGGCACTCCTGGACCGCGCCCGGTTCGCCCGCTGCCACGCGGTGGAGGATGGGGTCTGCCAAGGACGGACGCTGTTGGAGGCTGCGCGGGACGAGTCGCGGCTCGGAGCGGAGCCGCGGCGCCGAGCGCGACGCGGTCCGGATCGAGAGCTGAGCGGTCATGGTAGTCACGCGTCGGAGCAGGGAGAAGCCGAGGCCGCGCTCGCGAGGTCGCAACCCGTAGCAGACCGCGCGCTGGCCCAGCGCCCACGGCGTGTTCGGCGGTGCTCCCCTCCGTGATTCACGGAGCCGGCCCTCGTTTGCGGGCCCGGCGGGGCCATCCGGCCGGCGTCCGTTGACGGCCGTCCGAGGACCCGCGAGCCTCGGGGTCATGCGACCGCTGCTCCTGGCCTTGTTCTTGTCCATTTCGACCGCCCCCTGGACCGCTGCGCCACAGACCGAGGCGACCGGTCGTGGGTCGGCCCCCAAGGGCTGGCTCGTGGCCGTTGGCGGCGGCGGGACGACTGCGGCCGTGGTGGCCCGCGCGCTAGAGCTGGCAGGCGGGCCCGGTGCGCGCATGCTCATCGTGCCGCAGGCCTCCAGCGCGGAGGACGCTGGGGCCAAGAGCGCCGAGTTCTGGCGCGAGCACGGCGCACGGGAGGTCGAGGTCCTCGAACTCAGCGACGCGGCGCGCGCGCGCCGGCAAATCGCCGCGGCCGCGTTCGTGTGGATGCCCGGCGGGGACCAGAATCGGCTCATGTCCGCGCTGCGCGAGGCCGGGCTGCTCGATGCGATCCGTGGCCGGTACCAGGACGGCGCGGTCGTCGGGGGCACGAGCGCGGGCGCCGCGGTCCTGGGCGCGGTGATGATCGTCGGCGGCGACAGCGCCGACCTCCAGAGCGTCCGCGCGGGCGGGACCGTGCTCTCCGCCGGGCTCGGCCTGTGGGAGGGCGCGCTCGTCGATCAGCACTTCCTGAAGCGCCAGCGCTTCAACCGCTTGCTCGCGGCGGTGCTTGACCGGCCGGAGCTCGTGGGCGTCGGCGTCGACGAGCGCACGGCGGTCGTGCTGCATCCCGGCGGCGATTGCGAGGTCGTCGGCGACGGCGGCGTCGTCGTCGTCGACGCCCGTCGCGCGTCGCGCCGGGGGGCGGAAGCCGGGCAGGGACACTCCGCGGAGGGCGTCGTGCTGGGGGTGCATCGCGCCGGCGACCGGTTCACGCCGATGCGAGAGGCGCCGCGCTCTCAGCGGTAGAGCAGGGCGAAGAAGGCCTGATCCAGGGCGAACCCGGTCGCCGCGGCCAGCAGGGCAGGGATCAGACTGCGCGTGCGCTCGGCGGAGAGCGCGTACGCCACTCCCGCCCAGGCCAGCGCCAGCATCCGCGGGAAGGACGTGGTCTGGATGGCCGAATACAACAGGCCGGTCAGCACCGCAGCGTGCACCGGTCCGTGCACGTGGCGCAGGCTCGGGAACAGGATGCCCGCGAAGGCCAGCGTCTGCGCCAGGACGCCCGCGACCACGCCGGCCAGCGCAGTCCACCAGAACGCGGCGTCGGACGCGGACAGGTCGCCGACCTCGAAGACCCAGGGATCGCTGGCGCCCAGAGCCAAGGCGGCGTTGCGGAGCGCGCCGCCGCCGAGGCGCTCCAGCGCGAACAGGCCCAGCGCTGCGAGCGCCGCGGTCGGCAGCGCGATCGGCCCGCCCAGCAGCTCGCCCGCACCGATCCCGATCGGCGACGCCAGGTGGCGTCGGGCCAGGACGAGGAGCGGAGCGGAGGCCAGGAGCACGGCGGGAGCCCACAGCAGTTGCGCTCCGCTGCGCTCGATCCACACCCCGAACGCGACGGAGACCACGACTGCCAGGAAGGCCGCGCGCACGAGCACGCCGAAGCCGGTCTGCGGCGTCCAGGGCGCCGGGATCGCGAGCGCTCCAGCCACGATCGGCGGCCGACCCCGGACCAGCCAGGCGAGCAGCGCCGTCAGGCCCACGACGACCAGCAGTGCCGTGGCGCGCGCCACGCGCAGTGCCGCGAGCGTGCGCTCGCCGGGGGCTGGACGCTCCTCGCCGCCAGCCCGGGCGCGCGCGGTGCGGCCGATCCAGCCCTCGCCGGCCAGCGCCAGGTCGGCCAGGCGCGCCTCGCCGCGTGCCAGGGCGCGCGCCGCGGCGACGAACGCCGCGTGCCCCGCGCGCGCGAGCTCGTCGAGATCGCCCTGCGCCTCTTCGAGCCGTCCGCGCTCGGCGAGCAGCACGACGCGCCGCGCGCGCAGCGTGTCGAGCTGCGCGGCGCGAACCTCGGGCTCCGCGCCGTCGTCGGCGCGTCGCGCGCGTGCGCCCTCGATCACGCCGCGAAACGCCGCGAGCGCCTCCTCGGCCGTGTGGGCGCCGGCCGGCACGAAGGGTGCGAGGGCGGCGCGCTCCCACTCCGGCAGGTCCTCGAGCGCGGCCGCGAGCTCGAGCCGGCGATCGAAGGCGCGCGCGACGCTATCGGGCGCCCCCTCGAACGCGGCCGCACGGCCCAGCGTCGGGATCGTGAGCGAAGCCACGAACAGGTAGCCGAGCAGCAAGAGGCCCAGCACCAGCGTGACCGCACCCGACATTCCCGTCGGTCCGCGCGCGAAGGGCGAGGGGCCGGACGGCGCGCGGGTCGGCGGCGGGCGGGGCACTCGTGGACGATAGCAACGCCTCCCGCCTGCGCCACGGGCGGGCGCGGGCGCTTGTGCCGCGTTGCAGGGAGGGGGACCATGGCGGCATGCGACACGCGCGGCTCGGACGATCGGACCTGCGCGTGCCGCGCGTGGTGTTCGGCGCCTGGGCGATCGGCGGTTGGGGCTGGGGTGGCGCCGACGACGAGGCCTCGATCCGCGCGGTGCAGGCCTCGATCGAGGTCGGCGCCAACGCCTTCGACACGGCGCCGGTCTACGGCTTCGGTCGCTCGGAGGAGGTCCTGGGACGCGCCATCCGCGGGCGGCGCGCCGACGTGCTGCTCTTCACCAAGGTCGGGCTGCGCTGGGACGACGCGCGCGGCGACGTGGCCTTCGACGCGCTCGACGACCGTGGAGTGCGGCGCGTCGTGCGGCGCAACGCGCGCGCGGACTCGGTGCGGCTGGAGGTCGAGCGCAGCTTGGCGCGTCTGGGGGTGGAGACCCTCGACCTCGTGCAGGTGCACTGGCCGGATCCCCGGACGCCGGTGGCGGAGACCATGGCGACGCTGCTCGACCTGCGCCGGGAAGGCAAGGTCCGTGAGATCGGGGTCTCGAACTTCGACGTGCCGCTCCTGCGCGTTGCCCAGGAAGCGCTGGGCGCCGTTCCGCTCGCCAGCACGCAGCCCAAGTACAGCCTCGTGGCGCGCGACATCGAGCGCGACGTGTTGCCGCACTGCGCACGCGAGGACATCGGGGTCATCGTCTACTCGCCGCTCGAGCAGGGCCTGCTCACCGGCCGCGTCGGCGCGGCGCGTGCGTTCGGCGAGGCCGACGGCCGCAGTCGCCGCGCGACTTTCCGCGCGCGGAACCGGGCGCTCGTGAACGCGGCGCTCGAGCTCGCCGCCGCGCCCGTGGCTCGCGCGCACGCCGCGACCTTGGGCCAGGTGGCGATCGCCTGGGTGCTGGCCCAGCGGGGCGTCACGGCCGCGATCGTGGGTGCGCGCACGGCCGAGCAGGCGCGCGAGAACGCGGCCGCGGCCGAGCTCGACCTGTCGGCGCCCGAGAGCGACGCGCTGCGCGCCGCTTTCGAGAGCCTGCCGCTCGATCTGACCCGCGCCGTGTCGTTCTCCGCGCGCATCCGCGGACTCGTGGGTCGCCTCCTGCGCCGCTGATCAGGCGAAGAAGACCAGCGTGATCACCACGAAGATCGGCACGAGGATCGCACCCGACCACAGCATGTAGCCGCCGAAGGAGGGCATCTTCACCCCCTCCGACTCGGCGATGGCCTTGACCATGAAGTTCGGACCGTTGCCGATGTAGGTCATGGCGCCCATGAACACGGCCCCGCACGAGACGGCAGTCATGAACATGGCGGCGGCCGGGCCCGTCGCGAGGTACTCGCCCAAGTAGCGGCTTCCATCGGGGCTGATGCCCGCCCGTCCCGCGGCCGTCGCGGCGAACGCCAAGTAGGTGGGGGCGTTGTCGAGGAAGCTCGAGAGCAGCCCGGTGGCCCAGAAGAACTGCCACGGTTCCGAGAGACCCAGCTTCGGTCCGTTGGCCGCCAACAGGAACAGCGGCGCGATCATGGTCACGAAGATCCCGAAGAACAGGATCGCGACCTCGTTGATCGGGCCGAAGCTGAAGCGGTTCGCCTCGCGCACCGCCGGCTTGGTCACGAACCACGAGCCCAGCGCGATGGCGACCATCAGGGCCTCCTGGATGCCCACGGGCCAGGGCGTGCCGCCGTTGCCCCAGCCGTTGCCGCGGCCCAGGATCACCGCCACGATCGCGGCCAGGAACACGAGGTTGTGCGCGCCCGAGAGCCCCAGGGGCTCGTGCTTCATGACCTCTTCGAGCTGCGAGCCGGGGCGCTCTTTCTCCTCCTTGTCGAGGACGTAATTGTCCACCGCGAGGAACACGGCCAGCAGCACGCCGACGGCCACGATCCACTCCTTCCACAGGCCCAGCGTCCACTCGAACGGGATGCCCTTCAGGAACCCCAGGAAGAGCGGCGGGTCGGCGAACGGAGTCAGGAGGCCGCCGCAGTTCGAGACCACGAAGATGAAGAAGATCACGACGTGCGCGCGCTGGCGCCGCGTGCGGATCGCGCGCAGCAGCGGACGGATCAGCACCATGGAGGCGCCGGTCGTCCCGACCAGGTTCGCCAGCAGCGCGCCGACCGCCAGCATCGCCGTGTTCGAGAGCGGCGTGCCGGCCAGCGACCCCCGCACGAAGATGCCACCCGCGATCACGTACAGCGCGCCGAGCAGCACGATGAACGACAGGTAGTCCAAGAGGATGTGCTCCAGGACCGCCCAACCGTCCCGGCCGAAGGTCACGAGCACCCAGATCCCGAACGGGATGCCGAGCGAGAAGGAGACCAATGCGCGGTTTCGGTTCGACTCCCACCAGTGGTGCGCGACGAGCGGCAGCACGGCGATCGAGAGCAGCAGCAGGACGAACGGCGCGACGGCCCACACGGGCATGTTCGCGCCGATGTTGCCTCCGGCGGCCGACGCGGCCGGGAGGAGCAGCAGGGAGATGGGTGGCATGGAGCGGGAGGTTAGGACGGAGCGCGGCGCGTGTCGCCTACCCGCTTCGGACGGATCGCGCGATAACCTGAGCAGGTCACCATGAGCACGCAGCGCCTCGGTATCTCGCCCGGTACGGGCTCGTTCCTGGTCCTCCTGGCCCTGGTCGGCTTGGCGGTCTTCCTGGGGTCGCGGCTGGTCGCTCCGCGCGGGCTCCACGCGACGGACGCGACGCCCCGGCTGGTCGAGGCGCGTGGCGACCTGGCCTCCGACGAGCGGGCCCAGATCGAGTTGTTCCGGGCCGCCGCGCCGTCCGTCGTGCACATCACGACGCGCTCGCTGGCCTTCGACCGCTTCTCGATGCGCGCGACCGAGCTGCCCAGCGGCACGGGGTCCGGTTTCGCCTGGGACGAGCGCGGCTACGTCGTCACGAACTACCACGTCGTGGCCGGCGCGCGCAGCGCGTTCGTGACGCTCGCCTCGAAGGAGGCCTACGAAGCCCAGCTCGTCGGCGCCGACCCGAGCTACGACGTGGCGGTGCTCAAGATCGACGCGCCGCGTGGCGCGCTGCTTCCGGTCCCGCTCGGCGTTTCACGGGACCTGCTCGTGGGGCAGAAGGCCTTCGCCATCGGCAATCCCTTCGGGCTGGACCACACGCTCTCCACCGGCGTGGTGAGCGGTCTCGATCGCGAGATCACCGCGCCCGATGGCAGCACGATCCGCGGCGTGATCCAGACCGATGCCGCGATCAACCCGGGGAACTCGGGCGGGCCTCTGCTCGACAGCGCCGGCCGCTTGATCGGGATGAACACCGCGATCGCCAGCCCCAGCGGAGCCAGCGCGGGCATCGGGTTCGCGGTGCCGGTCGACACGATCAATCGCATCGTCCCGCGGCTGATCCGCGGCCAGATCGCCGCGCCTCCGCGTCTGGGAGTGCGCGCCGCGCCGGGCGAGGTCGCGCGGCTCCTGGGCGTGGACGGCGTCGTCGTGGCCGGGGTGGAGCGCGGCCTGGGTGCCGAGGCCGCCGGTCTGCGGCCGCTGCAGTTCGACTCCCGTGGCCGCCCGGTGGCCGTCGACGTCATCCGGCGCGTCGCGGGCGTCGAGGTGCGCTCGATCGGCGACCTGCACGAGGTGCTGTCGGGCTTCCAGCCGGGCGACACGGTCGACGTCGACCTCGTGTCCGATGGCCGGGAGCGCCGCGTGCGCGTGCGCCTCACCGGCGGCGCCTGAAACCGTCAGCGCGTGTAGCCCAGCGCGCGCAGCGCGTCGAGCGCGGCCGGATCCGTGGGCAACCCCGCGCCCTCCGCCGGGGCGGCACGCGCGTCGGTGCGCTCCAGGAAGGCCGCGAGCGCCGCGTGGACGCGCGGCTCGAGACGCTCGAGGTCGACCGGCCGGGTCTCGTGCGGGTCCGCCTGCAGGTCGTAGGCCTCGACCACGCCATCCGAGCCGCGGATCAGCTTCCAGCGCGGTCCGACCGCTGCGGCCAGTGCGCGCTTGTACGGGTCGAGGGGGCCGCCGTCCGCCGCCACGTCCGGGGGGAAGACGGTCAGCGTGATGCGCGGCCAGTCGAGCGAGGCGCGCAGCACGCGCTCCTCCTCCAGGCGGCCGCGCAGATCGAGCGCCGCGCGCGAGCCAGGCGGCGGTCGGCCCGCCGCCGCCAGGATCGTGGGGTACAGGTCGGTGATCTGGACCAGCCGACGCTCGCGTGCCCCGGGCGCGAAGCCCGGCCCGCGCGCGATGAGCGCGATCCGCAGGTTCGACTCGTACAGGTTGAAGACGTGGTTGACGTGGTCGTGGTCGCCCAGGTTCTCGCCGTGGTCGGACAGCACGAACAGCAGCGTGTTCTCCGGGTCCAGGGCCTCGTCCAGGGCACGCACGATCTCGCCGACCACCTCGTCGCAGGCCCGCAGGTCACCCTCGTACAGGCTGGCGAGACGCGGCCAGTCGGAGGCCGCGAGCGGCTCGCGACGGGCGTAGTGGCGCACCATCAGGCCGCTCGCTCCGCTCCTGGGCGGGAAGAGCTCCGCGATCGCGGCGCGCCACTCGGCCTCGGACGCGCTGAACTCCGCCGCGTGCTTCCACGGTGGGCGGTAGGGCATGTGCGGCTCGGTCAGGTTCACGAACACGAACGCCGGGCGCGAGGCGTCGCGCGTCCCGGCCAGCCAGCTCGTGATCGCGGCCGTGGTCGGATGCCCCGGTGCGCGCGGCTCGCCCGCGGCGCGCCAGCGGTCGACGAACGACTCGAAGCCGCGGTCGAGGCCGGTCGCGGCCGAGATCCACGGGTTGTTGCTGAAGCCCGCGGTCTGGTAGCCGGCCGCGGCGAGCTGCTCCGCGAGCAGCGGCAGGCCGGCGGGGAAGCGCGTGTTCTCCTGCTCGGTGCCATGCACCTCGTTCGGCTCTCCGGAGAACAGGGAGGCGTGCGCGGGCAAGGTCCAGCACGAGGTCGAGTACGCGCGGTCGTAGACCGTCGCGGCCGGGGCGAGCGCAGCCAGGAACGGCGTCGTGGGGCGCGGATGCCCGTAGACGGACAGGTAGTCGGGCCTGGCCGTGTCCATGACGATCACGACCACGTTCAACGGCTTCTGGGCGGGGCCACAGGCCGCGAGACCACAGGCCACGGCGGCCAGGAACCGGGAGCGCATCACGAACGATGATAGCCGCGCCGTGTCACGGCTTCTCCAGGCCTCTGGCGGCCTCAGGATCGCCGCCGCAGGAGGATCGTCGTCTCGGGCGCGCCCGGGAGGGGTACGCGCTCGAACGACGCCAGGATCCAGCGCCACACGCGTGGATGCGACAGCTCGAGCCGCATCTGTGGATCGCCGCCGATCGGCCGCAGGTCGAGCAGCGCCCAGCGCACGTCCGCGAGCTCGGTGAGCATGCGCTCCTGTTCGGCCTCGTCGGCGCGCCACGCCGGGTACACGTCCCACGTCGGCGCCCGCCGGCCCAGCACTGGCCACAGCGCCAGGTAGCGCGGCCCGACCCACAGCTCCTCGTCTGGACGAACCCGGGCCTCGAGGGTCGCGACGAGCGTCGTGAGCAGCGCGGCCTCCGAGGGCGGCAGCCTGAGCTCGTCCCCGCGCACCTGGACCGGCACGTACGGCGTGGTCGACAGCGCGCGCCGCACCCACGGCAGGGCGCCACCGACGCCCAGCACGGTGAGGGCCAGGACGCCCGCCGCGACCGCACCGCGCGCCAAGCGGCCGCGCGTGCCCTCGATCGCCGCCGGTGCGCACAAGACGAGCAGCAGGAAGGGGTGGATCGACTGCGCCAGGTGCGGCAGATCGCTGCGCACCGAGGCGTGGTGAAACCACGCCAGGCCTGTGCAGCCCAGCGCGAAGGCGCGCGTGCGGCGCTCGAGGTCGGCAGCGCCCGCCAGCGCACCGCGCAGGATCGCCGCGGCGCAGGTCAGGGGCACGAGCAGGAACAGCGTTCCGACCACCACGGCCGCCACGGCGGCGAAGCCCTCGCGACGCGTGAGGTCGACGCGCCAGGGCCAGGGAAAGGGCAGCTCGGCGTTCAGCGCACCCTGCCGCGCGTAGAACGCGATCGAGTCCAGGAAGGCGCGTCCGTAGCCGTCGGCGAACGCGACGAGCGCCAGCATCGGCGCGTAGCCCGCGAGCGTCCCCAGGGCCAGCTCGCCCAGCGACCGCAGCAGGGGCTGGCGCGACTTCCAGGCGGCTGTGAGCGCTACCGCGAGCAGCGCCAGCCCGGCGTACACGCCCAGGTTGCGGCCGAAGAACGCGGCCGCGCCCACCACGACGCCGGCAGCCAGGCGACGCCCTGAGGAGGGTGCCTCCGCGACGCGCACGGCGGCCCAGGCAGCGATCAGCGCCAGGCTCGGCTCGTAGGGCTTCCACGGCGGGTGCATCCAGGCCGCGAGCGCGACGCCCGCGGCGACGAGCCAGGGGACGCTGCGGCTCGCGCGGCTGGCGACCAGCAGCCCGGCCGCCAAGCCGAGCGCCGCGAAGGCCCAGTTGGCGGCGCGGATCGTCACGGGGCCCTCGCCGCAGAGGGCGATCGCCGCCGAGCACCACCAATAGCGGCCCGGGTCGTAGGCGCGGAAGTCGCGCAGCGGCAGCTCGCCGGCGTGCGTGCGGAGCGCTCCGTACCACAGGAACGCCTCGTCCTGCAGGTTCAGGCCCACGTGCCCTTGCAGCAGGAACATGAGCATGGCGAGCGTCGCCGCGATCACTGCGCTGCGTCCGAGGGCGGGTTCCGACGCGCGCCATCGCGCCAGGACGCCCATCAGCCGCGGAACTCGCGCACGGCGGCGATCACGTCGCCCTGCTCGTCGTCGGTGAGCGCATTGAAGAAGGGCAGCCGCAGGATGCGCGCGGAAACGTCTTGGGACACCGGGCACTGCTCCTCGCGCCCGCCGTACTTCCGGCCCATGTCGGACAGGTGCAGGGGCAAGTAGTGGAACACGGCCAGGATGCCGCGCTCCTCGAGGTGCGTGATGAGCCGCTCGCGCTGCGCGCCGTCGGCGAGCAGCAGGTAGAACATGTGGTACGGCTGCTCACAGTGGGCCGGCACGAACGGCAGCCCGACGCCGACCTCGGCGGCCCAGTCCGTGAGCTCGCCCCGGTACCGGCGCCAGATCGCCGCGCGCCGGCCCTGGATCGTCGCGCGCGCCTCGAGTTGCGCCAGCAGGAAGGCCGCCAGCAGGTCGGACGGCAGCCAGCTCGAACCCTGGTCGACCCAGGTGTACTTGTGGACCAGTCCGCGCAGGAAGCGCGAACGGTTGGTGCCCTTCTCGCGCAGGATCTCGGCACGCTCGGCCAGCGACGGGTCGTTCACGAGCAGCGCGCCGCCTTCGCCGCAGGTGAAGTTCTTGGTCTCGTGGAAGCTCTGCGTCCCGACGACGCCCAGCGTGCCCAGCCAGCGGCCCTTGTACCGGCCGAACAGGCCGTGCGCGTTGTCCTCGACCACCGGGACGCCGTGACGCCGGCCGACGTCGAGCAGCGCGTCCATCTCGCACGCGACGCCCGCGTAGTGCAGCGCCACGATGGCCTTCGTGCGTCGCGTGACGAGCCGCTCGACCTGCCGTTCGTCCAAGTTCAGCGTGTCCGGCCGCACGTCGGCGAAGACCGGCCGCGTGCCGCGCAGGGTGAACGCCAGCACGCTGGTCACGAAGGCGAACGACGGCACGATGACCTCGTCGTCCGGGCCGCAGTTCGTCAGGAACGCGCTCATCTCGAGCGCGTGGGTGCAGCTCGTGGTCAAGAGCGCCTTGTGGACGCCGAGCGATTCCTCGAGGAGCCGATGGCAGGCCCGCGTGAAGTGTCCGTCGCCCGAGATGTGGCCGCGCTCGATGGCCTCGGCGATGTAGCGCGTCTCGGGGCCGGCGAAGGACGGCCTGTTGAAGGGGATGCGGTACCGCTTCACGTGCGGACCTCGTCGAGCCACAGATGATGCCAGGTCTGGACGCTCTGCGTGCGGAAGCCGATCGACTCGTACAGGCGCTGCGCGCCCACGTTGCGGCCTTGCGTGACCACGGTCGCCTTGCGGGCGCCGCGCGCGGCCAGCACGGCGAGCGTCCCCGTCACGAGGCGATGGCCGAGTCCGCGGCCCTGCGCGCGCGCGTCGACCGCCACCAGGCCGATCTCGGCCAAGTCGCCAGCTCGTGCGTGCCCCGTGGTGTAACCGCGGACGCCGGAGCCCTCGTCGGCCACGAGCACCACGTCGGCCCAACCCGTGCAGCTCCGCTCGATCCAGGCCGCGAACAACGCGTCGCAGCGCTCGCGCGGGAAGCGCCGATCGGCGTAGAAGCGCGATGATCCGTGACTGGTCGCGGCCAGTGCCCGCAGCTCCGGCACGTCGTCCGCCGTGGCCGGTCGGATCTGGCCGGCGGAGGCGGCGGCGTCGGCGCTGGTCAGCACGCGCTCGAAGGTCATGCGCACGTCGACGAACCGCGCCCCGCCGCCCGCGAGCGACTCGATCGCGACCTGATCGTCAGCACTGCACAGGGCGTAGAGGCAGGCGACGTCCTGCGCGCGAGCCTCGGCCACGACCTGCGCCACGTCGTCCGCGGAACGCGGCGCTCCGACCAGCGTGCCGATCCGGAAGCCGAAGAACGTGGAGTCCCACTCGAGGATCCGCAGTCGGGAGCTCGCGCCGCTCATGCCCCGTCGCGCTCCCACACCGACTCCCGCACGGCGTAGGCCGGGCGGTCCATCATCCGGAAGTGCATGCGCGCCAGGTACTCGCCCAGGACGCCCAACGCGAAGAGCTGGGCTCCGGAGAACAGCGCCACCATCGAGGCCAGGAAGGTGAAGCCCTCGACCGGGCTGCCGTGCACGAGCTTGGTCCACAGCACGTAGATCAGGATGGCGAGTCCCAGCAAGGTGCAGGCGAAGCCCGTGATGCTGGCGATCTGCAAGGGCACGGCGCTGAAGCCGGTCACCATGTTCAGCGCGTGCGTCAGCAGCTTGCGCAGCGTGTAGTTCGATTGCCCGATGGTGCGCGGGTCGTGTCGCACCACGACCGAGGAGAAGCGGGTCGTGCCCCACGTGAGCAGGACGTCGAGGGACACGTACTGGTTGCGGTAGTCCGCGAAGACGTCGCGCAGGTGGGTGCGGAACGCGCGGAACGCGCTGACCCGGCGGGCCGTGGCTGCGCCCATCGACTTCTGCAGCGCGAGCTTGGTGGCCTGCGAGGCCAGGTTGCGCAGCAGCCCGTGGCTCTCCTGGTGTGGCGCGCCGTAGACGACGTCGTAGCCGCGCGCCAGCTCGTGGAGCAGCTTGGGCAGCTCCTCGGGCGGGTGCTGCAGGTCGTCGTCCATGGTGAGCACGACCGATCCGCGCGCCGCCCGGACACCGCACAGGAGCGCATTGTGCTGGCCGAAATTGCGCATGAGGTCGAAACCGCGGACCCAGTCGTGACGTCGCGTCAGGTCCTGGACGACCGCCCAGCTCCCGTCGCGGCTGCCGTCGTTGACGAGCACGAGCTCGAACCGATCGGCGACCGCGCGCAGCACCGGCTCCAGGCGCTCCACGAGCACCGGCAGCGAGCCCTCGCTGTTGAAGACGGGGACGACGACCGACAGCGACGGGACTTTGTGCTCCATGCCGGGCGTGCGAGCCCTGGATCCTACCGCCCCTCGATCGGGGCGGCCACGAACTCAGGGCCGGGGGGCGAGCACGAGCGTGTCGTCGGTGCGCAGGATGGGCGTCATGTGCTGGAGCAGGAAGGGCGCGATGCTGCGGTCCGCCGGCACGCGCGGCGAGAGCGCCACGGCGTCGATCTGGCGGCGACGCAGGGTCTCGAGCGCGCCCTGCGGGCCGCCGGCGCGCCGGGCCGCGAAGAACAGGCTCCACACCGGTCGGTCCAGGAACACGGAAAGATGCCAACCGATCTGGCTCGCCAGGCGGCGTTCGGGCGGCACCACGGCCACGACCTCGGCCGCGTAGCGCTCGTAGAAGCGGTGCTGGGCCTCGACGCGGTCCCAGCCCGCGCGTGGCCGAAAGTCGAGGAAGGGCAGCGCCACCAGCGCCAGCGTCGCCGCGCCGCGCGCCAGCCGCGGACTCGTGCGCGCGGAGACCAGGTGCAGGAAGGCCTCGACAGCCGCGGGCAAGGCCAAGAGCCACAGCGGCAGGGCCAGGCGATCACGGAAGCCGAAGTACAGGAGCAGCACGAGCAAGAAGCCGAGCGCGAAGAGCTCCGCGCTCTCGCGCCGACGCCAAGCGGTGATCGCGACCAGCACCACGAGCGCCGCGCCCAGCGCCACGTGCGCTGCGCCGTGACCGCCTGGGCCCTCGGTGGGCGCGGCGCGCGGCGCGGGCGCGAGGCGCGCGCCGAGCAGGCCCAGCACGGTCTCGGCGCGCTCCGGCACGCGCGCGGCGATCGACGACAGCTCGCGGCGGGGCGACGCTGGATCGCCGCCATCCACGTGCCACATGGCCGTGGAATAGGAGAACAGGTAGTTCTGGTCGACGGGCGGCTCCGGATGATGCAGCGCGCAGCGCACGTCCCAAGGCAGCTTGGTCGCGAACGCGGCCAGCGCGAACGGCGCCAACGACACGAGCGCGAAGCGGGCCCAGGCGCGCGCGTCCCGCGGGCGCGCCCCGGACCAGGCCGCCAGCACGCGCGCCGCCGCGATCGCCGGCACGAGCAGGATGACGACGCTGCGGACGTAGGTCGCGGCGCCGATCGCGAGGCCCAGCACCACGTCGCGCCGCCACGACGGCTGGCGCGCTGCCCAGCGCTCGACCGCCAAGCACGCCAAGAGCAGCGCCGCGCCCGGCACGTCGGACATCGCTTGATTGCACAGCGTCTGGAACGGCGTCGAGAACCAGACCGCCAGGGCGACCAAGGCCGCCAGCCAGGCTCCGATCCGCCGCTGCGCGTGCCAGTAGAGCAGCGTGACGCACGCCACGCCCGACAGTGCCACCAGGACGTTCACCGCCAGCCAATCCGCCCCGCGCAGCGCGAACACGGCCGCCAGGAACCAGGACATGCCCGGCGGCCGCACGGTGAACGGCTCGCCCAGGTAGGAGTAGCCCTCGCCCGCGAGGATGGCGCGCGCGCTGGCCACGTAGATCGACGCGTCGTTGGTCTCGTCCGAGGCCTCGAACCAGCCGTGGACCAGGAACGGCAGCGTCGCCAGCGCGACCACGACCACCAGCGCGAGCCAGAGGCGCGCGCGGCCGTCGCAGGCGTGGCTCGGGAGGCCGCGCATCGTCAGTGGTCGTCGCCGTCCGTGTAGCCCAGGCCCTGGAGCCCGCGCCGCTGGAGGGCGTCGAGCGCCGGCCGCACGGGTCGCGACCAGGGGCGCGGGTCGGAACGCATGAACTCCGCATAGCGCGCCTGCAGGTCCGCCAGCACTTCGGGGTGGCGGTCCGCGACGTCCTCGCGCTCCAGCGGATCCTCGCGCAGGTCGTACAGGCGCGGCGGATCGGAGCGCACGAGCACGGCGCGCCAGCGTCCGTCCGTGACGGCCAGATGCCGGTTCGGATCGTCCAGCGACCGCAGGAACTGCGGCAGCACGCGTCGCTCGGGCAGTCCCGGACCGAGCAGCGAGAGGCCGCGGTTGCGCGGCGCCTCGAGACCCAGCGCCTCGACGAACGTCGGCCACAGGTCGACGTGGCCCACGGGCGCCGCCACGCGCCGCGCCGCGCCCAGCGGTGGCTCGGCGCCGCGCGTGAGCCGCGCGGGATAGCGCACGAGCAGCGGCACGCGCACGAGCTCCGGCTGGAGCGTCTCGCCGTGGCACAGCCAGTAGTGGCCCTCGCCCAGGCTCTCGCCGTGGTCCGCGGAGACGACGAGCAACGCCTCGTCGAGCAGGTCGCGCCGGCGCAGCTCACCGAGCAGGCGCCCCAGCTCGGCGTCGAAGTAGCGCACCTCGGCGTCGTAGCGATCGAGGTAGGGGCCGGGCGTCGTGAGCCCCGGCAGCGCTTGGTAGCGCGGGATCTGGCCCCGGCCGCTGTGGGTCGCGCCGAGCGGGAGCTCGGGGCCGGAGGGGTGCCGGCCCTCGAGGGGCGCCAGGTGCGCCGCGGGCGGGGTGTAGGGCCCGTGCGGGTCCTGGTAGTGCACCCACAAGAAGAAGGCCTCGTCCGCGCTGCGGCCCGCGAGCCAAGCCAGCGCGGCGTCCGTGCAGGCGTCCGCCGTGCGCTCGAGGAGGTCGCGGTTGCGCTCCTTGGAGTTCATGGCGTCGTCGTAGACCTCGAACCCCTGCTGGACGCCGATCGCGCCGGCCTCGGGCGGCGGGCGCCGCAGCACGCCGTTCGACACGAAGGCCGCCGTGCGGAAGCCCGCGTCGCGCACGACCTCGGCGATCGTCAGCACTTCCTCGGGCATGTGGTCGCGGTTCGTGGGTCCGCCGCCGACCTCGTCCGGGAACCGCCCGGTGAGCAGCGCGGCGAGCGACGGCCCGGTGAGCGGCGCCGCCGCCCAGGCGTTCTCGAAGACGGTCGACTCGGCGGCCAGCGCGTCGAGGTTGGGGCTCGTCGGCAGCGGATGGCCGGCGAAGCCCAGCCGGTCCGCACGCAGCGTGTCGCACGTGACGAGGATCACGCGCTGGGCCGGTCCGCGCGAGGCGCGCGTGCCGCCGGCCCGCTCCCCGTCACCGCACGCGCCGACGAGCAGGGCGGCCAGGGCGGCGACGGCCGGGAGGCGCGGCGTGGACGGAGTCGAGCCCGGTCGCTCGGCGCGTTGGGAGCTGGGCATCGCCGGACGAGTGTAGCCGCTCCCCGGTCGAGCACCGCGCTTGTCCCGCGCGCGACGCGACCCCAGAATCCGCGCGTGGGCCCTCCCGGTCGCGTGATCGTCGTGATGCCGGCCTACAACGCGGCGAACACGCTGGAGCGCTGCTGGAACGACATCCCCAAGGACTACGTGTCCGAGGTGATCGTCGTCGACGACCAATCCCGAGACGACACGGAGGCCATCGCCCGCCGGCTCCCCGTGACCTACGTCAAGCACGAGCGCAACACGGGCTATGGCGGGAACCAGAAGACCTGCTACGACACCGCTCGCGCGCACGGTGCGGACTTCGTCGTGATGATCCATGCCGATTACCAGTACGACGCGCGGATGATCCCGACGGCGATCGAGGTCATCCGACACGGCATCTGCGACGTCGTGTTGGGCAACCGGATCCGCACGCGCCAGGAGGCCCTCGCGGGCGGCATGCCCAAGGCCAAGTACCTCGCCAACCGCGGCCTGACGATGATCGAGAACGTGCTCGCGGGCCAGAACCTGGGCGAGTGGCATTCGGGCTTCCGGGCCTACTCGCGCCGCGTGCTGGAGTCGATCCCGTACCGCAGGAACAGCGACGACTTCGTGTTCGACAGCCAGTTCCTCGTGCAGTGCGTGCATCACGGCTTCAAGCTCGGCGACGTGCCGGTGCCGGTGCGCTACTTCGACGAGGCCAGCTCGATCGATCTCAAGAGCTCGACGATCTACGCGCTGCGGACGCTGTGGACGTTCGGGCAGTGGTACGCGCACCGGGTCGGAGTGCGCCGCAATCCGCTGTTCGAGCGGCCGGGCGCGTAGCCCGTTCGGATCGGGACGCGGAACCGCCACTGGGTCGCCGCCGCCTGCCTGGTGTCCGGGCGCATGACCGCGCTGTGCCAGCGCGAGGCGCTGTTCAGCGCACAGCCCAAGGAGCGGGGCGAGCGCTACCTGGTCGAGGCGCTTCTTTCCGGCGCCGGCACGTCGCTGCGCGACCTCTCACGCGCAGACATCCTGCGCCTCTTCTCCTGACGCGGCGGCCAGCCGGCCGGACACGCTGTCGAACGTCAGCAGGCCCTCGTGCGCGTCGTCGAGCCGTCCGAGCAGGCGTCCTTCGGCATCCCAGGCAGCGGAGCCGCCCGCGCACAGGCCGTCGGCGGAGGGGCCGACGGCGTTGACGAAGAGCACCGGTGCGTGGAACGCGCGGGCGACCTCGGCCAGGCGCAAGTGGGCCTGCGCGACGCCCGGCGCGGTCTTGGCGGCGCTCGCCAGGTAGATCTGAGCTCCGGACGCGAAGGTCGCCGCGGCGTGCTCGGGCACGGAGAGCTCGTAGCAGATCGCGAGCCCGATGCGCGGCGCGCCATCGACCAGACCGACGGGTTCCTGGCCGCGTCCGAAGTACGGCTCCTCGTCCGCGTGCAGGTGGTGCTTGGCGTGCGCGCGTCGCGGGGCGTGCGGCCGGAGGAGCACCAGGCCGATCCGCGGCTGGCCCTCCGACCGGAGCGGCGCACCCGGTGCGATCACGACGCCGCGCGAGTCTGCCAGTCGCTGCAGCGGGTCGAGGACCGGGTCGTCCGGCTCCAGCGCCAGCGCGCGCGCGAGTTCCGGCTCGTAACCCGTGAGCGACAGCTCGGGGAAGACGACCAGGTCCGCACCGAGCCCGACGGCACGCTCGGCGAGCATCACGTGGTGCTCGAGGTTCAGCGCGACGGCGCCGCGCGCGGGGCGTGACTGGGCCAGGGCGATCCGCATGACCTGGATGGGGTGGACGTGCCGCGCTCGGGCGGCATGGTGCGGGAAGGGGGACTCGAACCCCCAAGGGTCACCCCACGAGATCCTAAGTCTCGCGCGTCTGCCAGTTCCGCCATTCCCGCGTCGGCCCGCCGATCGTAGCGCGGGCGCGCGGCGAGCGTGCCCGTGCATGGAAAAGGCGCGAGGAACCTCGGCAGGGGACCGGATTCGTTCGATGATAGGGGCGTGCTGGCCGCGGTCCTCGTTGCACTCGGGTCCCTCGCGACCGCCCTCGTCTTCGCCATCGGCCTGCGCGCGGCCCGGACGCGCGTGATCGCGCTGTGCGGGCTCGCTTCGGTGGGTTGCGCGCTGGGTGCGTCGGGGTGGTGGGCCGCGTCCGGAGCGTCCGAGCTGGCCACGCGCATCGCGCTCTCGACGCTCAGCATCGCGGGCGGCCTGGCGCACGGCGTCGTGTTCTCGATCGCGGCGCTGCCCAAGGCGAAGACCTGGACGCGGCTCGTGCTCGTGCCGCTGGGGATGTGGACCGGCACCTTCACGGCGATGTGGTTCGCCGTGCCCGCCGCGGGATCGTTCCTCGGCTGGACGATCGTGCTGCTCGCGAGCGGCACATTGACGGCGTGGTGCCTGTTGCCGTTCTGGTCGCACGAGCGCGGTTTCGTGCTGCAAGGCGAGCGTCGAATCCCGTCCGTCCGCTTTCCGTGCCCGCGCTGCGGCACGCGCGTCGATTGGGCGCGCGGCGTCATGGCCTGCACGGACTGCGGGCTCTTCGTGCACATCGACTGGCCTGCGGACGAGCTGCACGCGGCCGAGGGGCATCCCGTGATCCTGCGCCCGCGCCGCGCGGTGCGCTTCGCGTGCCCCGAGTGCTCGCGCGAGGGTGAATGGCCTTGCGGCGACAGCGCGTGCGCTGGATGCGGGCTCAAGGTGTCGATGCACTGGAACGTGCATCGACACGTGTAGCCCCGCGCGCACCGTCGTCGCCGCGGTGCGCGCTCACGAGAAGGCCGGAGTGGCCTCCTCGACGCGCCGCCGTCCCTCCGGGCTGATCGCTCCGAGCGTCGCCAGGAACCGCGGGTGCCGCATGCCCGAGCCCAGGAACGTCCAGCGCACGGCCTGGCGCTGCGAGGTCATGAGCCGCTCGCGATCGGCTGGGGACAGCCGGGCGCCGCGCGCGCGTTCGAAGGCGTCGACGTCGAACTCGAGCTGCTGGAGGACGCCGCCGTCGACGAGCGTCGCGATGGAGAAGAGGCCATCGATCGCGGCCGCGATCTCGGCCGGCGTGCACCCTGCCGCGAGCTCGAGGACGAGCGCCTCGTCGAGCTTCGCGTGCTGGGCTTCCTCCATCCAGTGGCAGCGCAGGAGCTCCTGGAAGCGCGGGTCGATCTCGCGCGCGTCGCGCACGGAGTCGAGGTAGTGACCCTGGGTCATCCACTCGATCAGCAGGATCGCGAGCGCCACGGACAGCTGCGGATGCGCGAGCACGGCGCGCGCGATCTCCTCGGGCGGACCGATCACGTCACAGCGATGGCCGAAGGACTCCTGGAACCGCGCGCGGAAGCGCTGGAAGAGCTGGGTGTGCTTGACCTCCTCGCTGGCGAAGCCCAGGAGTGCGCGCGCGCGATCGCCGTCGGTCGCGCTCATCGGTCGCGCGTGCGCGAGGACGAACTGGAGAATGAACTCCTCCGCGACGACGAAGATCCACAGGTACTGATGGCCACGCAACTGGTTCCAGAGCGTGCGGTCGCCGGCCGAGAGGAAGTCGAGCTCCGCGCAGCGCGCGAGGCCCTCGGGCATGAAGGGCTTCGAGAAGTCGAAGTCCTGGCCTGGGCCGATGAGGTCCTCGGGTGTCCAGGTGACGCGCTCGGATGCCTTCAGGATGGCGGCGAA
>JAEUHZ010000071.1 GCA_016795205.1 Planctomycetota bacterium | reverse complement strand
GCCCGGCGATCGAGGTCGACACGTCGATCTCGGGTCAGCGCGTCATCCGCGTGCTCGAGCGGGCGATCGAGCTGCGCGGCAAGCCCGAGGTGATCGTCACGGACAACGGTCCGGAGTTCACCTGCATCGCGCTCGACGCATGGGCACGGTCGCGAGGCATCCACCTGCACTGGATCGAGCCCGGCAAGCCGGTGCAGAACGCCTACGTCGAGAGCTTCAAAGGCCGCTTCCGCGACGCGTGCTTGAACCAGCACCACTTCCTCGGCCTCGACGACGCCCGTGCGCTCATCGAAGACTGGCGCCAGGACTACAACCGGATCCGACCGCACACCTCCCTCGACGGGCAGACCCCCGAGGACTTCCTTCTCGCCCTGGCCGGCCGCATGCGGCCGGCCAGGGCGAAGCCACATCGTCAGCTCAACCTGTTCGAAGAACCCCAGACCAGCCCCGGACTCTCATTACCCCTGGACCGACAACGGGGACAGGGTCACGAGAAGCCCGTGACTCTCGCTTGGCCTCGGCGGCCACCCGAGGGGTCGGTGCGATCGCCTGCGATGACAGAATGCCGGTCCTAGCCGTACTGCTTTCACTCCAGTCCTCGTTCGCCCGTCTTGGCGAGACGATCATCCCCGCGCCGCGGGCGGATCGCCCCCGCACGGACACGGCCGCGGACGTCGTCGTGGTGACGGCGGAGCAGCTCGCGGCGACCAACGAGCGCTCGCTGCCACGCCAGCTCGCGAAGGCCGCCGGCGTCTGGGTCCAGGAGACGAACCTCGGCGGCGGAGCGCCGCTGCTCCAGGGACTTTCCGGCGCCCAGATCCTGCTCGTCGTCGACGGCGTGCGCATGAACGACGCGACCACGCGCAACGGCGTGAATCAGATGCTGAACGGCATCGATCCGGCGGCCGTCGAACGCGTCGAGGTGATCCGCGGGCCGCGCTCCGTGTTGTACGGCAGCGATGCGCTGGGCGGCGTCATCCTGGTGTGGACGAAGCGTGCTCGACCGCACGGCGGTGAGGGGCTCGAGCTGTCCGCGGCCTGGGACGCGCAGTACGCGACCCCGACGAACGGCTATGCGACGGCCGTCGAGCTCGCGGGGGCGACCGGCGGCTTCGGCGCATTCATCGCGGGCAGTTGGCACGAGTGGAACGAGCTCCAGACCGCCGAGGGCGAGTTGCCGAACACCGGCTACTCGGGCGGGGGAACCTTCGGCTCGGTCGAGACGCTGCTGGGCGCGAGAAGCTCGCTGCGCGCGACCGCGAGCTGGACGCGGGACGTCGACGTGCCGCGCACGGACCGGCTGAACCCTGGCTTCGGCCAGACGAACCCGTCCAACGCGGAGTTCCTGTATGCGGCCCAGGATCGACGGCGATACGTGCTGACGTACGACGATCGCTCCGCTGGCCCGCTGGCCGACCAGGTCCAGGTGCGCGGGTCGCTGCGCGAGTACACGGAAGAACGCCGCCTCCGCGCCTTCGGCAGCTCGACGCGGCGCTTCGAGGTGGACGAGACCTCGACCGTCGGCCTGAGCGTCGATCTCAAGAAGGCGCTGGGCACACGCCACCTCCTCACCTACGGCTTCGACGTCGACCACGACGACGTGGACGCGTCGCGCACGAACCGCAACGTCAACACGGGGGTCACGACGCCCGCCCCTGGCGCGTTCGCACCCGGATCGCGTTACACGACCGCAGGCTTCTTCGCGCAGGACGAGATCCTGCTCGATGGCTTCGACCTGACCCTGGGCGCGCGCTACAGCCATTCGTTCTTCGGCTTCGAGGATCCCGCCGGTGACGAGAGCGGCGATTTCGGCGCGCTGTCGGGCAGCCTCGCGCTGGGTCGTGAGATCGCGCCCGACGTGCGCGTGGTCGGCACGCTCGCGCGCGGTTTCCGTGCACCGAACCTGGCCGAGTTGGCGCGCAACGCGACCTTCGCGAGCGGCGAGGAGCTGCGCAACCCCGACCTGGAGCCCGAGACGAGCCTCTACGGCGAGCTCGCGCTGGAACGCAGCGGCGCGGACTGGAGCGGCGCCGTGGCGCTGTTCGCGCAGCGGATCGAAGATGCCGTCGGCCGCGTGCTGATCGACCCCGGCGCTCCCGGTCCGGGCGACGAGGTCTTCCTGCGCCGCAACATCGGTTGGCTCGAGCTCGTCGGTCTGCAAGCCCGTGGCCGCCTGGCCTTGGGCGGCGTGGACTCGCCCTGGTCGGCGAGCGCCGGCATCGAGTGGATCTACGGGCGCCAGGACGACGAGTACACGGATCCCGACTCGGGTGAGCAGCCGTTCGCGGACCAGCCCGCACAGCGCATCCCCCCGCTCCATGGCTTCGTCGCGCTCCGGCACGAGCGCGCCGCGGGCTGGATCGACTGGGTCGAGCTCACGACGAACTGGGCGTTCTCGCAGCACCGACTCGCACCACAGGACCTCGAGGACCCGCGCATCGACCCGGATGGAACCGACGGTTGGGTCACGCTCGACCTCGACGTGGGCGGGCCGATCGGCGGCGAGGGGAGCGCGTCGAGCTGGTCCGTCGGCCTGCACAACCTCCTCGACGCGAGCTATCGCGTGCACGGATCGGGCGTCGACGGCCCGGGCATCGGCCTGGTCGTGGGGCTGCGCATCGCGCGCTGAGCCCGCGCCAGGCCACATGTTTCACGTGCGTCCGCGCACGCGCCGCAACGCACCAATGCGGCCGCCCTCCACGTGCGCGATCAAGAGCAACCGCCCGCGGCGTACGCCAGGGCCAGCACCGCGATCGACGACCGCCACGCAGAGCTTCTCCGTGCGCGCTCCGCACGCGCGACGCAGCCGGCGCGCCGCGGGCCGCGCATCGATCCGGTGGCTGGTGATCGACGCGATCGTGCCGCCTTCCGCCCGTGCGGCGGCAATCAGCTCGCGCATCACGACTGGCTCCACCGCGCTGCGCGGGGCCGGACGCGAGACCATCGACGCCGCGTGCAGGGCCGCGCCGCGAGCCGCGAGCCGCAGGCGCCGTTCTGACCGCCCGACACCCTGCTGCGCGTGCGCGGGTCCCATGCCACCTGCGCTCAACGCGATCCAAGCACTGCGCGCGGGCGCAACCGGGTGCACGGACGGATCACCGAAGAGCGCAAACTGGGCCAGCGTCTTCAAGTCGGTCGGATCGAGCGTCGGATGCTCGTGCAGGTACTCGTGTCGCGCCTCCAACGCCGCTCGGCCCGCCGAGGCTCCGGCCAGGACGTGACGCAGGAACGACCGGCAGATGAGGTCCGCCTGCCCGCTGCTCGTCTCGGGCGCGTAGGTGCTGGTCGAGCTGCCGAAGTACGCGTACGCGCCATGGCGCAGGTAGACGTGGACCATCGATTCGAACGAGCGAGCGACGCGCGGGTCGTACATCTGCGAGCCGTAACAGCACTCGACGGCTGCGACCGTTCCGTCCGACAGCTTGCCCGCGACGTACGGCGCGGAGTGCGCCGTCGGGAACTCGTCACCGTCTTCGCCCTCGAACTCCGATTCGTCCTCGACGCCGTGGCAGTTGATGAAGTGCGTGCGCCGCGCCAGGAGCGCCGGAGACCAGCGGCACTTCCTGGGCGGCACGAGCTGCAGCTCCTGCGGGTGACCGAAGATCGCCTCCAGGCTCGACGCCGTGGAACCCTCGAACGGCCGGGCTGCGATGGCCAAGACGTCGGCGTACTCTTCGCGCTCTCTTGGACGCCAGGACGTCGCCGTGCGCAGGCTGGCCACGAGCGCTTGCGGCGAGCGATCCCCCGTGATCCCTGGCAGCCGGCCGACGACCCGCGTCGGGCAGGTGAAGGCGCGCACGTCGATCGAGTACGGCGCGTCGCAGGCGTACGGCAGGTCACTGGGCACGACGCGATCGGAGTCGGTCAGAGTTGGTGCCAGCGGCTGCTGCGGTACGACGTCGGGTCCGCCGAGCAGGAGCACGTACTCGGGACGGCGGGCACGCACGCAGGCGTCGACCGCTGTCTTGAATGCGCGCGGATCGGCGTCGACGCTCAGCGGGCTCGCCCGGTACGGCGTGACGTCGTCGCGCACGTCCAACCGCACGAGCCGTGTCTCGATGCCGCGGCGGCGATCCGCCTCGGCGAGGCGAGCCAGGGCATGCCAGACTTGCTCCGCGCGCGAGCCATACAAGGCCTCGACGCGGCCTGCGTGGGTGAAGATCACCTTGGACGACGTCGCTCGTTCGATCGTCAGGGCCAATCGACTCCCTCCCACGGTCACCTTCGGCCGCGATGGTACCTTGCTCGTCGAAAGGGCCCGCGCGTTCGCCCGCGGGCGGCGAGCCCGTGCTCGCGCCCCATGCTCGCTCTCCTACTTGCCATCCCCGTTCTCGCGGCCTGCGGACTTCCGCGCGCGTCCGCACCAGCTGCGCAGGGTGCAGGCCCGGATGCCGCCTACGAGTCGGCTGTCGTCGCGCTGGCCGAGGCCGCGCGCCATGCTCGCGGCAGCGGCGACGCGCGCGCGGCGCTGGACACGTTCCGCAGCGCCCGTCAGCTCGCGCTCGAGGCGGGAGACCTGCCCGGTCACGTCGTGCTCGAGAGCGAGATCGCGCGGACGCACGAGGTGCTGGCCGAGTACGAGGAGCAGCTCGCGACCTACGTGCGCATCCAGACGGTGCTCGATGCCGCCGACGCCTCGATCCCCTTCGTGGCTGCCGTCGCGGTGCGCTCACGGGCCGATGCTTCGCGGACCCTCCTGCGACTCGGCCGCGCGCACGATGCCGTGGACGCCGCCCGCGAGGCCGTGCGTCGCGTCGCCGCGACCTCAGACCCCGAGTCGCGCGCCATCGGCTGGAACGCCTTGGGCGTGGCGCGCACGGCCGTCGGACGTCGCACCGAGGCCCTGGCCTGTTTCGAGAACGCGCTGCGTGCCGTCGAGGGCTTCGACGACGGCGCTTCGCCGCGCGCGGATCTCGCCTGCAACCTGGCCGAGTGCCTGGGCGAGCTCGGCAACCATGCGGCGGCGCGCGTCGCCATCGACACGGTCGTCGCGGCGATCGAGGCCCGCCGCGCGGTGGATCCACACGTCGCGTCACGCGCCTACTCGGTGCGCGGCGTCCTCGCGTTCGACAGGGACTGGGCGTCGGCCGAAGCGGATCTGCGACGCTCGGCGCACTACCTCGCCGCGCGGGGCCTCCCCGAGCAGGATTCCAGGGATTGGATCGCCGCGCTCTACCTGGCACACGTTCTGCGCAACCAGGGGCGGCCGGCGGCAGCGGCCGACATGGAGCGCAAGGTCGTCGCGGACCTCGAGACGGCCGGTGGTGATGATTCCCTGCGCACGACCGCGCAACGGCTCTTGGCCGGATCGTTGTGGGACAGCGCCGCGACGAGCGGGGACCGCGCGCAGCTCGAGGAGGCCCGCGAGCTCTACACGCAGGTCGCCGAGGCCGAGCGCGCGTCGCGCTCCGCAGCGGGCCACCTCGCGTACACGCCGCTGGGTGCGCTGCTGCTCGACGCGTTCGACGACCCGCGCGCCGCTGAGCCGTGGTTGCGCGAGGCAGTGGCCGAGTTGGAGGAGACCTCCGGGCGCGCTCTGGCGATCGACGAGGAGTCGCGCGCGGCCCTGTTCCATCACCGGCGCTTCCAAGGTCGCCACGACCCGTACGAGGGGCTCGTGCGCTGCCTCGTGCGGCTAGGCCGCGGGGAGGAAGCGTTGGGCGTCCTCGAGCAGTCGCGCGCGCGCGGGCTCGCCGACCTGCTCGAGCGCAGCCGCTTCGACGCCGTGGCGGAAGCACTCGAGCGCGCCGAGGAATCCGGCGACGAGCAGTCCGCCGCGCGCCTGCGCGCGCTGCCGCGTGAGCTGGAGGCCGCGCTGCTCTCGGCGGCCACCGCGGGGCGCCAGCACGGCGACGCGGCACTCCAGCGGCGCGCGCGGGCGCTCGAGCGCGTCCGGGCGCTGTCCTCCGAGCGGGCGCGCTTGACCCAATCCGTGGCGCAGGCGGCGAAGCCCGTCGACGTCGGCACGCTGCGCCGCGCGCTCGGCCGCGACCAAGCGCTGCTGGCCTACCTGTTCGGCCGCCGGGCCTCGTTCGCTTGCCTCGCGGAGGGTGCGGGTGGGGCGGTCGTGTGGTTCGAGCTGCGTGGTGCGGACGGCGGACCCTTGTCCTCGGACGACGTGGCCAGCGACGTGAGCGCGATGCTGGCGGCGATCGCGGGCTCGGAGGCCGACGCGGTGCGCGGAGTGGCCCCGGACCCGTCCCGGGGCGCGGACGGCGGCGCAGCGGGGAGGCTCTGGCGCCTCCTGGTCCCCGACGCGCTCTGGGAGCGCGTGCGCGGCCGGCAGGTCTTGCACGTGCTGCCGCACGGACCGCTCTACCGCGTGCCCTTCGAGGCGCTCGTCGTGCGCACGGCCGGCGAGGCCGACGGTCCTCGCTACTGGCTCGACGAGGGACCGCCGATCGCCTACCACGAATCGGGCTCGGCGCTGGTGTGGAGCACGCGACAACGCGAGGCGCAGCAGCGTGAGACGAGTCTCGGAGAAGTCCTGATCGTCGCCGATCCCGACTACGAAGCCTCGCCGGAGGCGGTCGAGGCGCCGACACGCGCGCTCGGCGTGACGCGCGTGCAGCGCGGGAGCCGAGCCGCGCGCGCCGGCGTGTTGGCCGGGGACTGGGTGCGGCGCTATGCGGGCGTGGACACCGCCACGGCCGCGGACCTCGAGCGGGCGCGGTCGGAGCTCTCGGCTGACGCCACATCCGTCGTGCTCGTCGTGACGCGCGGCTCCCAGGAGCTGTCGCTCGCGATCGAAGCCGGCGATCCGGGACTCGAGTTCCAGGCAGCCGAGGCCCCGGTCGACCTGGGCCCCGGCGCCGCCGCGCACCCGCTGCCGCGCTTGCCTGGCACCGCGCGCGAAGCCGACGCGGTTCGCGCGGCGCTCGAAGCGCGGTTCGGAGGCGACCGCATCCGCGTGTTCGCCGGCCAGCACGCGACCGAAACCCTGCTGTCCGCCTGGGCTCCGCGAGCGACGATCCTGCACATCGCGGCGCACCAGGTGCCCGACGCGCTCGGGCGCTGGCAGGCGGGGCGCATCTCGCTGACCCCGCCACCCGTCGCGACGGTCGAGGACGACGGCCACCTCGATCTCGACGATCTGCTCGTGCATTGGCGCCGCCGTCTGGTGCGCTGCGAGCTCGTCGTGCTGTCCTCCTGCCGCAGTCGCCTCGGTCGCTTGGATTCGGAGGAAGGTCTCTACGCGCTGCCGCTGGGCTTCCGCTTCGCGGGCTGCCCGACGGTGGTCTCCTCGCTGTGGCCGGTGGACGACGACGCCACGGCAACCTTCATGACTGCGTTCTACGCTGGCCTGGGCCGACCGGAGTCGGAGTCGCGCCTCGCGGCGTTCACCGCAGCGAAGCGCGCACTCCGGGAGGCGCATGGCGACCCACGCCTGTGGGCCCCGTTCGTGTGGACGGGCGCCGTGCGCTGAGGCGGCTCGTCAGGCGCCGGCGGACTTGTGGTGGCGGCCCTGGCCGTCGTGCGGCACCGAGACGGGCACCGTGGTGTCCAGCGCGGAGCCGTTGTAGCGCCCGACCACCGAGCCAGTGACCTGCGGGTTCCAGTGCACGACGAGGCTGAGCGTGCCGCTCCGGCCCACGGTCGTGTCCTTGCCGTTGGTCTCGTTGACGTCGCCAGCAGCGTCGAAGGTCGCGATCAGCGCATTCTGGTCGTCGTAGAGCTGCACCGTGCCGGAGGCTTTGGCGGCGGCGTCGATCGTCACGGTTCCGGTCGTGCGAGGCATGGCAGTTCCTTTCGGGTCGGGATGCATCGAAGCCCCCGCAGGCTGGAACGGTCCGGTCGGGGGAGCTCGACGGGTGCATGGTAGGCCTGTTCGCGCGCTGCGCGCCAGCGCACCGGCATTCCGGCCTCCCGCGAGCTGCGCCACGTGCGCTGGCGAGGTAGACAGTCTCCATGCGAAGCGACAGTGGGATCAGGGGAACCGCGGCAGTCGTGCTGCTGGGGCTCGCGGCTGCCTGCGCGCGGCCGCGCGCGCGCGACGTCGAGCCCGAGACGACCGCGGTGCTGGCCGAGGTCGGGGCGTCCTCGGGCGACGAAGTCGCAGCGCCGATCCTGGGACAACCCGGCACCCCGCAGGAACCCCGGCGGTCCGACCCGCTTTCCGCGGCGCTCCCGCGTTTCGCCGGCGGCGAGCTGCCTCACTATCCCGCGATCTCGCGCCGGCTAGGCGAGGAAGGCTCGGTCGTCGTCGCAGTGCAGGTGCGCCAAGACGGCGAGGTCGTGGGCGTCGTGATCGCGACCTCGAGCGGCGTGCCGCGTCTGGACGAAGCGGTGCTCGCCGCGGCACGCACGTGGCGCTTCCTGCCCCGCACGGGCGAGCGCGGCGTGGACCGCATCGCGCACCGCTTCGTCTTCCGGTTGGCGCCTGAATGAGCGCGCTCTCGGAAGATCGCCGGTCCGCGTGGACGAACGCTCACTCACCCGGCAGCCAGCGGTGCGCCACGAGGTCGACGCGCCCGCGCGCGACGAAGCGCACGCCCTCGGCGCGCAGGCGCCGCTCCTGCTCGCGCGCCGCAGAACCCGGGAGCGAGATGTGCCCGGACGCGTTCACGACGCGGTGCCACGCGAGCTTCGTCCCCGGCCCGAGCTCCGCCAGCGCGCGCCCCACGAGCCGCGCGCGGCGCGCCAGCCCGGCCTCGGCGGCAACCTGGCCGTAGGTCGCGACGCTGCCGCGCGGGATCGAGTCGACCGTCGCGACGATGCGCTGGATCCGTGGGTCGTCCGGTGCGATCACGCCCTGCGATTAGAGCGCCCTGCCCGCGGGACGTCGACGTCTCCCGTCGAGCGCGGCTCTCGCCAGGCAAGGCGCGGCTGGGGCCTTCTGAAGCTGTGCGTCGCAGGCAGGAGTTCGCGCACGGACAACACGATCGTCGAGCTGTGGCACCTGCAGGCGCCGGGACGGTGCACGTGCTCGATCGCTGCAGGCACGACGTGCCGCTCGACGCGTCGCACCCCAGCCTGCTCGTCCTGCGCGACGGCCAGATCGAGTCCGCGAGGCTGGAGACGGCCGCGAGCCTGATCGGGGCGGGCTGGAACGACTCCGCGCGCTGCACGCCTTGGTGAGCGCCGGCCTGCGTGACCCGCCGGACTCAGCGCGCCAGCGTCCAGGTCCAGACCTGACAGGTTGACGGGGCAAGCCGTCGGCGTCACGGGGTAGCATCCCCGCCCCATGGCGAGCGCGATCCGTGTCCGTGAGCTGCGCATGACGTATCCCGGCCGGCCGCCCGTGGAGGCGGTCCGCGGGCTCGATCTCGACGTGGCGGCCGGCTCGTGCTTCGGCCTCCTGGGGCCGAATGGCGCGGGCAAGACGACGACGATCGAGATCCTCGAGGGCCTGCTCGAGCCGACCGCGGGAGACGTCGAGGTGCTTGGAATGCGCTGGGACCGCGACGCGCGGAGACTGCGCGAGCGCATCGGGGTCACGCTCCAGGAGACGAAGTTCACGGACAAGCTCAGCGTCCGCGAGACGCTGGAGTTGTTCCGCTCGTTCTTCGCCCAAGGCGTTTCGGCGCAAGACGCGATCGGGCTCGTGGGCCTGGGAGAGAAGAGCGCGAGCCACGTCGTGACGCTCTCGGGCGGACAGCGCCAGCGCCTGGCGGTCGCGTGCGCGCTGGTGGGCGGCCCCGAGCTCCTGTTCCTGGACGAGCCGACCACGGGCCTCGACCCGCAGTCGCGGCGGCAACTGTGGGACGTCGTGCGCTCCCTGCGCGAGCGCGGCAAGACGATCCTGCTCACCACGCACTACATGGACGAGGCCGAGAAGCTCTGCGACGCGATCGCCATCGTCGACCACGGCCGCGTCATCGCGCAGGGAACGCCGACCGAGTTGATCCGCTCGCTCGGCGGCGACCACGTCGTCGAGTTCGCGTTCGGCGACGGCGCGGCGAGCGAGGAGTCGCTGGCCACCTTGCGCGCGCTGCCGGCGGTGCGCTCGGCGCGCGCGGACGGCGACGGGTACCAGCTCACGGTCGCCGAGCCGCACGTCGCGCTGCCCGCCGTGCTGGAGCTGGCCAAGGCGCGCGGCGCCACGCTTTCGCGCCTGTCGACGCGCCACGCGAGCCTCGAGGACGTCTTCGTCGCGTTGACCGGGAGGCACCTGCGCGATGAGTGAATCGAGCGGTTTCGTCGAGCTCTACAAGATGCGCATGCGCGAGTTCCTGCGAGAACCCGCCGTGCTGTTCTGGGTCTTCGGCTTCCCGATCCTCCTGGCCGTCGGCCTGGGCGCCGCGTTCCGCGAGAAGCCGGTCGAGTCGACCGCGGTCGCGATCCTCGACGTGGCCGGCTCCGACGAGCTCGCCGCCGAGCTCTCCGCGGCCGAGGGCTTCCGCGTGCAGGAGCTCGCCGAGGACGACGCCGCGCGCGCGCTGCGCATGGGCCGCGTCGCGTTGGTCGTGCGGCCCGGCGCGGAGCTCGAGTATCGCTTCGACGCCACCAACCCCGAAGGCGTCCTGGCCCGCGCGCGCGTCGACGACGCCCTGCAGCGCGCCGCCGGCCGGGCCGACCCGCGCGCCCACCGGGAAACGCTCGTCACCGAGCCCGGCTCGCGCTACGTCGACTTCCTGATTCCCGGCCTGCTGGGCATGAACATCCTCTCGGGCGCGATGTACGGGGTCGGCTTCGCGCTGGTCGAGATGCGCTCGCGGCGCCTGCTCAAGCGCCTGGCCGCGACGCCCATGAAGCGCTCGCACTTCCTCGGCGCCACGATCGCGGCCCGGATGAGCGTGGTGTTCGTCGAGGTCGGGCTGATGCTGGGATTCGGCTGGCTCGCCTTCGGCATGGTCTTCCACGGAAGCGTCCTGACCGCGCTGCTCCTGTGCCTGCTCGGCGCGGCCTCGTTCTCGGGCCTGGGGCTCCTGGTCGCGACGCGCACGAAGAAGGTCGAGGTCGTTTCGGGTCTCATCAACCTCGTCTCGCTGCCGATGTTCGTCGTCTCGGGCGTCTTCTTCTCATCCGAGCGTTTCCCCGAGGTGATTCAGCCCCTCGTCGGCGCGTTGCCCCTCACGGCATTGATCGACGCGTTGAGGGCCGTGTTGCTCGAGGGCGCGGACTTGGCCTCCCAGCTCCCCCGCGTGCTGATCCTGCTCGCCTGGGGCGGGATCTCGTTCGTGCTGGCGCTGCGGCTGTTCCGCTGGAGCTGAGCGCGGCCCGCGGGCGCGAGTCCCGGGAACCCGGTTCAGCCGGCCGACTCGCCGAGCTCGTGAATCCGCCGCTGCAGCCAATCGACCTCCGCCGCGAGCTCGTCGCTCTCGGGATCCTCCCCCGGCAGGAGCTGGACGAGCTGCGCGACGCCTGGACGGCCCGAGGACCCGCGGATGGACCCTGCCAGGGGGCGCACTCCGCCCGGCCAGCCGTCGTTCCCGGTCGGGAAGGCCCCGTCCGGCCCCGCCGTGACCTCGGTGGCCTCGCCACGGGCACGGCGCTCGGCGATCACGGCCTTGGTGCGGCGTTCGAAACGCACGCGCGTCTCCCGCAGCGCGGCCTCGAGCTCGGTCTGCGTGGCGGCGGCGTACTTCGATTCGGGACCAACATTCGCCGGCGCCGAGAGCGCGGGGGCGGGGGCGGACCCCACCGCGCGGCCGAGCCCGGGCGACCGGTCGTCGGAGGGCGCGAGGAGCGGAACCGGCGCGTCGATCGGCGGCGGGTGCTCTGCCCGCTCAGCCACGGACGAAGTGGGATTCACCGGCCCAGGAGCCGGCGAATCGGATCGACGGAGCGCATGCCAGCCGACAGCCGTGCCGACCGCGAGCACGCAGAGGGCCAACCACAATGTCGACGACTTGCTCATGGCGTTCTCAGCCAGCCGAGCACGTCATGGCGAAGGCCACCCAACTGCCACCGCTGCACGGACACTTGAAGTAGTGCCGCGCCGCGGTCGCGCCACAGTTGGCATTCTCATGCGCATTGCCGATGGCGAGCGTGTTGCCATTGTTGCTGTCCGTCACCGTATAGGTCCAGGAGATGGCTCACCCGGCGCAACTGCTGATGCCATAGCCGCTCCACCACAGTTCGTAGTCCGCGTCACAGGCACAGGAGCCGACTTCGGCGGCATCGACACTGCCTTGGCAGCCGCTCGGGAATGAGGCTGCGTGCGCGAAGGAGATCTGGGGGGCGAGAATGAGAGCGAGCGCGAGCTGAGCAGTCTTGGGTTCTCTGTGGGGAAGGAGGACCGAGGGAAGTGGAGCTTGCGCCCTGGATGTGCCCGTAGCGCCGAGCCCACCGCGAGGAGGGTATCGACCATGCTCGCCACGCGGCCACCCTCGAGCGGGGCGAGGGCCGGCGGAGGCCGCCGGCCGTGGCCCGGTGTCCGACCGATCCCTGAGAGGGCACTCATCCGCCCTGGGCTAGAATGCGGGGCCGCAACCAGGCCACTCGACGCCGATGACGAACCCCAGCCGCCCCGCTCCCGACCGCGAAGCCCTGATCCACGACTGGAACCAACCCGATCTGCGGGCGTCCGGAGCGATCCAGTTCGACGACGAGACCCTGCGCGATGGTCTCCAGAGCCCGTCGGTCAAGGACCCGACTCTGGACCAGAAGATCGAGCTCGTGCGGCTCATGGACGGCCTCGGGATCCAGACCGCGAACGTGGGGCTTCCGGGCGCTGGCGCGCGCGCGCGCGAGCACATCCTCGAGCTCTCGCGGGTCATGCAGGGCCTGAAGATCCGCCCCAACGTGGCTTGCCGCACCGTCGTCTCGGACATCGAGCCGGTCGTCGACATGGTCCAGAAGGCCGGCGTGCCGATCGAGGTCTGCGCCTTCATCGGCAGCTCCCCGATCCGCCAGTACGCCGAGAACTGGCACATCGAGCAGATGGTGCAGCTCTCGCGCGACGCGGTGTCGTTCGCCACCAGGAACGGCCTGCCGGTCATGTTCGTGACCGAGGACACCACGCGCGCCAATCCGGAGCACGTGCGCGCGCTCTACACGGCGGCGATCGAGGCGGGCGCCAAGCGCATCTGCGTCTGCGACACCTGCGGGCACGCGACGCCGAATGGCGTGAAGCGCCTGATCACGTTCGTGAAGGGCGTCGTCCGGGAGACGGGCGCCGACGTCGGCATCGATTGGCACGGCCATCGCGACCGCGGAATGGGGCTGGTCAACGCGCTGGCGGCGCTCGAGGCGGGTGCCACGCGCGTCCACGCCACGGCGCTCGGCATCGGCGAGCGCGCGGGCAACGTCGAGATGGACCTCCTGCTCGTCAACCTGCGCCTCTTGGGCCTGATCGACAACGACCTGTCGAAGCTGGGTCGTTACGTCGAGCTCGCCAGCCAAGCGACCGGCGTCCCGATCCACCACAACTATCCGGTGTTCGGCAAGGACGCATTCGAGACGGCGACCGGCGTGCACGCCGCCGCCGTGATCAAGGCCTTCAAGAAGGGCGACCATTGGTTGGCGAACCGCGTCTACAGCGGGGTGCCGGCCGACCTCGTGGGCCTGGAGCAGGTCATCGCCGTCGGGCCGATGAGCGGCAAGTCGAACGTGACGTGGTTCCTGGAGCGGCGCGGCGTCGAGCCGACCGACGTGCGCGTCCAGAAGGTCCTGGATCTCGCCAAGCAGACGCCGCGTCTCCTGACCGAGGACGAGATCCTGGCCGCCGCTCGGGCGTGACCGGCTCGCCACGGTGAACGACAAGGCCGCCGCCGTCGCCCTGGTCGCCGCCGCGACCGACGCGCTGGTCGTCGGCTGGGTGCTGACCCGCGGCAGGGGCCCGATCGGCGGGCGGCGCAGCGCGCAGGCCGCGCTGGCGGGGGCCGCGCTCGTCGCGGCCCAGGTCGCCGGCGGCCTGCTCGCCGTGCGGAGCTTCTTCCTCGCCCTGACGATCGCCTGGGCGTTCCTGGCGCTGGCGCTGCCTGCGGTGGCGCTGCTCCTCCTGGCCCGGCGGGCACTCCGAGAGCGCGCCACGCCGGCGGTGCGCGCGCTCGCCATGCTGGTGCTCGCGACCGTGCCGCTCTCGGTCTACGCGAGCTGCGTCGAGCCCTACCGGCTCGTCACGGAGCGCGCCGAGATCGCGATCGCGCCCGAGCGCGCCCTCACGCGGCCGATCACGATCGCCGTGCTGGCCGACATCCAGTGCGTCGAGGTCGGCGAGCGCGAGCACGAGGCCGTGCGCCGCGCCCTGGACGCACGGCCCGACCTCGTGCTGCTGCCCGGGGACTTCGCGCAGGTCGGCTCGCACCGCATCCCCGAGATCGCGCCGGCCTTCCGCGCGCTGCTCGCGCCGCTCGACGCGCCGCTGGGCGTCTTCTGTGTGCTGGGGGACACGGACACGCGCGCCGACCTGCTGGCGCTCGTCGAGGGCACGCGCGTGCGCCTGCTCGAGGACCAGGTCCTCGAGCTCGGGTCGGACGGCCAGCGCCTCACCCTGTGCGGAGTCGGCCTACGCTACGACTCCATCTCGGCCCGGGCGGCCCTGCGTGACGTCGAGTCGCGACCCGGGACAGAGGGCGTCCGGCTCGTCCTGGCCCACCGCCCCGACGCGGTCTACGGGCTCTCGCCCGGGAGCCGCGTCGACCTCGTCGTCGCCGGCCACACGCACGGCGGTCAGGTCGCCCTCCCCTTCGTGGGTCCGCCGATCGTGCTCTCCCGTGTGCCGCGCCGCGTCGGGGCGGGCGGGTTGCACGACCTCGAGGGGCGGCGCCTCTACGTCAGCCGCGGCATCGGATGGGAGCACGGGCACGCTCCCCGGCTGCGGTTCCTCGCCCCGCCCGAGGTGTCCATCCTGACCCTGCGCTGAGCGCGCCTGGCACGCCCGCCATGGCGCGGGCCAGCCGCAGCGAAGAGCGGTGCGGGCGCCTAGCCCCCGGCGCGGGGGATCAGCCGACCTGCGCGCGCTCGCCCGCGGCGGCCTCGACGGGGACCGGCTTCCCGTGCTTGGCGACGTAGGTGTTGTTGAACGCGCACGTGAAGCACTTGTGGTAGCTCCCGCGCTGCCGGTCCTGGCACTGGCCCTGGGTCACCTTGTGGGCGAACAGCACCGGGGCGCCGTCGATGCGCGTCGGGCACATCTGCAGGTTCGAACTCGTCGCTTCGCTCATGCTCGGGTGGTTGAGGGGGGCTCGGGAAGCAGAAGCCCCCGCGTGGCGCAGGGGCGTCGTCCCGGACCTCGATGCCGGCCGCCGGGGGGCCGCGAGCGCATTGTGAACACGCCGGAAGGGTCGAGGCAAGATCGCGTCAGGTCAGCCGCAGGTCGGACGCCCGGCCGGCAGGGCCGCCTGGACCCGCTCCAGGGCCGTGCGCGCGGCCTGCGGGGCGCGGTGGCTGTCGCGCGACAGCTCCACCGCCGCCATGCCGCGGTAACCCACCGCCAGAAGGGCACTTAGAACATCGGCTAGGTCCAGCTCGCCGCTGCCGAGCTGGAGGTGCTCGTGGACCCCGGCACGGGCGTCGTCCAGGTGGACGTGGACCAAGCGTCCGGCGAGTTCCCGGATGCGGGACGACGCGGGCACGTCGCCGGTCACGACGAGGTGGCCGACGTCCAGGGTCAGGCCGAGCTCGTTTCCCCGCTCTCCGAGCCGCCGCACGAGCTCCAGGTAGCCGGCCGGCCGCTCGACGAACATCCCGGGCTCGGGCTCGAAGCCGATCCGGACCCCGCGCTCCCGAGCGTGATCGAGGACCGGCACGAGGCCCGACGCCAGCCGCTCCCAGAGGGGCTCGTGAGCCGTCCGGTCGGCGTCGGGGGCGTCCCCCGAGGCGACGCCGTAGGCGGCACCGGACCACAGGCTGACGACGGGCGCGCCCAGCTCCGCCGCCAAGTCGATCGAGCGCCGGTAGAAGTCGATGCGCCGTTCCCGGCCCCGGGGCGCGGCGTCCATCAGGTTCGGGCGGTGCTTCTGGAGCGGGTCGAGGACGTAGCGCGCGCCGGTCTCGACGACGACCGCCAGGTCACGCTGTCGCAGCCGGTCCGCGAGTGCGCGCACGCGCTCGGGGCGCAGGTCGAAGAGGTCGAGCTCGCCCACGTCGGGCGTCAGCGCCATCCCGTCGTAGCCCAGGCCGGCTAGCAGGTCGACCGCGTCCGCGAGGCGGTGGTGAGCGAGGCCGTTCGTGTTGTAGCCGATCCGGAACACGGCTCAGCTCGCGCCGGGCGGCGCGCCAGTGGCCGTCGCGCGCGCGGCGGGGCCCGCCGCGTCAGCGGAGCCGGACGCGCCACCGTCTGGCTCCGCGTCCGACCCCGCACTGGACACGGCGTCCGACGCGCCCGCCGCCAGCCCCGAGCCCGCGGGAGGCGTCGGAGCTGCGCTGCCCGTCTCGTGCGGCTCGGGGAGCGGCTCCATGGCGAGCGCGCCGCGCGCCACGGGCCCCGCCGCGCCGGGGTCGGCGGTCCGGACGCGCTCCTCCTCCTCGAGCCGGACGGCGAGCTTCTCGCTCGCGCTGCGCGCCACGTCCCCGAGCGAGAGATCACGCGGCAGGGCGTCCCGGATCTGCCGGACCTCGCGCTCCAGGCCACTGTCACGCCAGGTCGTATCCAGCGACCGCTTCAGCTTCGCGATCTGCGCGCCGGCGTCCGCGGCGACCTTGGGCAGGTCCTTGCCGAACAGCAGCAGCGCGCCGATGCCGACCACCAACAGCTCGAATCCGCCCAGGCTCTCGAACAGCGCGAACACGCCGTCGATCGTAGCCGCCGGCGCGCGTTCAGTGGTAGACGCCCAGCCACTGGTCGATCAACCCCAGGGACGAGCGGCGCCAAGCGAGGCGGGGCTCGAAGCCGAAGCCGATGCTCCCGCCCTCCCCGGCGCGGTAGGCGAGGCCGATCTCGAACACGAAGTCGTGGCCCAGTCGGCGCAGCAGGAAGTCCGAATCCAACGAGCGGTTCTCCGACAGCGACTGGGTCTGGCGGAACTCCAGCTCCCATTTCGTCGTCCAGCGCCAACGCGCGCGGGCCGAGGCGGCCTCGTACAGCGTCTCGTCGAGCGCGTCGCGGCCGTAGTGGTGCCCGAACTCGATGCCCACGTTGCGCAGTGGCTCGAACCCCATGGCGGTCATCGAATACTGGGTCTCGCTCTCGCGCGCGTCGTAGCGGCCGTCGTGGGTCACGGCGAACGGGAAGCCCCCCAGGATCGTGTAGTAGCCGCCCAGGAAGGCGATCGGTTGGAGGCCGTCGGGCGTGGGCCCCTCGACGTCGTCGCCGATCGACGTGCGCACCTCGATGTCGAGCCGATCCGGCGCGTCCGGCCGCCACCAGCGCGCGCGGACCCCCGCGTCGACGAACTTGCCGAGGTAGGGATCCTCGGTCGCGTCGAAACGCACCGGCGGTCCGCCGCTCTCGGCATCGACGAGATCCCCTCGCAAGCCGATCGAGGGCGACAGCGTGTGGATCGTGCCCCCCGTCGAGCGTCGCCAGAGGGTCGTCGTGGCCTCCACGCCGGCGAGCAAGGCGGCGCGCACGGGCGACTCACCCTCGTCGACGCCCTCGCTCCAGACCGAGCCGCGTGCCTCGACGTACGGCGTCGCGATGCCCTTGAGGACGCGCGTGTCGAACGGCATTTCGATCCGTTGGCGCGTGTCGGCGCGCAGGACCTCGCGATCACCCAGGCCATCGGGATACGGGTCGTAGTAACGCACGTCTCCCTCACGACGCTCGAGGTACGCCGCGTCGACCGTGCCCGTGTGGTAGACGGGGTTGTCCCACCACGTCGCGACCTCCGTTCGCCCGCGCAGCCAGCCGAGGGAGGGCAACTCGGCCGTGTCGGTGCGATCCTCGAGCAGGACCTTCACCGAGCCGGAGAAGTAGTCACTGTCGCGCGCCTTGCGCCAATGCAGGTAGTTGTCCTTCTCCTCGTACTCCAGGTAGCGACGCTCGAAGAACTCGGATTGGACGCCGGGGTCCGTCTGGTACGAGAAGGCGAGGTCGACCCACTCGGCATCGTCCCCGCGCTCGACCCAGTAGCGGCCGCGTGAGTGCAGCCAGGTCCGCAGCAGCTCGCGGTCGTCGCGGTCGACGCGCACGAGACCCGAGTCGTCGCGCCGGTCGGGGATCACGTCCCCCTCGACGGTCAAGGCCAGCTTGTCGCCCAGCCGCAGGTCGAGCCCCGCTCCGAGCAGGAGGCCGCGCGAGCCCAGGTAGCGCACGTCGAAGTTCCAGCCGCCCTTGATCGGGATGTCGGGCATCCCGATGGCGAAGCGCGCCAGGTTGCCCATCGCCAATCCGATGCCGCCCAGCTGCGTGTTGATCGAGGCGCCGATGGCAGCTCCGAACTTGGCGCTGTCGCCCAGGACGAAGCGGTCGACGAGCGGGTTGCCCTCGGCGTCGGTCTCGTAGAAGAGCGGCGGGAGCGGCACGCGCAACCCGTTCTCGAAGCGGATCGCGTTGCCCTCGGCCGTCACCTGGAAGGCGACGCGCTCGTCACCCGCGTTGATCTCCGGCGTGAGCCGCAGGTCCGTGGTCTCGACGACGAAGTGCGGCTCGTCGTACTCGCACGAGGTCAGCACCGCCGTGTCGGCGCGCAGGCTGGGTCCAGCCGAGATGCGCATCCACTCGGCCTTGGCGCGCACCGGTCGCGGCTGGCCGCGGAGATCGAGATCGACCACCACGTCCGCGTCCTGGATCCAGCCGTGCTCGCCGACGAGGTCGAAGTACATGGCGCCGGCGCGCGCCGTGCGGTCCCCGATCTGGTAGACCTCGACGTTGCCCTCGATGTAGACCTCGGAGAGCAAGCGGAAGATCTGGCTCTGACGGGCCTGCTCGAGCAGCGCCTCCCACTTGTTGCGCGGTTGGCGCGCGCCGTCGGCCTGGCTGGCGGGATCGTCCGTCGGCCGCACGAGCAGGTCGGTCCCGCTCGTGCTGTCGCGGATCGCCTGCCGCCCGCTGCGTTGCCACTCGTCGCGGTCGACCCAGAACAGCGACCAGTCGGCGAAGAGCTGCGTAGAGCCGTAGCGCAGCCGCGGGTTCCTGAGCACCAGGATCGTCGCGTCGCCCTGGTCGAAGGGCTGCATCGAGTCGTAGGCCAGCGACCACGAAGTGCCCTCGGCCCCGGGACGCGAGGCGATCTCGCCCCGGTCCGTGGCCAGGAGCATGTTCGTCATGTCGTACTCGATCCACGGCGCGCGCCACTCCGCGTCGAGCACCGCCAAGCTCGCGGGCCGGCCCTCGAGCCGCACCTGACCCGGCACACCCTCCAGACGCTCGCCACGCGCGATCCCGCGCGATCCCATGCGTGCCTCGAAGCCGCCCTGCGCGACCAAGTTGCGCACCCGATCGGCGTCGATCGCCGCGGGATCGGTGAAGTCTCCCTGGACACGGATCGAGCCGGCGGAGAGGGACCAGCTCTCGCCCTGCAGGCTCGATCCCGCGATGTAGGCGTCGCCTTCGAGCAGCACGCGCCCGCGGTCGGCTTGCAGGGAGTTGGCCCGCAGGTCGCGCAGCAGCGCGCGAGCGGCGGCCGGCGATTCCCGATCCGCGACGCCGCCCTCGACGCGCGACGCGCGGATCGAGTCCGGATCGAAGTCGATCCAGTCGGCGGAGAGCGCGTAGGCCGCCAGCGCGCCGGGCAGCACGCCGCGCGCCGTCACGCGCCGGCCGGCCCCGGCCGACAGGCGGCCGCGACCCTCGCCGTCCACGATGAAGCGGTCGGCGCGCGCGTCCAAGGCGCCCCGGCCCGGCGCTCCGGCCCACACTGCGTGCACTTGGCCGCGGGCCTCGATGCTCGAGAACTCGACCGACAGCGGGGGCTCCTCGTCCGGTCGGAGGATCAACTGCCCGTCGACGCGCACCCACTGGGCTTCCAGCTCCGCGGTCTCGCCCAGGCGCGAGAGCTTCGAGCGCACGTCGCGGCGCGCTTCGAAGCGGAACGGTCGCGGCTCGCGCGAGCCCTCGCGCTCGGGCGCGACGTCCACGTCGACCTCCTGCGCCTCGAGTTCGAGGAGCCCGCCGCGCGCCTCGGCCTCGACCCGCACGTCTCCGCGACCCGTGACGCGCCGCTCGGTGGCGCGGATCGCGCGCCCCAGCGTCTCGACGCGCACGTCGTCCTGTGGAGCCCGCTGCGAACGGGCCAAGCGATAGCTCGCGCGCTGCGTCTCCGTGCCCGTGAGCTCCACGTCGCGCTCGCCGCGCACGAGTGCGCGCTCGGCGTCGCCTTCGCCGTCCGCGTGGCGGAAGCGCACGTCGCCTTCGGCCGTGAACGTGCGCGCCTCCCAATCGAGCCCGGTCACGCGCTGCGCCGTGGCGCGTATCCGCTCCGGGTCGTCGTCCGCGCCGACCGCGAAGTTGACGCCCTGGGCCGCAGGCACGAGCAGCCGCCGCCCGGCCCACTGCGCTTCGAGCCCGCCGCGCGCCTCCAGGGTCACGGGTCGGCCGTCCTCCGTCGCGCCGGTCAGGCGCGTGTCCCCTGAGGAGACGGCGTCGAGCGCCAGCTCGCCCGCAGCGTCGAGCCTCCAAAAGAGGTCGACGCTCGGGCTGCGCAGTGTGCTGCCCTCATAGTCGATGGCTGCGTCGCCCAGCGCGTGCAGCTCGCCGCCGCGCCGATCGGCGCGCACCCGGCCCACGAGGCTCGTCGCCGCGGTGACGACCAGATCGGTCCCAGGCACGACCACGCGGGCCGGCCCGGAGAGCGCTACGTCGACGCCCTCGGCGAGCTTGACGACCAGCGGGCCGGCACCCGCGATCGAGGCACGCCGGTCGACGAGGTCGGGGCGCTCTGCCGCCAGGAAGCGCCCGATCCCGACGTCACCGCTCGGCTCGCCCGTCAGGGTCGCCGCGGCGAGCAGGCCGTCCGTCCCGAACTCGAACACGGCCGTGCGCGCGCGGAAGGTGTCGCCCTCGCGCACCATGGCGACGTCGTCCTCCAGCGTCGCGAGCCGCAGCCGCCCACGCTCGCCGAAGGCGAAGTCAGCGGCCTGCGCGCGGAATTCGTCGTTGCCGCTCACGGCGACGACCGCGCCGAGCGCGTTGGCCGAGACGAGTTCGTAGCCTTCGCGGGCCGGCGCGGGGCCGCGGCCCACGAGCCGGATCTCACGCCCCTCGATCGTGACTTCGGAGAGCTCGGGCGCGCGCGGTCCGGGCTCGATCTGGAGACGCGCGCCTTCGCGCGCGGCCACGTCGAGCGTGTCGATGCCGCCCTCCTGCCGCCGCTCGACGACCAGCGACCCGCCCGCGCCGGAGGCCAGCACGGCGCGCTCGCCGCCGGGCAGGTCGAGACGCACGACGGCATCGCGCTGCAGCTCGAGTCGGTCCTGGCCGAACCCGGCGCGCAGGCCCGCGCCCTCGGCCTCGAGTCCGCGCCCTTCGATGAGCACGTGCTCGTCGGTGGTCAACCCGATCTGCGCGACGTCGAGGTCCATCGACTTGGAGCGCAGTCGCAGGGGCACGACCGGTGCACCCTCGTGCAACGTGGCATCGACGTCGGTGAAGCGCGCGCTGCGCAGCGCCGAAGCGCCGGGCGTGGCCGGATCGTAGCTCATCGACACGCGGGCCAGGGGCGCGACGAGCGAGGCGCGGCGAACGCCACTGTCGGGGTCGAGCAGCTCGATCTCGACGTCCTTCAGGTCGTAGAGGTCCGCGCCGAGGCTGTCGACGTCGCTGGCCCGCAGCTCCAGCGCGGGTCGCAGCACCGGGCCCGAGCCGCCGAACAAGGTCAGCACGAGCTCGCCGTCGAGCTCGATCCCGACCGTGCGGCCCGTCGCGCCGTCGCGCCCCGTGATGGGGATCTCCGTGAACTGACCTGCGTGCGGTGGCGGCTCGACCGTGGCCTCGTCGACGCGCCGCGCCTGCTCGTCGCGGGAGAACCACAGGATCGTGAAGCCGATCCCGAGCAGCAGCAGGAACAGGGCAACGCGTTTCATCGCGCGTAGGACTCGACCAGGTCGTCCCACGCCCCCCGAGCCCGGAGGATCACCTCGGCCAGCTCACGCACGGCGCCGCGTCCACCCGCCGCGGTCGTCACGAGGTCGGCGCGGGCGCGCACCTCGGCGCGCGCGTCGGCCGGCGCGGCGAAGAACCCGGCCCGGGCACGCAGCCGGAGGTCTGGCAGATCGTCGCCCATCGCGATCGTCTCCGACGGATCGATCCCGAGCTGCGACTGGAGTCGCCCGAGCTCGTCGCTCTTGCGTGCGACGCGCAGCAGGACGTGGCGCACGCCGAGCTCCGCGCCGCGCGCCGCCGTCACAGCCGTGCCACGCCCGCTGATCCAGGCGAGTTCCAGGCCCGCGTCGGCCAGCCAGCGCAACGCGATCCCGTCGCGCACGTCGAAGCGCTGGATCTCGGCGGGACGCGCGGCGCCCTCGGCCGGGCCGGTCAGCACGATCGAGCCGTCGGTCAGCGTCCCGTCGACGTCCAGCGCGAGGAGCCGCGCGCGGCGCAGGACCTCCAGGCGTTCCGCGGCGGGCATGGCGCTAGACCCCGACGTCCAGCAGGTCCTGCACGTCGACGAGCCCCAGAGGACGCCGGTCGGCGTCGACGACCGGGATCTGGTCGATGCGGTGCTCGCGCAGCAGGTGCTGGGCCTCCTCGACGAGCTGGTCGGGGCCGATCACCTTGGGGTTGCGCCCCATGTGCGTCTCGACCTTGGCCGCGACGTCGATCGAGCCCGACTGCTCCAAGAGCCGAGCCAAGTCGCCGTGCGTGAAGATCCCGAGCAGCCGCCCGTCGCCGTCGACGATCAGCGCCGCGCCCGGCCGCCCCGGCGTACGGTTCATGACCAGGATCACCTCACGGATCGGCGTGCCCAGCGCGACGGCCGGCATCTGCTCGCCCGTGCGCATGACCTCGCGCACCTTCATGAGTCGGCGCCCCAGCGATCCAGCCGGGTGGTACAGGGCGTAGTCCTCGCGGCTGAAGCGGCGCTCCTGCAGCACGACCATCGCCAGCGCGTCGCCCATGGCGAGCAGGGCGGACGTGCTGGCCGTCGGCGCCAGGTTCAGCGGGCAGGCCTCTTGCACGCGGCCGATGTCGAGCACGCAGTCGGCGTGGCGTCCCAACGTCGAGCGCGGCTCGCCGGTGATCGCCAGCACCCGCACTCCGATCTTGCGCGCGGGCCCCAGCAAGGCCACGAGCTCGGCCGACTCCCCCGAGTTCGAGAGGGCCAGGAGCACGTCCCGCGGCCGCAGCCGTCCCAGGTCGCCGTGCCGGGCGTCGGTCGGGTGCACGAAGGACGACGGAGTCCCGGTCGAGGCCAGCGTGGCCGAGATCTTCTGGGCGACGAGTCCAGCCTTGCCCACGCCTGTCGCGACCACCTGACCCTCGCAGGAGAGGAGCAAGTCGACAGCGGCCACGAAGCTCTGGTCCAGCCGCCCCTCGAGCCCGGCGATCGTGCGCGCCTCCGCGCGCACGACCTCGGCCGCGCGCTGGAGCAAGATCTCGGTGCGGTCGGGCACGAAGCGCGGACTCCCGTCGAGGAAACACGCGAAGCGCGCGAGCGCGGCCTGCCCGCGGTCGCGCGCCTCGGAGCGCCGGATTCTAGGGACGGGTGGGAGGCCGATCCAGGGACGCGCGAACGTCGCGCCGCAGGCGCGCCGAGCGGTGTGCGGGCCCCGCCGGGGCAGCGCGGCCACGTTCGCGATGCGCAGCCGCCGGCAGCCAGCGCGCTCGCCTGCGTGGCCGAAGCCGGGGCGCGCGACTGCCGCAGGAGCCCGCCGCGGGCGCAGACGCCGCAGCCCGCGCGCTGCTACGATGCGCCCTCGAGGGGCTCACCGCCGCGCCGGCGCGCACGGGTCCCCGCACTCCGCGTGGATCCCTCCGCCGCACCGAACCCTCCGCAGCGCCTGGGCGAGTTCCTGGGTCGCCTGACCGTGGCTGCCCCCCTGCCGGCGGTGGCCCCAGCCCTGCCGGCGCTGTTCGACGACACCTTCAGCGTCCTGAAGCTGGTCCTGACGCTCGCGATCCTGGCGCTCTCGCTCGCGCTCCACGAAGCCGCGCACGCTTGGGCCGCCCTGAAGTGCGGCGACAGCACGGCGCGCGACCTCGGCCGCCTCACGCTCAACCCCATCCCGCACATCGACCTGTGGTGGACCATCCTGATCCCCGGGATGATCCTGCTGTTCTCGAACGGAGCGTTCGTCTTCGGCGGCGCCAAGCCGGTTCCCGTCGATTTCCACCGCCTGCGGAACCCCTGGCGCGACATGTCACTCGTGGCCGCCGCCGGCCCGCTCTCGAACCTGGTCCTGGTCTTCGTCTTCGTCTTCCTGTGGCATTTCTTCGTGAAGACGGGGCTCTACAACGGCGCCGCCGAGGACCCCTACCTGCGGCAGGGAGACCTCCTGCCGGTGGTCATGCTCCAGGGTGCGTTCCTCAACGCGCTGCTCTTCGCGTTCAACCTGATCCCGATCCCGCCCCTGGACGGGTCGCGCATCCTGACCTGGCTCCTGCCGTCCAGCCTGCGCGAGTCCTACAACGCCGTCGGAGGCTTCGGGATCCTGATCGTGTTCCTGCTCATGCGCTGGCAGCCGTTCGCGCGGCAGGTGTACGGAGCCATGGACACCGCCCTCGGCGTCGCCGAGCAGGCCGTCACGCTGGGAGGTCGCTGGTGAGCGAGAACGGCTACACGATCCGGCTCGAGCGCGTCTTCCAGGGCCCCATGGACCTGCTCCTGCACCTCGTGCGCGAGCAGGAGGTCGAGATCCACGAGATCGAGATCTCACGCGTTCTCAAGGGCTACCTCGAGTACCTGCACGCCATGAAGGAGCTCGACATCGAGGTCGCCGGCGAGTTCCTCGTCATGGCGGCGACGCTCATGTCGATCAAGAGCCGCTCGCTGCTGCCGCGTGAGAGCGTCGACCTCGACGAAGGGCTCGATCCCAAGGACGAGCTCATCCAGCGCCTGGTCGAGTACCGGCGCTTCCGCGAGGCCTCGGAGGACCTCGGCACGCGCTACGCGGTGCGCTCCCTGCAGCACCCGCGCGGCGCGAGCCCGGTCCAGGCCGCCGAAGCCGGTCCGGACTTCGAGCTGGGCGAGGTGACGACCTGGGATCTCCTGGCGCAGTTCTCGCGCCTCTTGCGTGAGACGCTCGCGAACCGGCCGCACCAAGTCGTGCGCGACAGGCGCCCGCTGCGTCACTTCGTCGAGGAACTGGCCCGGCTGCTCTCCGTGCGCCAGTCGAGCTCCCTGCGGGACCTGGTCCTGGCGGTCGATGCCGAGCCCACGCGCGAGTCGCTCATCGGGTCGTTCTGCGGACTGCTCGAGCTGGCGCGGCTGGGGCTCGTCCGCCTCGTCCAGGAGGAGGCGGCGGGCGAGATCGGGATCCGGCTGCGCGACGACCTGCCGGCGCCCGTGGAGCAGATCCTGCGCGATACCGTGTTCGAGGACGAGACCCGCGAGGAGTCCGCGGAAACCGCCTCGGAGTCCGCCGGCGGCGACGCGGCTTCCCAGACCGCCGCTCGCCCCGCTGCGGGCGACGACCAAGCCTCGCGGGCCGTCGTGACCGGCGCCGATGCCGCGGAGAGCGCCGGCGCGCGGCCCGTGACGGGCTAGACGTCCACGCACGCCGGGCCCATAGTCTCCCTCCACAGCACCGGACGCCGCCCCGCCCCGCTTCGCGCCGCGCGCCCCCGGGTCGCGAAGCAGGAACCCTGCACGAAGACCGCACGACATCGCCATGAGCAACGCCACCGACGTCACCGATACGACCTGGGATGCCGCCGTGATCCAGAGCACGACGCCCGTGCTCGTCGATTTCTGGGCCAGTTGGTGCGGGCCGTGCAAGGCGATGTCGCCCTGGGTCGACAAGCTCGCTCAGGAGTTCGCCGGTCGGCTCAAGGTCGTCAAGCTGAACACGGAGGACAACCCCGAGGTTCCCTCGCGCTACGGCATCAGCGCGATCCCGACCTTCCTGCTCATCAAGAACGGCAGCGTCGCCAAGCAGGTCGTCGGTCAGATGCCGTACGACCGACTCAAGGCCGCGGTCGAGCCGCACCTGTGAACTCCTGACCGCCGGCTCGGCCGGCGGCACCCGCGTGCGCGTCGCCTTCCTGGGCTCTCCGCCGTTCGCGACGCCCGTCTTCGAGCGCCTCGTCGCGAGCGGACGCCACAAGACGGTCGCGCTGATCACGAAGCCCGACAAGCCGCGAGGCCGCGGGCTCCACCTGCAAGCGTCACCACTCGTCGAGCTGGCACGCGCCCACTCGATCCCGCTGCTCCAACCCGCGCGAGCGCGAGGGCCGGAGTTCCTGGCCGCCCTGCACGCCGTCGCGCCCGACGTCCTGCTCGTCGCGAGCTACGGCGAGATCCTGCAGCAAGACGTCCTGGACGCCGCGCCCCACGGCGCGTTCAACGTGCACGCCTCGCTGCTCCCGCGCCACCGCGGCGCGTCCCCGATCCAGGCCGCGATCCTGCATGGCGACGTCGAGACCGGCGTCAGCGTCCAGCGCATGGTCCTCGCGCTCGACGAGGGCGACGTCGTCCACGAGATCCGGACGGCGATCGGTCCACACGAGACGGCGGGCGAGTTGCTGGTCCGGCTGGCGGAGCTGGGAGCGACCGCCGCCCTCGAGGCGCTCGATCGCATCGAGGACGGCAGCGCCGTGCTCCAACCGCAGGACCCCGCGCTCGCGACCTACGCCAAGCGCATTCGCAAGGACGAGGGCGAGATCGACTGGACGCAGGACGCGGTCGCCGTGGACCGCCTGGTGCGCGCGCACACACCCTGGCCCGGTGCGCGCACCAGCACACCCGACGGCGCGCAGCTCACGGTGCTCGAGACCCGGCCGCGCACGGACACGGCCCGCGACCTCGCGCCCGGAACGCTCCTCGCCGAGCGCGGCGCGCTGCTCGTCGCCTGCGGCCGGGGCGCGCTCGAGATCCGGACCGTGAAGCCAGCCGGCAAGGGGCGCATCGACGCGGCGGCTTGGCTGCGTGGCGCGCGGCTCGCGCCCGGCGCGCGCTTGGGCGCCGGCTGACGCGCCCGGTTCAGGCCACGCCGTGGTCAGGCGAGCCCGTGTTCAGGTCGAAGTGCACGGCCGCGTCCCCGGCGTCGAAGATGTTGCCCCACTCCGGGTTCGACATGGCGGCGCCGGCTTGGGCTGCCGCGATCGGCAGCGCGGCGCGCAGCTTCGGCGTGATGTTCTGCTCGATCCAGCGGCGATTGCCCTGCACCGATCCCACCACCGGCAACACCGTGATCTCGCCCTCCGCCACCGGGATGCCGGCCAGCACCTCGGCCAGCACGAGGCCCGGCATCGAGACGGTCAGCACGGTGCCGAAGCGCCCCATCGGCACGAGGCCGTGCTCGGCCAGGTACGAGATGTCGAGCCCTTCGAGGGCCCGTGGGTCCGGGTTGCACACGTCGATCGGCAGGAAGGCCAAGTGGTAGATCTCGGCCACGAGCTTGCCGACCTCCCAATCACCCACCAGGTTCGCGTTCACGATGGCCTCGACGAACGAGGGGTTCCCGCGGCCACTGAGCTGCAACGCCTCGCGCAGCGCCTGGGATTCGCACAGGCCGCGGTTGATGAGGGCCTCCGAAAGTCGCTGGTAGTCGAGCCGTTGGTGGAGCTTCACGGTGAGGGTCCGCGCGACCTCGCGACCTCGCGGGGCTGGCGACGGGAAGGTATCGGCGGGCGGGGCTCCCGACCCTGAGCCGGAAGGACATTCCCGCTCGCCCGCGCCGCTGCCGCCTGGCGTCGCCGCGGGCGATTGGCCGCACCCTCAGACGTCGAGGTTCGTGACCTCGAGCGCGTGCCGCTCGATGTAGTTGCGTCGCGGCTCGACCGCGTCGCTCATGAGCAGCGTGAAGATCTCGTCCGCGCCCATCGCGTCCTCCAGCGTCACCTGGTAGAGGGTGCGGCGCGCCGGGTCCATCGTGGACTCCCATAGTTGGTCGGCATCCATCTCGCCCAGACCCTTGTAGCGCTGGATGTCCACGTCCGACTGCGCGCTCTTGCGCACGGCCAGGGCCAGCTCCAGCGGGGTTCGGCAGCGCGCATCGGACTTGCCCCCTTCGACGATCCACTCCGTGCCGGAGCGCAGCGCCACGCCCTTCTCTTCGATCGCGAGGAGCGTCTTGACCAAGTCCTCGACGTGCGCCAAGTGGCACACGACGACGTCGGCGTCGTCGCGCGCGACGGGGCTGTCCGGACCCTCGTACACGGAGAGCACGTCCCGGCGTCCGGCCTTCATGAGCTCCAGGAAGTCCTGCAACTCGGCCAGCCTGTCGAACCAGTGCTCGCGGCCCGCCGCCCGCGCCATGTGGGCGCGCACCCGCGTCCCGTCCCAGGTGCGCAGCACCTCGCCCGGCTCGACCCGCGCCCAGGCCGGGGCCAGCCCGGCGCACAGGTCCTCCAGGCGTCGCAGGTCCTCGCACAGCGCCCGCAGCGCTCCGCCCTCCCACGTCTTCCCGGACTGCGCGTCGCGCACGACGAGCGCCTCGACGCCGCGATCGATCAGGATCTGCTTGAGCTCCGCGTCGGTCGTGACGTAGCGGCTCCCCTTCTTCGTGGTCAGCTTGTAGAGCGGCGGCTGAGCGATGTAGAGGCGCCCCGTCTCGACCAGCTCGCGCATGTGCCGGAAGAAGAAGGTCAGGAGCAGCGTGCGGATGTGGGAACCATCCACATCCGCGTCCGTCATGATGATCGTCTTCCCGTAGCGCAGCTTCGACAGGTCGAACTCGTCCGCGATGCCCGTGCCCATCGCGGCGATGATGAGCTGGATCTCCGAGTGCGAGAGCATCTTGTCGAGCCGCGCTCGCTCGACGTTCAGGATCTTGCCCTTCAGGGGCAGGATGGCCTGAAAGCGCCGGTCCCGGCCCATCTTGGCCGAGCCGCCGGCGCTGTCGCCTTCCACGAGGTACAGCTCGCTCTCGTCGAGGTTCGAGGACTGGCAGTCGGCCAGCTTGCCGGGCAGGTTGCCCGAGGCCAGCGCGCTCTTGCGCCGCACCAGGTCACGGGCCTTGCGCGCGGCCTCGCGCGCGGCCTGGGCTCGCACGGCCTTGTTGACGAGCGTCTTGGCCACGGCCGGGTGCTCTTCCAGGTAGGTCGAGAGCAGGTCTCCGACGACCGACTCCACGAGGCCCTGCGCCTCGCGATTCCCGAGCTTGTCCTTCGTCTGCCCCTCGAACTGCGGCTCGGGCACCTTGAGCGACAGGATCGCCGTCAAACCTTCGCGGAAGTCGTCGCCGCTGGGCAACTCCTCGGAGTCCTTCACGAGCTTCTCGCGCTTGGCGTAGTTCGTGAACGTGCGCGTCAGCGCCGACTTGAGCCCCGCCAGGTGCGTGCCCCCGCCGTGCGTGTTGATGTTGTTCACGAACGTGTACACGGTCTCCTGGTAGGCGTCCGTGTACTGCAGCGCGAGCTCGACCTCGTACTCGCGATCGGGCCGCTCGGGGCTCGGCACCGTCTTCGTGAAGTGCACGATGTCCGCATGCAGGGCGGTCTTGTTCTTGTTGACGTTCTGGACGAACGACACCAGGCCCTGCGGGAACTCGAAGCGCTCCTTGGCGCCGGTGCGCTCGTCGGACAGCTCGATCACGACGCTGCGGGTGCCCATCAGATAGGCCAGCTCGCGCAGGCGCTTCTCGACGATCTCGTACTCGATCTCCGTCGTGCTGAAGATCGTGCCGTCGGCCTTCCACGTGACCTGCGTGCCCGTTCCGGTGGCCTGGCCCACGACCTCCAAGGCCCGCTCGCGCGCGCCGCGCCGGAATCGCATGCGGTGCAGCTTGCCGCCGCGCGCGACCTCGACCTCGAGCCAATCGGACAGCGCGTTCACGCACGACACGCCGACGCCGTGGAGGCCGCCCGACACCTTGTAGGAGCTCTTGTCGAACTTGCCGCCCGCGTGCAGCTTCGTCAGCGCGACCTCCACCGCCGGCACCCCCTCCGTGGGGTGCATGTCGACGGGAATGCCCCGACCGTCGTCGCGCACGGCGACCGAGCCGTCGGCGCGAATCGTCACCCAGCAATGGCGCGCGTGACCCGCCAGCGCCTCGTCCATCGAGTTGTCGACCACCTCCCAGATCAGGTGGTGCAGCCCGCGCACGTCGGTGTCGCCGATGTACATCGCCGGGCGCACGCGCACGGCCTCGAGCCCTTCGAGGACCGTGATCGATTGCGCGTCGTAGTTCTGACTCATCGTTTCCTGTGCCATCGGTCAGTTCCTGGGCTTGAAGGCGATGCGGCGCACGTCAGGTCGGCCGAGGATCTCGTTCACTCGTTGCCGCAACTCCTCTCCGCGGAAGGACGTCAGCTCGTGCAAGTGCGTCGCGGAGTCGACCTCCACGGTCAAGACACCGCGTGACAGCCGCACGGGACGCGCCCGGCGCGACAGCTCCACGCCCGCGGCCTGCGCGAACGCCGCGTGCACCGGGGGCACACTACGGCGGCGCGACAGACCGGTCGCGCGGGAATAGGCCGCGATCGAGTCCGAGAGCGACGACAAGCCGTTCCTCCCCGTGCGCTCGACGCGCCCGAACGCCGCCCGCAGGTCACCGTCGCGGCGGGCCTGATCGATGCCGACGGGAGGTTTCATGCATCGACCGTGATGGGCATCACCACGTAGACGTAGTTTTCGCCCAGCGTGAACTTGCCCGGGCTCGTGCGCTCGTTGAACTCCAACCGGACCAGCTCGCCCTCGCAGTTCTTGAGCCCCTCGAGCAAGTAGTCGGGGTTGAAGGCGATCTCCGCCGAGGGCGCGCCCTTGTAGGAACACTCCATGCGGGCTCGCGCGTCGCCGCGACCGACCGACTGGCCAGTCAGGAGCAGCTCGTTCTTCTCGACCTTCAGTTTCACGGCGCGGGCCTCGACGCCGGTCACGTTGGCGACCAGGCGCAGCTTGCGCGCCAGGAGATCGGCGTCGGCCTCCAGGAGGTTGCTCGTCTCGCGCGGGATCACCGCCTGGTACTTCGGGAACTCTCCGTCGATGAGCCGCGCGAAGATCTCGGCGTGCTTGGTCTTCAGGCCCACTTGGTTCTCGCCCAGGTGCAACTGCACGGTCTCCAGCGGATCCGAGATCACGCGGCAGAAGAGTTGCATCCCCTTGGTCGGCACGATGGCCGGCCGGGCGCGTTCCGTGGGTCCACGACGCTCGGCCGGAATGCTCGACATGGCCAGCCGCCGTCCGTCCGTCGCGACGAGGCGCAGCATGCCGTCGTCGTACTCGGAGAGGACGCCGTGCATCGCGTACCGGCCGGCTTCGCGCGCGGCTGCGAACGACGTGCGTTGGACCACACGCACGAACGCACCGCCCTGGACCGCGACCGTGGCCTGCTCACCGAACGGGGCGATCACCGGAAACTCGTCCCGGTCGACGGTCACGAGTTGGCAACGGTCCTCGCCGCCCTGGATCGTGAGTGACGACTCCTGCGTCGACAGCACGACCTCGTCGGCTGACAGGTCGCGCACGAAGTCCAGCGCGACGCGCGCCGGAACGACCGCCACACCCGGCTCGTCGACGCGCAGCACGCCGCCGCGCAGAGTCTTCTCCTCCTTCGTGTCGCTCTCCCGCGCCTCACCGATCGGAATCCGGTAGCGCACGGAGCACTCCAGGTCCGTGCCCAGGATCTCCAAGCCGTCGATCGTGGCGACGAGGCACACGTTCTCGAGGACGGGCTTGGCGCTCTTCGACGGGACGACGTTGTTCACGATCGCCAGTCCGTCGCGCAGCTTCTCGCGATCGCACACGACCTTCATGGTGTTCGGGCTCCTGTGACGCCGGGTGTGGCTCGGGGGGATTCTGGGGTTCGTCCTGAGTGCTTCTTCTTCTCGTCGTCTTCTTCAGGGGGACGCCGTGGCGTGGAGAAGCACCTGGTGATTCGCACGGAAGTCCTCCAGCGGCAGCGCGTTGCGCGCGCGGTCAGACGCTCTGCGTCGCGTGGAGCCGTCGTGGAGAGTCCGGTGATGGCCGTCGAGCGCTCCACACGACTCCGCAGGCCGCGCAGGCGTCGCGCGGGCCGTGGGGAGAAGCGACCGGTCATGCACGGAGATCCCGGGGCGAGTCCGGAGGGAATGCAGGCGTTGCGCACAGGGTTTCCGCAGGCGGATTCGGAGGCCTTCCCGAGCAGGGGCGAAGAAGCAAAAAAACCCGCAGATCGCAGGGGATTTCGCGCGCCCTCCCGAGTCCGTGCAGGGTAGCGATCGGCAGTCCCCGCGTCGAGGATCCAGGGCACTCCCCGCGCGGCTCCCAGCACCCCGACGCGGCCCTCCGACGGGGCTGAGTTGCGTGCTCCTCAGGCAGGCTCACCCTGGCGCAGGGCCGGTCGTGCGCCCCGTGGACGTACGAGCCCCAGGGCACGCTCGGGGCCAGCCGCGGCTACGGTCCCCGAACACGGGTCGGCCCGCTCCGGGCGGCGGCCCGCGGGCCGACAGCCCGCCGCAGTCCGACGGAGCGGGGGCGCGGCCCCGGGCCCGCCGCGGCACGCGGGCCGTCAGCCGGCACGGACCTGGAGCTTGGCCAGGAAGTCGTCGACCAGCTCGCGCATGCTGGCGTCGCTGGCCCGCAGGTTCTCGACCTTCTCGATGCCGTAGAGGACCGTCGAGTGGTCGCGGCCGCCGAAGTACGCCCCGATCTCCTCGAGCGAGTGCCGCGTGATCTTGCGCGCCAGGTACATGGCGACCTGGCGCGGAAGGACGATCGCCGCGGTGCGGCGCTTGCCCTGCAGCTCGCTGAGCTTGACGTCGTAGTGCGCCGTCACCAGCGCCAGGATGTCCCCCATCGCCGGCTGCTGGCGGCGCGAGGTGAACAGGTCGCGCAGGACGCCGCGAGCGAAGTCGCAGGTGAGCGGGGAGCCCGAGACGTTCGCGAAGCCCAGCAGGCGCGTGACGGCACCCTCGAGCTCGCGGATGTTGCTCTCGATCCGCTCGGCGAGCAGCGCCGCGACGTCGTCGGGCAGCTCGCGTCCACGCTCGCGGCTCTTGCGCTTCAGGATCGCCATGCGGGTCTCGTAGCACGGTGGCTCCATCTCGGTGACGAGCCCCCACTTGAAGCGCGAGACCAGCCGTTCCTGGAGCGTCGGGATGTCCTTCGGCGGTCCATCCGAGGAGAGGACGATCTGCTTGCCCTGCTGGTGCAGGGTGTTGAACGTGTGGAAGAACTCCTCCTGCGTGCGCTCCTTGTTCGCGAGCACCTGGATGTCGTCGACGACGAGCACGTCGACGCTGCGGTACTTGTTGCGGAACTCCTGGATGTCCCCGTTTTCGAGCGCGTTGATGAAGTGGTTCACGAACGTCTCGCACGACAGGTACAGGATCCTGGCCTTGGGATTGCGGGCCAGGATCGCGAAGCACATCGACTGGAGCAGGTGCGTCTTGCCGAGGCCCACCGACCCGTGCAGGAAGAACGGGTTGTAGGCCCGGCCGGGCTGCTCTGCGGCGCCCATCGCGGCCGCATGCGCGAAGCGGTTGCAGGGGCCGACGACGAAGTTGTCGAAGGTGTACTTGGGGTTCAGCCCCAGCTCGGCCGCGAGGCCCAGGCCGCGCCAACCGTCCGCCGCGCTCGTGCCGGGTGGGGACTCCTGGCTCGCCGCGGCATCGGGCTCGCCGGCACCGTCCGCGCTCGATCCCGGGTCGGCGCGCCGCGTGCCGCGCGCGGACTCGTCGGTCAAGCGCCGCGCGCCGGCCAAGGCGAGCTCGGGCACGACGACGACCTCGATCGTGCGCGCGGAGCCCAGCGTCTCGCGCGCAGCCAGCGCCAGCGGCTCGGCGTAGTAGCGATCGAGCCAGTCCCGCGTGAACTCGTTCTGGACACCGACCCGCAGCACCGCCTCATCCGCGTGGACCAGGGTCGCGCGCTGGAACCAGGTCGCGAACTGGATCGCCTCGACACGCGAGCGGATCGCTAGCTGGAGGTCGCGCCACAACGTCTCCAGGGCGCGGACTGCGGCTGGGGGGCCGGGCTCGGCCGCGAGCAGCGCGGCGGCCGAGCCCGAGCTGGTCACGGCAGCTTCCTGGCGGACGGGCTCGGGGGCGCGGTCGACTCGGGCGGGCTCACGTTCGTCCATGACTGCGAGGGTGCGGAACGGCGCTGGGGGGGGCCGCAGTCCAGGTGGCTCCGTCGCGGGAACTCGGGGCTCCAGGGACGGATCCCTGGCCTGGACCGCGGGGCGGTCGATGTGCGGGGGGGCCTCGACGCGGCCCCGGAGTCGGACTGCTCGGCTTCGGGGGGTGAAGCGCGGACGGTCGCGGGGGGGACGAGGCGCAGGGAGCGGTTCGCGAGTGCGCGGCGGACCGCGCCCGCGCGAAGCCGTTCCCGGAACGTCGAGGGAGCGACATTCCAACGCCGGCGCGCGCGCTGTCAACGCGTGCGCTGTGCACTCTTCACGCGTCGTTCGCAAGCCCGCTCGCCGAGCAGCGGTTAGCGCGCCGCAGAAATCGTTCTCCGCAAGATGTCCACGGCCTTGTGGACATCTTCTTCACCGCTCGTGCGGCCGAGAGAGAGCCGCAGCGCACCCCGAGCGCGCTCCGCATCGTGGCCCAGGGCCAGCAGGACGTGCGAGGGCTCGAGCGAGCCGCTCGCGCAGGCGGAGCCCGCGCTGGCCTCCAGGCCCTCGAGATCGAGGCGCGCCAGGAACGTGCGACTCTCGACGCCCGCTACGCTGACGTTGAGCGTATTTGGCAGCCGCGGCGCGTCGAGGTCGGGACCGTTGAGTGCCACATCGGGGATGTTCGCATGCAGTTGCTGCCAAAGCAGGCGGCACAAGCGAGCAACCCGGTCCGCGTAGGCGGCGCGTTCGCGGACCGCGAGCTCGATCGCGAGTGCCGCAGCGGCGATCGCCGCGACCGGCTCGGTGCCAGGGCGCAGGCCGCCCTCTTGGCTGCCGGTGCCGAGGAGCGGCTCGAGGTGCACACCGCGGCGCCGGACGAGCACCCCGATGCCCGTCGGGCCGCCGACCTTGTGCGCGGAGAAGGATGCCAGGTCGGCCAGCTCCAGGAGCGGGCCGAGCGCGACCCGGCCCAGGGCCTGGACCGCGTCCGTGTGGAGCAGCGGCCGGCCCGCACCGCGGGCACGAAGCGCCGCCCCGAGCGCGGCCACCGGCTGGAGCGTGCCGAGCTCGTTGTTGGCCGCCTGAAGCGAGACGAGCGCGCAGTCCTCGCGTGCGGCGTCGACGATCTCGCCCGGTTCGACGCGCCCCGTCGGGTCGACCCGGACCCGGGTGACGGGCCGCCGCTCCCGCTCGAGCCGGTCGGCGGCGGCCAGGACCGCCGAGTGCTCGACCACGCTCGTGACCAGGCCCCGCTGGGCGCCAGCGGCCCGCACCACGCCGGCGAGTGCGAGCTGGATCGACTCGGTACCGCCCGACGTGAACACGACCTCGTCCTCCACGCAGCCCAGGGCCGCTGCAGTGCGCGCGCGGGCTTCGTCGAGGCGTGCGCGGGCCTCCCGCCCGCTGGCGTGGACGCTGGAGGGGTTGCCGCGCAGGCGCGCGGAAAGCTCGCGGAGCACCTCCAGGGCCTCGGGCCGCAGCGGGGTCGTGGCGTTGTGATCGAGGTGGACCCGCACGCCGGGGATCATCGCCAGCGGGCGTGCGGAAGGGAACGGCCCTGCTCGGCGAGGGGTTCCCAGCTCCGGCCCTCAGGGGAACGGTCAGCGCGCCGTGGCCAGGACGCGGCGGTAGACGGCCTCGTAGCGCGGGATCACGCGCTCGTGCCCGAAGCGCTCGACTGCCGCGTGGCGCGCGGCCGCGCCCATGGCCCGCGCGCGGTCGCGTTCGAAGAGCAGCATGGCCAGGTGCGCGGCGAAGCCCTCGAGGTCCTCGGGCTCACACAGCAGGCCCGTGATGCCGGCCTCGACGACCTCGCGCACGCCGCCGACATCCGTGGCGACGACCGGCGTGCCGCAGGCCATGGCCTCGAGCGCGCTGAGTCCGAACGACTCCTCCGAGGAGCTCAGGGCGAAGACGTCGGCCGGCGCGAGCAGCTCGGGGAGCGCGTCGCGCTCGCCCAGGAACACCACGCGGTCCTGGATGCCGAGATCACGCGCCAGCGTGCGCACGGGTTGCTGGTCCGGACCATCGCCGACGAGCAGCAGCTCGGCGCGCGTGCCCTGCGTGGCCAGGGCGAAGGCGCGCAGCAACCAGGGGACGCGCTTCACCGGTCGGAAGTTCGAGACGTGGACCACGCGCGGCGGGCCATCCACGTCGCGCGGGGCGGCGCCGGGATGGAACAGCGCGACGTCGACGAAGTTCGGCACGACCTCGATCGCGCAGGGGCGCAGCGTGAACTCGCGGCAGAAGTTCTCGCGCGTGCGCCGGGCGAGGTCCGCCGACACGGCCGTCACGGCGTCCGACTGCTCGATCACGAACTGCGTCAGCGGCGCATAGGACGGGTCGTTGCCGACCAGCGTGATGTCGGTGCCGTGGAGGGTCGTGACCATGCGCGGCGCGCGCTTGTCCCGATCGGCGATCGCTGCCGAGCGCGCCAGATAGGCCGACACCGCGTGCGGCAGCGCGTAGTGCGCGTGGAGGACGTCCAGTCCCTCCGTGCGGTGCAGGGTCAGGATCGACGAGGCGATGGCGATGTCGTGCGGCGTCGCGTGGAAGAGTGGGTAAGGCACGCCCTGCGCGACGTGCATCTGCACGGGCCCGGGCGAGCGCGCCAGGCGCGGCGGCACGGCGTGGCTGAAGAGGTGCACCGTGTGCCCGCGCGCGGCCAGCGAGAGCGCCAGCTCGCTCGCGACCACGCCCGATCCGCCGTATGTGGGATGGCACAGGATCCCGATGCGCAGCGGCGCGCTCATGGATCCGTAGGCAGGATCGAGAGGATCTCGAACGCGTCGGGCGGGAGCGGCGGCACGTCCTCGGCGCGCAGGACGCGCGCCTCCTCGCGGGGTTCGGGGCGGCGCGCGGACGGCTCGGCGCGTGGCGCGGATGCACGCGCTGCGGTCGGTTCCGCCCGCGGCACCGGGCGCCCCGCGGGCGGCGGAGCTGCCGCGCTCGCGTTGAGCGGTTCGCAACGGCCGGTCTGCGCAGGAACTCCCGCCGGGTGCACGGACTGTTGCGCGTCCGGCGCGGCCGACGATCCTGGCTCGGAGTTCGTCGCCGGGGCGGGCCGAGCAGGCGCGGCCTTGGGCGGCTGCGCCGAGCGAGAACGGCCCGGCGCGTTCGCTGCCAGCGCGTCCTGCGGGGGAGTCGTCCGCTCCGGAGCACTCGCCCCGGTCGAGCTCGTCGCGCCGACGGTCGTCGCGTTCGAGGCGGGCTTGCGCGCCGGCGGTCGCGGCGGCGGCGGTCGCGGCGGCACGACCTCCTTGGGCGGCAGCCGCGCGCCCTCGTCGAACGCTGGGAGTCCGGCCAGGTCCGCGTCGCGGTCCTCGCGCGCGATGACCTCGCGCGCGACGCGCATGTAGTCATCGGCGCCGTTGCTGTCGGGCGCGTACTCGAACACCGTCTGTCCGAACGACGGCGCCTCGGCGAGCTTCACGTTGGCGCGCACGGGCTGCGGGAACACCTGGCCCTTGAAGTAGGTGCGGATCTCAGCGAGCACCTCGCGCGCGAGACGCAGGCGCGAGTCGTACAGGCAGGGCACGATGCCGGTGATCACGAGCTCCGGGTTCAGCCGCTTCTTCAGGAGCTGGACGACCTCGACGAGCTTGCTCATGCCTTGCAGCGCGAGGAACTCGGTCTGCAGCGTGATGAGCACCTCGCCGGCCGTCGCCAGCGCGTTGATCGAGAGCAGCCCGAGACTCGGCGGGCAGTCGAACAGGACGTAGTCCGCCGGCGCGCGGCCCGTGCGCTGCTTCTCCTCCAGGACCCAGTCCTGAATCGCGTCGCGCAGGATGAACTCGCGCCCCATCGCGGCCGCGAGCTCGAGCTCGGCGCCGGAGAGGTCGAGGTTCGCCGGGACGATCGAGAGCCGCGGCACGCTCGTCGGCCGAAGGGCGGCCGCGAACTTCGTCGTGCCCATGAGCACGGTGTAGGAGGTCGGCGCCCCGCTGCGCGCCTCGATGCCGAGGCTCAAGGACAGGTTCGCCTGCGCGTCCATGTCGACGACGACGACACGGCGTCCCTGGATGGCCAGCGCGGCGCCGAGGTTCGCGGTGGTCGTCGTCTTCCCGACCCCGCCCTTCTGGTTGATGATCGCGATGCGGCGCACGGCGCAACGGAGTCTAGCCGGTGGGCGCGCGGCGCCCCACCCCGGAGTTCGCGCCCGGTTCCCGCCTCAGGCGAGCAGCGGATCCATGCACGGCAGCGGGCCGACGTGGACCAGCGGCTCGCCATGGCGCGCGCCGATCCGCTCGCCGAAGAAGCGCGCGCGGGTCTCCATGCGCTGCAGGACGTCGGCTCCGAACAGGAAGTGCTGCCCCGTGTCGGCCGCGCCGTCGGGTCGGAGCTGGCTCGCGTAGCACTGGACGAGTCGCCGCTTCTCCTCGAACACGCGCCCCACGTCGACCACGAACGTCGGCTCGGTCGGGACGTGCCCCAGGAAGTGGTACAGGCGCCGGGGTCGCCGCGCGGTCTCGCCCGGGCCGGCCAGCCGCTGGAGGCCCGAGAGATACCAAGCCTCGCGCGCCAGGCGGCCGCAGGCCGCGTGATCCGGGTGCAGGTCGTCCGCGTGGTGGGCGAGCAACACCTCCGGCTGAAACCGTCGGATCAGCCCGGCCAGGCGCTCGCGGGCCTCGAGCGTGACCTCCACGCGCCCGTCGGGCAGACCCAGGTTCTCGCGCGCCGCGGGGCGCAGGATGGCGTTCGCCGCCGCGACCTCGCGGGCCCGGTCGTCGGCGCTGCCGCGCGTGCCCATCTCACCGCGCGTCAGATCGACGATGCCGAAGGCGCGACCCGCGTCGCGCAGGTTGAGCAGGATGCCGCCGACCGAGATCTCGGCGTCGTCGGGGTGGGCTGCGACGACCAGGACGTCGAGCTTCAAGCGCTCTCCTCCTCGGCCGTTCGGCCGGGCAGGTGGACCACGAGATGGTCGCCGCCCAGCGGATCGACCGCCTCGAGGAGCTCCTCGAGCCAGCCCTCGCCATGGCGGGCGACGAACTGCAGTGGGCCGAAGACGCGCTCCTGCGGCGTCTGGTTGGGGAACAGCGCGTTGTTCGCGCGGCGTTCGTGGCGGCGCCCCTTGCCGGCCCGGTTCGACTGCACGCGCAGGGCCTTGTCGGCGAGCTGGGACACGAGGTCCTGCACCTGGTCAGCGGTGCGCTTGAGCTGGACCGCGAGGCCGGGTTCGAGCTCGGCCAGTTCCGGCCGCAAGCCGTCGAGCTCGCTCTTCGCGCGCTGCGCCGCGGTGCGCAGCTTCCCGAGCACCGGCGGCTCGGGCTCGGCGGAGCCCGGCGGCGCGAACTGGCCCCGCGCGCGGAGGATGGCCTCCACGCTCGCCTCGAGTCGCGCCAGCGCGAAGCGCACGTGCCCGTCGACGAGCGTGACCGAGCCGCGCGGCACGAAGGGCGTGCGGGCTGCGCCCGCGGCGTCGCGCAAGGGCCCGAGCTCGGCGTGGTAGGCCAGCTCGCCAGCGCCGCCGACGTAGGCCGCGACGGGCAGACAGAGGTCTTGCACGATCGGGCGCAACAGGGCGCCCGGCGACCAACCAGCGGGGTCCTGGACGATCTCCGCCGCGAGCTCGACACCACTGCGCGAGCCGTCCTCGCCGTCGTAGCGGAAGCCATCGCCGCCGCTGCGCAGCGCACGGCGACCCTTGGCGTCGACCGCGAAGACCAAGGCCGCCTCGGCCGGATCGATCGCGACGTCGAAGCCGCGCTCGCGCAGCCGGCCTGCGCCGCGGGCCAGGCTCCGCGCGGGATCGGCGGCGACGACCTGCGCCAGGGCGCGCGACAGGGCGGGCCGGATCCAGTCGGGCTCCAGCACGACCAAGCCGTGCGGGCCGAGGAGGCCGGTGAGCGCGCGGGTGAACGCGCGCGCCAGCGTCTCGCCGCTGTGCGGCACGAAGAGCTCGATGGCGCGCTCGCCGTGCGGTTCGTCGCGCACGAGCTGGCGCAGTGCTTCGCGGATCGGACCGAGCCGATTCACCACATCGTCGACGACGATGCGCGAGACGGGCTGACGCCCGGACGCCAGCCCCGCGAGCGCGATCTTCTGCAGGTCGAGGTGCGGGTTCAGCACCCACGCGTGATGCACCTCGGCGACATCGTGGTCGTCGGCGTGGTTCCAGAAGAGCGGCACGACCGGGCGCCCCCACGCGCTGCTCAGCTCGCGCGCGAGCCGGATCGCCTGCAGCGCCTTCCACACCGAGTAGAGCGGCGCGGCCAGGAAGCCAGGCTGCTGGCCGGTGACGACCGCGCAGGCGCCGGACTGCGCGAGCGCGCGCGCGCTGTCGAGCACCGCCACGTGCGGCGCGAGGGGCGCAAGGTTTCGAATCAACGCTTCCGAGAGCTCGGCGTGCGCGTCGGCGTCGAGACGATCCGGCGGCACCTCGAAGTCGGCGATGCGTCGCGGGGCGACGAGCACCTCGGGGTCGAGCTGTCCCGCGACGGCGGCCCGCGCGAGCGGCGCGAGGCCCAGGATGTCCGCCGCGAGGTGCTCGACGCGGATCATCGGGAACAGCCTGCGATCTCGGCCTGCATGGCGGCGAGCGCCTTCGATGCGGCATCCTTCCAGTGCATTCCGGCGTAGGCCGGCTGCCTGTAGGCATAGAGGATGCCCCGCGAGCTGTTCACCAGCGCGCCGCGGCCTCCGGGGAGGAACCCGGCGCCCACGTCCTTGGCGGAGCCACCCTGCGCGCCGTAGCCGGGGATCAGGAACGGAGTCACGGGCATGCGGCGGCGCAGCCGCGCGAGCTCCTCGGGGTGCGTCGCGCCCACGACCGCGCCGACGCTCGACAGACCGCACGTGCCGAGGAGCCCGCTCCCCCAGCGCGCGACCTCGTCCGCGACCTTCTCGTGGAGCGGGGGCGATCCGTGATCCTGAAACAGGCCGCTGTGCTTGTTCGACGTGCGCACGAGCACGTAGACGCCGGCGCCGAGTCGAGCGCAGGCGTCGAGGAACGGTCGCACCGCATCCGCGCCGAGGTAGGGGTTGATCGTGATCGCGTCGCAGCGCGGGCTTTCCTGCAGGAAGGCCTGGGCGTAGGCCTTGGCCGTGCTGTCGATGTCGCCGCGCTTGACGTCGCCGATCACGAGCAATCCCGCGGCGCGCGCGCGCGCGACCACGCGCTCCCACTGCGCCATGCCGTCGGCTCCGAACACCTCGAAGAAGGCCGACTGCGGCTTCACCGCCGGCACCCGGCCGGCGGCGACGTCCACGATCTCGCACAGGAAGTCGCCCATGGCCTGGGCGCGCACGGCCCGCGCCGCGCCTGCGTCGCGCGCGACGGCGAACTCCTCGGGCAGGGCATCGAGGTGCGGGTCGAGGCCCACGAGGGCGGCGTTCCCGCAGCGGGACACGGCGTCGTCGAGTCGGTCGGCGTAGGTGCTCATGCGCTCCCGGGCGTGCGTCGCGGGGGGCGAGATGCTAGCGCCCTCCGCCACGATCCCCCCGCGACGGGCCGCCACGCGCCCGCACGCGAGCGCCGGCGTCGGTGGCCAAGCGCGCCGTTCGCGCGACTCAACCCTCGAGGAACTTCCGGGCGACCCAATCGGCCAGGGGCAGCCCGCGTGGGGAGAGCGCGAAGCGCACGCCGCGGCGCTCCAGGAGACCATCGTCCGCGAGGCGCTCGGCGATCGGCTGGAGCGGGTCCTCCGGGAGGTCGAAACCCGCGCGGGCGCGGGCTTCGGCGGCCGAGAGACCCTCGGCGAGACGCAGGCCAAGCCACCACGTCTCGCGCAGGCGGGCGAGCGCGTCCGGCGCTTCCTCCCAGACCCGCGCGTCGCCCTGCTCACGGATCCGCCGGACGTAGTCCCCCACCGACTTCACGTTGCCACCGCGGGCCGTCCCGATCTTGCTCACCGCGGAGGGCCCCAGCCCGAGATAGGGGCCATTCTGCCAGTAGTTCACGTTGTGTCGCGCGTGCAGGCCGGAGAGAGCGAAGTTAGAGACCTCATAGGCCCCGTATCCGCGCTCGGCGAGGCGCGAGCGGGTGGCCTCGAAGAAGGCCAGCTCGAGCTCCTCGTCAGGCTTTGAAAGGGCGCCATCTTCCAGCCAACGTCGAAATGCCGTGTCCTCCTCGAACGTCAGGTTGTAGGCCGAGATGTGGTCAGGGCCGAGGTCGAGCACCCGGTCCAGATCGGCGCGCCACGCCGCGAGGTCCTGACCGGGCCACGCGTAGATCAAGTCGATGTTGATCTCGCGCGCGCCAGCCCGGCGTGCTGCGCGATAGGCCTCGAAGGCCTGGGCGGCGTCATGGACCCGACCGAAGAGCTTCAGCGCGGCGTCGTCGAGGGCCTGGAACCCGATCGAGAGGCGGGTGGCGCCCAGCTCGAGGAGGGTGGCGGCCTTCGCTTCGTCGAGGCTCTCGGGGTTGCACTCGACCGTGACCTCGCAGGCCGCGCCGCGGAAGCCCGTGACGCGCTCGAGCCCGTCGAAGAGCGCCCTCAGCTCGGCGCTCTCGAGGAGCGACGGCGTACCGCCCCCGAAGAACACGGTGCGTGGCTCGCGAGGCGCCCAGCGCTCGGCCTCGGCGAGGAGCGCTGCGACCGTCGGCCGCCGGTCGTGGCCCTCGGCCGCGACGGAGAAGAAGTCGCAGTAATGGCACTTCGCCGCGCAGAACGGCAGGTGCACGTAGAGCGGAGTGCCGGCGGGCGCGCGCCCGCGGGGCAGCGTCGGCGGCGGGGCTTCGGGGGCGCGGGGCATCCCTCATGGTTCTAACCCCAGCGGGCGCGGCGCGTCGAATCGTCGGCCGCCCCGACTTCCCCCACCGGCCTCAGTCCGCGCTGCCCATGACCCCGTAGAGCTTGCGCAGGGCTTCCTGCTCGATCTGGCGCACGCGCTCGCGCGTGAGACCGACGACCTTGCCGATCTCCTTGAGCGTCATCGTCTCGCCAGTCTCGGTGCCGAGTCCGTAGCGCAGGCGCAGGATCGTGGCCTCGCGCTCGTCGATCACGCTGAGCAGCTCGCCGAGCCTCGCGAGCAGGTCGTTGTTCGAGAGCTGCTCGTCGGGTGCGGCCTGGTTCGCGTCCTCGACGGTGTCCTGCGTCTGGCTCAAGACGTCGAGGGACACCTGAGGCCCCATGCCGCTGACCTGGATCGTGCGCCTGAGCAGCGGCCAGTTCTCCTCGGGGATGCCGAGCTCCTCGGCGACCTCCTCGACGTTCGGGGCGCGGCCGAGGATGTACGTGAGCTCCTGGCTGACGACGCGCCAGCGCGAGATGAGCTCGCTCATGTAGCTCGGCACGCGTACTGGCTTGACGGTGTTCGTCAGCGCGCGACGGATCGATTGCTTGATCCACCACGTCCCGTACGTCGAGAAGCGGCAGCCCGCATTCGGGTCGAACTTCTCCGCAGCCTTCATCAGGCCGATGTTCCCCTCCGCGATCAGGTCCTGCAGAGAGAGTCCGCGGTCCGTGTACATCTTCGCGACGGAGACCACGAGCCGCAGGTTTGCGCGAATCATGTGCTCACGCGCCTCGAGGTCGCCGCTCTGGATACGGCGGCCGAGCTGGATCTCCTGCTCGGGCGTCAGGAGCGGTACCTCGTTGATCTCCTGGAGGTACGTTTCGAGGCAGCGTTCGGCGGAAATGGGAGCGCTCCTTGGGGACTCGAGGGATCGCCCGAGCCGAGGAGCTCGAGCGTGGAGGGCCCATCGTCCTTCCGTTCTGGCGATCTTGAGGCCGTGAGCGGGCCTGGAGGGCGCACCCGCCTGACGCGGACCGTAGGATGAGCGGGCTCCAGGGCGGGGCGGAGGGCGATCGAACGCATGGGCGACGGAGCGCTGGAAGAGGTCATCCCGGATCAGGCTTTCGGGCGCCTCCTGGAGCGGCAGAGTGAGATGCTGTTCAGGCTGGCCGCCACGCTCAGCCGCCGCGGGGACCCAGAGTGGTCCCGCCGCCATTTCTTCCAGCTCGCGAGCGAGGCCGACGCGGTCGAGGCCTTCCTGGACGACTTCGGCGCGCGCCACAACCGCGCCTTCGCCTATCTGCGGGAGCTGGTGGCCTCGCTGCGCGGGTTCGCCCTCGCCGGGTACAGCATCGCCCACCTCGCGGTGCGCGTCGATGGATACCCCAACGTGCTGTCGGTCGGTGAGTCGGCGGCCTCCGGCGACTCGATCCGCCGGGCGCAAGCCTATCTCGTGAAGACCGTGCGCGTGCTCCTGGCCGAGGTGCGGAAGGAGTCCGAGGCGTTGGGCATGGAGTTGCCGGACGAGGCCTTCCCCGAGGACCGCTGGGTGGCAGACGGCCCTCGGCGCAAGCTCGCGCGGAACATGGGGCAAGGCGACGTCGAGAGCGATGAACAGAAGACGGCCGAGATCGCCTCGAAGTTCGTCGAGGCCGCCGCGGCCTTCGAGTCGATCGGCATCCGGCGTCTCGCGAACGAGCACGAGCGCGACGCCTGGCTGCAGCGCCACCTGAGCGAGGAGCGCGCTCGCTCGCTCGAGGCCGCGGTCCACAACCTCCAGTCCGCGTACGACACGTGGGTCAAGGGAACGTCCATCGAGGCGGCCGACGGCCGGCTGCCCAAGCTGCGCGGCCACGCGTCGGCTTCGTTGCACATCCTGGAAGCGGTGACCCAGCTCACGCACTTCGTGGAACGTCACGAGCGCATCGGGCGGGAGGATGGCATCGGGCGCCGGATCGCGGCGCTCGTCCTGAAGAGCGAGGCGCAGGACATCACGCTGAACCACTTGCTCGTCCACGCAGGCGTGTACCTCCGGCGTGGGCGGGCGATTGCCGAAGACCTGCTGCCCTCCTACACGAACGTGCAGGAGATCGAGGTCGTGCTGCGCGACGATCTCATGCTGCACGCGCGCCCAGCCGCGCTCATCGTGGGCGTCGTGCAGCGCTATGGCACGCCCGTGGAGTTCGAGGCCGACGGGCACCGATGCAACGCGGGGTCCATCCTCGAGATGATGGTCACAGCGGGGTCCGTGCCGGACGCGCGGCGCTTCCGGTTCCGCGGAGACGAACGGCCGCTCAGCGACATCTCGTTGCTGTTCGCCCACGGGCTCGGCGAGGACGGCCTCGATCGACTCCCGGGAGAGCTCGCGTACTTGCGAGGCGAGCGTCCTTGAATCCTCCGCAAGCGCGGCGAGCCCGCTGGTCACACGCCGTGGAAGAGACGGTCCGCGAGGACCGGCGGTAGCCCTGCGGCGCGGATGCGGCGCGCTTCGGTCTCGATGTCGTAGCGCACCCGCTCGATCGTGACGCGTTGCTCCTCGACGTCGTAGATCGCGCAGGCTGCGCGAGGGTCGTCGTCCCGCGGCTGTCCCACGCTTCCCACGTTGATCAGCGCGCGGTGGACGTCTGAGAGATCGATGTCCGTGCCTTCGGCGCGCGCGGTCCGCAGCGGATCGTCCTCGAGGCGCACGAGCGCGATGGGGACGTGGCTGTGCCCAACGAAGCAGACTGGCGTTGGGATGCGATCGAGCGAAGCCTCCGCGTCGCTCTCGCCCTGGACGTAGTCGAAACGCTCGGGCCGATGGTAGGTCCCGTGCGCGACACTGCAGTCCTCGAGGTCCAGCGTGAGAGGCAACTGTGCGAGCCACGTGCAGTCCGCGCGTGAGAGCTGCCCGCGCGTCCAGCTCACGGCGGCGCGTGCGTAGGTGTTGAAGTAGGCCAGGTCCAGCTCGTGGACGCAGGCTGCATCGTGGTTTCCCTTGACGACGCGGGCGCCGGCCGCGCGGAGGATCTCGATGCATTCCGTGGGGGCCGCGCCGTATCCGACGACGTCTCCGACGCTCAGGATCCGCTCAACACGCCGGGCACGGAAGTGCTCGAGCACCGAGCGCAGTGCCGACAGGTTGGCGTGGATGTCTCCAAGGATTCCGTACTTCACGCCTCGTGGACGCTCCATCCGGGGCGGGGGGGCGGGGTGGGGAGTGATGCGCCGAGCGCGATCAGCGCCAGGATCGGCGCGATGGGCTCGCCCCACCCAGGGAAACTTCCAGCTCGGAAGGAGAGGCCCGCATCGAGCAGCGGCTGGAGGGTCGGCACGGCAGCGGGAACGACCACGGTCAGGGTGAAGAACGCGGGCACAGCCACAGGCTCGCCGAGCGGCAGCCGGGCGAGGAACCAGACCAGGGCGCCCAGGTGGAGGCTGGCCACGAGTGGCTGCAAACCAAGTAGCTCGGCCGTTCCACTCCACGCCGTCGCCACTACCGCGCAGCCCGCGGCGAGGCTGGCCAGTCCCGCGACGGTCGCCGCGCGGCCCGCCGCCGACCACGACCAGGCGGCCGAGACGGCCCGCTCCCCCACCCACAGGCCCCAGGCCGCGGCCACCCACGCGGCGCTGTAGTAAGTGTCTGTCACATAATGAGTTAAGCCTGAGCCTCCGGACTCCGACCACACCACAAGGCCCGCCAGGCAAGCCAACGGCAGGAGGGTCCAGGGGCTGCGGAGGCATCGTCCCGTCGCTTCGACTGCGCTGCGCATTGAGGTTCCGGTCTAGCGGGCGGTGACGCATACGTCCAGAAGCCTGTCTCATCAGGGGTTGCGGCTGATGCGTGCAATCCAGAGTGACCCCGCGTAGCCTCGGCCGTCACGAGCAAGGAGGCACGCAGATGGCAGGGACAGAGCGCAGACTAGGACGGGGTTTGAGTTCGTTGCTGGGCGCTGAGACCCCGGAGGCGGCGTCGGGGGCTGTGCAGGCGATCCCCCTCGACAGGATTCGGGCGAACCCGCACCAGCCACGCCGGGTCTTCGATCCCTCCGCGCTCGATGAGCTCACGGAAAGCGTCAGGCAGCATGGAGTTCTTCAGGCCATCGTCGTGCGCCCGCTCGGGGATGGTTATGAGCTCATCGCTGGAGAACGGCGCACGCGCGCAGCCCGCGCGGCTGGCCTGCAGGTGATCCCCGCGGTCCTTCGGCCGGACGTCAGTGACAGCCAGATGCTCGAACTGGCTCTCGTCGAGAATGTCCAGCGCCAGGACCTGGATCCCATGGAACGCGCACGGGGGTTTCGGCAGATGGCCGAGCAACTCAGCCTAACCCAGGAGCAGGTCGCGGATCGGGTGGGCCTGAAGCGCGCGACGGTCGCGAACCACATGCGACTCCTCGAGCTTCCCGAGCTTGCCCAGCAGGCCGTCCAGAACGGGCTCCTGACCATGGGGCACGCGCGCGCGCTCCTCGGCCTCACCCGCCCCGAGCGGATCGTCGACCTCGTCGGACGCATTGTTCGCGAGGGGCTCTCGGTTCGGGATGTCGAAGCCCTTGTCCGCTCAGAGTCGAGGCCGGCGGCTGGTGGTTCAGGGGCCATCCTGACACCGCCTGGCACCCCACCTTGGATCCGGGATCTCGAGCAGCGCATCGAGGAGCATCTGGGGACCAAGGTCACCGTTCGCAACCAGCCGGGGTTCCGGGGCCAGATCGTGATCGACTACTTCAACCGGACCGATTTGGACCGCGTCTGCCAAGTGCTCGCTCCCAAGACACTGCTCTAGGCCTCCGATTGTTCCACGTGGAACATCCCACGAAGGAACGCGAGGCCCAGGGCGCCGGCTACCCCGAGAGGTGTCCCAGGGCGGCCCTGGCAGTACGCCCGAGGAGATGACGCGAGCCTGCGTGGGTCCGAGACCGGAGGGCGATGCGCCAACGCAGAGGGGGGAGTCTGTGGCTCCCCCCTCTTGGATCGAAGCGAAGGAGACCTACCCTCCGACGACCTCCATGGAGCGAACCACGGGTGGCACCTGGGGGCGATCCAGGCTCAGCGGGTCCACCGGCGTCCGCTCGATCGCATGGACGACGTCCATTCCGGCGAGTACGCGTCCGAACACGACGTGCTCCCCATCCAGGTGATGGGCAGGCCCGACTGTGATGTAAAACTGGCTTCCCGAACTCTCCGTTTCGCGGTCCTTCTTCGCCGCGGCAAGCATGCCCGCGAAGTGCTTGAGGTTGTTCGGCTCACGGGGGATCTTGGCCTCCGGGCCGCCTTGGCCCCACGTCGACGGATCGCCCTGGATCGTGTTCGGATCGCCGCCTTGGATCATGAAACCCGGGATCACCCGGTGAAACCGGGTTCCAGCGTAGTACCCCTCGCGCGCGAGCTTCAGGAAGTTCTCGACGTGTTGAGGCGCCTCGGAGGGGTACAGGCCCACCACGATGTCGCCGAGGTCCGTGTGGATGGTGACCCGAGGAGCATCTGGAGCGACCTCCGGCGCCACGAACAGGGAGGAATTGGCAGTCTTCCAGCGGCGCATGGCTTCCACGCGCACCTCGAGGGCCTCTGCGGCAGTGATCGGCTCGGGATGTCCCGGGAAGCTCAACCGATTCCTGAGCAGGGGGTGATTCGGGTACCCGGACCGGAGAGCATCCAGGGCAAGCCTCGCTTCGTCCGGCTCCTGGGCCTCCGCCGCGCTCGAGGCAGCGAGAAACAGCGCCCACGCCCCAGCCTGCTTACCGCGGACCTGGTTCGCGACACCCCGTAGTTCCTCCGAGGAACCAGTCAGCACCCGGCTGAATCGGTCCTCTGAAGTCAGCGCCAGGAGCCGGTCCCAAGACTGGTCGTCCTCGAGCCGCTGGGTCGTGGTGCTGTGCACGCGGTAGAGGATCAGGGCTGTCACCGCGAGCGTGATCAGCAGCCCCAATTTCCAGTAGCGCTCGACCCACAGGGCGAGCCCGGACTTCTCTGCGACCGGCGCGATCGTGACCGCGGTGGCCGCCTTGTGTGTCGCCATGGGTGCTTTGAACCCCAGATAGAGTGCAGATCGAAGCCGTTTTGCGGCAGACGCCTTCCTGTGCCCCCTCGAACCGACCTTGCGCAACGCGAGGTCGCGGGCGAGGAGGGCCCGGGCTGGGGCCTGGCCGGTTGAGACGCAACGGGCCCGAGGGTCCGATCGTCCGGATCAACGCAGCGGCGCGGCATCCTATCGACGGGTGCCGGCGGCCACAAGGAAGGCACGCGCGCGATCGCCCTCCGCTACGCTCCACCCTCGGCCGGAGACCGTCGGCCACCACCCATGCGACCCCACCTCGCCTCCATCCTGCTCCTCTCGACCCCGGGCCTGCTCCACGCGAACTGGCCGCCGACCCACACCGCAGCGCCCATGGTCGCGCACCCTGCCGATGCCGACTACGACAAGCGCAAGGCAGAGGCCGGCAACGACGTCCACAAGCTGTGGAAGCTGTACGAGTGGTGCGTCCAGACGAAGCGTGACAAGGAAGGGAAGGCCACGCTTCGCCAGATCGTGAAGCTCGATCCGACGCACAAGGAGGCCAACGTCGCCCTCGGCCACGTCTTCTTCGATGGCCAGTGGTTCCCGACCGCGAAGAAGCTCGACGAGTACAAGAAGGAGAAGGAGGTCGCGGAGAAGAAGGCCCAGGGCCTCGTGCTTTGGAAGGACCAGTGGGTCCCCGCGTCCGACGTGCCGTTCCTCGATCGCGGCCTCGTCCGCGACGTCAACGGCAACTGGGCGACCCCAGCCGAGGCCAAGAAGCTCGAGGAGGGCTGGATCCGGCAGGACCTCGAGTGGATCCCGCCCGCCGAGAAGGAGAACGTCGAGAAGGGGCTGTGGAAGTGTGGCGGCAAGTGGTTGACAGCCGAGGAGGCCGACGCGTGCCACGCCGACATCGACCGCTGGTGGCGGATCCCGTTCGAGCGGTTCCACCTCTACACGACGTGCGACCGCGACGTGGCGGTTCAGAAGGTCAAGCGCGAACTCGAGAACGCCTACGACGAGCTCGTGCGCGCGTACGGAGGCGAGCCTGCCGGCCCCATCGGCGTCCTCGTGTTGCGTGACGCCGATCAGTATTCGAACTTCTCGAACGGCGACGATTCTGCGCAGCGCGGCGGCACGGACGCGCTCGGTTTGTCATCCGTCCACCACGCGTATTTCGCCGATGCCAGCCACCAAGCGACGAATGAGGAGCGAGTCCTGGGTCTGGGCGTCGGCTACTGGGACGCCTCCTCGGACACAGGCAATCGATGGGGCGTCCACAGCGTGCGCCATGCGCTGGGCCTCTCCTTCGGCGAGGCGCTCGATCCCAGCACGAAGACCTACGAGAAGAACAAGAAGTCGCCGCTCAGGAACGACGCCTACTGGCAGGCGTTTTACGACGAGAAGCGCGTGCCGCGCTGGTTCCGATATGGCGCGGCCGCGTACGCCGAACGCTACTACCGCGACAACTCGGTGGGGGTCGGAGGTGACCCGCTGTGGGCGCGCAAGTGGTCCATCGGGAACATCCACGCGCGCGGCGGGCTCCGCCAGTTGAAGCAGATCCTCGACTTCAACCTGACCGTCGAGGGCGCTCAAGACAGCGAGAAACTGATCAACGAGGCCGGGCTCGTGATGGCCTACGTCCTGGACGGCGGGAACGCAGCCATCGAGCCCAAGTTGAAGAAGCTCCAGGAAGCGATCACCGCGGGGAAGGACAAGAAGGCCGTCACGGACGCGGCCAAGGCCCTCGAGGCCGAGATCCTGAAGAGCGAGTCCGATCTCAAGAAGTTCGCGGGGCTCTGACCGATGCTCCTCTGGCTGACTCTCGCCGCGATCGTCCAGACGCCGCAGACCGGGCTGCATCCGCACGCCGGCCTGCACCCGCGCGACGCGGACCTCTATGTCGAGGTCCCCGATGTCGCCGCCGCGTTCGCCGCGTACAGGCACGCACCGCTCGTCCAGATGGTTTCCAGCGAGGGGGCCGTGCGCATTGCCGCCTTCGCGAAGGAGCTCGGGTTCGATCTGGCAGCGACCCTCCAGAGCCTGCTGCCCGTCGCCGATCCCACGCGCGCGGACGACCGCTGGTGGCCTTGGTCCGCAGCGCGCCGTGCGTCGTTCTCCCTGACCGGCCTCGAGCGCCAGTCGGCATCCGTCTCCGAGTTCGCGGGCTGGGGCATCCTCGACTTCGCCGATGCCGAGGCAGCGGAGCAAGCGCGCCTCGCGCTGATCGCGATGGGGGGACCCGAAACCCCCGCGGCGGAAGCGCCGGCACGCGCCGCGGCCACGACGCGCCTGCGCATCCCGCTCTTGGACGCCGAGGGCTGGGTTGCCCGCGACGATGCGCGACTCGTGCTCGGTGCTGGCGCCGCACGCCACGAGGAACTCGGAAGGCGGGGCTCGTCGCCGGAGGCCGGGCTGCCGGCCGACTGGCGTGGGTTCGGCGTGCTCGAGCCCGCGCGGGGCACCGTGCTCCTGGACGGGCTGTCGAACCTCGAGACGACGCCCTCGATCCTGGACGAGGAGGGCCCGATCGGCGCAGTCGTCGCCCTGCTCGCGCCGTACCTCTTCGGGAAGGGGCGTTGGCGCATCGAGCTCGATGCGGACCGCTTCGTCACGGTCGCGAACTACGAGCCGCGCGGCCCCGCCGCAGAGCTGTACGCCGCGTTCGGCGCCTCGCCGCTCGGCACGACCCCGAAGGGCGAGACCGCCTCGTACGTCCCGCCGGACGCCGTGGGGGCCTGGATCGCCAACGTCGACGCTTCCAAGCTCGAGCAAGCCCTGGCGGTCCTGTTCGCGAGCACGCTCGGCACCAGCGTGGTCGCTCCACCCGCGGACGGCGAGCCGCGGATGGCGGACGGACTCGGGAGCGCGATGGCGGCCAGCTTCTTGCCGCTCCAGAGCCTGATGCAGCCGACGCCGCGCATCCTGCTCGTCCTGGAGTTGACCGACGCCGCTCGCTTTCAGGCCGGGCTCGATGCCTGGCTCGAGCGCGCCCGCGTCGCGCAGCCGGAGCTGTCCGTCGAGCGACGACCGCACCGCAAGACGCCGCTGTTCGTCGTGGGGGGCAAAGCCGAATCCGAGGCGCCGTCCGCGGGAGGGGCGTCGCCGTTGGCCGGGGTCTCGGTCGAGCCCCGCAACGTATCGATCGCCGTGCTGCCGGATCGGGTGCTGTTCGCGACGACGGTCACGACGGCGCGTGGCGAGATCAAGCGCGTGCAGGAGCTGGCCGAGTCGCGCACGTCCTCCACGCACGAGGCACTGAAGCGCGTCGTGAAACCCGCCGACGCGATCGAAGCCTCGACGATGGACTGGGGCGAGTTGCTCGGGAAGCTCTACGAAGGCCTGCGCGGCCTCGCGCCCATGCTGGCGCAGAACCGTGCCGAGCCGCTCGACCTTGCGCAGCTCCCGACCGGGGCGCAGCTCTTCGCGCCCTTCCGCGGTTCGGCGAGCGTCGCTCGGCGCGTCGAGGGACGCATCCTGCTGCGTTCGGAATCATCCTTCGGCCCCGAGACGCCCGCGGCCCTCGCGGGGATCGCGTTCCTGGTGCAGCGACCCGGCGGCCCCCCCCCGGCGCCGCCCGTCGAGCCCGCTCCGCCGAAGCCGGTCGAGGCCGCACCGGTGGAGGAAGACCCGCGCGCGGTCACGCTCGTCGCGCTGCGCGAGCTGCGCACCGCGATCGCGGTCTACCGCTCGCAGCACGGGCGGGCGCCGAGCTCGCCCGCCGACCTGCTCGTCGGCAACGAAGCGTTCCCCGACGGTTTCGTGAAGGGCGGCCGAATCCCACTGGACGCGTGGGGTCGGTCCCTGGTCTACGCGAGCAGCCCCGATGGGTCCTCGTACAGCCTGCACTCCACGGGAGCGGACGGGATCGACCAGCAGGGCGGGGGAGACGACATCCGCCTGCCCTGATCGCCGCGCGCAGTCCCCACGGCGCGCTGCGCGCCCCCATGCGAGGATGCCAGGGACGACGATGAAGAGCGCGGCGGACGAGCCCGGGGCGGTCGAGCCCGCAGCGGAGGGTGGGGCATCGCGCCCGCTCGCGTCCGCTCGCGGCACCGGGCGTCGGCACCGGATCAAGGTTCTGCGCCGTCGTGTGGGTCGCGCCGTCGCGCTGACCTTCGCGCCCTCCCTCGTGCGAGGGCTGGCCCGCACCTGGAGGGAGACGATCGAGGGTGAATCGCGGCTCGACCTCCTGCGCCAGCGGGGGGGCTACTTCATGGCCCTGTGGCACGGGCGCATGCTCATTCCCGCGGCACATCACGCGCGACAGGGCTACGCCATCCTTGTCTCGCCCAGCGGTGACGGCGACGTCTCGGAAGCGATGCTCCGACGCCTGGGATACGGCGTGGTTCGTGGCTCGACGAGCCGCCGGGGCCGGGCGGCGATCCGAGAGCTGATCGGGCTCCTGCGGGCCGGCACGCCGGTCGCGATCACCCCCGACGGACCGCGCGGCCCGAGCGAGTCCATGTCGATGGGCTTGGCTTGGCTCTCGGCCGCCACTGGTTTTCCCGTCGTGCCCTGCGGGTTCGTAGCGGCGCAAGCCTGGCGGCTCTCGAGCTGGGATCGCTTCACGATCCCCAAGCCCTTCTCGCGCGTGGCCTTCGTCTACGAGGAGCCGGTGCACGTGGATCGTGCGGACGACTCCGGGCTGGACCGCGCCACGGAGGAGATCCGTACGCGCATCCAGCGCGCGGAACGGCGCGGGTTCGAGCTGCTCGGCGTGGAGCCCGACGGATGATTCGTGTCGGGCCCGCTGGCTGGTCATACGCGGACTGGGAAGGCCGCGTGGTCCCTGCTCACAAGCCACCCGGCTTCCACGCGCTGCCGTTCCTGGCGCGGTACTTCGACGGTATCGAGATCGACTCGAGCTTCTACGCCATGCCTCGGCCGGAGAACGCGCGGCGTTGGGCAGCGCTCGTCGCTCCCCACGCAGCGTTTCGCTTCTGGGTCAAGCTCCACCGGGACTTCACGCACGCAGCCCACGAATGGAGCGACGTCGAGCTCGAGTCGCGTGCGCGGACCTTCCGCGAAGGCCTCGAGCCGCTGATCCGCGCTCGGCGCCTCGAGGCGCTCCTGGCGCAGTTCCCGGTATCGTTCCTCTTCGGCCGTAGCGAGGTGCGCCGGCTCGGACGATTGCGGGCGCTGCTCGATCCCTTGCCCCTCGTCCTCGAGGTGCGCCATTCCTCGTGGTTCACGCCGCCCGCGATCGACACGATCCGCGGCCTCGGCTACTCGCTGGCACACATCGATCTACCGCCGGCCTGGAATCACCCCCCGGACTGGCACCCGTCGACCGGCCCGATCGGCTATCTCCGCGTGCACGGACGCAATTCCGCGCAGTGGTTCCGCGAAGGAGCTGAACGGGACGATCGCTACGACTACCTGTACGGAGCCGACGAGCTGCGGCAGCTCGCGCGCCGCGCCGAGCGCATCGCTGCGGAGCACGACACGACCGCAGTGGTCACGAACAATCACTTCGGCGGCCAGGCCGTCGCGAACGCGCTCGAGCTCCTGCACCTGCTCCGTGGTGAACCCGTCCCTGCGCCTCCGGAGATCGTCGAGGCCTTCCCGCGCCTGCGGGCCTCGACCTGGATCCAGGGTCAGCAACCGCTGTTCTGACGGCTTTACGCACCGATTCCCGCGTCGCCACGGACTCGCTATCCTGTTCACCCGTCGGCCCCCCAGCGCGCGACCCCCTGTCCGCCCCTTTTCCTTGGACCTCGCCCAAACCACGGCGCTCGCCTACGCCGCGACCCTCTCGCTGCTCGGGCTCTACGGGCTGCACCGGCTCGTGCTGCTCCTCCGGTTCCGTTGGCCGTCCGCCGGGCCGGATCAGGTCCGAGACCCTCAGCCGGCATATCCGCCGGTCACGGTCCAGCTCCCGATCTACAACGAGCGCACCGTCGCAGCACGGCTGATCCGTGCCGCGGGCCAGCTCGAGTACCCGCGCGACCGTCTCGAGATCCAGGTGCTCGACGACTCCACGGACGAGACGCGCGGCATCGTCGACGAAGAGGTCGAGCGGCTGCGCGAGCGCGGGCTCGCTGCCTGTGTCGTCCGCCGACCGGACCGCCAAGGCTACAAGGCGGGCGCGCTCGATCACGGGATGCGCAGCGCGCGGGGCCATCTCCTGGCCGTCTTCGATGCCGACTTCGAGCCCGGGTCCGACTTCTTGCTGCGGCTCGTGCCGCGCTTCGCTGACGCCCGCGTCGGCATGGTCCAGGCCCGCTGGGGACACTCGAACCGCGACGAGAGCCTCCTGACGCGCGCGGAGTCCGCCCTGCTCGACGGTCACTTCGTGATCGAGCACACCGTGCGCCACCAGAGCGGCGTCTTCTTCAACTTCAACGGCACGGCCGGGATCTGGCGCCGCGAGACGATCGAAGCCGCGGGCGGGTGGGAGCACGACACCCTGACCGAGGATCTCGACCTTTCCTACCGCGCGCAGCTCGCGGGCTGGAAGTTCGTCTACGCTCCCCAGGTCGTCGCGCCGGCGGAGGTCCCGCCCGACATCGCCGCCTTCAAGTCGCAACAGCATCGCTGGGCCAAGGGCAGCGTGCAGGTCTGCAAGAAGCTCGGCTGGCGCATCCTGGTCTCGAGGGAGTCGCTGGCGGTCAAGCTCGAAGCGCTGGCTCACCTGACCGGGAACGTGGGCTATCCAGCCGTGTTGCTGCTCGCGCTGCTCCTGCCGCTCGCCGGAGGACTGCGCTCCATGCTGCCGGACTGGGTCTACTTGGCGCTGTTCGCGACCTGCACGCTGGCGGTCTTCGCCTTCTACGACCGCTGCCAGCGCGCGGTGGGGCGACCGTGGCACCGGCGGATCGTGGACACGTTCGCGGCCCTGGCGCTCGGCATCGGCATGTGCGTGGGTCAGACGCGTGCGGTGATCGAGGGCCTGCTGCCCGGCACGGGCGTCTTCGTCCGAACGCCCAAGCGCGGCGACGGTAGCGGCTCGGCACGCCTGTACAAGGCGGCGCTGAAGGGGCTTCCGGGCATCGAGCTGCTCCTCGCGGCGTGGTGCGGATGGGGGATGCGCGCGGCGGTCGAGCGTGGGGCTTGGGCTTCGCTGCCGTTCCTGGCGCTGTTCTTCGTGAGCTTCGCCTGGGTGGGCTGGCTGAGCCTGGGCCAGTTCCTCGCGACCGCCAGCACGTGGCGGCGCCTGCCGCTCGGTCGCCCGAAGACGGCCTGAAGTCGCGCGTCCGGCGCCGAGCCCCGAGAGTCTGTCGAGTCTGCCGCGGTGCCGCAGGCCATCCGCAGCTCGGAGCCGCCACACGACGGCCGTGGAACGCGCGCTCTAGGGCTGGTCGCCGGGCGTCAGCGCTTGTCCGCGCGCGCCGTGAGCAGGTCGACGAGATCCATCTTCGAGATCACGCCCAGCAGGCGCCCGGCGTCGTCGACGACCATGCCGACCATGCCCTTCGAGAAGACCTCGAGCAGCCGGCCCGCGTCTTCGCTGTCCCGCACGGTCGTCACGTTCCTGAACATGACCTCCGCGACCGCACTCGACAACGAAGCGCGGCCATCGACCAGCTTCGCGAGGAGATCGGACTCGGTCACGATGCCGACGAGCTGATCGCCCTCGACGATCGGGAGCTGCGAGATGCCGTGCTCTTTCATCGAGAGCACCGAATCCGCGACGGTATCCGCGCTGGTGGCCGTCACCACCTTGCGGCGGGGCAGCGAGCGCAGGGTGTCGCCGATCGTGTTCGATTCCCAGGGGCTCTCCGTGAACCCGTTCTCCCGCATCCAGCGGTCGTCGAGGAACTTCGTCAGGTAGTTCCGGACGGAGTCGGTCAGGATCACGACGAAGCGCTTGCCCGGACCCACGCGGCGCGCGACCTCGCGCGCTGCCCACATGGCGGACCCAGAGCTGCCACCGCACAAGAGCCCCTCCTGGCGGATGAGCTTGCGCGCCATGAGGAACGACGGGCGGTCCTCGGTCTTGACCCACTCGTCCACCAGCGAGCGGTCCAAGACGTCGGGCACGAAGTCGTAGCCGATGCCCTCGACCTTGTAGCTGTGGATCGGTCCTGGACCGGCCAGGATCGAACCGACCGGATCGACGCCGATGATCTTGGCGCGCGGAGCCTGCTCCTTGAGCTTGCGTGCGACGCCGGTGATCGTGCCGCCCGTCCCAGCGGTCATCACGCAGTAATCCAGTTCGCCGCCGGTCTGCTCCAAGATCTCCTGGGCGGTGCCGTGGTAATGCGCCGCCGGATTGTCCGGGTTCCCATACTGATCGAGGATGTGCGCGTTCGGCAGGATCTTCTGGAGTTGCTTGGCCACGCCGATGTGGCTCTGTGGCGAGTCCCAGGCGGCCTCGGTCGGGGTGCGAATGATCTCGGCGCCCAGGGCCTCGAGGACGACCTGCTTCTCGCGGCTCATCTTCTCGGGCATCGTGATGATCATGCGATAGCCGTAGACGGCCGCCGCCAGGGCGAGCCCGATGCCGGTGTTGCCGCTCGTGGGCTCGATCAGCGTGTCGCCGGGCTTGATGCGACCGCTCTTCTGGGCCTGCTCGAGCATCCGGCGGCCGATCCGGTCCTTGACGGAGCCGCCCGGATTCATGAACTCGCACTTGGCGAGGAACTCGCAGCCGGTCTCCTTCCCGATGCGCTTGAGTCGGACCAGCGGGGTGTTGCCGATGGCATCGAGGATCGAATCGTGGATCTTGCTCATGTCGTGCCGCGAGTCCTGGGGTGATGCGCCGCGTCGAGCGGCGGACCGAGGATGGTAGGCGGCCGCGCGCCCGCGGGCGAGCGCAGGGCGCATCCGCCCGAGAGAATGTGTCCGGAAGGATGCCGCGAGTGCGCGGCCCTCCAGGACCGGCGAATCGCGCCTCCCGCGAGGGTCAGATCGAGGGCCGGCGCTCCGGCGCGCGCAGCACGATCGTCCCGCGGGCGGAACGCTCGACGTCGCACCGCGCGAGGACCGAGCCGCCCAGGAGCCGCCCCGCGAGGTCGACGCGCCGGCCCGTCTCGAGCGAGAAGATCCACTCGTGCCACGGGCAGGTCACCCGCGAGCCTGCGACGGTGCCCTGGAAGAGCGGCCCGCCCAGGTGGGGGCAGAAGCTCTGCACGCACAGGACGCGCCCGTCGACGAGGAACAGCGCGAACGAGCCCCACGGCGTCGCGATCGGTCGTGGGCGCGCGGGCTCGAGCTCCTCGGGAGCGAGACCGGTGTCGAAGTCGCGCGGATCCGTGTCGGGCACCGCGCGCTACCTTACGATCCGTCCGTGACCCAGCGCACGCTCGTCCTGGTCGTGCCCCCGTCCGAGCGAGCGGCGTTGCGCGCCTCGCTGGCCGCCGGGCCGTTCGACTTCCGCTCCGTGCCCCATGCGCTGTTCAGCGTGAAGGGCGAGGGCGCCGTTGCCACCCTCTACGCCTCGGGCAAGCTCGTGGTGCAGGCCGCCGAGCCCGAGGTCTTCGCGGAGCGTTGGCTGCGCGCCGCGATCCCGCCCCCGCGGGATGCGGCAACCGTGACCGAGCAGACGCCTACCGTGCAGTCCAGGCCGGCGACCGCAGGGCCCGTCGTGGGCAGCGACGAGGTCGGGAAGGGTGACTACTTCGGCCCCCTGGTCGTGTGCGCGGTGCGCCTGGAGCCGGGGCAATCCCAGGAGATCGAGCGCTCGGGCGTGCGCGACAGCAAGACCCTCTCGGACGAGCAGTGCCTGCGCCTGGGCGGGGCGCTGCGCGCGCGCTATGCCGCTGCGGTCGAACGCCTGGATCCGCGGGACTACAACCGGGTCTACGTGCCCGGAAAGCTCAACGAACTGCTCGCGGACCTGCACGCCAAGGCCCTGGCACGCTTGGCGCAGCCCGGCGACCGAGTCGTCGTGGACCGCTTCGCGAACGAGCGCCTGCTCCAGACGCGGCTGAAGGGGCTCCCGATCCGGTTGGAGCAGCGCACGCGCGCCGAGTCCGAGCCGGCCGTGGCCGCGGCCAGCGTGATCGCTCGCGAGGAGTTCCTGCTGGCCCTGCGCGAGCTCTCGGCGGAGCACGCGGTCGACCTGCGCAAGGGCGCGGGCTCGCCGGTCGACCAAGCCGCGCGACGTTTCGTGACGCTGCACGGGATCGAGGCCTTGGCGAACGTCGCGAAGCTGCACTTCAAGAACACGCAGAAGCTGCGCTGGGCCGGAGGGCGCACGCCATGAGCGCGAGGCTGCGCGTCCTATCCGGCACGGGGAATCGGTTCGCGCTGGTCGACGCTTGCTCGGGTCCGACGCCGGCCGACCTGCCGACCCTGGCCCGCGCGCTGTGCGCGCCGGTCGCGGGTGGGCCGCGGCTCGACGGCCTGCTCCTCGTCTCTGCGCGCCGGGCGGGCGCAGGCGTGTTCATGCAACTCGTCAACGCCGACGGCAGCCTGGCGGAGACGTGCGGCAACGGCCTGCGCTGCACGGCGAAGTTCGCCTGGGAGGGTGGGCTCGTGCAGGGCACGGAGTTCGTCGTCGAGGACGGCGCGGGTCGGCATGAAGCCCGTGTGGCGCTGGCGGGAGGCCGCGTCGTCTCGGCGGTCGTCTCCATGCCACGCCCTCGCATCCTGGCGCGCGCCGAAACCCTGTCGCTGGATGGGCGCGCGGTGGTCGGGACGCGGCTGGACGTGGGCAACCCCCACTTCGTGATCGTGGTCGACGACGTGGCCGCTGCCCCCGTGCGCACGGATGGCCCGCTCGTCGAGCGTCATCCGGCCTTCGAGCGCGGGACGAACGTGGAGTTCGTCGCCCTTCGGGGTGGGCGTCTCGAGATGCGGGTGTGGGAGCGTGGCGTGGGGGAGACCGCAGCCTGCGGGAGCGGAGCGTGCGCGGCGGCCGCGGCGCTCGCCGACCTGGGCCTGGCGACCCTCCCGGTGGAGATCGCGCTGCCCGGAGGCTTGCTCGTCGTCGCCCAGCGCGACGACGGAGCGTTCGATCTCTCCGGCGGCGTCGAGGACCTCGGCGAGGTCCTCGTGCCGCGACTCCCCGGCGCGGCGCAGAGCCGCTAGGCGCCATGGGCAGCCTCGGGCACGCCGTCCTCGCGCTGTCGGTGCTCGCCGCGGCCGAAGCCGGGTTCGAGCACGAGCTCGCGCCCCCTTGGTCACTGGTGCTGCTTGTGCCGCTGGCGCACGCCCTGGCGCGCCTGGCGGAGCACGCCTACGTGCGGGGACGCTTCCGCGCTGGCGACTGGCTGCACCGCTCCCTGGTCGTGAGTCCGGTCGCGCTGCACGCCGTGGCCGTGCTCGGCTGCGGCTGGCGCACGTCGGTCTCGCGCTGGACCGGAGCGGACGTCTCGCTGCTCGCCTGGCCCGACCTGGGGGTGCTCCTGCTGCTCGCGCCTTGGCTCCTGTTCGAGCTCGCGGCGCTGCACGCGCGCTCGCGCACGTTCGTGGCGCGCCCCCAACGCGATGCCTGGCTGGGGTTCCAAGTCCGCATGCTCGTGGCGGGGCTGGTTCCCATCGTGCTCTACGTGCTGGCGGCCGCGATCGTCGGCACGAGCGAGGACGCACGCGTCGCCGTCGAGGAGATCGGCGTGTTCCACGCCATCTTCGCCGGCGGACTCGTGCTCGCTCTGGCGCTGGGGCTGCCGTACCTGCTCGAGCACGTGTGGGAGACCGCGCCGATGCCAGATGGATCGCAGCGCGCGGCCGTGATGGCCCTGGCGCGTGAGTCCGGGTTCGGCGCGCCCCGCCTGCGGGTGTGGCGCACGGGCAACCAGGTGGCGAACGCCGCGATCGTCGGCCTCACGAAGAACAGCCGCACGGTGCTGTTCTCGGATCAGCTCCTGGCGCAGCTCCCGCCGCGCGAGCTGGCGGCCGTGTTCGCGCACGAGATGGGGCACGCGGTGCGCTCGCACGTGCCGCTGTTCATCGCCTGGGTGCTGGCTGCGTTCCTGCTCGGGGATCTCGCCGCGCGGACTCTGTTCGAGGACGACCCGGTCCTGGCGGGGCTGGTCTTGCTGGCGTTCCTGGGCGCGTGGTTCGCCGGCTTCTCCTGGCTCTCGCGGCGCTGTGAGCTGCAGGCCGACCTCCACGCGCTGGACCTGCTGGGCGAGACGCACACGCTGATCGGCGCACTGGAGCGCGTCGGTGGCCGGCTGCGCGACGTTGCCGGCTGGCGGCATTTCAGCGTGTCCGACCGCGTGCGGTTCCTCGAGCACGCTCAGGCGGATCCCGAGGTAGCGCGGCGTCTGCACCGCACGATCCGCGGCGCCAGCCTGCTGGGCAGCCTGCTGCTGCTCGCGGCCCTGGGCCTGCATGCCGCGCGGCTCGCGCGGGATCTGCCCACCGACCGCGTGCGCGCCGACCTGCGGCTGGGCGACTACCAGAGCGCGGCGCTGCGCGCCGAGCGCATCGACGGCCTCGACCCCGAACTCGCCGCGGCGGTGCGGCTCGCCGGCACGCTGGGCTCCGACGGCGTCGAGAAGGAGCGCGTCGAGCGCGAAGCCCGCGCCGCGCGCGCGCGTGGCGACGACGCGGCGGCCGAGGTGTGGGAGGCCCTGGCGGGGTTGCGGCGCTAGGTTCGCGGACGCCCAGTCGCTCGCGGCCTGGCTCGCTGCGGGGCGTGCGCTCGTCGCGCTATGCGACGTTGCGCGGTCGCGCGGGTGGCGCTCAGCGGCGGCGTGTCCCGAGCGTGCGCTTGCGCTGCGCAGTGTACGCCCACCACGGCCGCCGGGGTGCGCCACCGACGTAGTCGACGACCGCCAGGAACGTGTCGAGAACGCAGGGGTCCTGCGCGGAGCGCGTGACGACCTGCAGCCGTGCGTAGAGCGCGTACGGGTCGCGCCCGGCGAGATCCGCTGGCGTCCTGAGGCCGAGCAGCCGCAGGTCGGCCGCCATCGCCGGACCCACGTTGGGCAGGTCCTCGAAGCGGCGGGGCAGGTCGGTACGGACGCGCGCTTGCTTCGAGCCTCGAGTCATCGGTGCGCTCCGGGCGGGATCGTAGCGCAGCTCAGAGGACCGTGGGCACCGAGAGCACCGCACGCGCGGCGCCGAGTGGAGGATCCCCCGGGTAGCGGACGCGCTCCAGGAACAAGCCCGCGCCGGGCGCGGTCCAGGCCGCGATGCGGGGTGCGAGCTCGGAGCCAGAACCAGCCGCCAGCGCGGCGCGCAAGGCCTCGGAGGGGAGTTCGCCCGACCCGACGCGCACCAGCGCGCCGACCAGGCGTCGCACCATGCGCCATAGGAAGTGCGAGGCCTCGATGCGCACCAGGACCAGTGCGCCGTCCTCGGCGACCTCGACCCCGAGCACGTTGGCGCGCGTGCCCTTCGCGACCGGCGAATCCTGGCAGAAAGCGCCGAAATCGTGCCCGCCGCGCACGAGCTCGAGCGTCCCTCGCATGGCCTCGACGTCGAGCTCCTCGCGCACCCACCAGGCGAAGCGCTGGGCGAACGCCGAGCGCCGCCGCGCGACCTGGTAGACGTAGGCGCGCGACTGGGCGTCGTGGCGCGCGTGGAACCGCTCCGATGCGCGCTCGACGGAGAGCACGTTCACGTCGGCCGGCAGGCGGTCGTTCAGGTCGAGCAGGAGGCGCGCGGGATCGGCGGCGCGCTCCAGTCGCGCATGGGCCACCTGGTGCAGCGCGTGCACGCCCGCGTCCGTGCGCCCCGCTCCGCCCAGATCGAGCAGCGGTCCGGCCGCCTCCTCGAGCGCGGCCCGCAGGGCACCCGCGACGGTGCGCGCATTGCGCTGCTCCTGCCAGCCGCTGTAGCGCGTGCCCTCGTACTCGAGGTCGATCCGGAAGGTCGCGGCGCGCGCCAGGTCGCCACGCCGCAGGGCGCGCGGCTCCTCGCGCTGGCGCGCAGCGCTGCTCCTGTGGCGCGGCATGGGACTGGGCCTGTGGGGCGGTCTCAGTACGAGAGGCCGTTCCTCCGCACGTGCACGCGCGGATCGCCTTCGTGGTTCAGCGCCGCTTCCTCGACCACGCCGAACAGCACGACGTGGTCACCGGCCGCGCGCTCACCCTCGATCCGGCAGTCCAACCAGGCGAGGCTCGCGGCCAGGACGACCAAGCCCGAACCCGTGCGTTCCAGCGCCAAGCCGTCGAACGGCGTCGCCCCCGGCGCGAGCCGCTTCAGGAACGGGCTCATGAGCGCCTGGTCCCCGGTGCCCAGGACGGAGAGCGCGAAACGGCCGGTGGCCCGCAGGTCGGGGAGCTGGTCGCGCTCCTGGCCGACCGCGAGGACCACGGTAGGGGGCTCGAAAGCGACCTGCTGGACGAAGGAGCCGACGAAGCCGACCGGGGCGGCGCCACGACGGCTCGTGACGACGTAGACGCCGGAAGGAAGGCGCCCCAGCGCGCGCGCGAGGGGGGTGGGTTCGGGGCGTGTCATGCGAGCGCCGGGAGCGGCCGTGGAACCCCCATCCTGCAGACCCGCCAAGCTGGATTCGAGCGCCGAAAATGCGGAGAATCCGCGGTCCGCCACGGGCACGCCGAACCGCCCTGAACGGGCGCTCGGGGGCCGCCCGGGCGCCCGCTCCCGCGCGACGCCCGCACGCCGCGCCCCGCACCGCCGCCGCGCTTCCTCCATGACCGGACCGGACGACAAGCAGCCGACCTCTGACGCAGGCACGCCGCCGAACGCGGGCCGCATCTCGCCGCGACACATCGAGCGCGAGATGAAGGAGAGCTACCTCACGTACGCGCTCTCCGTGATCCACTCGCGTGCGCTGCCCGACGTGCGCGACGGCTTGAAGCCCAGCCAGCGCCGCATCCTCGTGGCGATGAACGACCTGAACTTGAGCCCGCGCGCCAAGTACAGGAAGTGCGCCAAGATCGCCGGCGACACGTCGGGCAACTACCACCCCCACGGCGAGGCGGTCATCTACCCGACGCTGGTGCGCCTGGCGCAGGACTTCTCCCTGCGCTATCCGCTCATCGACGGCCAGGGCAACTTCGGGTCGATCGACGGCGATCCGCCGGCCGCCATGCGCTACACGGAGGCCCGCATGGCCGGCACCGCCGTCGAGATGATGGCGGACCTCGACCAGGACACGGTCGACGTCGAGCCCAACTACGACGACACGCGCACGCAGCCGGTCGTGTTGCCGTCGCGCTTCCCGAACCTCCTGTGCAACGGCTCGGACGGCATCGCCGTGGGCATGGCGACCAGCCTGCCGCCGCACAACCTGGGCGAGGTCTGTGCGGCGCTGCGGCGCGTGCTCGACGATCCCGCCGTCACGATCGCGGAGCTGTGCGAGATCGTGAAGGGGCCCGACTTCCCGACCGGCGGGATCGTCATGGGGAAGAGCGGCATTCAGCGCGCCTGCGCGACGGGCCGCGGGTTGCTGCGGCTGCGCGCGCGCTGGGACGTGGAGGACGTCCGCACCAAGCAACAGATCGTCGTCACCGAGATTCCCTACCAGGTCCGCAAGCTCGCGATCATCGAGAAGATCGTCGAGGTCGTGAAGGACGGCAAGATCACCGGGATCGCCGACGTCCGCGACGAATCGGACCGCGACGGGTTGCGTTTGGTCATCGAGCTGAAGAAGGGCGAGGACCCGCAGGTCATCGCGAACCAGCTCTTCCAGTACACGCCGCTCCAGCAGACGGTCTCGATCATCAACTTGGCGATCGACGACCGGCAGCCGCGCACCCTGACGCTGCGCGGCCTGCTGGACGCCTACTTGAAGCACCGCCGCGTCGTGATTCGGCGCCGCACGCGCTTCCAGCTCGGGAAGGCCGAGGAACGCAAGCACATCGTGGAGGGCTTGCGGATCGCCGTCGACGCGATCGATCAGGTCATCGCGATCATCCGCGCCAGCCAGGACCGCGAGGCAGCGCGCGAGGGCCTGCGCGCGGCCTTCGGGCTTTCGGACCGGCAGGCGCAGGCCATCGTCGACATGCGCCTCGGCGCCTTGACCGGCCTGGAGCGCGAGAAGCTCGAGGCGGAGTTCAACGACCTGGTCGCGCTGATCGCCGACTTGAACGACATCCTGGCGCGCGACGAGCGCGTCACCGCGATCATCAAGGAGGACCTCGACGATCTCGAGAAGAAGTACGGCGACGCGCGCCGCACCGAGATCTCGAACGAGGAGATCGACGGCGGCTTCGACATCGAGGAGCTGATCACCGAGGAGATGATGGTCGTGACCGTCACGCAGGACGGTTACATCAAGCGTGTCCCGCTCGACGTGTACCGCGCGCAGGGCCGCGGCGGCCGAGGCATCAAGGGCAGCGAGGCCAAGGAAGGGGACGCCCTGAAGTCGCTGTTCGCGGCGGGGACGCACGACCACCTGCTGAACTTCTCGAACCTCGGCAAGGTCTACTGGCTCAAGGTCTACCAGGTCCCCGAGGCCAACCGGACCAGCAAGGGTCGCGCGATGCGCAACCTGCTGCCGCTCGAGGAGGGCGAGGAAATCACGAACGTGTTGCGCGTGCGCGAGTTCGACGCCGAATCGTGCGTGTTCTTCGCCACCCGCGGCGGCACGGTCAAGAAGACCAAGCTCGAGAAGTACTCGCGCCCCAAGAAGGGCGGCATCCGCGCCATCCTGCTCGACGAGGGCGACGCGGTGGTCGGCGTGACGTTGACCAAGCCCGGTGACACGCTGATCCTGGCCTCGAAGGACGGCCAGGCGATCCGTTTCGACGAGAAAGCGGTGCGCGAGATGGGTCGCACGAGCTACGGCGTCCGCGGCATCAAGCTCCTGGGCGAGGACAAGGTCGTCGGGGTCGTCGTGGCGCGCGACGAGAACGCGACACTGATCACGGGCTGCGAGGCCGGCTACGGCAAGCGCACGCTGGTCGCCGAGTACCCGATCAAGGGCCGCGGCGGCCAGGGCGTCATCGACATCAAGACGACCGACCGCAACGGAGCGGTCGTCGCCGTGGCCCTGGCTCGCGAAGGTGACGACGTCCTGTTCATCACGCAGACCGGCATGCTGGTCCGCACGTCGGCCGCCGAGATCTCGACCATCGGACGGAACACGCAGGGCGTGCGCCTCGTGAACCTCAAGGAGGGCGACCGTCTCGTCAGCCTGGAGATCGTCAGCGAGGCCGACCTCGAGAAGTACGCGGCCGAAGCGCGCTCGCGCCCGGTCGTCGCCCGGCCGGCCGCCGACGGGTCCGGTGACGAGGACGAGGGCGACGAGGAAGTCGACGACACACGCGACGAGGAGTGACCACGATGGGACTCAAGGAGAAGCTGGAGGCCGACGTCAAGGCCGCGATGCTCGCCAAGCACGAGCTCGTGCGTGACACGCTGCGCCTGCTGCTCGCCGAGTTCAAGCGGCTCGAGGTCCAGGAGGGGAAGACCCTCACGCCCGAAATCGAGCAGGACGTGCTGCTCAAGGCCGGGAAGCAGCGCCAGCAGTCGATCGACGAGTTCGAGAAGGCCGGCCGCGCCGACCTGGCCGCCAAGGAGCGGGCCGAGCAGGCCGTCATCCAGCACTACCTGCCGAAGGCGCTGTCCGAGGCCGAGGCCAAGGCCGCGATCCAAGCCATCGCCGCGGAGTTGGGCCTCACGTCGAAGAAGGACATGGGAACGCTGATGAAGGCCGCGATGGCCCGGCACAAGGGCAGCCTGGACGGCAAGCTCGCGCAGAAGCTGCTGGCCGAGATCCTGACCTGAGAGCGAGCGCGGCGCGGGGCAGCGAGCCCGCTGCGCGACGCCACGACTCGGCAGTGCGAGCACCCTGGTCCCGGTTCCCGCGCGCGAGGCGCGGGTACGCGGGCTCCCACCGTCGCATGGGCGCTAGGATGCGCGTCAGCGCGCGCGCGACGACATGACGACCCTGCGCCTCCTCGCCGTCGGTGACATCCACCTGGGTCGCACGCCCGGCAGCGTGCCCAAGGACGTCGCCGCGACGCGTGCCGAGCGCGACGCGCTCGGCCCGCGCGAGGCCTGGCGCCGCACGGTCGAGGCCGCGATCGAGGAGCGCGCCCAGGCCGTCCTGCTCCTGGGCGACGTGGTCGACGACGAGGAGCGCTACCTGGAGGGATGGGGGCCGCTGCGGAGCGGCGTGGAGCGGCTCCTCGCGCACGAGATCCAAGTGTTCGCCGTGGCCGGCAATCACGACGTCCGCATCCTTCCCCAGCTCGCGCGGGACGTGCCCGGATTGCGCCTGGTCGGAGCCGACGGCCACTGGGAGGCCGTCGACCTCGCGGGCGCCGCGGCGCGCGTCGTCGGCTGGTCGTATCCGCGGGCGCACGTCCGCGCGGATCCGACGCTCGACGCGGCGCTCGACGAGCTGTGTCGGGCGCGCACGATGGGGCCCACGATCGGGCTGATCCACGGCGATCTCGACGCCTCGCACAGCGAGTACGCGCGCTTCTCCCGTGCGCGCCTGTCCACGGTAGGCGCCGATCTGTGGCTCCTCGGCCACGTGCACGTGCCGAGCTTCGGCGCGGCGCGCGCGGGTAGCGTTCCGCTCGGCTACCTCGGATCCTTGACGGGACTCGATCCGACCGAGACGGGAGTCCACGGTCCATGGCTGCTGGAGTTCGAGGGGCGTGCGTTGACGGCCGCCCGCCAGCTCCCGCTCGCACCGCTGCGGTGGGAGCGACTGGACGTGCCGGTGGACGGCTGGCGTTCGATCGCAGACCTGCAGCCGGGGATCGCGCGCGCGATCGCCGGGTTCGACGAGCGGGAGCGCTCGAACCTGGGCGCCGCGCGTGCGGTCGGGCTGCGGCTGGCGTTGACCGGGCGCTCCCCGGTCCACCGCGAGCTGCGGCGCGAGCTCGAGCGCAGCGACTTCGGGGACTTCAGGCCTTCGATCGGGACGTGCATCACCTTCGTGGACGCGGTCGTCGACGAGGCCCGGCCCGACTTCGACCTGGTCGAGCTCGCGCGGGGCACGGATCCCGCCGGGCTGCTGGCGCAGCGCATCCTGGCGCTCGACGCGCCAGACGGGCCGTTGCGGGCCGAGCGCTCGCGGCTCTTGCGACTGGCGCGCGCCACGCGCCAGGGCGTGAGCGAGCGCCGCGAGTTCCTCGCCGTGCGCGAGCCCGAGCCCAGTGACGAGCTGTTGGCCGCGGAGCTGCGCGCCGCCGGCCTCCAGGCGCTCGAGGAGCTGCTCGCGGCCCGCGCGGAGGGCGCGGAGCGCCCATGAAGCTCGTCGCGCTCACGATCGAGCGGTTGCCGGGCATCCGCGGCGGCCTGCGCCTCGCGCCCGAGCACCTGGACGGCCGCGTGCGCGTGCTCCACGGGCCGAACGGGATCGGCAAGTCGAGCCTGGTGCGCGCCTTGAAGGCCCTGTTGTGGCCGCGCGAGTCGGGCTTCGACGGGACCGTCGAGCTCGAGGCCCGCTTCGAGTTCGGCGGCGCGACCTGGACGGCGCGCCGCGCGGGCCCGGCGACACGCTGGACGCGTGACGGCGTCGAGTCACCGCCTCCGGCGCTGCCGTCGTGGGAGCGCGCAGCGCAGATGCTCATCCGCTTGGACGACCTGGGCCTCGGCCGCGAAGGGGACGTCGAGGAGCACTTGCGTCGCGAGCTCGGCGGAGGCGTCGACCTCGCGAGCTTCGAGAACCAGTTCAGCCTCGGCGCGGGACCCAAGCAGGAGCGTGAGCTGCGAGATGCCGATGCCGCCCTGCGTCAGGTCGAGATCGAGCAGGAGGCCGTGATCAGAGAGGCCTTGGAGCTCGACGAGACCACGGCCGAGCTGGGCGCCGCGCGCGCGGCGCGCGAGCACGTCGCCACGCTGGAACGGGCACGCGAGCTGGCTCGGGCGCGCGCGCGGCTCGCGCAAGCGCAGGCGGAGCTGACCGACTTCCCGCGCGGACTGGACCGTCTGCGGGGTCAGGAACTCGAGACGCTCGATGGACTGCGGGCGCAGCACGGAGAGATCCGTGCGCGTCTCGACGCCTCACGTCGCAGCCAAGAACAGGCCGCGCGGGAGATCGCCGCGCTGGGCGGTGGGGAACGGGCGACCGAGACTGGGCTCGACGAGCTGGATCAACGGATCGAGGCGCTGCGGGCAGCACAGGAGGAGCTGAACGCCGCCGAGCGGCAGCGCGCGGCCTGCGAGGCGCGCACGACCGCGGCCGGGCTGGTGTTCGGTGCAGGTGCGGACCTCGAGCGACTGACCGCCTTCGACGCGGCGCTCGAAGCCGAGGTCGAGGAATTCGTGCGGGCCTCGTCCCAACTCGCCGCGTCGCGCGAAGCGGTGCGCGCTCAGCTCGCAGCCTTGGGTCCGGCCGCGGAGCGCGAGCCCCCGCCGACGCGGGCGATCGCCGCGCTCGAGGACTGGCTGGCCGCTCCGGGAGAGCCGGGGCCGGCCCCGCACGCGCGCCTGCTGCTCGTGCTGATCGGAGCGGGTCTGGTGATCCTGGCTGGGGCGCTCGCGGTGACCGTCCACCCGGGCTGGGCCGCGATCCTGCTGCTGGCGCTGGTCGCGTTCCTCGGTGCGCGCGAACGCTCGGCCGCGCGCGGGCCGTCGCGTGCCGATCACCAGGACGCGTTCCAGCGCACGGGCGCAGACGCGCCGCGGGCCTGGACGGCGGAGGCGGTGCGGGCGCGGCTCGACGAGCTCCGCGGCGAGGAGCGCGTGGCCAACATGGAGCAGGGGCGTGCGCAGCGGCGCCGCGAGCTTGCCGAGCTCGAGCGCTCCCAGGACGCCCAAGCCCAGGAACTCGCGGAACGCCGCCGCCTCCTCGCGGCGCGGATCGGCACGCCCGCACAGGCTCCCGACGGCGCGTACCTGGAGTTCGTGCGCGCTCGGCGCGTCCTGCGCGAGGAGCGCGCCCAATTGGGCGAGGCGACGACCCTGGTCGACTCGAGGCGGGTCGCACGCGAGGCCGGCCTCCGCGAGGTCAATGCCGGCCTGCGCGCGCTGGGCGCGACCGAGGTCGCCGATGTGATCGCCGCGCGCACCCGTCTCGCCGACCTGCGGCGGCGCAGCACGCAGCTCGCCCAGCTCCAGGCCGACACGCAGCGGGAGCGAGTGCAGGAGGAACGGGAGCGCGTCGCTCTCGAGCGCTGCGAGCAGGAGATCGCCCAGGTCTTCCGAGCCGCCGGGCTGGAGCCCGGCGACGACGCGGAGCTCGCGCGGCGTGTCGAGCGGCTCGGCGGCTGGAATCGCGCGCGTCGGGCCTGCGAAGACGCGCAACGCGACGTGTCGCAGCTCCAGCCCGACGTTCCAGTCGAGCTTGCGGAGCTCGGGCTGGAGGTCATCGAGGAGCAGCTCGCGGCAACGCGGCGCAGCGCCCAGCGAGCGGACGACCTCCAGGAACGCGTGACCCGGATCAGGACGCGGTTGGACGACGCCCGCCAGGGTCGCGCGCTCGAGGATGCTCGCGCCCTGAGGGACGAGCGCCGTGCCGCGTTGACCGCCGCGCGCTCCACGGCGTGCCGCAGGGCGCTGGCGCGGGCGCTCGTCGCCGACGTTCGCGCTGCGCACGAGGCCACCAGCCGCCCGCGGCTCGTCGAGCAAGCCGACGCCTTGCTCAAGCGCTTCACGCACGGGCGTTACGGGCTCGAGCCGGTCCGCACGGATGCGGGGATCGCGCTGGCGGCACGCGATGCGGACGACAACGCGGAACGGCTCGGGCTGACGCAGCTCTCCGACGGAACCCGCGCGCAGCTCTTGCTGGCCGCGCGCCTGGCCTATCTGCGCGAGATCGAACACGGCGATCCGCTGCCCGTCGTGCTCGACGACGCGCTGGCGACGAGCGACCCGGCGCGCAAGCGGGAGATCGGCGCGTCCCTGCTCGAGGTGGCACGCGCGCAGGACCGCCAGTTCCTGGTCTTGACCACCGACGAGGCGGACGTCGACCTGCTGCGGCCGGCCCACGCCCGACCGGGAGAGGTCGAGGCCACTGCGCTGCGCGACGTGCGGCGCCTGCTGGCGCCGGCCGTGGCGCGCGAGCGACTCGAGGCGCCGACTCCGCCACGGGTCCCGGACCCTGCCGGCCGCAGCGCAGCGGACTACGCCCTCGATCTGGAGGCCGTCGGGATGCCGGTGGCGCCGCTCGATCCAGCGCGACCGGTCGAGGACGCGCATCTGTGGTGGATCCTGCAGCACGATCTCGAGTTGCTGCACCGGCTGCTCGAGCGCCGGCTCCAGACGGTCGGCCGTCTGCGCAACGTGGCCCTGGCCGGACGCGCCTTCCCCGGCGAGCGCGAGCTGGCCGCCGCAGCGCCGTGGGTCGAGCTCGCGCGGACCGTGCTCGATGCCTGGCGCATCGGCCGTGGGCGGCCGCTCGACCGCGGCGTCCTGGAGCGCGTCGGGGTCACGGACGACTTCATCGACCGAATGACGGAGCTGGCGCGCGACTTGGACTGGGACGCCAAGCGCTGGATCGCGGCCCTCGAGGCGCGTACGGACCCGCGTACGAGTCGCTACCGCACGAAGACGATCGATCAGAATCGCGAGGCCCTGGCGCGCGAAGGCTACCTCGACGAACGCGCAACGCTCGATCTGGAGGAGGCCTGGGGGCGGGTGCTGGCCGCGCTGCCCGAAGGCCACGGCATCGAGGTTCGCGATCTGCGCGCCCGCTTCGAACTCCTGTGGCGCGCCTGTGGGACTTGAGCGGCGGCGTTCGGCGACGCCGCGCCCGCGTCGGTCATCCGGGCGCGCGCGTGTTGGCTGGACGCTCGCTACGCGCCCCACACGATGTGCAACCCATTCGTCAGGTTGAACGTCGCGCTCGTGCAGAAGCTGGCGGCGTTCCGGTACCAGACTTGGTAGGTGCGCGACGCTGGCGCGCCCACCAAGCCGCGTTGTGACACGGGTTGCTGGCCCGGCAGCGGGTAGGTCGAGACTCCCGCACCATTCACCTGTGTCGCGAGACGCACGATCGCGCCCCCCGCGCAGCGCAGGCCGTCGCCGAACGCCACGCCCGCACCGCCCGACTGCATGAGGGTTCCCTGGAAGTAGAGCGCGGAGCTGTTCGGCATGTCCGTGCCGATCAGGGTCACCGTGTCGCTCGCGAGGCTCGCCCGGCCAGTCGAGCGCAGCTTGCCGCCCAGCCCGAGCGAGCTCAGGCAACCCGTGCAACTTCCCGGGACGCTGGCGTTCGAGCACGGACACGGCGCGCCCGAGCCATCGCCGAAGCAGAAGGGGATGCCCGGCATGTCGCCGCGCTGGCGGTAGTGATAGACGCCGACTGCGACCTGCGAGCTCGTCGTGCCGCCCAGTACGAGCTCCGTGTCGCGCGCTTCGTGGAAGGCGAGGGCGTGATACGAGCGCGCGTCGGGCAATGCGACCGGCAGGGAGGGTCGCCATGCCAAGCCGTTCCACTCCCAGGCGTCGCCGAGCAGCACGAAGGGACTCGACGAGTGGCCACCGAACAGCACGGTGCGGCGGCGCCCGGTGTCGTAGGTCAGTGCTGCGCCCGAGCGCGGGCTCGGACCGCTGGTCGCGACGAGCGACCAGCCCGTGCCCACGCGCTCCCAGGTCTCACCGAGGTCGCCCACGCCGGGGATCAGGCCGCCGAACAAGACCAGCCGCCCACGATCCGAATCCCAGGTCAGACCAGCACGTTCGCGCACCGCGGGATGGGGATTCGGGGGCGGGGGATTGGGAAAGCCGGACCACGACGTCCCGTCCCATTCCCAGGTGGTGGAGTCCGTGGGCGTGCCGCTCGAGGCGAACAACACGACGCGCTCGCGCAGCGCGTCGTACGCCATGGCGTGGCCCTCCATGGCGAGCGGACCGGTGTTCGAGCGGAGGTCCCAGTTCGCGCCGTCGAACTCCCAGGTCTCGCGCGACAGTCCACCAGCCGTGCGGCCGCCGAAGAGCACGACCCGATCGCGGCGCCGGTCGTAGGCCATGGCGCTCTGCGTGCGAGCGCCGGGCGACGTCATGGGCGTGAGCTGAGTCCAGCTCCCGTTCGGCGGGCCGGCCGTGCTCCAGGCCCACAGGTCGCCGAGCTTCGCCAGCGCGGCGCTCTCCCCGCCGAAGACGAGCACGCGCCCGCGCGATGCGTCGTAGCTGACGGCCGCGTCACGACGGCCCGGCGGGCCGAAGAACCCCGGGCTCCAGGAGTCGTCACCGGCGCAGCCGAAGAGCGTTCCCAGCGCGGCGAGAGCGGCCTGCACGTCGGGTCGCGGGCCGATGATCTGCGTCGCGGGGTGCGCGCCCGGGAGCTGTGGCCACCCCGTGGCGCGCAGCAGGTCGCGCAGGGTCTCGGGCCGCATGGGATGCCCGGTCGTCCCGCGGTGGATGGACTGGACCTGCGCCGCGGCGGCGGCGACGAGCGGCGTCGCGCTCGACGTGCCCCCGAAGATGCTCGTGTAGAGCTCATGCGCGCCGCCCGCGCTGTACAGGTCGCCGTAGCCCAGCGTCGCGACGAGCTCGCCCCAGCCCTGCAGGTCGACCGTCGCCCCGTGGTTCGAGTACCACAGGCGCGACCGATCCGTCGTGGAGCCGCCAGGGGCGGCGCCCGCTCCGACCAGGATCGCGCCCGAGTCGTTCGCCAGGAGAAACGGCGCGTGGCCGGACGCGTAGATCGGCGCGTCGAGGTCCTGCGAGCCGTTGCCCGCGGCCTCGACCACCGTGACGCCGAGACCGACCGCGATCCGGATCGCGTTGTACACGGCCAGATCCCACTCGCACGGCACGAGGCCGAACTGGCAGTCCGTGCCGGGCCCGCAGGTCGCCGTCGCGCAGCAGGCCGGTGGGTTGTAGTTCGGACCCGGGGTCTGCTGCTCGATCACGAGGATGTCGCCCGACCCGACGTGCTGCAGGGCCCGGAAGATGGCGTCCGCCACGTTGGGCGCCGGGCTCTGGGTCGTCAGCGCGAACGAGAAGTGCGGCTCCGCAGCGTAGACGCCGCCGGTGATGCCGAAACCGTTCGCGCGCGCGAAGAGCTGGCCCATGACCGCGGTCCCGTGGTGATCGCTCCCAAACGGGTTGACCGGCGCGTGGCCTACCGGCGGCGGGACGAGCGTGACGGCGGGCAGGTCGACGTGGCTCGCATTGAAGGCGTACTCGACGTTGCAGATCCGGATCCCCAGGCCTCCACCTCCGGGCGCCTGACCGCCACCAGTCCCGCCGGGAAGCGGCCACGCCGCGCGTGCGCCGAGGCCCGTGGGGCCCGCGAGCTGGTAGCCCTGGAGCGACGTGAAGTCCGGCGGCAGAGGCGGCGGCACCGGCCGCGCCGCCGGCCAGGCGCGCTCGACGAGGGCCAGCGCATTCAGAGCGTCGAGCGCCGCTCCCGCGTCGACGCCGGGATCGAGCTGCAGGCGGAAGTGGGCCGCCAAGTCGGGCATACGCCGTCCAGAGCGGGTCTCGGCCAGCGCGCGCAGCGCATCGATCGCGGTGGGCTCGGCTGAGAACGTCGCGGACCACGCGCCGCGCGCGGCCGTGGCGAGCACGTCGAGGGCTGGGGCCAGAGCTCCGCTGCCCCCGTCGTCCAAGCCGGCCGCGCGGGCGCGCAGCGACAGGCCGTCCCGGAACTTGACCTCGATGAGCCTGGGCTCGTGCCAGGGCGCTACGCGAGCGCCCTCGTGCTCCGCGATCGACGCGGAGGCCTGACGCGCCTGCACCGCAGCGGAAAGCAGCACGAGGGCGGCGAACAGGCCGGCGGAGGCGCGACGGGGGGCGAGGGGGCGGTAGTTCATGGGTGGAGTCCTCGGCGGGCACGAGCTTGGATGCGGCCTGCTCTGGCGAGGTTCCGTGCGCCATCCGCCGCCGGCGCGGCCAGCGGAATCGAGCAGTTCCGCGCGCAATGACTGCCCGGGACGAGCTTGGGCCGGCCCCCCGAGCCCGATAGGCTCCGCCGGCGTGACCCGACACGCAGCCTCGACGTCCCCGGCGCAGGCGGACGTCGTCGCCCGTCACCGCGGCCTCGTGCTGCGCACGATGCTCGTCTCGGGGTTGACGCTCGCGAGCCGAATCCTGGGCTACGTGCGCGAGAGCCTGGCCGCGGCGATCTTCGGGGACCGTTCGGCGATCAACGACGCCTTCGTCACGGCCTGGCGGGTCCCGAACCTGTTCCGCAGCCTGATGGGCGAGGGCGCGATGGCGACCGCGCTGCAGTCGGCGCTGACGCGCACGGATGCCGAGCGCGGCGAGGAGGCCGGCCGGAGGCTGTTCCTGGCCATCCTGCGCACCGTGGCCTGGGTGTCGGGCGCGTTCGCCGCGGTGGGCATGCTGGTCGTCGTCGCGCTGCCCGATCGGATGCCCGGCACGGGCTGGGGCTGGATGGGCGCGGATCCGGGCCCGGTGCGCGAGCTGGCGGCGCGCATGCTGCCCTTCGTCGTCCTGGCGTGCGTCGCGGCCGTCGCGGCCGGCGCGCTCCACGTGCGCGGGCGGTTCTTCGCGCCGAGCCTCGGGCCGGTGGTCATGAATGCGGCCTGGATCGGCGCGCTCCTGTGGGTCGCGGCGCGGCACACGGGCGGAACGGGCTTCACCGTGCAGTTCTCCATGGCCCGCGAGCTGGCGCTCCTGGTCCTGGCGTGCGGTGCGCTGCTCGTGCTCGTGCAGGTGCCCGCGCTGCACAGGAGCGGATTGCTCGCCCCGCGGCCGGGCGTCGAGCGCGCGGCGCGCGTCCGCGGCGCGGAAGTCTGGGCCATCCTGCGGTCGAGCGCGCCGCTGGCGCTCGGCGCGGCCGTGTACCAGGTCAACGTGCTCCTCGACGGCTTCATGGCCGAGGCGCTGCTCGCGGACGGCGGACCGTCGGCCCTGTATTACGCGACGCGGCTGCAGCAGCTTCCGCTGTCGCTGGTCTCGATCGCCGCGACCAGCGCGGTGTTTCCGGCGTTCACGGCGCTGGGTCACGTGCGCGACGTGAGCGCGCTGCGGCGCCTGCACGACGAGACCCAACTCGGCGTGGCCTTCCTCGCGATCCCCGCCACGATCGGCCTGCTCGTGTTCGCCCAGCCGATCGTGGTCCTGTGCTTCCAGCACGGGGCCTTTGGCCCCGAGGGCGTGGCCCGCACCACGGACGGCCTGCGGATGCTGACCCTCGCGATCCTGCCGGCGGGCGCGGCCGGGCTCGTCGCGCGGGCGCGTTATGCCCTGGGCGACCAGGCCGGGCCCGTGCGCGCCGCCGCGTTCGCGCTGGTCGTCAACGTGGCGTTGAACGTGGTGCTGGTGAGCGGGGCCGGGCTCGACGTGGGAGGAATCGGCCTGGCGACGGCCGTCGCTTCGTGGTGCCACCTGACGCTCCTGCTGCCCGGCCTGCGCCGCCTCGGCCTGCCGGCCAGCGAGCCAGGACAGAGGGGGCGGATCCTCCGGATCACGGCCGCGTCGGCCGTCGCCTGCGGCGTGGGCTGGCTCGCGACCGAGCTGCTGCCGGGGCCGGTTGTGCCTCTCGCGCGGGTTGCGGTCGCAATTCTAGTCTCGACAGCCACTTACATCGGCCTATCGGCGCTCGTCGGAGCGCCCGAGCTGCGGGCTTTCGGCCGACACCTCCGCGGGCCGCGGGGTTGAGCGCGGCCGAGGCAGCGAAACCCCCATTTGTTGGGGCGTCGTAACCGCCACCTCCACAACGGGTAGCGTACAACGTTGCTATTTGCCGTCTTGCCTCCCTCGGGCAGGGTGGGTTCCATCGGCCTCCCGGCGCGAGCAGGGGGGAAGAGAGGGGGCAGAGGGCCCTCGCGCCCCCGCCCCGCGCGCGGAACGATCCCCAGTCCGGCCTCGACCGACCCGCGTGCCGCCGCGGGCCAAAAGCCCGGCCTCTCGCCCTACGGAAGTTCCAAGTGAATCCCTCCCCGCTCGTGAAGACCGTCCGTCAAGCGGAGCCCCGCACCGACGTGGATGCCCTCGCCGAACTCGAGTCCCTCGCGCCGCCGGCCGACCTGCCGGATCCGGACCTGACCGAGAACGCGACGACCGTCCTCTCGAAGCGCTACCTGAAGAAGGACGCGACGACCGGCAAGGTCTGCGAGACGCCGCGCGAGCTGTTCTGGCGCGTCGCGTCGCACATCGCCAAGGCCGAGCTCTCCTTCCCGGGCGGCACGCCGGCCCGCGCGCTGTCCGTCGCGCGCGAGTTCTACGGGCTCATGGCGAAGCGGCTCTTCATGCCGAACAGCCCGACGCTCATGAACGCGGGCCGTGAGATGGGGATGCTCTCGGCGTGCTTCGTCCTGCCGGTCGAGGACTCGATCGAAGGCATCTTCGACTCGATCAAGGCGACGGCCCTGATCCAGAAGGCGGGCGGCGGCACGGGCTTCAGCTTCTCGCGCCTGCGGCCCCAGGGCGACCTCGTGCGCAGCTCGGGTGGGACGACGGAAGGTCCGCTGTCCTTCATCCAGGTGTTCTCGAAGGCCACCGACGCCATCCAGCAGGGCGCGTTCCGCCGCGGCGCGAACATGGGCATCCTGCGTGTCGATCACCCGGACGTCATCGAGTTCATCCAGATCAAGGACGACCTCGGTCTGCTGACGAACTACAACATCTCGATCACGGTCACCAACCGCTTCATCGACGAGCTGCGCAACGCGCCGGACACGATCCACCAGGTCCAGAATCCGCGCACGAAGCAGTGGTCGAAGCTGCGGAAGAAGGACGCCGAGGGCCGTCCCACCGACCAGTTCTGGACGGTCAAGGAGATCTGGGACCTGATCATCGCGCACGCCTGGCGCACGGGCGAGCCGGGTGTCGTGTTCATCGATCGGATCAACGAGAGGAATCCGATCAAGAACGTCGGTCTCATCGAGGCCACGAATCCCTGCGGCGAGCAGCCGCTGCACCCCTACGACTCGTGCAACCTCGGGTCGATCAATCTGGGCACCTTGGTCGTGGGCGAGGGACAGGACGCGCGCTTCGACTGGGAGCGCTACAAGCAGATCATCCATTCCACGACGCGCTTCCTCGACGACGTGATCGAAGCCAACCGCTACCCGCTGCCGCAGATCGACAACATGTCGAAGACGACGCGGCGGATCGGCTTGGGCGTGATGGGCTTCGCCGACGCGCTGTACAAGCTCGGCATCGCCTACAACTCGCAGGAAGGCCTGGCCTTCGGCGAGCGTGTCATGCAGGTCATGAACGACGAGTCGCACCTGGCCAGCGAGATCCTGGCCGAGGAGCGCGGCGTGTTCCCGGCCTGGGAGGGCTCCGACTGGGAGCGCGCCGGCCGCAAGATGCGGAACAGCTACACGACGACGGTCGCGCCCACCGGGACGATCTCGATCATCGCCAACTGCTCCGGCGGGATCGAGCCGATGTTCAGCCTGGCCTTCATCCGCCAGGTCATGAAGGACGAGAAGGGCCGCCCGACGGTCATGCGCGAGGTCAACTACGTCTTCGAGCAGGCGGCGCGCCAGCGCGGCTGCTACTCGGACGAGATGATCGACGACATCGTCTCGCATGGCTCCTTGCAGCACCGTGACGACGTCCCCGACGACATGAAGCGCGTGTTCGTCACCGCGCACGACATCACGCCCTACTGGCACATGAAGATGCAGTCCGCGTTCCAGCGGCACTGCGACAGCTCGATCAGCAAGACGATCAACTTCCCGCACGAGGCCACGGTCGACGACGTGCGGCAGATCTACGAGCTGGCGATCGACGAGGACGTCAAGGGTGTCACCGTCTACCGCGACGGTTGCCGTGACATGCAGCCGATGGCGCTCAAGGGCTCGACGAAGCGCGCGGACGGCGCTCCGGCCGCCGCGTCGGCCGATCCGGTCCCTGCGCCCGCCGCGCCCACGACCGGCCTGCGCACCACGATCAACGAAGCGGGCCAGGAGGAGCTGAACCCGGTCAAGCTGCCGGAGATCATGCCGTCGCTGCGCATCCGGCAGATGACGCCGTTCGGCAACATGCACGTGAAGGTCTCCGTCGATCCGATCGCCCAGCGCGAGCGCGAGGTCTTCGCCCAGCTCGGCAAGGGCGGCGACGTCGCGAACTCGGACCTCGAGGCGATCTGCCGCATCCTGTCCCTGTGGCTGCGCAGCAACGGCAGCCTCAAGATGGCGATGAAGCAGCTCGAGGGCATCGGCTCGAGCCTGTCCGTGCCGACCAAGGACGGGCGCATCATGTCGCTCGCCGACGGCCTCGCGACGGCGCTCAGCCGCTACCTCCAGGCCAAGGAGCAGCACGGCCTGCACGCGCTGCTGCTCGGCACGGCTTCGCCCGACCTCGACAAGACGGGCTACTACAAGGCCACCGAGGCCGCGAACATTGCCGCAGCGGCCCACGTCGCACAGCGCGCGGCCTCCGCTCCGACCCCGGTCTCGACGCCGACCCCGGCGAAGCCGGCCGGCACGCCGCGCAACGTGTCGCAGTACAAGCTGAAGTGCCCGAGCTGCGACGGCGTGCTCTCCTTCGAGGAGGGTTGCGTGAAGTGCCACGCTTGCGGGTTCAGTCAGTGCTGACCTGACGCACGAGCCGGGCGCACTCAGCGCTCACGGACGCGGGCGGCTCCCACGAGCCGCCCGCGCGCTTCCGCGGTCAGCGCGGCTCGGGCTCTGCGCCGGAGCTCTCGACCGGCGCGGGAACCCCTGCACGGACGAGCGTGGTCGGGACGCGCAGGTCGAGGTCGGTCACGCGATCGAGCGAGCCCGTCTCCGGCGCGAGCCGGCCCATCCGCACCTCGCCGTCGCGCCCGATCACCGCGATCGTGATCGATTCGTCCGGCGGCACGTAGATCGTCTGCTCGTAGTGCCCGTCGATCCCCTGCGCGTCGGAGCCAGTCACCCAACCCGTCGACGCGGCTTGGATCACCAGCAGCTCGTGATCGTCGCGGGTCAGGAGCACGCGCACCCTGCGCGATGGCAGGGCGTCCACGACGACCGTCTGCGGCTCCTCCGTCACCTCGA
>JAEUHZ010000025.1 GCA_016795205.1 Planctomycetota bacterium | reverse complement strand
CGGCGCCGCCGGCGCGAGAACGGCGGAATGGAGTCTGACTCCGTACCACCGCGCTCAGGCCACGAACATCCGCCGGTTGTGCCAGTCCAGGGCCTCACGGCTGGGTCTCTCGACCGCGCTCTCCGGAAGCCTGCGCAGCGGCTTCCCGTCGAACTCGTAGTAGCGCTTCCCGTTGCTCCAGCGGTCGCGGATGCTCGGCGACACGCGCACGACGTGCTCCGGCGTCACGGTGACCAGGCCATGGTCGAACAGCGCGTGGAACTCCTTCGTCAGCAAGAGCCCGTTCTGGACGTGATTGCTGCGCGGCCCGAGGTACGGCTGGACGTGCGCCGCGTCGAGGACCGGCTCCGTGCGCTCGCCCGTGATCGCGCAGCGCGCGCCGTAGGCCGAGAGCAGCCGCGCGCGAAACGCTCCCTGCCCCACGCGCGGCCGCTGGCGCGCCAGGACGAGCTCGCGCTCGTCGGCGTCGACGAGCGTGAACGCCGGGGCGAACTCCTCCGGGGGAACGTGCTGGTCGAGCTGGACTTGACGCAGGAGCATGTCCGCGTGCGCCGCGTCTCGAACCGTCATGCCCTGCGTGACGTTGCGCGGCCAGCCGCGCTCGTCGCCCCAGGAGATCCAGCGTTCCTCGGGCCAGAACAGGGCGTCGCGCAGGATCGTGCACGCGAGCCGACGTCCGTCCGCGCGCAGGCTCGCGAGGTCCTGCCGGCGCCAACCGCCGAGCGCCTGGAGGAAACCGATGCGGTCGGGGAATCCGTTGCGCGTCCCGAACGTGTCCCAGGCGACGTCGAGGTCGAGCAGCGCGAAGTGGGCGAAGAACCCGTAGCCCGCCACCGCGTGGATTGGACTCTTGAGCCGGAAGAACACCGGCTCCCCCGGCAGCATGCGCTTCATGGGCCGCTGCGCCGCGGGCGACCAGAAGTTCACCTCGTCGACGACGCCGTCCACGCTCGTCGAGCGCAGGAAGTCGAACCAGCGTTGGTCCGTGTTGGCGACGAAGGGTGCGGGATCCACGGCGTGCTGTGCGCATCGTCCGCGGGGGCGCGGCGCGCGTCGAGGCCCCCGGGCCCCGCGATCGTGGTTCCCGGCTGGGACGAGCAGGCTGGCGAGCGCAGCCCACGTCGATTGCCCCCCTGGCGACCCGCTCGCTGGAGCAGGGCTCTGAAGATCCGAGGCGCGGCGCCGGGCCAGCCACTTCGGTCCCAGCCCCACCCAGCGGACGGACCCCGCTAGGCTGCCTGGGTCCGTGCTTCTCCCGGTAACGCGTGGGCGGTTCGAAGCGGAGGTGGAGGCAGCACCGAGATCCCGCCGCGATGAAGACGATGAAGACTCGTCCCCTGCTCGTGCTCCTGGCCCGACTGGCCTTCCTGGCGCCGTGGCTGGCGGCGCCGGCTCGGGGGCAGTGTCCGGACTGGTCTCCGGGCTTCCACCTGCCCGGCGTGGAGGGCCAGACGTACACGCTCTGCGAGCACGACGACGGTTCGGGCCCGCGCCTCTTCTTGGGCGGCGGCAACCTGTGGGTGGATGGCGTCGGGTCGCCGCTCGTGGCCTGGGACGGCGCGAGCTGGAGTGCACCGGGGACGGCACCGAATGGACCGGTGCGGGTTCTCACCACGCACGACGATGGCTCGGGCCCAGCGCTGTACGCCGGCGGGGAGTTCACGTCGATCGGCGGCCTCCCCGCAGTGAACGGGATCGCACGCTGGAACGGCACGGCCTGGTCCAGCCTCGGTTCGGGCCTGAACGGGGTGGCCCATGCCGCGGCAGCCTTCGACGACGGCTCAGGAGCCGCGCTGTACGTCGGCGGGGAGTTCTCGACCGCCGGTGGAGTTCCCGCCGCGCGGATCGCGCGCTGGAACGGGTCGGGCTGGTCCGCGGTCGGCACGGGTTTCAATGCCCGCGTGAGCGCGTTGGCCGTGTTCGACGACGGCACGGGGCCCCTGCTCTACGCGGCCGGTTCGTTCACGGGCCTCAACGGACAGGCCGCGGCGCGCGTCGCGCGCTGGGACGGCGTGGCCTGGAGCGCGTTGGGAACGGGCCTGAGCTCCAGCGCGCACTGCCTGATCGTGCACGACGACGGCACGGGGCCGGCGCTCTTCGTGGGCGGCAACTTCACGACGGCCGGCGGCATCCCCTCGCAGAAGGTGGCGCGCTGGCGCGGCGGAGCGTGGTCCGCCGCCGCGCTGCCGGACAACCCGTTCGGCGGAGAGGTCGCGACGTTCGCGGAGTACGACGACGGCACGGGCACGCACCTGTACGCCGGTGGATCGTTCGGCCACAACGGCGGGCCGCCGTTGCGCATCGCGCGCTGGAACGGCGGCGGATGGGTTTCCGTGGGGGGCGGGATGGGCGATGCGACCAGTGGCGCGAGCGTCCACGCGCTGACGACGTTCGACGCGGGCGCCGGGCGCGAGCTCGTCGCGGCCTGCACGTTCGCGAACGCGGGGCCGACCGTCGCCGAGAACATCGCCGCGTGGAACGGCGCGACCTGGAGAGCCGTCGTGTCCGGCCAGGGTCTGAGCAGCTTCGGGTCCGCGCTGACCGTGCATGACGACGGCAACCGGCGCGTCCTCGTGTGCGCCGGCTCTTTCGACCGCGCCGGCACGACCTCGGCGCGCAGGATCGCCACGTGGGACGGAGACCGATGGTCGACGCTGGGATCCGGCCTCGGGGCCGCCAGCGGTGCACCCGACCCGCGCTGTGTGCTGAGCTTCGACGACGGCAGCGGGCCGGCGATCTACGTCGCGAACGGCTTCTCGCAGGCCGGTGGGCAGCCCGCCGCCAACATCGCGCGTTGGAACGCGAGCGGCTGGTCACCCCTCGGCGGCGGGATCCCGTCCGGTGATCTCGTCGCGCTGATCGCACACGACGACGGCAGCGGCGCGAAGGTCTACGTCGCTGGCGCCAACTTCAACCTGGCCGGTGGCATTCCGGTCGCGAACATCGCAGCGTGGGACGGCGCGAGCTGGGCTTCGGTCGGAGCGGGATTGCCTGGCGAGGTCCGGGCGCTCGCCGAGTTCGACTTCGGACAAGGCCTCGAGCTCGTCGCTGGCGGGCGCTTCCAGCTCGGGGCCGGCCAGCCGTTCGAGCGCGTCGCCGCCTGGGACGGCAGCACGTGGCGCGCCGTGGGATTCGGCACCTCCCCCCACTCGAATGACCTCGTGTTCGCACTGACGGCCTGGCACGACGGAGCGTCCAGCCAGCTCGTCGCCGGAGGGCTCTTCACGAGCGCCGGTGGAATCGCTTGCTCGAACGTCGCGCGCTTCGACGGCAACGCGTGGAGCGCTCTGGGGGCGGGCACGAACTCCAGCGTCAGCGCGCTGGCGTCTTGCGCGACGCCGTCCGGTCCGGGACTCTGCGCGGCCGGCACGTTCACTACGGCAGGCGGGGTCCCGGCCGCGTTGGTCGCGCGCTGGGACGGTGCCGCGTGGAGCGCGCTCGGGCCGTTCGAGGCTCTCCTGCCGGGCGCCCCCCGGGTGATGAGCCTCGCGACGTACGACGCGCGCGACGGCCGGGGCCCGCAGCTCTTCGCGGCCGGGTCCTTTCAGCGCCTCGGCGGCACGCCCAGCCGGCACATCGCCGCGTACTCGGCCTGCGACGTCGCCGGCCGCGTCGTGTGCAGCGGCGACGGCTCGGGCGCCGCGTGTCCGTGCGGCAACGCGAGCACGCCGGGTGCCGGCGCGGGCTGTCTCAACTCGACGGGCAACGGCGGCACGTTGCGCGCGCGCGGACTCGCGAGCTTGGCGCAAGACACGCTCGCGCTGGAGGGCAGCGCCATGACGAACGGCACCGCGCTCTACTTCCAGGGCACGCAACGCGTCGCGGGCGGAGCGGGCGCCGTCTTCGGCGACGGGCTGCGCTGCGCACGCGGCGCAGTCGTGCGGCTCGAGATCCTGCCGAACAGCGCCGGGGCCTCGCACTACCCGCGCGCTGGCGACGCGCCGGTCGCGATGAAGGGCCTGATCACCGCCCCCGGCGTGCGCGTCTACCAGATCTGGTTCCGCGACGCGGCCAGCTTCTGCACGAGTTCGACGTTCAACCTGACGAACGCGCTCGAGGTCGTGTGGCAACCGTAGTACGGAGTCGGACTCCCCTCCGCCGTTCTCGCGCCGGCGGCGCCTCCCGGCGCCGGCTCGGTCGCAGTATCCAGGCTGGCCCCCGGGCATCTGCTTCCTGTCCGGCGTGGACGCCCCGACACACGTGCTCTGCGACCACGACGACGCCTCGGGCCCGCCCTGTGGGTCGAGAGGAGCTCTCGACCGGGGGTGGAGTTCCCATCCCGAGAACTCGTCGGAAGCCTGCAACCCACGACGACCACGACGACATGGATGCAGGTGGCGTAGTGCGTGGAGGGCACGCCCGCCTCCTCCGGTGCGGTTCCGTCCCGTGGCGGATCCACGCCTTCGTGGGTTCCGGAGCGGCTCGAGCGTGGCCCGAGCGACGGCCCACGGACGAGGTGGAGTCCTGCGATAGAATCACCCACGAAGCGGACGGCCGGACATGCCGGGGGTCGGGAGTTCGCCTGCTCTCAGCCAAACTCTGGAGGATCCATGAACCCGTTGCGGTTTCCCTCTGTCGCTCTCGCGTTCGCGCTGTGCGCGCCGATTCACGCACAGTACTGCGGCACGGTCGCTCCAGGCTTGAACGTGCCGGGCGTGGACGGCCAGGTCACGGCCTCGATCGTGTGGGACGATGGTTCCGGGCCGTCGCTCTACATCGGCGGCACCTTCAGCGCGGTGGGCGGCATCCCCGCGGCGAGCGTCGCGCGCTGGAATGGAACGACGTGGTCCAGCACGGGCGCCAACATGACGACGTTCCTCGGCGGGCCTGGAGCCGTGTGGGCGTTCGCGGTTCATGGCGGATCGCTGTATGCGGCCGGCGTGTTTGCGACCGCCGGCGGTGTGCCAGCGGCGAACATCGCGCGCTTCGACGGGACGAGTTGGGCGCCGCTCCCGGGCGGTGGCACGGACGGCGAGGTGCATGCGCTCGCGTCGTACCAGGGTCAGCTCTACGTCGGCGGGTTCTTCTCGAACTCCGGGGGCGTCTCCACGCCGCGCGTCGCGCGCTTCGATGGAGCGGCCTGGAGCTACCCGGCAGGTGGGCCCTACAACAGCACCGTCCGAGCGCTGACGGTCTGGGACAGCGGATCCGGGCCGAAGCTGTACGCAGGCGGCGGCTTCGTTCGGCTGGGCAGCCCGAGCGGACCCTTCGCGAACGGCGTGGCGCGCTACGACGGCTCCGCGTGGGAGCCGCTCGGGGCCGGCACGCAGAACGCCGCGGGGACCGCCACGGGCGTGGTCGCCGCGTTCGAGACCTTCGATGCGGGCGCTGGTCCGCGACTCTACGTCGGTGGAACTTTCGAGCGCGCGGGAGGTCTCCCCGTGTCCAACATCGCGAGCTGGAACGGTTCGTCGTGGTCCGCCGAGCCGGGCGTTCTCGGCCACGTCGCCTCGCTTGCCGTGCACGATGATGGGTCAGGACCTCGTCTTTGCGCGGCCGGGCACTTCGCGCCGATCTCCGGCGGGATGACTGTCAACGTGGCTCGGCTGGACAGCGGCGTCTGGACTGCGCTGGCCGGCGGGGTCGGTGACGTCGGTAGGACCCTGTCCTCGTATCAAGGAACACTGTTCGTGGGCGGATCGTTCTCGACCGCCGGCGGAGCGGAGGCCAATGCGATCGCGCGACTCACCGGTGGCGGGACGTGGTCAGCCGTGGCGAGTGGTGCGGGGCTGCCCTCGGCGGTGAAGACCTTCTGCATCTTCGACTCCGGTGCCGGGCCGGAACTCTATGCCGGCATCGAGCGCACGGCGGGCGTGCCGCCCGGCGCCCCGCGCTTCCGGCGCTGGAATGGAACAGGTTGGTCGTCGCCCGGGCTGGGCCTGGTGGACGACCGCGAGGTCGCGGCAAGCGCCGTGTGGGACGACGGGTCCGGCCCCGCTCTGTACGTCGCGGGCACGTTCAGCGCCATCGGGGGCGTCGCGGCTCAGGGCTTCGCACGCTGGGATGGTCAGAGCTGGAGCGCGCCGAGCGCACTGCCTTCGGGGACGATCCGCAAGTTGCGCACGCTGGACGACGGGACGGGGCCAGCACTCTACGCCGTGAACGTGCTCCTCAACCCGACGCAGCACGGGATCCCAAGCGGCCAGTACCTCGCACGCTGGACGGGTTCTGCCTGGCAACCGCTCGGAGCGGCCTTCGCCCCGGAAGTCCTCGACGCCGCCGTGTACGACTCGGGCTTCGGGGCTCGCATCCACGCCGTGGGCACCTTCACCACGATCGGCGGCGCCCAAGTCCGGTATGTCGCACGTTGGAACGCAACGACCTCGTCTTGGGAGAGCCTTGGCCTGTTCGACAATCCGGTTTCCGCGATCCACGTCCACGACGACGGCGGGGGAGCGCGGCTCTATGTCGGCGGCTACTTCTCGAACGTCGGTGGCGTGATGGCGAACCACGTCGCGCGCTGGAACGGCAGCACGTGGTCGGCAGTCGGCAGCGGGCTGGGCACCGGCCTTCAAAATGTCGAGGATTTCGTCGTGCACGACGACGGCTTCGGTCGGCGGCTCTACGCGACTGGGAACTTCGACCTCGGCTCACAGCGCGGCTTGGCGGCGTGGGATGGGTCGAGTTGGACCGGGATCGCGTCGCTGAATTCGTCGGCCGCGGGCACGTTGGAGAGCGCGGGCCGATCGCTCGCGTCGTTCGATGACGGCTCCGGGCGCGGACCCGCGCTGTGGCTGGGCGGCGACATGCGCCGCGTGGATGCGACGGCGGTGTCGAACGTCGCGCGCATCGAGGGCTGCCACGGGACCGGCGCTTCCTTCTGCGCCGGCGACGGCAGCGCCGCTCCGTGTCCGTGCGGCAACGAGAGCGCCCCTGGATCCGGGAGCGGCTGCATGAGTTCCGTTGGCCTCGGCGGACGCCTCGAGGCCGTTGGGGTCGCCAGCGTGTCGGCCGACACGTACGTGCTCAGCGGTTCGTCGATGCCAGGCACCTCGAGCTCGCTGTACTTCTCGGGTACTGCGGCCGTGAATGCTGGCGCCGGCCAAGCCTTCGGCGACGGGCTGCGCTGTGTCGGTGGGACCGTTCAACGCCTCGGAGTGACGGCGAACGTCGCTGGCGCCTCCTCGCAGCCGAACGTCGCCCAGCCGACACCGCTGTCGGTGCGCGATCCAGTATTGCCCGGAACGTCACGCACCTACCAAGTCTGGTATCGCAACGCCGCGCCGTACTGCACCCCCGCGGCCTTCAACTTGACGAACGGCTGGCGCGTCGTCTGGACGCAGTGAGCTGGGGAGACCGGTCGACCTTCGTTGACGGGTTCGCGTTCTGGCTGCGACGAGCGGGCCGTGGGGTGCACACCCCGCGGACAGCGCCGTCATGGGCGGCACGAGCGCGAGAGTGTGCTGGTCATTCAGCGGGTCGGACCTCGGTGTCAGACTGAGATGGGCGGTGCCCCGCTCGCCTAGGCAGATGGCCCAGTCGGAGAAGCAGGCCTAGGTGAGGTCCTTGGTCCTGCGGTGACGCAGCTTGGGGACGTAGCTGGCAGGTTTGGTCATGGTGCAGCTCAGCGGTGGCGCGTACTGGTCTACGCCACTCGGGGGCGGTTGAGCCACGACGCCCTCGCAGGTTGGGTCGCGCAGGTAGTGCGATCGCGAAGGCTGTGTTGGTGCGCCCGGCGGGATTCGAACTCACGACCTGCGGTTTGGGAACGAGCCCTGAAAAGGCGGTACAGCACGGTGGAAGCAATGAACGGCGCGCAGGTTACGTCTGAACGAGGCGCGCTGCAAACGGACACAGTTCAGTGCAAACCACCACGGTTCTGTGCGCGTGTGTTGGGTCCACGGGAACCGTGGTGTGTCCAATAGTACGGAGTCGGACTCCCCGCCGCCGTTCTCGCGCGGGCGGAATGGAGTCTGACTCCGTACACTCGAGAACGGCGGAATGGAGTCTGACTCCGTACACTCCACCCGTGAGGCACAGCCCGATCCTCACCCCGTTGCTCCTGCTCGCCGCCGCGGCGCCGACCCTCGGCGTGCTCCTCTCGGCGTGCGCGTCGGGAGTGGAGGCCCCCCCGGACGCTCCCCGTCTGGAGCCCGAAATCGTCGACGAGCGGTTGCTGCTCGCGGAGGCGCGTTCCGCGCTCGAACGCTCCGACATCGCCGCGGCTCGCGAGCTGGCGAGCCGCGCGGTCGAGAGCCTGCTCGCGCGCCCCGCGTCGGAGCGCGCGGCGGACTGGCTGGGCCTGCTCGAGCGCGCGGGTCGCATCGCCCGAGAGGCGCGCGATCTCGCGACCGCGCAGCAGGCCCTCACGCTGGTGCTCGAGGTGCGCTCCGCGACGCTGCCGGCCGACGATCGCGAGCTGCAGCGCGCGCGCCAGAGCCTGGCCGAGGTCTTGGCGCGCCTGGGCGATCTGCACGCGGCCCGCGCGCTCCAGGAGCAGGTCGTCGAGGTCCTGACCCGCACCCTGCCCTCCGACCACGCCGACCTCCAGACAGCGCGGCTCTACCTGGCGGGAGTGCGCTCCGATCTCGGTGATCTCGCCGGCGCTCGCGCGCTCGACGAGCTGGTGCTGGAAGCGCGCTCCCGGACGCTTCCCGAGGACCACCCCGATCTCCAGGCCGCGCGACAGAACTTGGCCGCGACGCTGTGGGCCCTGGGCGATCTACACGGTGCGCGCGCGCTCCAGGAACAGGTGCTCGCGATCGGCTCGCGAACCCTGTCCGCGGACGATCCGTTCCTCCAGGTGGCGCGCGGGAACCTGTCCGCGACGCTCAGCGGGTTGGGCGACCTGCAGGGCGCGCGCGCTCTCCAAGAGCAGGTGCTCGAGGCCGCCGCGCGGACGCTGCCCGAAGATCACCCGAACCTCCAGGCGGCGCGGCAGAACCTGGCCGTGACCCTCGGGAGCTTGGGGGATCTCCACGGCGCGCGCGCGCTCGGGGAGCAGGTGCTCGAGGTCCGCGCGCGAACCCTGCGCCCGGAGCACCCCGAGCTCCAGGCGGCGCGGCTGAACCTGGCTGGGACGCTGCGCGACCTCGGCGACCTCGGCGCTGCACGCCAGCTCCAAGAGCAGGCGCTCGAGGCCTGCGCGCGGACGTTGCCCGCGGACCACCGCCTGCTCCTGATGGTGCAGGCGAGCCTGTCCACGACGCTCTGGGAGCTGGGTGAGCTCGACGCCGCGCGCGCGCTCCAAGAGCGGGTGCTCGCGGTCCGCTCCCATGCGCTGCCCGCGGATCACCCCGATCTCCAGGCGGCGCGCGAGAACCTGGCGATCACGATCAAGGACCTGGGCGACCTCCACGGCGCGCGCGCGCTGCAGGAGCAAGTCCTCGCGATCCGCTCCCGGACGCTGCCCGCGGACCACCCGCGACTCCAGGCGGCGCGCGAGAACCTGGCGCTGACGCTCGAGAACCTCGGCGACCTCGAGGGGGCGCGAGCGCTGCAAGAGCAGGCGCTCGCGGGTCACGCGCGGATGCTCCCCGCGGACCACCCCGAGCTGCAGGCCGCACGGCTGAACCTGGCCGCGACGATCAAGAGGCAGGGCGATCTGCACGGCGCCCGCGCGCTCGAGGAGCAGGCGCTCGCAGTCTTCGAGCGGACGCTGCCGGAAGACCACCCGAAGCTCCAAGCCGTGCGGGCCAACCTGGCCTGGACGATCCGCGACCTGGGCGATCGGCAGGGAGCCCGCGCGCTCGAGGAGCAGGTGCTCGAGGTCTGCGCGCGGACGCTGCCCGCGGACCACCCACGACTCCAGTCCGCGCGGCTGAACCTGGCCTCGACGCTCCAGGACCTGGGCGATCTGCGCGGCGCGCGCGTGCTCGACGAGCAGGTGCTCGAGGTCCGCACTCGGACCTTGCCCGCCGACCACCCGAGCCTCCAGGCCGCGCGGCACAACCTGGCCACTTCGCTGGCGGTCGAGCTCGCCCGCCCGCCGGCTGGCGCCGACGAGGCAGTTCCAAAGGCGCGGAGAGCGCTGCGCGAGCGCTGCATCGAGCTGATCGGCGCGGCCTGTGGTGCGCAGACGCGCGCCGCGCGCGCAGCGATCCTGTTTGGCTCGCGGCGCGAGGCCGAGGAGCGCAACGCTGGGCTCGAGATCCAGCTCCGCCAGGCACTGACCTTCGCCCTGGGTCACGGAGCGTGGGCGCCGGCTCCCGAGCTGATCGCACCGGCCTTCGTCCTGTCCGAGGTGACCCGCAGCGCGGCCTTGGCCTCGGCGGCGTTCGCGCGTGGAGCCGCCGATTCCGTGCGTCACGCCGAGCTGCGCGCTGCGCTGCGCGCGGCGGGCGAGGAGCTGGCGAGCCTCGCGCGCGCCGGCACGACGAGCGCGGAGTTCCAGGCGGCGGTCCGCGCCCGCGATGCGCTGGAGCTCGAGCTCGTCGGCCTGGCGCACGAGCCCGGCGGGTCCAAAGCGGCAAGTCTCGAGCTCGATCCCGTGCAGCTCTCCTCCGCGCTGGGCGCGGGTCGCGCCGCGGTCGCCTACCGGCGCTTCGCGCACTTTGGCGTACGCTTCGCCACGGCAGGCACAGACGCTGACCAGGCCGCGCCGATCTGGGAAGGGGTCGAGCGCCTGTGCGCCTTCGTCGTCCGCGGCGGCGCCGCGGAGAGCGAGGTCGCGCTGAGCCTCGTCGACCTGGGCCCCTGGGAGCCGGTCGAAGCGGCCGTGGCGGGATGGCGCGCGGCGCTGGGCATCGAGGCGGGTCGCGGGCTCGGTCTCGCTCACGCCGGGCACGAGGGCGACGTCGAGCGGCGCGGCCGCGAGCTGCGGTCACTGGTCTTCGATCCCGTGCTGTCCGCGTTGGGGGAGGCGCGGCGCGTCGTGCTCGTGCTCGACGACGTGCTGCACCTCGTACCCTTCGATGCCCTGCCGGCGGACGAGCCGGTGGATGGACCGGACTCCACGAGCGAGCTCTTGGGTCAGCGCTTCCAGCTCGAGGTGCGCAGCACGCTGGGCGAGTTGCTGTGGCGTCCGCCACCGCGCGTGGCCGGTCTGCTCGTGGCCCTGGGCGGAGCGACCTTCGATGCTGCTCCGCTGGAGCACGACGCCGAGGACGACGCACTGGCCGACGCCCCGACGCTGGCCGACGCGTCGAGCGCGCCACCCCCAGCGCCGACCGTGCTGCGCGGCAGCGCCTTCGAGGCCGGGTTCGCGCCGCTCCCCCACACGGGCCCGGAGGTCCGCGAGCTCGCGCGCCTCTTCGCCGACGAGCACGCCACGTCCACCGCGCAGGTGCTGGAGGGCCGGCGCGCCTCGCGCTCCGCGCTGGAGTCGCTGGCGACCCAGGCGCGTTGGCTGCACGTCGCGACCCACGGGTGGTACGCCGCCGAGTCGATCCGCTCGTGGAGCGACCCCGAACCCCTGGACCGCCACAGCGGCCTGCATCTGCGGCCCAGCGGTGCCGAGCAGGTGCGCGGCTCGAGCCCGATGCTCCTGTGCGGCCTGGCACTGTCGGGCGCGAACCAGCCGGAAGACGCGCTGGGCCGCGCGCCCGGGTTGATCACCGCGGAGGAGCTGTCGACCCTGGATTTGTCGGGGTGCGAGCTGGCGGTGCTCAGCGCTTGTGACACGAGCGTCGGTCATCGGCGCGCGGGGCAGGGGGTCGCGTCGTTGCAGCGCGCGCTGCAGATGGCGGGTGCGCGCAGCGTCGTGACGTCGCTCTGGAAGGTGCCGGACGAGGCGACGCGCGAGCTGATGCTCGCGTTCTATCGAGGGCTGTGGGTCGAGGGGCACTCGAAGCAGCGGGCGCTGTGGGCAGCGAAGATGCGCCTGCGGGAAGCACGCGACAGCCGCGGCGCAGCGCGCTACGCGCTGCGGGATTGGGCGGCGTGGGTGCTGACCGGAGAGCCCGAGTAGGCGGGCTGCCCAGGGGGGACGGCCGCGGGGGCGGGCCGTGCCCGGAGAGGAGCGGACCCACGACCTTGGGCTCGCTTCCGCCGCCAGCGCGAGCGGCACGGAGCCCGTGAGATCGCGTGCCTGCCGGACGTCGCTCCGATCCGGTGGTGGCGCACCTGCGCCGCAGTGCACGGGACCGCAGGGCGCTCTGGCCGCGCGTCACCGGCGGTCGGGATCGAAGGCGTGCCCGTCACGCCTTCAAGCCAGGGCACTTCCGCGCCCCTGGATCGCGGAGCGACCGACCAGGTGGACGGAGGGAGCCTTGACGCAGGCGGTCACCTTCACGCCAGGGCGCAAGTCGAGCTCCTCGCAGGCCGGACGCGTGATCAAGGCGACGAGGGGGAAGCCCACGTCCAGCTCCACGCACACGAGCGGACTGCCCGGTCGCACGGAGACGACGCGAGCGGGAAGCGCGTTGCGAGCGCTGCTCGCCGAGCTGCCTTCGTCCTGCAGGATGACCTCCTCACCGCGGATGCTGACGAGCACGTCGTCAGTGAGGTCGTAGGGCGCCAGCGCCGTGAGCTGGGCCGAGCCGACCGCGACCCTCGCCAGGCCGTCGCGCACGTGGAGCACGCGACCGGGTTGCAGCGTCTCCACTCCCAGGAACCGCGCGACCTCCGGCGCGGTGGGACGGCCGTACACCTCGGCCTTCTCGCCCTGCTGCACGACGCGGCCGTCGAGCAGCACGGTGACCTGCTCCGCCAGGAAGTACGCTTCGGCGAGGTCGTGGGTGATGAGCAGCACGGTCAGCCGCCACTCGCGCTGCAGCTCGCGGAGCAACCACCAGAGCTCGCGGCGCAGGCTTTCATTGAGCGCGGTGAACGGCTCGTCCAAGAGGACCAGACGCGGCTGGCTGGCCAGAGCCCGCACCAGTCCCACGCGCTGGCGCTCCCCCCCCGAAAGCGTCGCCGGTCGGCGGTCGAGCAGCGAGCCGATGCCGGTGGCCTCGACGAGCCGGTCCAGGAGCGGACGGAACTCCGAGGCTGGCACGGCGCGGGCCCGCGCGCTGTAGGACAAGTTGTCCCGCACGGAGAGGTGTGGGAACAGGCCGAGTTGCTGTGGCACGTAGCCCAGACCGCGCTGCTCGATGGGCAGGCGCGTGAGTTCCACTCCGGCCAGTCGGATGCGCCCGCTCGTGGGCTGTAGCACGCCCAGCACGGCCTGGAGGAAGGTGGTCTTCCCGGAGCCCGACGGACCGAGCACGGCGTGACACTCGCCCTGCGCCACCGACAAGGACACGTCGCGCAGCCGGAAGCTGCCGGCGGACACGGCGAGGGCTTCGACCTCAAGCACGGAGGGTCCTCCCCAGGAGTCGACGCGTCGCGTACAGAGCCACGAGCCCGATGCTCACGAGCACCAGGATCAGCGCGACGGTTCCCTCGATGTCAGCGCTGGCCAGCCGCAGGTAGATCGCCACCGGCAGCGTCTCCGTCCGCAGGGCCATCGTGCCGGCGACCATGATCGTGGCGCCGAACTCCCCCAGTGCCTTGGCCCACGCGAGGATGAAGGCGGCGATCAGCCCGCGCTTCGCCAGCGGCAACGTGACCGTGAGCCAGGCGTGCCGCGGCGTGGCGCCCAGCGTGCGGGCCACGGTCTCCAGCTCGACCGGCACCTCGTCGAAGGAGGTCTTCAACAGCCGCACGGCCACTCCGAGCACCGTGACGAACTGCGCGAGCACGATGCCGGCGAAGCTGAAGACGAACTGGACCGCGTTGTCCTCGATCCACTCGCCGAGCGGGTTGTTGAAGAAGATGAGCAGCATCGCGCCCAGCGCCGCCGGGGAGACGATGATCGGGAACTCCAGGACGGTGTCGACCAGCTCGCGTCCGCGGAAGCGGTAGCGCGACAGGGCATAGGCGGCCGGCACGGCCAGCAGCAGTGCCAGCGTCGCCGCCAGGGTCGCCGCCACGAGCGACAGGCGTACGGCGTGCAGCGTGCGTTCCGATTGGACGGCGTCCCGCAACGCCGCACCCTCGAAGAACCACGCCAGCGACAGGATCAGGCCACCGTAGAGCAGCAGCACGGCCGCCGCCGCCGCGATGGTCCAGCGACGCAGGCTCATCAGCAGCTCACTTGGCGATCCATTCCTGCGGCACGACGTACTCACCCCCGACCGGCTTGCTCGCGCCGATCCACGCGACGGCGTCCGCCGCCGTCGCGAAGTAATGATGGCGGGCGAAGACGGCGCGGCCCTCCGGTCCGGTCAGGAAGTCGATGAAGCGCTGCGCGGCGGTGCGATCCTGGGTGAACCTCGAGATCGCGACGGGGATGTACCCGATGCGCGGGATCTGTCCCTCTGGCAGTGGGATCGTCTCGATGCGCTCGGGATCCCAGTGCTCGAACACGCTCCAGCCGATGACCGCGTCGGCCATCTTGAGCGAGACGGCCGTGGCGGTCTTCTCGCAGGACTCCGTGAAGTTGATCAGGTTGCGCTTGAAGGCGAGCTTCTCCTCTGGCGAGAACTGCTGCTCGATGATCTCCACCGCGTAGGCACCCACACACACGCCCTCGGGATTCGCGATCGCGACTTTCAGCCCGGGACGCGTGAGGTCCGCGAGCGACCGGATGCCATGCGGGTTGCCCTTCTGCACGTTGATCGCGGACACGAGGTAGACGATGACCTGCTCGCTGTCGGCGAACACGTCGCCGTCGCGCTTGGCCTTCTCCATGTAGTCGGACGAGCCAGGGAAGTAGATGTCGCCCCGCTTGGCGAGCTTCATCTGCGACAGCACGTACCCGGAGCCGCCGAACACGAGCTCGACCTTCGTCCCGGTCGTGCGCTCGAAGAGTCGCGCTGCTTCCTCGGTCGCGGGCTTGGAGGCCGCGCCGACGTAGGCCACGAGCGTGCCGCCCGCGCCGACCGGCTGCGAGCACGCCCCGAGGGCCAGGCCGAGGATCAGAGCGGTCGCTCGAGCCAGTCGCTGCATGCGGGGACTCCTGAGTGGGTGGTTTCGGGAACGTCCGGGCCCTGCGCCTCGTGCGCGCGCCTGCTGGAATCGCTCATGGCGAGCCAACGCTCTGGAGGTCACCGGTGTGCGTGACGTCGTATCCGGGAAGATCGCGCAGGCGGTCGCGGTGCTCCCGGCTCCCGAGCAGCCGGATCAGCGCTTGAACGCGCGGATCGTCCTCGAGGGCCTCGGGGAAGCACAGGTCCAACGACTCCCTGCGCACGGGGACGAACGGCAGGCCAGCCTCCTCGGCGCTGATCCGCACGCAGATGCCAGCCTCCGCGAAGCCCTGTTGCACGGCCTCGGCCACGGCGGCATGACTGCGCCACGTGCGCCCCTTCGCCGGCGGCCGGCCGAGCAGCTCCTCGAGGCACTCGTGCGCGGCGCTTCCGGCTTCACGCACGGCCCAGCTCCGGATCCCTCGCCGGCACGACTCCAGACTCCGCCGCCGGCTGTGCTTCGCGAGCGCGATCCCCGTCTCCCATTCGGCCACGCGCAGCAGCCGGCACGGGCTCCCCATGCGCGCGCGGATCGTCCGCGCGTTCCGGTCGGAATCGTCCGGCGTCGAGCGGTGGAGCGCGGCGACGTGAACGCGGCCCGTCGCGAGCAGCTCGAGCGCGGCCGCGCCTCCGCGTTGGAACGCGAGGACGCGGAACCCGCTCACCCGGGCCAGGCAGCTCGCCAAGAGCCCCATCGCGGGATCGCACCCCGCGAGGACCAGCGTCGCGCTGGGATCCGCGGGGCCACGGCCGACGGGCTGCTCCAGAGGCGCGACGCCGTCGTGCTCGAGCGTCGGGTTGTGAGTCAACTCCGCGGGGTAGAGCCACGTCCGGCCCACGACCTCGGCACGCCAGAACCTCGCCCGCGCGGAGGGCGGTGCCCAGGCCCAGGAGCAGGGGGCCGCAGCCCCGTCGGCGAAGAGCTGCTCGACGGGCAGACGCAGCGCGCGCGCCAGGGCCAGGGCCGCCACGACGGATGGCGTCAGGCGCTGGCCTTCGATCGCGCTCACCGTGCTGCGCGGTACGCCGGCCCGGCTGGCCAGCTCGTCTTGCGTCCAGCCGAGCGCCCGGCGGCGCAGGAGGATGGGGTGCGGGGTCTCGCCGCCCGGCGCTCGGATCCTGTCAGTCATCGGCAGCATCCTAGCGGCCAGCGAGCGGCGGGCCAGGGTGCGCCGCGCCGAGCGCGCGCTCGCCGGAGGGAGCGATGCCAGGCGCGTGGCCTGCAAGCCATCCAGCGGGTGAACGCCTCCCCCACCTCCGGTGCCGGCCTGACCGCCGGCCGGCCGGGCCACCGCGGGGCACCGGGCGCGCGCGGCCTGCTGGCGCGCCGGGCGCGCGGAGCGAGCGCCAGCCCGGCTCGGCTCCGGGGCCGACCTCCAAGCAACGGCACGAGGCGCAGCCCCGTCGGAGCAGCGATCGGGCGGTGCTGGAACGCGCGGTCGTGCTGGGCCGACCGCGCGCGGGGTCGGCCGACGAGGCGACACCGGGACCGCTGTGGCCGGAGGGCTTCGCCTACAGCCCAAAGGGGTAGGTGTCGGGCATGCCGCTCAGCTCCTGGGTCTCGATCGGCTGGACCGCCTCAGTCCGATCGAACCACACGAACTCGTCGAACTGGTGCGGCAGCACCGCGTGGAGGTAGTGGCTCGCGAGCTCGGTCTCGGGGCGGTAGATCACGCCGATCATGCGCACGAGCCGTGGCTCGGTCAGCGCACGGCGCACGTCAGGATCCAGCGGCGCGCGCAGGGGCAGGAAGAACGCTGGCTCGCCCGACTCGTGGCAGACGCGCTCGTAGCTCTGGGCGTGCGACGGTCGGACGTTCTTGACCTCCATGGCACCGCCCCAGTGCGAGGCGGCGGCGACGGTGCCGTGGTCGGTGCCGAAGCCCACGACGTACGCGCCCGGCCCGAAGCGTTGGCGGCACATCTGTCCGATGTTCTCCTCGCCGCGGGCGGCCATCTCCGTCGCCGCGGCGTCGCCGACGTGCGAGTTGTGGGCCCAGACGACGGCCTTCGACCGGGGTCCGTGGAAGTCGAGCAGCGCGCGCAGGCTCTGGAACATGTGCCGGTCGCGCAGGTTCCAGGACTCCGCGGCGCCCTGGTACATGACGCGGTAGTAGCTCTCGGCGTCGGCCACGACGCGCGCGTTCTGGAGCGCCTCGAACAGCGCCTCGTCCGTGCTGCGCAGTGCATCCATGTCGCGCGCGAGGAGCTCGCGCAGCACGTTCACCACGTCCGACTCGCACGAGCGGTACCGTCCGGTCAGCGCCGCCCGGCCGTACTCGGCCGGCTCGCTCTGCCACGGCGTCAGGCAACCGTAGCGCTGGCGCGCGACCGCCGCGCTCGCTGGATCCACGCGGTCGAGGTAGGCGAGCACGGCCGCGATCGAGTTGTACAGGCCGTACAGGTCGAGGCCCGCGAAGCGCACGCGCCGCGCGGGCTCGCGCCGGCGGTTGTGGTCGTGCAGCCAGTCGACGAAGTCGCGCACGTCGCGATTGCGCCACATCCAGGCCGGGAAGCGCGCGAACGCAGACCACTTCCCGCGCGGGACGTCGCGGTCGCGCACGTAGTGGTCGATGCGGGCCGCGTCCGGCCAGTCGGCCTCGACCGCCACGAGATCGAAGCCCTGGCGCTGGATCAGCTCACGCGTGATGCGCGCGCGCATGCGGTAGAACTCGGACGAGCCGTGCGTGGCCTCGCCGAGCAGCACGACCCGCGCGTCCCCGATGCGCCGCATCAAGGGCTCGAGGTCCGCGGTGTCGATCGAGGCGAACGGCTCGCAGGCCAGCGCGACGTGTTCCGAGAGCGCGCGTGCCGCGGGCGGCGTCGCCGCGGGCGGCGCCTCCTGCCAGCCCTGGTTCCCGACGAGCGGTACGAAGCGCACGCCGCCCAGGTCCTCCTCTGTCCAGCGCGTGGCGCTCGCACGCGTCACCCGCACGAGCTTCTGCAGCCCGACGACGTCGCCCACGGGGATCACCAGACGCCCGCCGACGGCCAACTGCTCGCGCAGCGAGCCGGGGACCTTCGGCCCGCCAGCCGCGACGACGATGGCGTCGAACGGCGCCGCCTCGGGCCACCCCAGCGTGCCGTCGCCGTGGCGCACGTGCACGTGGCGATAGCCGTCGCGCGCCAGACGGCGCTCCGCCTCGCGCGCGAGCGACCTGTGCCGCTCGATCGTGTACACCTCGCCAGCGATCTCGGCCAGCACGGCAGCCGCGTAGCCGGAGCCCGTCCCGACCTCCAGCACGCGTTCGCCGCCGCGCAGCTCCAGCGCGTCGATCATGAACGCCACGATGTACGGCTGCGAGATGGTCTGCTCCTCCTCGATGGGGAGCGGCGTGTCCTCGTAGGCGAACTCGCCGAGGTACGAAGGCATGTAGCCCTCGCGCGCGACCTTGCCCATCGCCGCCAGCACGAGCGGCGAGCGCACGCCGCGGGCCGCGATCTGCTTCTCGACCATGCGGCGTCGCAACGTGGAGTAGTCGATGCGAGGTGAGACGAGGTTCGGCATGATCCGGCGCTCCGCGGAGGTGCGAACGGCTTGACGGTCGCGCTCACGATCGCGTGCGGCGGCCTCCCGCGTCCATGGGCGCTGGTGCGTACGGATCCGCCCCCGACGGCGCAGGCGCAGTGCCAGGCCGCCTGGCTGCGCCGAGTGGTCCGTGGGCCGGGCGGCCGCGCGCGTGAAGGCTCGGGATCCCCGGCAACGGCATGTGCACGAACAGCGGGGACCAGGAGCCGTCCGTGGATCCCGAACCGGAGATCTGCCCGCCCGGACGGGAGCCGCCTACGATGCGTTCGAGGAACTGCCGCGCGCATCTGCGCGCAGTTCATCGACCGCGAGTCCGCGGTCCGTCTGGGAGGAGGGCTGGCTGGCGCTGTTGGTGACCGTCACGGCGCCCCATCGGTATCCCTGGTACTCAGACGATTGCGAAGCGCCCGAGCGCCTCGACGTGCGACGGTCGTCGCGTACGGTCGAGGCTTCGAGGCGTGTTGTCACTCCGCTCACGCGTGCGGGTCGTACGGACGAGGACCACCCATGATCAGGAAGCTCGCCTCGGGCAAGTACCGCCTCTACTCGAGCCAGCCGGACCCCCGCACCGGGAAGCGTCGCAACCTCGGCACGTTCCCGACGCTCGCCCGGGCCAAGCAGCACGAGCGCGCGATCCAGTTCTTCAAGCGCCGGCGCTGACGAGCGGCCGAGGGAGCCGCGTCATTCCCGTTCAGGAGCCCGGGATCTACGCCTTCGCGGAGCAGCCGGCCGACCTGCTCCAGGGGTGCTTGAGCCGCGCCGCACTCTCAGGGTCGGTGTCGCGGGTGGCGCGATCCCGGAGGTTGTGTTGGTGCGCCCGGCGGGATTCGAACCCACGACCTGCGGT
>JAEUHZ010000070.1 GCA_016795205.1 Planctomycetota bacterium | reverse complement strand
TTCGGCGGGGCGGTGACGCACCACTGGACGCACTCGAAGGCCAAGCGGGACCGGAAGAACCTGCTGTTCACGGTGAACCACACGCTGGCGCAGATGCGTGACGGGATGGGGCGTCTCGTGCGAAGGAGCTGGGGGCACTCGAAGCTGGAGCGCAACCTGCGCTGGCATCTGGGCGCTTGGATCCTGTGGCGGAACTACGTGCGCGAGATCTTCTGCCAGGACCGCCAGCGCTCGGCGGCCTCGGCGGCGGGGGTCACGACGCGCAGGATCAGGGCGCGCGAGTTCTTCGCGTGGAAGGACGACTTGCCCCACGCGTGCTGAGCGCGGGCGTGATCACCACTCAGCCGCGGGGGGAGGCCCGGGGGGGAAGGATGCCAGCGAACTGGGTCAGTATCCCTAGCGGGATCGGCGCACGGCGGCCCGCCAGCTCGCCAGCAACCCAACCGGATCGGCAGCTCGCATGATCGAACTGCCGACCAATGCGACATCGGCTCCAACCGCCCGCACGCGGCGCATGTCGTCGCTGGTCGCGAGGCCCGACAACGCGACGCGCAGGCTGGGGCGCGGGATGCGTGGGAACAGGCGCTCGAAGACCCCCGAATCCATGGCCAGGGTGCGACGGTCGCGGGCGTTGACGCCCACGAGTTCGGGCTCCAGTGGCAAGGTGCGCTCGAGGTCGTGCTCGTGGTGGACCTCGATCATCACGGCGAGGCCCAGAGCGCGAGCGGCGGCTCGCAAGCGGGCAAGCTCGTAGTCATCGAGGATTGCGGCGATGAGTTGCACGGCGTGCGCTCCGTGCAGCGCGCTCTCGAGCACCATGCCCTCGTCGACCAGGAAATCTGCGCGCATCACCGGCAAGCCGGTGAAGGCCACGCTCTCGAGGTCCTCGAGTTCACCGTCGTAGTGGTCGGACTCGGTGCCGACGACCAGCGCGTCGATCCCGCCGGCCAGCAAGGCCGCGGCCAGTTCCCGCCAGCGCGGGCCGGCGCGGGGAGCGGACGCGGCGCGCGTCAGCGGGTCCTCACTGAGCATCCGGCCGCCCGAGGGCGAGGCCCGCTCGAGCGCCGCGACGAACGCCAGCTCCGGCTGCGCCAGGGCCGTGACGTAGCGGCGGCCACGTCCTGGGTCCGGTCGGACCTGTGCCTCGAGCCGTGCCAGGGGAAGCAGCGCGCGGCGCTGAGCCGCGCGCTGCCGCGCGCTGGCAACGATCCGATCCAGGAGCGACTGCGTCACGGCGGCGTGCCCTCCGCAGCGCGCAGCGCGTCCCTCCAGGACGCGAGCAGCGCGGCCGGATCCGGCGCAGCGGACAGTGCCGATCCCACGATCACGACCTGGGCGCCGGCCGCGCGCACGCGGCGCAGGTCCTCGATCCCGCGGATCCCGCCGGCCGCGGCGCGCAGCGGGCCCGCGGGCACGCGCGGGAGCAGGCGCAGGATCGCGGAGCGGTCGACGGCCAGCGTGCGCGGATCGCGCGGGCAGGCGGCCACGACCTCGGGCTCCACGGCCAGCGCGCGCTCGAGTCCGCGCTCGTCGCCGAACTCGACGACGACGGCGATGCCGTACTCGCGGGCCAGGGCTCGCAAGCCCGCCAGCGTGGCGTCGTCCAGCACGGCGGCGACCAGCGTCACGGCATCGGCGCCATAGACCGAGCCCTCGAGGACCATGCACTCGTCGAGGACGTAGTCGCGGCGCAGGCGCGGCAGGCGCGTGAACTCGACCGTGCGCAGGTCTTCCAGCGAACCGCCGAAGTGGTCCTCGCCGGTCGCGACGGACAGCATGTCCGCACCACCGGCGCGCAGCGCCGCGGCCAGGGACTGCCAGCGCGGTCCGATGCGCGGGAGCCGCGAGGGCGCGTAGCGGCGAGGGTCGTCGTCCTCGGCGAGCAGCACGCCGGCCCACGGCGCCGTGCGCTTGACCTCGCACACGAACGCCAGCTCGGGCTTGGAGAGCGCCGTGAGCACGCGCTCGCGGCGCCAGGAGTCGGGCTTCACGTGCTCCTCGAGCCGCGCGAGGCCGAGCATGCGCCGCCGTGCCGCCGCACGCCGGCGCACGGCCTCCAGGACGGCATCGAGCAGCGTGCCGCTCACGCCGCGCGCTCCTCGCCCAGGACGCGTCCGCGCCCTGGAACGGCGGGCACGCTGGCCAGCGCCAGGAAGTTCGCCAGGATGCGCGGGCCCTGCGGCGTCAGGATCGATTCCGGGTGGAACTGCAGGCCGAAGCGCGGCAGACGCTCGTGCTCGACGGCCATGACGAGGCCCTCGTCGGTCCAGGCCGTGAGCCGCAGCACGCTCGGCAGCCCGGCGCGCCGGGCGCGCAGCGAGTGATAGCGCGCGGCCTCGAACGGGCTCGGGACGCCGGCGAACAGCGCCGAACCGTCGTGCGTCACGCGCGAGCTCTGGCCGTGCACCGGCCGTGGATCGCGCTCCAGCACCCCGCCACACGCTTCGACCAGGCCCTGGTGGCCGAGACACACGCCGAGGAGCGGCAGCTCGTCGGGCAGCGAGCGCAGCAGCGCGGGCTGGATGCCGGCCGCGGACGGCCGGCCCGGCCCGGGCGAGAGCACCACGGCGGCCGGTCGCAGCGCCAGGGCTTGGTCGACGGAGAGCGCGTCGTTGCGCGCCACGCGCACCTCGGCGCCCAGCGCGATGAAGGCCTGGACGAGGTTCCAGGTGAACGAGTCGTAGTTGTCGACGAGCAGGATCATGACCGTCGCGCCGGGGCGGCGCCGGCCCCGAACAAGCGCTCGTGGAGCGCGTCGACGACGTCGCGCGCGCGCTCGCGCGCCACGACGATGGACAGGTTGTTGCGTGTCGCGCCGTAGCTGGCCATCTCGGCGCGCACTCCGAGCTCGGCCAGCGTGGCGAAGATCTGGGCCTGGATGCCGAGGCCGTCGCGCAGCTCCTCGCCGACCACGCTGACCAGCGCCAGGTCCCGGACCACGGAAACCTCGGAGAAGGCCGCCAGGTCGGCCACCACGGGCCGCAGGTCCGCGGCGGCGTCGACCGTCAGGGCCACCGACACCTCCGAGGTCGCGATGACGTCGACGACGACCTCGTGGCGGGCGAAGGCGTCGGCGATGCGCTCGAGGAAGCCGTACTGGAACATCATCTCGCTGGCCACGACGTTCACGGCCGCGATGTGACCCTTGGTGGCGATCGACTTGACGCGCCGCTCGTCGGGCGCGAGCGAGCTGACGACACGCGTGCCGGGCTCCGCCGGTCGCCAGGTGTTCAGCACCCGGATCGGGATGCCGGCCTTGACGGCGGGCGCCATCGTCGCCGGGTGCAGGACCTTGGCGCCGAAGAAGGCCAGCTCGGCCGCCTCGGCGAAGGACAGCACGGGCACCGGTCGCGCCGCCGGCACCTGCCGGGGGTCGGCGGTCATCACGCCGTCGACGTCGGTCCAGATCTGGATCTCCGCGACGCCCAGCGCCGCGCCGAAGATGGCGGCCGAGTAGTCGCTGCCGCCGCGGCCCAGGGTCGTGACGGCGCCGTTCGGCTCGCGACCCAGGAAGCCCGTCACGACCGGCAGGCCCTCGCGCGCGGCGGCCGCGGCGCGAATGCGCTCGCGCGTCGACGGCAGCGGGCGCGCGCAGCCGAAGCGCGCGTCGGTCTCGAGGCCCGCGTCCCAAGCGTCGAGCGCGTAGGCGGGGAGGCCCAGGCTGGCGAGGTGCGCGGCCACGATGCGCGCGCTCAGGCGCTCGCCCAGGCTCGCGAGCCGGTCCGCCGTGCGCGGGCTGCGCTCCTTGAGCAGCGCGATGCCGCGCGCCAAGCCATCGAGCTCGGCGAGCCAGGGATCGCCGAGGTCCTCGGGGAGCCCCAGGTCCGCGAGGATCCGGCGGTGCAGCGCGACGATCTCGCGCTCGTGCTCGGCGACGTCGCCACCGGCGAGCGCCGCCTCGCCCAGCGCGATGAGCCGGTTCGTGACGCCACCCGCTGCGCTCACGACCACGAACGGCGCGCGCTCGCGTGCGCCCGCGACGATCTGACCGACGCGCCGGATCGCGTCCGCGCTGCCGACCGACGTGCCCCCGAACTTCTGGACGATGCCGTGCCGCATGGAACCGAGCAGGGTAGCGCATGGCTGGGCCTTTGGAGCGCCCGCGATCGCTTGGCATCCTCCCCGCCATGACGACCCCTGCCAGCCCCGGCACCCCGGCCTGGGGGAAGATCTCCCCGCCCGGCGGCGACATCCCCTTCCTGGAGGGACCCTCCGGCCGGGGCTCCGAACTCCTGCGCGCGCTGCGCATCTTCCGCGAGTTCATGCGCGGCTTCCGCGCGCTGCACTTCGCCGGGCCGTGCGTGACCGTGTTCGGCTCGGCGCGCTTCGGCGCGGACCACCCGCACTACGAGCTGGCGCGCGAGATGGGCCGTCGCATCGCGCGCCGCGGCTTCACGGTGCTGACGGGGGGCGGCCCCGGGATCATGGAGGCCGCCAACCGCGGCGCGAAGGACGTCGGCGGGCGCTCCCTGGGCGTGAACATCGTGCTGCCACAGGAACAGCACGAGAACCCCTACCTCGACCACTTCGTGACCTTCCGCTACTTCTTCGTGAGGAAGGTCATGCTGGTCAAGTACAGCTACGCCTTCGTCGTGATGCCGGGCGGCTTCGGGACCCTGGACGAGCTGTTCGAGTCGGCCACGCTGATCCAGACGGGGAAGGTGCACGACTTCCCGTTGGTGCTCATGGGCCGCGAGTACTGGAGCGGCCTGCTCGATCAGCTCCAGCACATGGCGCAGGCGGGCACGATCGACCCTTGCGACCTGGAGCTCGTGACCGTGACGGACTCGCCCGACGAGGCCATGGCCGTGCTGGAGCACTGCGCCGTGCGACGCTTCGGGTTGACTAGCGCGCCGCGCAAGTCGCGCTGGTGGCTGCTCGAGCGTCCGATCTTCCACTGAGGCCTCAGCGCGGCGCGAGCCAGCGCTCCCAGGGGTTCCCGCCGGCCTCGCGCGTGAAGTCCTCGTGTTGCGGCACGAGCAGCGGCAGGAGGTCGGCGCGCACGCGGCCCACGACGTTCGTCGCGCGGTTCCACAGGTGCACGCGGTTCGCGGCGTCGGGCGCCGAGACGTGGATCTCGAACGGCTCGCCGGCGTTGGGCGCGAGCGCGATCGTCGCGTAGGGCGGGTCCAGACCCAGCGCCGCCGCGAGGCGTGGATCGGCCGGCTGCTCCCAGCGCAGGCGGATCCACAGCGACTTGTAGCCGCCGACGCGCCAAGTGATGGCCTGCTCGCGGCGCGCCCCCGAGGCGACCGTCCAGACGCGCTGCAGGTCGTCGGCCCCGGGGGCGTCGCTCTCGATCTCCAGTGCGCTCGCGCCCTGACGGACGGCGATGCGCTCGAAGCCGGCGAACCCCGGCGCGAAGCAGCCGGCCAGGACGCGCGTGTCGACCAGCGGCGCCGGGCGCCCGGCGTCGGGCAGGTGGCGGCGCGGGTCGCGGTCGACGCTGAGCACGCGCTCCTCGCCCGCGAGGTGCGCGAAGACGGCGCCCGAGCGCTCGGGCCCGTACTCGACGCGCACGAGCTGGTCCTCGTCCGGGGCCGACAGCAGGCGCGCGCCGTGCAGGGACAGCCGCAGCCCGCCGGGATCCGCGAGGCCGGCGCGCGCCGCGCTCTCCGGCCACAGGCCCACGAGCGTCCCGCGCGCCTCCACGACGCTCGCGAGCAGCGCGGCGACCTCCTCCGGCACGCACACGGCGCCGAACGCCTCGCGTGCGCGCCACAGGCCGCGGGCGCGCACGTAGATCCGGGCCTCACCGCCCGTCTCGATGCGGAACGCGGCCACGGTGCGTCCCGCGAGCGCCGCGGGCGGCACGAGCCGCTCGACCGCGGGCGGTGCGGCGTCCGCGCGGCGCGCGAGCGCACGCTCGAGGCCCATGACGCCGGCGAGCAGGGCCAGGGCGAGGACGAGCGCCGGGCCGGTCCTCACGCCGCGCCTCCCGCCGCCGCGCGCACCGTGGCGCGCGCGCGGCCCAGGCGCCACAGGAACGCCAGCACGAGCACCAGCGCCGGCCCGGCGGCCAACGTGGCCGCCCGCGCGACGACGCGCTCCGTCGCATCGAGCACGCGGTAGCCGCCGACCGATGGGCGCCGCGCCGCGAGCGCCGCGAACTCGGGCTCCAGCGCCAGCGCCGCGCAGGCCTGGAGCAGGAACCGCGCGTGGTCGTAGCCCTCCGCATCGAGGTGCGCGTCGGTGAATGGCTCCGAGGCGCCGAGGAGCAGCAGGCGAGCGCGCGGCGCCCCAGGGTTTGGGCTCCCGCCCGCGGGGGAGTCGGGGAAGGCCCCCTCGACGAGCACGCCCAGCGGCAGCGGCCCGGGCGGCTCCGCCGGCGGAACGAAGGCCGCCGCCGGCACGTCGCCGCCGCGCCAGGTGGCGGTCCACGAGCGCGGCGACGTCGCCAGCACGACCTGCGCGACGAGGCCGGCGCGTGCCAGCGCCTGCGCGTCGAGGACGAAGCGGGCCGGGCTGGGCAGGACGAGGTCGCCCACGCCGGCCGTCAGCGCGGAGCGCGGCCGACCGGCCGGCGTCGAACGCACGACGAGCGCGTTCGCGAGGTCCATGCTCACGCTCTCGACGCCGACCTCGGCCTCGCGCGTGCCGACCGTGCGCAGCACGGCGCTCTCCGCGTCGAGGACCAGCTCGGTGTCGAGCCGCAGGCCCAGGTCGGGGAACCACAGCCGGTCCACGTCCGGGAAGAGCGGTTCCGGCCAGGTCGTGGCCTCGCCCGGCCGGTCGGCGCGCAGCCGCGGGCGGATGCGGTGCTGCTGGGCCGCGACGAGCGCCGGCCGGCCGGCTGCGAGGTGACGCGCCAGGCGCTCGAGGCCCACCGACGCGTCGCGCCGCGGCTGGAGCCACACGAACAGGTCCGCGTCGACCGGCCGCTCGGCCGCCGGGAGCGCCGGATCGACGCTGACGACGTCGAAGCCGTTCGCGAGGAGGAAGGCGCGCGCTGCGCCGAACGGGTCGCCGGTGCCGGGCGCGAACAGGCCGCGGCGCTGGTAGTGCTCGCGCGCCTCGGCCGGGGTCAAGCGCGCCGGGGACGAGGCGAACGCCACGCGCGCGCGCGCGCCGCGCTCCAAGTCGCGCAGCGCCAGCGCGACGCGGAAGTCCGCGTGGCGGAAGGCCGCCGCGTCGGGGAACTCGAGCACGCGTCGCGCGCCGCCGCGCTCGAGCACGAGGCTGGCGTAGAAGGCGGTCGACGCACGCGATTCGTCCAGCGCGCTGGTGCGCACGAGGCGTCGCAGGCCGAGCCGGGCGGCCTCGGCGTCGTCCGCGGCGGCTTCGCGGAAGCCGAAGCCGTCCACCGCGCGCCCCAGCGCGGCCAGGCGGTCGGCGAGCTCGCGCGCCAAGGGCCGCAGGTCCGCGGGCAGGCTGGAGGACGGCGAGCTGTGGAAGGCGGCCGCGACCGGGACGTCCCGCGCCGTGTCCGTGGCGATCGCGAGCAGCTCGGGCGGCAGCGCGCGCGTGCCGCGGAGCGACGGGTCGAAGCCCGGCCGCGGGCCCAGCGCGGAGGCCGCCGCGCCGCACAGCGCCGTGAGCGCCAGCGCGGCGCCGAGGAAGGCCAGGGGCCGCGCCGCGACGCGCGCCGCCCCGAATGCGCCGCGCGCGAGGCCCAGGATCACGAGCCCGAGCGGCACGAGCGCGATGCACACGAGCCGCGCGGTCCAGCGCTCGGCCGCGCCGGCCTCGGCCAGGCGCGCGGGCCGGGCGCGCGCGACGGCGGCCAGCACGCGCCGCTCACCCGAGGCCAGGCCTTGCGCCAGGACGCGCACGAGCTCCGCGTGGGCGTAGTGGGCCTCGACCAGCGCGCGATCGCCGAAGGGCGAGGCGCTGGCGGAGAGCACCACGCTGCCGTGCGTCGGGTCGTCCGGCGCGAGCAGCGCGAGCAGCGTGCGCGGAGGCTCGGCCGTGCCCAGCGCGCCGCTCGCCAGCGCCGCGAGCGGGGCGCGGCGCGCCGTGCCCGGCAACGTGAAGGCGCGTTCCGACGAGGTCGCCAGCGTGGTGAACGTCGCGCCCGTCTCTGAGAGCCGCGCCAGGTCGGGGCGCAGCGCCGAGGCCGCGTGGAAGGCCAGGGTCCCGTTGGGCTGCGCCCCGAGCGCGCGGAAGTCCTGGCGCGCGCCGATCGAGCGCGAGACGTGCCACGTCCAGGAGCCCGCGCCGCCGGCCGCGTCCGTGGTCGGAGCCTCGAGCAGCGGGGCGGCGTCGGCCGGAGCGCCGAGCTCGGCGAACAGCCGTGAGGCATCGGGGCCCGCCTCGTCGAGCACGAGGTCGTCGTCCTCGATGCGCGCCCCGAAGCGGCTGGCGGCCACCAGGACCGAGCCGCCGCGCTCGACGAAGTCCGCGATGCGGCGCGCGTGACGCTCGTCGGGCGCGGCGCCGACGACCCACCACAAGAGGTCCTCGTCGCCGGCCAGGTCCGCGTCGGCGTCGAAGTCGATGTCGCGCAGGTCGCCGAGCTCGCGCAGGAGCGCGCGCAGCCGCGCGTGACCGGGGGGCGCCGACAGCGCGATGCGTGCGCGGCGCGGGGTCTCGATCTCGCGCACGGCCGCGGCCACGAGGTCCTGGACGGAGCCGGCCAAGTCGGGCGTGAGCGCCCGCACGACGCTCGCGCCGCGGCCGACGACGACCACGCGCAGCGCCGACCACACCGGCTCGTCGACCCAGCCATCCTGCACGACGCGCCGTGCGCGGAACGGCGCGAGGCCCAACGCCTGGGCATGGAGCAGCGCCTCGGCGTCGACCTCGGGGCGCAGGACCTGCGCGCGCACCCGGAGGGGTGCTGCGCGTTCCAGGGCTGCGAACGCGGCTGCGACGCGCGTCTCGACGCCGTCCCAGCCCGACGGCGCGCTGCCGGGCGCCGGTGCGAACCACTGCACGGCGAGCTCCAGCTCGCCGCGCGCGAGGCGCGACGCGAGCTCGGGCTCGACGCGCCCGGGGTGCGCGCGGCCCCACTCGGGGCCGCCAGCACCCGCAGAGCGCAGCAGGCGGGAACTCCAGAGCGCGACGAGCAGCAACGCGAGTCCGAGCGCCAGCGTGGCCGCGGTCCCAGGCTTCACGAGCGCTCCTCGACCACGCTCCGCGCGTTGAGGAACAGGAACACGGCAGCGACCCCGGCCATGTGGACGATCCCGGCGAGCGGGACGTGGCCGCGGACGAACTCGGCGAACCACGCGGCGGGTGAAAACGTCGCCGCCAGGAAGGTGCCGGGCGCCAGCGCCGGCGCCAGGCCGTCGACGATCGCCACGACGCGCGGATCGCCCAGGCCCAAGAGGACCGTCGCGGCCAGCGCGGACAGGAGGAAGGCCGTGATCTGGTCCGCCGTGCGGCTCGAGACGAACGCGGCGATGGCCAGGAACTCGGCGCCCAGGAGCAACGCGCCCAGGTAGCCGGCCGCGATCGCGCCGCGGTCGGGGTCGCCCAGCCACTCGAGCAGCGCCACGAGCGGCAGCGAGCCGAAGAGGAACAGCACCAGCACGGCCAGCGCGGCGGCGTACTTGCCCAGGACGACCTGCGAGGCCGAGAGCGGCAGCGTGCGCCACAGCTCGAATGTGCGCGTGCGGTAGTCCTCGGACCACAGGCGCATGCCCAAGGCCGGGGCCAGGACCGCGAGCGCCCACGGCAGGAGCGCCAGGAACGGCGCGAGGTCCAGCTTGCCCGTGAGGAAGAACTCGTTCAGGAACCAGCTCGTCGTGGCCACCAGCGTCGCGCCGATCGCGACGTAGGCGATGGGCGCGTCGAAAGCCGCCGCGAACTCGCGCGCGAACACGGCGCGGAAGCCGGCCAGACCGCGCGCGCGCAGCGCCGTGGGGGAGGGACCCGCGCTGCTCACGCCGGCGCTCCGGCGCGCACCGCCGCCAGGACCTGGGCTTCGATCGAGCCCTCGGCCGCCGCGCGCAGCTCGGACAACGAGCGGTCGAGGACCAGCCGGCCGCGCTGGATGGCGAGGATCCGGTCGCTGGACTCGGCCACCTCGGCCACGACGTGGCTCGACAGCAGGATCGCGCGCCCCGGACGCAGCTCGCGCACGAGGTCGCGGAACGCCACGACCTGGAGCGGGTCGAGGCCGTGCGTGGGCTCGTCGAGCAAGAGCACCGGCGGATCGTGCAGGATCGCCGCGGCCAGCCCGATGCGCTGGCGGAAGCCCTTCGAGCAGGCGCGGATCGGCTTGCCCAACACCTCCGCCAACGCGCAGCGGTCGACCACGAAGTCGCGCCGCTCCCGCCGGCGCGCGCCGTTGACTCCGTGCACGGCGGCCGCGAAGTCGAGCCACTCGGCGACGCGCATCGACTCGAACAGCGGATTGTGCTCGGGCAGGTAGCCGCAGCGCGCGCGCGCCTCGAGCGGCGCGCGCGTCACGTCGAAGCCCGCGACCTCGGCCGTGCCGGAGCTCGGCGCCAGGCTGGTGGCCAGGATCCGCAGGATCGTGGACTTGCCCGCGCCGTTCGGGCCCAGGAAGCCGACGACCTCGCCGGGGGAGACCGTGAAGGACACGCGGTCGACCGCCAGGTGCTCGCCGTAGCGCTTCGAGACGTCGGTGACGCGGATCATGCGGTGCCGCGCAGGATAGCGGGCGCGCGCGCGCGATCCTCGATCCCAGCGGGCCACCTTGACGCCTCGCGGGGTCCGGATAGCCTCCGAGTGGGGGCTCCGCGCGGGGCTCCCCGTCCCCCTCGGCGCCCTGGAGCCCACTCCCGCCATGCGATCGGCCCCCTCGACCTTCGCGTTCACCGCCTTGACCCTCGCGGCGCTCGCGCGCTTCACCGCGGCGCAGTGCCCCGAGCTCGGCCCTGTCCAGAACTACACGGGCGCGGGCACGATCACCTGCCCGTGCTTCGTGCCCGGGGAGGAGGCCCTGGCCGTCTTCAGCCAGGTGCCCGCGGCCGACTTCCCCATCCGCATCACGAAGATCGCGATCGGCTGGGGCTCGCAGAACGGCGGCGCGCTGCCCGCCGTGGAGGACGCGCTGGTCGTCTACAACGGCATCCCGAGCGGCGGCGCGTCGCCGGCCTACATGTACTTCGCGCCGCAGCTCACGGACGGCTTCATCAACGAGTTCGACATCTCGACGACCGCGCCGCAGGCCGTGATCAACTCGGGCCCGTTCACGGTCGGCCTGCGCTTCTTCAACCAGGTCAACGTGCCGTCGGGCGGTGTCTACCCGCCGAGCACGATCGAGGACAACGGTTGCCAATCGGGCAAGAACCGCGTCAAGGTCCTCTCAGGGCTCCCGCCCGGCTTCTACGACGGCTGCTTCCTGGGCCTGTCGGGAGACTGGGTGATCCACGTCAAGTACGAGCGCGTGAGCTGCGGCGGAGGCGGCGTGATCGGCACGAGCTTCTGCTTGGGCGACGGCAGCGGCGCGGTCTTGTGCCCGTGCGACCCGGGCCAGTCCGGCAACCCGGGCGAGGGCTGCGCGAACAGCACGGGCCGCGGGGCACGCCTCGGCGCCTCGGGCATCGCCAGCGTGTCGAACGACCAGGCCGTGCTGCGCGTCGAAGGCGTGCCGTCCGTGGCGAGCTGCCTGTTCTTCCAGGGCAACGCGCAGCAGAACGGCGGCAACGGCGCGCCCTTCGGCGACGGGCTCCTGTGCGTGACCTCCAACGTGATCCGCTTGGGAACGAAGAACGCCGCGGGTGGGGTCGCCGAGTACGGCTACCAGATCGGCGCGGACATCCCGATCTCGATCCGTGGCAACGTGCCCGCGCTGGGCGCGACGCGCCATTATCAGGTCTGGTACCGCAACGCGGCGGTCTTCTGCACGGCGTCCACGTTCAATCTGTCGAACGGGCACACGTTGCAGTGGGTGCCTTGAGCGATACGGTCGGGCGCGACTGACCCGCACCTGCGACGCAGGGGCATCCGAGGCCCGAGCGTCCCGACGGCTGGTCCTAGCTCGCCGAGGGGTGTGCAACTCCTGCCCGGGATCCAAGGCACCGCTTCGCAACAGGGGATTGCGGCGCGCACGGAGATCCGATCCGCGCAGGGGCTCGGGGTGCCGGTCGCCTGGGATCCCCTCCTCGCGTCGTGGGCGGCTCCGGTTGGGCCGACCTTGGGTTGCGCTGCACGAGCGCAACGCCTTGGCTCGCCGAGGCAAGGGGACCCGGGTAGCCTGGAATCAGGCTGGGGTCTCGCTCCGGTCGTCTCCCCGGGGGCTCGCGCGAGCCCCGGACCCGGAGCGCGTTCTCGGCCGGCCCCTCACTTCCTGGGGGATCGCGTGCAGCAGTCTCTCTCTCTCTCTCTCTCTCTCTTCTGGCCTCCGCCGCCGTCGCCCAGACGGTCCCGGGACCCCCGCCCGCTCCGGCCCCGATGGTCGAGCTGAAGGCGGCCTACCCCTACGGTGAGCCGTTGGCCGCCACCGTCGTGCCGGGCAACGCGCGCGCGATCGTCGTC
>JAEUHZ010000018.1 GCA_016795205.1 Planctomycetota bacterium | reverse complement strand
TGCCAGCTATCCGTCCACCTCTCCGCGGTCTGACGACCGCGGCCCCATTGAAGCGGTGATTCGCCCGATTCTCGGCAAGCACGGGCTGTCGTCTCTCCGCGGTCTGACGACCGCGGCCCCATTGAAGCATGCTCAGGGCATCGACAGACAGCTCGTAGTCGCTGAACTCTCCGCGGTCTGACGACCGCGGCCCCATTGAAGCACGGCAGCGCCGACCTCGGCGAGCTGCACTCCCTCGCCTCTCCGCGGTCTGACGACCGCGGCCCCATTGAAGCGGCCGGCACGACTGCGTTTCCGAGGCATCGAAGCCGGCTCTCCGCGGTCTGACGACCGCGGCCCCATTGAAGCGTCTACCAGACTCTATCGGCGTACGAGCCTGGAGTGCTCTCCGCGGTCTGACGACCGCGGCCCCATTGAAGCAGGTCGCGCCCCATGCCAGCGCTCGCGCTGGCCTCGCTCTCCGCGGTCTGACGACCGCGGCCCCATTGAAGCTCGAAGTGCCACAAGCTGCCCGAGCTGGACAAGGGCTTCTCTCCGCGGTCTGACGACCGCGGCCCCATTGAAGCCGGATCGCCACGGCTGGCGGTGAGGAGCCGTTGCTCACCTCTCCGCGGTCTGACGACCGCGGCCCCATTGAAGCCACAACGGCCACGAGCAGCGGTACGAGGCATTACGCGCTCTCCGCGGTCTGACGACCGCGGCCCCATTGAAGCTAGTCAAGTATAATATGGAATTGACTATTGAGCGTGGACTCTCCGCGGTCTGACGACCGCGGCCCCATTGAAGCATTGGAGCCAACACGCGATAAATCAGACCTGCGGTCCTCTCCGCGGTCTGACGACCGCGGCCCCATTGAAGCGCGAGGATGCCGGCGCCGATCGTCTCGGTCTCGAGACTCTCCGCGGTCTGACGACCGCGGCCCCATTGAAGCGTATCCATGACCTGTTCCTTCCTCATCCGATCTACCTCTCTCCGCGGTCTGACGACCGCGGCCCCATTGAAGCGACTACTTCTCCTGCGATCCCGACGCCGAATGCCTCCTCTCCGCGGTCTGACGACCGCGGCCCCATTGAAGCTACACCCCCCATACTGATCCCTCCGGGGTCAGAAGCAGCTCTCCGCCGTCTGACGACCGCGGCCCCATTGAAGCCAACTGTCCCGGTCCTTTTTCGAGCTTGGCGCCGCGTCTCTCCGCGGTCTGACGACCGCGGCCCCATTGAAGCCCCGTCGTCTCGATCTCGACTCCGAACCTTCTCTTGGCTCTCCGCGGTCTGACGACCGCGGCCCCAGTGAAGCGGCGCGAAGATGAACACGACGCGCGATCCCCATAGCTCGCTCTCCGCGGTCTGACGACCGCGGCCCCATTGAAGCGAGTTCGAGCACTTCCTGGCGCTCGTCTCGATGTACCTCTCCGCGGTCTGACGACCGCGGCCCCATTGAAGCATGGCATCCCCGGCCGCCTTCGCCTCGGCGGTCAACGCTCTCCGCGGTCTGACGACCGCGGCCCCATTGAAGCGCCGGGGCCGCCGCCGCGCATCACGCCGTCCTGGTAACTCTCCGCGGTCTGACGACCGCGGCCCCAGTGAAGCGCCTTGACTGCGGGATCTCCGTGGTAGGCGATCACGCCTCTCCGCGGTCTGACGACCGCGGCCCCATTGAAGCGAGTAGAGCAGTCCCGCGATGCGGGTCCACCCGAACCTCTCCGCGGTCTGACGACCGCGGCCCCATTGAAGCGCATCACGCGCGCCGACCTCGACGCGCAAGGCTTTTATGTCTCTCCGCGGTCTGACGACCGCGGCCCCATTGAAGCAGGATGCGCTGAACCGCAAGGGGCCCGCCGTGGTGCCTCTCTCCGCGGTCTGACGACCGCGGCCCCATTGAAGCCCTGTGGTTCGAGGGCCGTTCCGCGCTGCATGTATTGGCTCTCCGCGGTCTGACGACCGCGGCCCCATTGAAGCCGCAGCCCGCGCAGGCGCAAGGCGAGTGCAACTCGCTCTCCGCGGTCTGACGACCGCGGCCCCATTGAAGCTCGTAGAAGAAGCTGTTGCCGTACCCGCCGATGCCCTCTCCGCGGTCTGACGACCGCGGCCCCATTGAAGCGCCGTGGACATCGGCAAGCTGCAGCGCGCAGCTGGCTCTCCGCGGTCTGACGACCGCGGCCCCATTGAAGCGTTCCGGCCTGGCTCGCTCGCGTTGTCACCTGTCCCTCTCCGCGGTCTGACGACCGCGGCCCCATTGAAGCGAGAACCCGCCAAGCGTCCACGGCAGCGGAGCACCGCCTCTCCGCGGTCTGACGACCGCGGCCCCATTGAAGCATCGTCTGCCGCTCGTCGTACCAGGACGTCGCGCGTGGCTCTCCGCGGTCTGACGACCGCGGCCCCATTGAAGCGCGATCGGACGGCGCAGCATGGTGCGCGCGAGTTGCCTCTCCGCGGTCTGACGACCGCGGCCCCATTGAAGCTGAAGGCGCTCCTTCTCGAACTTGTTCGCCTCCTTCCTCTCCGCGGTCTGACGACCGCGGCCCCATTGAAGCGTGGTCTCGGGCACGATCGACTGCTTCACGCGCGCGGGCTCTCCGCGGTCTGACGACCGCGGCCCCATTGAAGCTGTCCTCCGATCAGTAGGGCGTGTAGACCTGGACCCTCTCCGCGGTCTGACGACCGCGGCCCCATTGAAGCTTCGAGGGTTTGACGAACGGCGACGCGCAGGCGTGGCTCTCCGCGGTCTGACGACCGCGGCCCCATTGAAGCCCGCTCCAGCGTCGTGAGGTTCACGGCTTGCCGCCCTTCTCTCCGCGGTCTGACGACCGCGGCCCCATTGAAGCGGCGCGCAGGGTCGCCGGCGTGACGATCGCGGCCGTCGCTCTCCGCGGTCTGACGACCGCGGCCCCATTGAAGCCTGGAAGGGCTGCGTCCATTGCGCGGCGGCCGGCTCGCCTCTCCGCGGTCTGACGACCGCGGCCCCATTGAAGCTTCGTCGGGCGATGCAGCATCCTCCCATACGTCCCAGCTCTCCGCGGTCTGACGACCGCGGCCCCATTGAAGCACCGACGACGATGATCTCGCGGGCGAGCTCGCCGACGCTCTCCGCGGTCTGACGACCGCGGCCCCATTGAAGCGCGTCGAGCGGCTACATGCTGATCCCGGTCCTGTCGGACTCCCCGCGGTCTGACGACCGCGGCCCCATTGAAGCCGAGTCCAGATGTACCGCGCCGAGTTCACCGCCGCCCTCTCCGCGGTCTGACGACCGCGGCCCCATTGAAGCCTGGCATCCAACCATTTGGAGCCAGTATCCACCGTGGGCTCTACGCGCCCGCGGGCCGCGGCCTCGTTGAGTCAGCTTCTCCCTCGCGCTGCCCCCGAGCACGCCCGGTTCCAGGGTCATCACGGGCGGCACTGAACTCCTGCCCAACGGGAAGCACGAGTTCCGCAAGTTCCCGCTCACCGCGTCGCGCGCGGGGATCCGCGGGTGCGACTGACGCCCGGTTGATCCCACGAGCGGGACGCCTTCAGCGGGCTCGAGCGATCGACCGGATCCCCCCAACCGCCCGCGGTCTCGTGAACGTGCACGCCTGGCCCCCCCGCCGGGCGCCCCACTCCGGGGCCGGCGCGGCGCTCGCCGTGGCGTGGAGCCACCGCTCGGCCCCCGCCACGTCGCACGCCCGCGCGGAGCTCGTGCCACTGGGCGTTCGACTTCCGCTGCCCGGCGCCGAGGAGATCGTCGCGAGTCGCGAGCTGAACCTGTTCGGCGCGCAGCCCTCGGAGGCCGAGACCGCACGGCTCCAGGCGATCGTCGACGAGGTGAACGCCCAGCTCGTCAGCCTGCAGTCTCAGGTCGGCCCCGCGGCGCGAGCCTGGGCGTCGATGCTCGCCGATGTGGGCGCATCGACGACGGCGTCCTCGACGGGCGACCTGCGCCTGCCGCGCGGCGCGATCGCGGTTCGGACGACCTCGAAGGACTTCGGGACGCGGGACGTCGTGATTCGGCCGGGCGAGTGCGCCGAGCTCGACGCGCTGGCCTTGGACATGGACAGCGCGCGGTCGACGGGCGAATCGCGGGTCAGGGAGTTCCTGGCCGCGTGTCTCACGAACGGAAGGAGATGATCATGGACATGAAGTGGTTGCGGCGCGCATCGTTGACGGTCACCGCCGGGCTCTTGGCGGGCGCGGTGTGGTCCACGGCGACGGCGCAGGGTGAGATCGATCCGGTGCCGTTCGAGTGCACGTGCTTGCTCGAGCTTGGCACGCCGGTGCTGCCGAACCCCTGGCCCGACTGCATGGACGGCCTGTCGATCGTGCTGTCAGGGTCGGACGGGAAGTGCAACACGGGGAACTGCGAGGTCGTTCCTGGCACCTCGAAGTGCATGTACGACCTCGACATCGCGCTGACCAGCTCATCGGCCTGTTGCTTCACCCTGAAATGCGTGTCCGGCAACGTGACGAATGTCGTGACCCAGACGTGTACCCCGTGGATGAACCACAGCTGGAGCAACAATCTGAAGTGCGGCCAGTCCCGCATCTACCGCGTCTTCGCCGACGACCCCACGAGCTGCCCGGCGAACAACAACGGCCCGGACTGCGGCAACCAGGTCTGGTACGCGCGCGTGAAGTGCGAGTCGGGCGCGGACTGCTGAGCAGACCTCGCTGAGCGCACCAGCCCGGCAGTCGGCAACCGGCTGCCGGGCCAGTCGACTTCACCGCTCCGCGCGCCGCCGAGTGCGCACGCGCGCGCCGTCAGCAAGAGCGGTTCGATCTCCGGCACGGGCGATCAGGAACCCGGAGGCCCCTGCGCCCACGGCGGCATGGTCTCGCGGGGCACGGTGCTGGTCCTCGGTGCTTGCGGCGCGGGACTTCTGAGCCCGCAGCGGCGAGACTGGGAGGCTTGGGGACTCCGGAACCCGACCGTCGTGGACCGACGGGTTCCAGCCCCGGCCCCGAGCACCGTCGAGACCATGCAACGCCACGTCGAGTCCGGACGCGACCTCCTGCTGGCGGCGCTCGCCTTGCTCCCCGCCTTCGCCGCGTGCTCGGCCGAGTCCGGCACGAGCGCGACGCGGCCGCGCACCCTGCTCAACGTCTCCTACGACCCCACGCGCGAGTTCTACGCCGAGTTCAACCGCGCGTTCGCCGCGGACTGGAAGCGCGCTCACGGCGAGGACGTCGAGATCCGCCAGTCCCACGGCGGATCCGGCAAGCAGGCGCGCGCGGTCATCGACGGGCTCGACGCCGACGTCGTCACGCTGGCCCTGGCCTTCGACATCGACGCGCTGCACACGCACGGCGATCTGCTCCCCGCGAACTGGCAGGAGCGCCTCCCCCACCGCAGCGCGCCGTACACGTCCACGATCCTGTTCGTCGTGCGGCGCGGGAACCCCAAGGGCATCGCCGGCTGGGACGACCTCGTGCAGGAGGGCGTGCAGGTCATCACGCCCAACCCCAAGACCTCGGGCGGCGCGCGCTGGAACTACCTCGCGGCCTGGGGGCACGCGCTGCGGCGCGAGCTCGGCTCGCTCGACGCGCGACGCGATCCCGCCCGCGCGGACGACGTGCGCCGTGCCGAGCAGGCCGCGCGCGCGTTCGTGACGGCGCTCTTCAAGAACGTCCCCGTGCTCGATGCCGGCGCGCGCGGCTCGACGACGACGTTCGCGCAACGCGGGATCGGCGACGTCTTGCTCTCGTGGGAGAACGAGGCCTTCCTGCTCCAGAAGGAGTTCGCCTCGGCCGGGTTCGAGATCGTCGTGCCCAAGACCTCGATCCTGGCCGAGCCCGCGGTCGCGCTCGTCGACCGCGTCGTCGATCGCCGCGGGTCGCGCGCGCTGGCCGAGGCCTACCTCCGGTTCCTGTATGCGCCCCAGGGGCAGGCCCTGGCGGCCAAGCACGCCTTCCGTGCGCGTGACCTGGCCCACGCCGCGCCCGCGGACGCGGCGCGTTTCGCTCCCATCGAGCTGTTCACGGTCGACGAGGTCGCCGGCGGCTGGCGCGCGGCGCACGAGAAGCACTTCGCGGACGGGGGCGAGTTCGACAAGCTGTACCGGCCGGGGCGCTGAGCCCCGCCGGACGATGCCCCAAACGAGTGCAACCCGAGGAAGGACGGGCCGTGCGCGAACGCGCGTGCTGCCCGGCTTCGGCCTGACCCTGGGCTGCACGGTCACGTACCTCTCGCTGATCTTGCTCCTGCCGCTCGCGGCACTGTGCGCGCAGGCAGCCTCGCTGACCTGGGCGCAGTTCGTGGAGACCCTGGCCGAGCCGCGCGTCCTGGCGGCGCTGCGCCTGTCTCTGGGCGCCTCGGCCCTGGCGGCCGCGATCGACTGCGTGTTCGGCTCGATCGTCGCCTGGACGCTCGTGCGCTACGACTTCCCGGGCCGCCGCCTGGCCGACGCCCTGGTCGACCTGCCGTTCGCGCTGCCCACCGCCGTGTCGGGCATCGCGCTGACCGCCGTCTACGCGCCGAACGGCTGGATCGGAAGCCTGCTCGCGCCGCTCGGCTGGCAGGTCGCGTTCCGGCCCGCCGGCATCGTCCTGGCGCTCGCCTTCATCGGCCTGCCGTTCGTCGTGCGCACCCTGCAGCCGGCCATCGCGGACCTCGAGCGCGGCCTGGAGGAGGCGGCCGCCAGCCTGGGCGCCTCGCGCACGCGGACGCTGGTCGCGGTCGTCGCGCCGGGGCTGCTGCCGGCGCTGCTCACGGGTTTCGCGCTGGCCTTCGCGCGCGCCGTGGGCGAGTACGGCTCGGTGGTCTTCATCTCGGGGAACATGCCGCTCGAGACCGAGATCGCTGCGCTGCTCGTGGTCACGAAGCTCGAGCAGTACGACTACGCCGGAGCCTCCGCGATCGCGGTCGCGATGCTCGTGCTGTCGTTCGCCGCCCTGATCCTGGTCCACGCCGCGCAGCGCCTGGCCTCGCGCCGCGCCGGGAGCGCCGTGCGATGAGCGCGCAGGGTTCGCAACGGCCGTCGCAGAGCCCCATCGCCGAGCCCGCCTGGGTGCGGCGCCTGCTCGTCGGCCTCACGCTCGTGTTCCTGTCGCTCGTGGTCTTCGTCCCGCTCGCGGCGGTCTTCGCCGAGGCCTTCCGCAAGGGGCCGGGCGCCTGGTGGCGGGCGATCAGCGACGGTGAGACGCTGAGCGCCGTCCGGCTGACGCTCTTCGTCACGGCCAGCGCCGTGCCGCTCAATGTCGCCTTCGGCCTGGTCGCCGCCTGGGCGCTCGGCAAGTTCCGCTTCCGCGGTCGTGGGCTCCTGGTGGCGCTCGTCGACCTGCCGCTCAGCATCTCCCCGGTCGTCGCGGGCCTGGTCTTCGTGCTGCTCTTCGGGGCGCGCGGCTGGTTCGGGCCCGCGCTGCGGGAGCACGGGATCCAAGTCATCTTCGCGACCCCCGGGCTGGTGATCGCCACGGTCTTCGTGACGTTCCCCTACGTGGCGCGCGAGCTGATCTCGCACCTGGAAGAGCAGCGCACGGACGCCGAGCAGGCCGCCTTGTCGCTGGGCGCCACGGGCTGGACGACGTTCTGGCGCGTCACGCTGCCGAGCTGCAAGTGGGCGCTGCTCTACGGCGTCATCCTGTGCAATGCGCGGGCCATGGGCGAGTTCGGAGCGGTCTCGGTCGTGTCCGGACACGTGCGCGGCGAGACGAACACGCTGCCGCTGCAGGTCGAGATCCTGTACAACGAGTACGACTTCGTCGCGGCCTTCGCGGCCGCCTCGCTGCTCGCCCTGCTGGCGCTCGTGACCCTGCTCGCGAAGACCCTGCTCGAAGCCCACGAGGCGCGCACCGCGGCGCGTGGCAGCGGGAGCTCGGGAGGCGCTGGGCGCTCCCCGACCGCGAAGGAGCTCCGATGAGCGTGCATGCCGAACGACTCACCAAGACCTTCGGCGCGACCCGCGCCCTGGACTCGGTCTCGATCGAGGTCGAAAGCGGCAGCCTGGTCGCGCTGTTGGGCCCCTCGGGATCGGGCAAGACGACGCTCTTGCGCGTACTGGCCGGGCTGGAGTTCGCCGATCCGGCGAGCGGCCCGATCCTGTTCGACGGCGAGGACGTGGCGCGCCTGTCCGTGCGCGAGCGCCGCGTCGGCTTCGTCTTCCAGCACTACGCGCTGTTCAAGCACCTGAGCGTCTTCGAGAACGTGGCCTTCGGCCTGCGTGCCCGGCCGCGGCGCACGCGGCCGCCGCGGGCCGAGATCCGCCGCCGCGTGGGCGAGCTGCTCGAGCGCGTGCAGCTCCAGGACCTCGGCGAGCGGCTGCCGTCCCAGCTCTCCGGTGGCCAGCGCCAGCGCGTGGCACTGGCCCGCGCCCTGGCGATCGAGCCGCGCGTGCTGCTGCTCGACGAGCCCTTCGGCGCGCTCGACGCGCAGGTCCGCACGGAGCTGCGCCGCTGGCTCGTGCGCCTGCACGAGGACTTGCACTTCACGAGCCTGTTCGTGACCCACGACCAGGCCGAAGCCATGGAGGTCGCCGACCGCGTGGCGATCCTGGAGCAGGGCCGCGTCGCGCAGGTCGGGACGCCCGAGGAGATCTACTACGCGCCCGCCACGGAGTTCGTGGCCTCGTTCCTCGGCGAGGCCAACCGCTTCCAGGGGGCAATGGACGCGACGCACGTCGCGTTCGGCCCCTGGCGGATGCCGATCCCCGAGGACGCCCCGCGCGGCGCGGGCCCGGTGCGGGTCTACCTGCGGCCCCAGGACGTGGAGGTCGAGCGGCCCGAGGCCAGCTCGCCGGCCTCGACGCCGGCGCGCATCGTGCGCCTCCACGCGGCCGGACCAGCGGTGCGCCTCGAGCTCGCGCTGTCCGACGGCACACCGCTGTGGGTCGAGATCTCCCAGCGCCGACAGGCTGCGCTCGCGCTCCGGGAGGGAGCGCGCGTGGGCGTCCACCCGCGCGCCTGGCGGACCTACCGCTAGCCGTCCCGAGCGAGACCGTGCACGCCGGCGCGTCCGCCGTGGACGGGAGCGGTGACCTCGTCTAGCCTCGCAGGTCGAGCCTGCCCTTGGTCCTCTCCCCCGCGAGCCACCCGGCTTCGGCCGCCGCGATCGTCGCCCTGGCCGTCGCGTCGCTGGCCTGGGCCGGCAGCGGTTCCGGGGCGGCGCCGCCGCCGCGCTTCGGACGGGACGTCCGGCCGATCCTGTCCGACCGCTGCTTCGCCTGCCATGGGCCCGACGAGCGGACGCGCGAGGCGCGGCTGCGGCTCGACACGTTCGAGGGCGCGACCGCCGCGCGCCGCGGTGGCGCGGCCATCGTGCCGGGCGACCCGGACCAGAGCCTGCTCCTCGAGCGCGTGCACGCCGCGGACGAGGACGAGCGCATGCCGCCCGCCGCGAGCGGCAAGCGCGCGCTCTCCGACGCCGAGCGCGAGACGCTGCGGGCCTGGATCGCGGCCGGGGCGCACTACGAGCCGCACTGGGCCTTCGTGCCCCCCGTCGCGCCGCCCTTGCCCGCCGTGCGCGACGCGCGCTGGCCGCGCAACGCGTTCGACCACTTCGTGCTGGCCGAGCTGGAGGCGCGCGGCCTCGCGCCGAGCCCCGAGGCCGATCGCGCCACGCTCGCGCGGCGCTTGTTCCTGGACCTGACCGGGCTGCCGCCCACGCCCGAAGAGCTCGACGCGTTCGAGCGCGACGCCCGACCCGACGCGGTCGAGCGACTGGCGGAGCACCTGATGAGCGCGGAGCCGTACCGCACGCGCCACGCGGAACGCCTGGCGCAGCCCTGGCTCGACGCCGCGCGCTATGCGGACACGAGCGGGATCCACACCGACGCCGGGCGGCAGACCTGGGCCTGGCGCGACTGGGTGCTGGCCGCCTACCGCGACAACCTGCCGTTCGATCGCTTCCTGACCGAGCAGCTCGCCGGCGACCTGCTCCCCGACGCCACGGACGCCTCGCGCACGGCCACGGGCTTCCTGCGCAACCACGTCACGACGGACGAAGGCGGCGCCATCCCCGAGGAGTACCTGGTCGAGTACGCGGTCGACCGCACGGCGACCGTGGGTTCGGTGTTCCTGGGGCTCACGCTGGGCTGCGCGCGCTGCCACGACCACAAGTACGACCCGATCTCGCAGGCGGAGTTCTTCGCGCTCTACGCCCACTTCAACTCGGTCGAGGAGCCGGGGCTCTACTCGCAGCTCCCCGATCCGCGCCGGGCGTTCGAGCCGTTCCTGGTGCTGCCGCGTCCGGAGCAGCGCCGCGAGCGCGACGCGCTGGCCGCCGAGCTCGAGCGCGCGCGCGCCGAGCTCTCCGCGGGCACGCCCGGCGACGACGCGGCGCGCGCCGCGGCCTTCGAGGCGCTGCGCGCCGAGTCGGCGCTCGCGTGGGAGACGCCGCGCGTGCTGGGCGCGCGCTCCGAGCAGGGCGCGACGGCCACCCTCCAAGACGACGGCTCCGTGCTGCTCTCGGGCGCGAACCCAGCCCAGGACACGCTCGAGCTCGAGCTCGAGGTGCTGGCCGAGGGCCTGCGCCTCGTGCTCCTCGAGGCCCTGCCCGACCCGAGCTTCGGCCACGAGAGCGCCGGGCGCGCCGCGAACGGGAACGCGGTGCTCACGCGGCTCACGCTCGACGCCGCCAGCGTGCGCGACCCCGCGCGGCACGCCACGATCGACCTCTCCTGGGCCTGGGCCGACCACGAGCAGCAGGACGGCGATCACCGCGTCGTGAACGCGCTCGACGGCTCGGGCGACGGCTGGGCGATCGACGGCCATCGCCAGAGTGGCGCGCGCGCCGCGCTGTTCCAGGCCGACGCGCCGTTCGGCTACTCCGGCGGGACCCGGCTCCGCCTGCGGCTCGAGCACCTCTCGCGCTATGCGCGCCACACGCTGGGGCGCGTGCGCGTGCGGGTCGCGCGCGCCAACGCGGCACTCCTCGAGCGGCTCCCGGCCGCGTATGGCACCTGGCACGTGGCCGGCCCCTTCGCCGCCGCCACGCGCGCCGACGTGTTCGGCCAGGTGTTCGGACCCGAGGCCGAGCCCGCGCTCGACCCCGCGCGCGCCTTCGGCGCGGACCAACGGCGCTGGACGCGCGACTTCCGCCTGCGGGACGCGGCGCTCAACGTCCTGCCCGCCGGGGTCGTGGCGACCTACGTCGGGCGCCACGTGTTCGCGCCGAGCGCGCGCGCGGTCGAGCTCGCCTTGGGCAGCGACGACGGCTTCCGGCTGTTCCTCGACGGTGCCGAGGTCGCAGCGCGCGAGGTCGACCGCGGGCTGGCGCTCGACCAGGACCGCGCGACCGTGAACTTCCCGCGCGGCCGCTCGACGCTGGTCTTGAAGGACGTGAACACCGGCGGGCAGGGCGGGTTCGCCTTCCGGGCCGAGCCGCGCGAGACGGAGCTCGCGCACGACCTCGTGCTCGGGTTGCTGCCTCCGGGCGCGCGCTCGGCCGAGCACGACGCCCGCCTGGCGCTGGCCTGGCAGCTCCAGCGCTCGCCGGCCGCGCGCGAGGCGCGCGCTCGGATCGCCGCGGTCGAGGCGCGCGTGGCGGCGCTGGAGGCCGACTACCCGCGCACGATGGTCATGCGCGAGCTGCCCGTGCCGCGCGAGACGTTCGTGCTCGTGCGCGGCGAGTACGACAAGCCCGACAAGGCGCGTCCCGTGACGAGGGGGGTGCCGAGCGCGCTGGGAGCGCTCCCGGCCGACGCACCCCGCGACCGCCTGGGCCTCGCGCGCTGGATGCTCGCGCCGGAGCACCCGCTCGTGGCGCGCGTCGCCGCCAACCGCCTCGTCGAGCTGGTCTTCGGCGTGGGCCTCGTGCGCACCAGCGACGACTTCGGTCACCAGGGAGAATGGCCCACGCACGCGGAGCTGCTCGACTGGCTGGCCGTGCGCTACCGCGAGTCGGGCTGGGACACGCGTGCCTTGCTGCGGATGCTCGTGACGAGCGCGACCTACCGACAGTCCTCCGCCCGCCGGCCCGACCTGGAAGAGATCGATCCCGAGAATCGCCTGCTGGCATCGTTCCCGCGCACCCGCCTGCCGGCCGAGGCCGTGCGCGACCTGGCGCTGCATGCGGCGGGGCTGCTCGTCGAGGAGCTCGGCGGCCCGTCCGTGAAGCCCTACCAGCCCGACGGCCTGTGGCAGGAGGTCGCGATGCCGGCCTCGAACACGCGCGTCTACGAGCGGGGGGCGGGGCGCGACCTGTGGCGGCGCAGCCTCTACACGTACTGGAAGCGCGCCGCGCCGCCGCCGACCTTGCTGGCGTTCGACGCGCCGACGCGCGAGTCGTGCACGATTCGACGCGCGACGACGAACACGCCGCTGCAGGCCCTGGCGCTGTGGAACGACCCGCAGTTCGTCGAAGCGGCGCGCGTGCTGGCGCAGCGCACGCTGCTGGAGCCCGCGACCGATCTCCAGCCCGACGGCCGCGCCGCGGTTCGCGCCTCCGATCCGGACGAGGCGCGTCTGGCGCGCCTCGTGCGGCGCGTCACGGGGACCGCGCCCGACGACGAGGAGCTGGGCCACCTGCGCGCCGTCCTCAGCGGGTTCCGCGCGCGCTACCGGGACGCGCCGGAGGACGCGCGCGCGCTGCTCTCCGTCGGCGAGGCCGCGCGCGACGAGCGCCTCGACCCCGTGGAGCACGCCGCCTGGACGCTCGTGGCGAGCGCCGTGCTGTCCCTCGACGCCGCGATCACGCGCGACTGAACGCCATGGACCCCCGCCAGGAACGCGCGCTCGACCTCACACGCCGCCGCTTCTTCGGTCTGTCGGCGCGCTCGCTGTCGGGCGCGGTGGGAACGCTGGGCCTGGCCGCGGCGCTGGGCCGCGAGCGCGCGCTGGCGCTGGGACTGCCGGCGCTCGACGCGCCGGGCGGCCTGCACCGCCCGGCCAAGGCCAAGCGCGTCGTCTACCTCCACATGGAGGGCGCGCCGAGCCAGCTCGATCTCTACGACTGGAAGCCAGCGCTCGCTGAGCGCTTCGCCGAGGAGCTGCCGGACTCGATCCGCGGCGGACAACGGCTGACCGGGATGACCAGCGGGCAGGCGCGCTTCCCGTGCGCGCCGTCCTTGTTCCGCTTCGAGCGGGCCGCGAACCGCGCGGACGGCGTGTACCTCTCCGAGCTGGTCCCCCACACGGCGCGGGTCGCGAGCGAGCTGTGCTTCGTGCACTCGATGCACACCGAGGCAATCAACCACGAGCCGGCGATCACGTTCTTCCAGACCGGCCACCAGCAGCCTGGCCGGCCGTCGTTCGGCGCGTGGGCCAGCTACGGGCTGGGCTCCGAGAACCAGGACCTGCCGTCGTTCGTGGTCCTGATCACCCAGGGCTTCGGCAACATGCAGGCGCTGTCGGCCCGTTTCTGGGGCGCCGCCTTCCTGCCCAGCCAGCACCAGGGAGTGCGCCTGCGAACCGGCGCGGATGCCGTCCTCCACCTCCAGGATCCGCCGGGCGTCACGCGCTCCGACCGCCGCGCGTTCCTCGACCTCGTGGCGCGGCTCAACGAGCGCGAGGCGGCGCGCTCGCTGGATCCCGAGGTGCGCGCGCGCGTGGCGCAGGGCGAGCTGGCCTATCGCATGCAGGCCTCGGTGCCGAGCCTCATGGACCTGTCCGGCGAGCCGCAGTCCACGTTCGACCTGTACGGCGCGGAGGCGCGCCAGCCGGGCACGTTCGCGGCGAGCTGCCTGCTCGCGCGGCGGCTGCTCGAGCGCGGCGTGCGCTTCGTCCAGCTCTACCTGCGCGGCTGGGACCAGCACACGAACCTGCCGGCCGAGCTGCGCCAGCAGTGCGCCGCGGCCGACCGCGCGCAGGCGGCCCTGGTCACGGACCTGAAGCAACGTGGGCTGCTCGACGAGACCCTGGTCCTGTGCGCGGGCGAGTTCGGGCGCACGGTGTATTGCCAGGGTGACCTCACGCGCGAGAACTACGGGCGCGACCACCACCCGCGCTGCTTCACGGTGTGGCTCGCGGGCGGCGGCATCGCGCCGGGCATCACCTACGGGAAGACGGACGACTGGGGCTACAACATCGTCGCGGACCCGGTCGACGTGCACGACCTGCACGCCACGCTGCTGCACCTCTTGGGAGCCGACCACGAGCGGCTCACGTACCGCCACCAGGGCCGGGACTTCCGGCTGACGGACGTCTTCGGCCGGGTGGTGCCCGGGATCCTGGCCTGAAGGGCCGAGGCGCAGGCGCACGCCGCATGGGCGCCGGCGCGGTCCGAGCGTGGGAGCCAGCGCGCGAGCCCAGCGGGCATGTGCCGCACGGCGCCGGTCGCCGGGACGACGCAGCGCTCGCGGGGACCTGAAGCCCAGCCCCCCTCCGGGGCCCGCGAAGACGGACCGAGCCGCGACGCGGGGCGCGCGGCGCGGCTCGATCGCTCGGGTCCAGGGGCAGGGCGGGCTGGCGCCCGCCCGCGTCACTCGTCGCCCAGCGGGCCGATCGGCAGCAGCGAGCCGTTGTCCTGCGAGCAGTACTCGTAGGGCAGGTCCGCGGCCGCGTAGCTGCCGTGGCGCTCGATGAGCACGACGTAGATCGCCGGGTCGTCGATCGCGGTGAAGGTCGAGAACGCGGTGCGCCCGTCGAAGCGGACCCAGCCGGTCTCGACCACGTCCCAGCCGCGGACCTCGTCCGGATCGTTCGTCGGCAGCCCCGAAAGGAACTGGTTCGTGAACGAGCCCGAGAGCGAGGTGGCCGTGATGCAGCTCCAGCAGCGGAAGGCGTACTGGCCGCTGAACGCCTCCTCGTTGTCGTTGTAGAGGAGGTAGTCGACGAGCACCTCGAACGAGGGCCCGCCGCTCAGGTCGACGAACACGAACTCGCTCGCCGAGCCCTTCGTCTGGCCGAGGAAGCGCGGGACCAGGATCTGGTCGGGGGCCTGCGCGTACTCGAGCCCGTCCAGGTCGCGACGCCCGTCGCCGTCCACGTCGGTCGGGGTGAGCGGGCCGTTGCCGATGCCCTCGAACGACACGGCGTCGAGCGCATACTCGATCGTCGTGATGCCGTCGATCGCCAGGGCCTGGCCGATCAGGTGGTTGAAGACCACCGGCTGGCCGGACGTCGGGCTCTGCGCGTAGGCGTACACGTAGCCCTGGTTCAGGGCCGGGTTCACGGCGCTGGTCAAGAGCGTGATCGTGTCCTTGGGCGTGAGACGCCGCGTGTAGTCGAACTCCAGGCAGGTCGCGCCGTCCCGGAAGACGAAGTGCACGTCGATGGTCTGGCTCGGGTGCACGTTGGTCACGGTCAGCAGCGTGCGCTGCGCCGTGCGGTTGTCGTACTTCGGGAACAGGAGCAGGCTGCCCGGGCGGTGGCGATCGATCTCGACGCACTCGCATGCGTCGGGGATGCCGTTGCCGTCCATGTCGAGCGACGGATCGTTGATCACGTCGCAGTCGTCGGGCACGCCGTTGCCGTTGCAGTCGGGCTCGCAGCGGTCGAGGATGCCGTTCGCGTTGCAGTCGTTGCCGGGGAGCTCGCACACGTCCGGGACGCCGTTCGCGTCGCAGTCCGCGAGCGTCTGGCACTCGTCCGGGACGCCGTCCTGGTTGCAGTCGACCTCGCAGTCGTCGATCGTGCCGTCGCTGTTGCAATCCGGCTCGCAGACGTCGGGGAGACCGTCGCCGTCGCAGTCCGTGGCTCCGCCCAGGATCGCGCAGCGGTCCGGGAGGCCGTCGCCGTCGCAGTCCGCCTCGGGCTGGCAGTTGTCCGGGATGCCGTCGGGCGTGCAGGTGCCAGGTCCGTAGCGGTCGAAGGCCGTGCCCGCCAAGAGCTCGCAAGCGTCCGCGATGCCGTCGCCGTCGCAGTCCGGCTGGCAGTTGTCCGGGAACCCGTTCCCGTCGCAGTCGTTGTTGCGCAGC
>JAEUHZ010000017.1 GCA_016795205.1 Planctomycetota bacterium | reverse complement strand
GGCGTCACCTCGGCCACGGTGCCCGTGAAAAAAGCCTCGTCCGCCGTGTAGAGCAGCTCGCGAGCCAGCCGCTCCTCGACGACCGGGATCCCTTGGTCCCGCGCGAGCTGGATCACCGCGCCGCGCGTGAACCCGGCCAGGATCGAGGCGCCGACGGGCGGGGTGCGCACGACGCCATCCTGGACCAGGAACAGGTTCTGGCCGCTGCCCTCGGCCACGAAGCCGTCGACGTCGAGCGCGAGGCCTTCCGCGTAGCCGTGGCGCTTCGCCTCGCTGACCACCAGGGCCGAGTTCACGTAGTTGCCGGCGCACTTGGCCATCGCCGGCAAAGTGTCGGGCGCCATGCGGCGCCAGCTCGAAACGCCCACGGCGAGCCCGCGCTCGAGCAGTGCCTGCTCGTCCTGCTTCACCCACGGAAACGCCGCGATGGCGACCTCGACCGGTGCCTCGTCGGGCCATACGCCCAACGCCCCGTAGCCGCGGTAGACCAGCGGCCGGATGTAGCAGGCCTCATGGCGGTTCTCACGGACGGTCTCGAGGATCGCCGCGCGGATGCGCGCGGGCTCGTACGGGATCGTGATGCCGACGATCTTGCAGGAATGGAAGAGGCGCGCGACGTGCGCGTCGAGGCCCAAGATCGAGGGGCCCTGGGGCGTGGCATAGGCACGGATGCCCTCGAAGACGCTCGTGCCGTAGTGGAGGGCGTGCGTCAGCACGTGGACCTGCGCCTGCTCCCACGGCACGAGCGCGCCGTTGAACCAGATCCAGGGCTGGGGGGTGAGCTTCATGGTCGGTCGCATCGTATCCGCGCGCCGCGTCCCGGTCCCGGGTCGCGGCCGGCTAGGATGTCCGGCCGCCATGAGTTCCATCGCCTCCGCACCCCACGGCCAGAACCTCGCGATCGAGACGAAGTCCGGCCGCGTGATCATCGGCCGCTTCGACAGCACGAACGGCTTCCAGGTCTTCCTCCACGACGTCGACGTGTGGGACCCGCCGCCGGGGGCCGACGTCGAGCACTACATCCGTGAGACCGCGACCTACGGCGTCGACGTGAAACAGCGCGATTTCACCTGCGAAGCGGCCGCGATCACGCGCTGGCGCAAGCTGGGCGAGATCCAGAAGCTCGCCTGAGGGCCCAACCCCTCGACTCGGGGCGCGCGATTCCCGAGGATCGCGGCCACACCATGCCCGTCCCCCGCTTCGCCAGCGCGCTCTCCGTCTCGTCCCGTTCCGACGATGCCTTCCGCGAGGTCGTCGCTGGCCTCTCCGAAGGGCTGGCCGGCGCGCGCCCCGACCTGGTCCTGGCTTTCGTGTCGCACCACCACGGCTCGGCGATCGACGACCTCGGCCCGCGGCTGGCCCAGGCGCTCGGCACGCGGGTCGTGATCGGCTGCACGGGAGAGTCGATCGTGGGCAGCACGCGCGAGGTCGAGAACGGCCCCGCGCTCTCGGCGTTCGCGGGTTGCCTGCCGGAGACGATCGTGCGCCCGTTCGCGACGACGGCCGAGGCCGAGGGCGAGACCACGCTGCGCTTCGAGGGCATGCCGGAGGTGCACGATCCGGCGCGCGCGTCGATCCTGGTCCTGGCGGACCCCTACACGTTCCCGGCCGGGGAGTTCCTCGAGATCCTGAACGACAAGCTGGCCGGCGTGCCCGCCATGGGCGGCATGGCCAGCGGCGGATCGGGCCCCGGGCAGAATCTGCTCTTCACGCAGGACGGTGTGGTCGAGGGCGGCGCTGTGGGCGTCGTGCTCGAGGGCGAGATCGAGATCCGGCCGGTGGTCAGCCAAGGCTGCCGACCGGTGGGCAAGCCGTTCGTGATCACCGGCACACGTGAGAACGCCGTGCTCAAGTTGGGCGGACGGCCGGCGCTCGAGGTGCTCGTCGAGGTGGCCAAGGGGCTCACGCCGGCCGAGCAGAAGCTCCTGGAGCGCGGTCCGTTCCTGGGCCTCGCCGTGGACGCGCGCAAGAGCACCTTCGAGCGCGGGGACTTCCTCGTGCGCGGCATCCTGGGTCTGGAGCAGGAAGAGCGCGCGATCGTGGTGGCCGACGGCTCGATCCGCAACGGGATGACTGTGCAGTTCCTGGTGCGCGACGCAGGCACGGCCGGCGAGGACCTCGGCCACCTCGTGCGGGAGCGCGGCGGCAGCGCGACGGATCCCCGCGAGATGGGCGCGCTGCTGTTCACCTGCAATGGCCGCGGCGCGCGCATGTTCGGGCGACCGGACCACGACGTGGGCTGCGTGCTGAGCGCGTTCGGCGCACCGATCCCGGTGGCGGGCTTCTTCGCGGCTGGCGAGATCGGCCCCGTCGGCGGGCAGAACTTCCTGCACGGCTTCACCGCCAGCGTCGCGGTGCTCGGCCGCCGGAGCGCCTGACATGGAACTCGGGGCGATCCTGGCGGCGGTGGGCGCGTTCCTGGTCGGGTTCGTGGCGCTGCGCGCCGCAGGCAACGCGCGGCGCGCGGTCGACGAGGCCAAGGATGACGCGCGACGGCGCACGGAGGCTGCGCTGGAGACCGTCGAGGCACGCCTCGCGGAGATGCGCAAGCTGCTGGCGCTGGTCGCGAGCGGTGCCCGGGTCGACCGCGAGCAGATCCTGGAGGGCCGCCTGTGGCGCGAGATCGACGCGCGCGAGGCCCAACGACTCGTCGCGGACGGGGCCGTACGGCTGCTCGACGTGCGCACGCCGTCCGAGACCGCGCTCGGCATCATCCCCGGCGCACAGCTCGTTCCGATCGAGTCCATCGAGGACCGCTGGCGCGAGGTCGCGAGGTCCGGGAAGCCGCTCTTGGTCTACTGCGCCGGAGGATCGCGCTCGGCCGCGGCCTGCGAGTTCCTGAGTCAGAAGGGCTACGACGAGCTGATCAACCTCGCCGACGGCTATCAGGCCTGGAGCGGCCCGCGCGCCAAGGGTTGAGATCGGCGGTACGGAGTCAGAC
>JAEUHZ010000037.1 GCA_016795205.1 Planctomycetota bacterium | reverse complement strand
CGCGTCGGAGAAGGGCGAGCTCTTGGGGCGCGCGGCTGTGGAAGTGGCGATCGCGACGTCGGCGGTGGTGGGGACGGGGGCGGTGGTCGTGAGTGGGCTGCGGCTGGCGGAGGGGTTGTTTGCGGCGTCGACGCGGGCCGCGAGGGGGGGAGGCACGGGGCTCACCACTCCGGGAAAGTTCTTTGAGAACATAATTGCCCAAGAGGCTTCGGATGCCCTAGGCAAGAAATTCGGGCCGCCTCGGAGTACGCGGCCGGGTTCTGAGACGTTCTACAATCCTAGGACGGGGCGTTCATACAACGTTCATGTCGACCCTGCGCACGGACCACCTCACGTTGACATTCGGACTCGTGGCCCGATCCCAGATCGAAAGATTCCGCTCGGAGGAGGGGAGTGACCGTGGTGGACTGGGTGGTGATCAACGGTGCGCGAATCGAGCGGTCCTTCTTCGAGGAGAACGTGTCCGAGGCTCGTGAGTACTCCTGGGAGCTGACACGCTGGGAGAATCCGGAAGACCATGGCCACTGCATGATCTGCAACGTCGCGCTGGCCGGACGCGATGAGTGCTACCAGTCTGAAAGTGGGTGGCTCTGCCCCTACTGTTTTGAGAGTTTCGTAGTGCGGGACGAAACGATCTGAAGGGCATGGTCGCTGAGGTCCGCGGTCGGCTAGGTCTCCAAGATCCGGGGGTGGGTTCTCCCGTCCCGTTCCCCCTGAGCTTTTCCCCCTCCGGCCCGGTCGCTAGCACGTACACGATGAGTGTGGCGCGGGCCGCGCTGAACCTGTACACCTCGACGCCGCTGGGATCGAACGCGTACGACGCGAACGGCAGCCTCGCGAGCGGCAAGAGCGGCGCGCAGGCGCTGGCTTACGACTACCGCGAGCGGCTGGTCGAGTTCCACGGCGTGACCCACGCGCGGCTCTCCGTGTACGGCTACGATGCGCTCGGTCGGCGGTACAAGAAGGTCACGGACAGCGGCACGCCCGAGTTGAACGAGACGCGCTACTTCTTCGACGGTGGGTGGAGCGTGCTCGAGGAGAGCGACGACGCGGACCTGGTCGTGGGCACCTACGTGCGCGAGGACGCGCTCGACGCACTGGTCGAGATCGCGCGTGATGCGTCCGGCGCGCTGGTCGAGGAGTACCAGTGCCGCGACTGCGGCGGGCTCGTATGACCCTGCGAGCGTGAAGCGCGCCGCGTGGGAGGGCGCGAGCGGCTCACAGCCACTCGGCGCCCTCGCGCGCGAGCTGGTCCACGATCCGCTTCACGTCCTGCGCGCGGTCCTTGGGGCAGACCAAGAGCGCCTTGCCCGCGCGGACGACGACCAGGTCCGACACGCCCAAGAGCGCGACGAGCTCGCCCCGCGGTGCGTGGACCACGTTGCCGCGCGCATCCTGGGCGACGAGCGTCGCGCCGCCCGCGACGACGTTCCCGGCCGAGTCGTGCGGCAGCACGTCCTGCAGCGCCGTCCAGGCGCCCACGTCGTTCCACTCGATCCCGAAGGGGATCACGCGCACGTCGCGCGCCTGCTCCATCACGGCCACGTCGATCGCCACGCCCGGGAGCGCGTGATAAGCGGCCGCGACGTCGGCCGCGCTGGCGCAGCGTTCGAGCGGACCGAGGACCTGCGGCGCGTGCGCGCGCAGCGCCGCGAGGATCGCGCGCGTCGTCCAGGCGAACATCCCCGAGTTCCACAGGTGCGAGCCCGACACGAGGAAGCGCTCGGCGCGCTCGCGGTCGGGCTTCTCGACGAAGCGCGCCACGGCCAGCACGGAGTGGGGGCCGCGACGCGCGAGCTCGCGGCCGACCTCGATGTAGCCGTAGCCGGTGGCCGCGTGCGTGGGGCGCACGCCGAAGGTGACGAGCGCGCCCGAGGCGCGCGCCTCGTCGAGAGCGGCCGTGAGCAGCTTGCGGAAGTCGGCGGCCGGCCGGATCAGGTGGTCCGAGGGCAGCACGATCTGCACGGAGTCGGGCGCGCGCCGCGCCAGCTCGAGCGCGGCCCACGCGATGCAAGCCGTCGTGTTGCGGCCCACCGGCTCGGCCAGCACGTTCTCGGGCGGGATGCGCGGCAGTTGCTTGCGCACGAGCGCCACGTGCTCGACGCCGGTCACGACCAGGCGGCGCTCGGCGGGGATCAGGCGGCCGAGGCGGTCGGCGGCGTCCTGGATCAGCGTGCGCGTGCCGGCGACCTTCTGGAACTGCTTGGGCCGCGCGCGGCGGCTCGCGGGCCAGAAGCGGGTGCCGGAGCCCCCGGCCAGGATCACGGCCCACGCGTCCTCGTGTCGCATCGCGCTCAGAACCTCTCCGGCAGGGGAGCGTAACCCGGCGCGGGCAGCGCGCGGTGGTCGCGGCGCGCGCCGAAGATCCGCCGCAGCGGGTTCTGCAGCACGACGATCGGCCGGCCCATGTCGCCGCGGATCTCGACCGAGAGCAGCTCGTTCTGGATCCAGTAGAGGATGCGCGTGAGCGGCCCGAGGTTGTCGACCAGCGCGTAGCGCACCTCGAGGTCGTGCGACAGCCGTCCGTCGAAGTCCAGCGTCCCCGAGCCCACGAGCTGCAGCAGCGGGCTGCGCAGCAGGATGTCGTCCATCTCGACCACGCCGTCACGGACGCGCAGGTTCGCGTACATCGAGTCGAACGTGGCCGTGTCGTCGAGGCCGAGCTGGCCGAAGAGCGCGCGGAAGACCGGCACGGACCACAGTCGCGACTCCTTGAGCCGCACGGAGCCCGTGCCCTGGATCCCGAGCAGCCGCTCCAAGTCGCCGGAGAGCCGCAATTGAGCGTCGACCTTGCCGCTCGTGGCGATGCCGGAGGGGAACAGGCCGCGCAGCAGGCCCTCGACCTCGACCTCGTCGAGGTCCAGGGCGAGCTGGAACGGGAACGGCTTCTCGAGCGCGATGTTGAAGGGCGTCCCCGCGCGCTCGGCCCCGGCGCCCAGCGGTCGCAGCGTCCCGCCCTCCAGCTCGCCCGTGATGGTCTCGATCGACAGCGCTGGCTCGACGTAGGTCAGCACCATGCGCGTGTCCGCCAGCCGCCGCCCCCCGAGCGCGCCTTCCAAGCCCTCGATCGTGGCCAGCGCGCGCACCTTGCCGTCCTCGCGCACGAGCCGGTCGAGCCGCGCCGTCGCCGCCGCGACCTCGAGGGGCAAGCCGATGGCGATCGACATGCCGGCCGGCACGATGGCCCCGGACAGCTCCAGGCGCGTTCCGCCGCGCGGCGGGATCGTGATCGAGAGGCGCCCGTCGTCGAAATCGAAGCGTCCCTGCCAGCGGAACTCGTCGAGCAGCGCGTCGAGGGTCGCAGCGTCGAAGAAGCCTCCCAGGTGCGCGCGATCGACGGGCACGCCGCGCGCGCCGAAGCCGGTCTCGAGCCGCCAGCCCTGCGCGCCGCGCGCGAAGCGCACGTCGTCCAGGTCCACCGCGGTGCCCGCCAGCCGGGCTGCCAGCCCCACGCCGCCCAAGACGCCGTCCGCGAGCGACAACTCGCCGCGCACCTCGTCGAGCCGGAAGCCGGTCGACGTCGCGAGCGTCGATCCGCGCAGGTAGAAACGCCAGGCGCCGTCCGCGCCCGGCGCGTCGGCCTGCGCGGCGTCCGGTGCGTCGTCCGGGGCGCGCACGGCCGACGCCCCGAGCGGCAGCTCGGCGGCCACGTCGAGGCGGCCCGCGAAGGTCAGCGCGCTGCCGTCGAACACCGGCCGCGCCGGGCCGCCGTCCACGCCGGGCGCGGACAGCAGGCCGCCGACCGCGCCCGTCAGCGCCTTGTTCGCTGGGTCCACGCCGGCCGCCAGGATCGTGATCGGCCCGTCCGGCAGCGAAGCTCCGAGCGCCACGAGCGAGCCGTCGGGCAACGACGCCAGCAGCGGCGCGAGCCGCACGTCCGCTTCGAGCTCGCCCCCGAGCTCGCGGCCGGTGTACAGCGCCCGCCCGCGGACGTCGGCGCCCGCCAGCGGGAAGCGTTTGGGCACGATCTGCGCGGGCGCGAGCGGCACGACCTCGGCCCGCATCTCGACCGCTCGCGCGGGGTCGTGCCGCACGCGCTCGTAGCGGATGTCGGCGAAACCACGCGGGGAAAGCTCCTCCAGCGCGCCGCCGATCCCCGCCACGCGCTCGACGAGGATGCGCCGGTCGTCGCCGGAGAGCGAGACGCGCTCGACCTCGACTCCCGCGTAGGACACTTCGTCGAGCGCAGCATCGGGAGAGGCGCGCTCGCCACCGATCGTGCGCGAGCGCAGCGCGACGCGCGTCCGAGGTGCCGTGCGCAGGGCACCCTCCAGCGTGACCGCGAGCGCGCGCTCCGTGACCCCGTCCGAGCGGAAGACGAGCCGGCCCTCGGCGCGCTGCACCGGCACCGGGAGGTCGTCCCAAGCGAGCGACACGCCGCGCAGCGCGAGCTCGAGATCGGTCGCGAGCCACGACAGGCGCGCCTCGCGGAACAGCCGCAGCTTCACGCCGATCTCTCCGCCCTCGGGCCGGAACGGCCGCCAGGTCGAATCCGGCGGCAGCGGCCCGGACAGGCCCGCCAACGCCGCCCGCAGCCGGTCGTCGACGATCAGGCGATCCGAGGCCAGGTCCAGGTCGATCTCGACGTACTGCGCGGTGGGCAGGCGCGGATCGACGTCCACCGGCGGCGCCTGCACGATCCCGTGCGCGCGGATCGCGCCGGCTCCCGCGGATCCAGCCAGGTCGAGCAGCGCGATCGTCCAGGGGTGGCGCCGCTCGGGATCGCGCACGAAGGCGATCTCGCCGGTGACGCGCTCCAGCGGGATCGGGAAGCCCTCGTCGAATGCGCCCGACGCGTCGCGCGACATGCCCTGGTACGTGATCGACAGGCCGCCCGCCGGGCGCGCCAGCGCGAGGACCGAGGTCGACTCGACGAGGCCAGCCCCCGCCCGGCGGCGGGGCACGTGCGCGGCGACCGAGACCTCGGTCGACCCGCGCGGATCGAGGCCCTCCCAGATCGTGTAGGCCAGCTTCCCGGCGCCGAAGGCCTCCAGGATCTCGCGCGCGATCCGCAGGTCGGGGAGTCGCGCCCAGGCCTCGAGCTCGTGGTCCAGGCCGGCCTCGTCGCCGAACAGCGCGGTCCCCTCGAAGGCTGCGCCGTTCCACGTGCCCGTCGCGCGCGCCAGACCGTGCCAAGTCGAGAGCTCGCGCCACGCGCCGACCTCGGGCGGCAACCAGCGGGCCTCGACGTCGAGGCGCACCGACTCGAAGCGGTGCCGGTCGCCGTCGAGGCGCAGCGCCCCGCGCTGCACGGCCAGTCGCACGTCGGCGGCGGGCGCCCCGCCGTCGATGGGCAGGCGGGCGGCCACCTCCAGCTCGAGCAGGCCAGCCGGCTCCAGCGCGCGCACGAGTTCGAGGGCCTCGTCCGGCGGCAGCCCTTCGACCCCCAGCGGCAGGCGCGCGGCGTTGGCGCGCAGGGCCAGCACGCCGTCGCTACCGAGCGTGCCCGACACGAAGATGCCGCCGGGTTCGGGCGCACGGGCCTGCAGTGCCGGGACGAGGCGGCCGAAGATCTCCGGCGCGCCGCGCGCGTTCGTGCGCGCCAGGAGGTCGAGCCGACCGAGCGGGAGCACGCCCGCGCGGCGCGAGACCAGCTCGAGATCGAGGGCCTCGACCTGGATCGTGGGCAATCGCAGGTCCTGCGGCGTGCGCGGCGCCTGGCCTTCCATCCGCTCGCGGTAGCGCACGAGTCCGTTCAGCAGGGCCGGAGCCAGGCGCACGCGCCCCGACGCGACCTCGATGCGCCGCACTGGCGGGCCGTCCTCGCCGGCCGCGCCGAGCTCGACATGGACGCCGCGCAGGTGGGCCAGCTCGCCGTCGCGTCCCAGGAGCGCGCGGTCGATCTCGAACGCGCGGTCGAACCACAGGAACCGCACGCCCTCCAGCCGCAGCTCGTCGCCCAGCGCGCCCAGCTCGCGAGCGGCGACCTCGCGCACCAGACGCGCGACGAGGCCCGTCTCCTCCGCGATGCCCAGCACGAGCGCCAGCGCCAGCACGATCCAGCCGACGACGGTCAGGAGGCCGAGGAGCATCCGGCCGAGCACGGCCATCGGGCTAGCTCCCGGTCCGCAGACGCGGCTCGTCGTCTCGCGCGGTCGACACGTGCGCCTCGCTGGGCCCCGCCGCGCGCGGCAGGTGGGCGGCGGCGGGCGGCGGCTGCGCCGGCACGACCACGTCCGTGCCGCCACGCAGCACGCGCGTCACGCGCTTGCCCAGGCTGCACGTGATCTCGTAGGCGATCGTGTCGGCCCGCGCCGCGACCTCCTCGGCGGTGATCGTCTGCGCTCCGTCGCTCCCGATCAGCGTCACGATGTCGCCCACCTCGACCCCGCGGATGTGGCCCACGTCGACCGTCGTGTAGTCCATCGAGACGCGGCCGACGATCTTCGCGCGCGCGCCGCGCACGAGGACTTCCCCGCGGTTGCCGAGACGCCAAGCCACGCCGTCGTTGTACCCGACCGGCAGGGTGGCGATGCGGGTCGGCCGCGTGGAGCGCCAGGTCGATCCATAGCCGACCGGGTAGCCGGCCGGGATGTCCTTGAGGAACACGACCTGGGACCGCAGCGCCAACACGGGCCGGAGCTGGTCGGACCCCCGCAGGTCGTGCGGCAGGATGCCGTAGGCGCTGATCCCCGGACGCACGGTGTCGTAGCGCGGCCGCAGCGCGGTGAACAGCGCGGCCGAGTTCGCCATGTGCGTCCAGCCGCACAGGAGTCCCGCGGCGCGCGCCTCGCGCAGCACGCCCTCGAACAGTCGCTGCTGGTCCGCGGTGCTGGCGGCCAGCGCGCCTTCCGGCGCGCTCACGTGGGTCATCACGCCGCACAGGGCCAGGTTGGGCGCGGCGCGGACCTCGCGCAGGAGCTCCACCGCCTTGCCGGGCAGCACGCCCAGGCGGCCCATGCCGGTGTCCACGTTGACGTGCACCTTGGCGACCAGGCCCATGCGGCGCGCGAGCTGCTGGAGCATCGCGCCGCGCGAGCTGGAGTGCAGCGCCACGTGCACGTCGTGGCGCAGGCAGTCGTCGGCCTCGTCGTCGATGATCGTGCCGAGCACCAGGATCGGCAGCCGGATCCCCGAGCGCCGCAGCTCCAGCGCCTCGGCCGACGAGCCCACGCCGAAGCCCGCCACGCCCGAGCGGACGGCGTGGTGCGCGATCGGCACCGCGCCGTGGCCGTAGGCGTCGGCCTTGACGACCAGGAGCACGCGCGTGCCCGCTCCGGCCCGCTCGCGGATCACGGCCAGGTTGTGGGTCAGCGCGTCGAGGTCGATCTCGGCCCAGGCGCGATAGGCGTTCACGGGCGGAGACTGCCACGCGCGCGAGGCCGGTACAACGGCGTCCCGCACGCGTCGCGCGTCGCACGCGCGCGTCAACCCGGAGGACGCTCGCCGAACGCGCGCAGGTAGAGGGGCACGATGGCGTCGAGCGGCTCGGGGCCCAGCCGCTCGAGCCGCGCGAGCCCCAGGGTCAGCAGCGCCGCCGCGTCCGGCTGGACGTCGGCGCGCACGCGCTCGAGGATCTCGGGCGCGAGGCCCGAGGACGCGGCCGTCGCGGCGTCGGAGAGGATCGGGGACGACCCGGCGAGGCGTCCCGGCAACTCGTCGAGCCGGACCACGATGGGCGCCTCGACGACCTCGACCTCGTCGGCGGTGCGCAGGAAGCGCGCCACGTAGAACCCGCCCGAGCGGCCGTCGATCAGGTGGTACGCGCCGCAGCCGGGCTCGAGCGCGCCGAACGCCAGCACCTCGCCCGAGGGGACGCCGCGCGCCCGCGCCCCGGCCGCGCGCGCCAGCCCCAGCGCGGTGGCGATCCCCACGCGCAGGCCGGTGTAGCTGCCCGGGCCGGTGCCGACCAGGACCGCGGACAGCTCCTCGGGCTCGCCGCCCAGCTCGCGCACGAGCCGGTCGACCGTGGGGACGAGGTCCGAGGCGTGCGCTCGGGACTCGCCCAGGTCGGCGCGCCGCCGCTCGGTGCCGCGCTGGACGGCGACCGAGCCCCGTCGCGTGGAGGTCTCGATGGCGATCGCGAGGCGCATGCGGGCGCGGGCTAGGCCCCGCGGGCCGGATCCGGCGCGTCGCCCGCGGCGGAGCGCGGCGTGGAGAGCTTGCGGAAGCGCACCCAGAGCGTGTGCGCGTAGAGGTTGTCGTAGGCCTCGGGGCGGGGGTGCAGCAGCCGCCGGCAGCCGCGCACGAGCGCGCCGCGCGGCTTCTCGTTGACGCGCAGCTCCTCGATCGCGAGGCCGTGCTCCTGGGCCTGCGCCGCAGCGAAGGCCCGAGCCTCGGCGAGCGAGAAGAACCACCGGTGGCGGTCCTCCGGCCGGCGGGCGGGCAGCCCGTAGTGCCCGATCTTGCCGCGCCCCGTCCGCAGCGGCTTGCGCGCGGAGTGCCAGCAGTTCGGCAGGGAGATGAGCAGCTCGCCGCGTGTGACCCGCACGAGCTCGCCGAACGCGCGGTGGAGCTGGTCGAGGTGCTCCAGGACCTCCGAGCAGACCACCACGTCGAACGACGCGTCGGCGAACGGCAGGCGCGGCGTGGCATCCAGGTCGATGCGCAGGTCGGGCGTGCCGCCCAGGTCGATGCCGGTGTACTCGAGCCCCGGGATGAGCTCCCGCAGGGTGCACACGTCGCAGCCCACGTCCAGGACGCGTCCGCGGATCCGGGAGCCGAAGGTCCGCGCCAGGTAGCGCATGCGATCCTGGCGCTCCGGGAAGCTCACGCGATCGCGCCGGACCGGGATGGCTCGCTCGTTCATGCGGCTCCCTCTGCGTCCCGAACGGGCCGGCGGCCGACGATGATCGCCGTGCGCGAGGTCAGCATGTCGAGGCTGTCGATGCGCCGCAGCCAGGGCTCGTTCTCCGCCAGGACATCCGGGTGCTTGCGCCGCAGCCGTGCCCGGTGCGCCCAGGTCGAGGCCCGGATCCACGGCCACAGCGGCAGGGCCAGGAGTCGCGCCGAGGTCTTGTGGCGGTCGTGGACGAGCCGCAGGTCCGAGAGCCCGGCCCGGTGGGCCGCGTAGAGCAGGAAGTAGGGCGCGATGGGGTGGATGTGGCCCCCCAGCCGACGCGGATCGTGCCGCGCGAGCGGCAGCGGGTCGTAGAGCACGGGGAAGCCGGTCGAGAGGGCCCGCAGGCGGGAAGGCAGGTGGTGCGTGTTCGGCGTGGTCACGATCACGAGGCCGCCGGGCCGCGTGATGCGCACCAGCTCGCGCAGGAAGCGGAACTGATCCTCGACGTGCTCGATGACCTCCATCGAGACGGCTGCGTCGACGGCCCCGTCCGCGTAGGGCAGGGAGCCGTCGGGCCGGATCGCCGCGCAGGAGAGCCGCGGATACTCGAACGAGGCCGGCACGAGGTCGCAGGGCAGGATCACGGCCGCCGGGTCGACCCCCCTCCGGCGCTCGAGATCCTCGAACAGGAGCTTCGAGAAGCCACCCCGGCCGGCGCCCACGTCCGCGACCCGGGCGTGCGTCCAGTCGAGGGCGGCGAGCTCACGCAGCACCGCGGCGCCCGTGCTGCGGTTCGACCAGGGCTTCGCGGTCTCGTGCGCCATGCGTGGGAGGGCGGGAGTCTAGCCAGAGCGACGGGCCGGCCGCGACCGGATCAGGCCGGGACCGCGCCGCGCCGCTCGCGCGCGACCGCGGTGAGCAGCGCGGCGGTCTGCGCCATCTTCGAGTCGACCGAGTGCGCCTCGGCCAGACGCCGCGCGGCGGCCGACCCCGCCGCGAGCCGCTCCGCCCCGAGCCAACGCGCGATCTCGGCCGTCCAGGCCGCGGCCGGATCGGCCAGCGTGAACACGCTGCCCTGGACGCCGGGCTCGATGAGCTCGTGCGCCCCGTTCGCCGTGGTCGTCAGGGCCGGCAAGCCGGCCGCCAGGGCCTCCAGCGTCGTGTTCGCGAACGGGTCGTAGCGCGTGGGCAGGAGGTACAGGTCGGCCGCCGCGTAGACGGCCTCCGCGTCGCGCCGCCCACCCAGGAAGTGCGCGCGCCCGCCCAGGCCCAGCCGCGCGGCCAGCGACTCGTACACGGGCTGCGCAGAGTCGTAGCCCGCGACGAGCAGGCGTGCGGAACCGGCCGGGAGCGCGGCGCAGGCGTGCAGGGCCAGGTCGAGGCCCTTGCGCGCGTAGCCCGTGCCCAGGAACAGGACGACGCGCTCCGCGGGAGAGATGCCGAGCTGCGCGCGCAACGCGGCGCCTGCCGTCGCGCGTCTCCCCGGGTGGAAGCGCTCCAGGTCGACCCCGTTGTAGATCAGCTCGAACAACGCGTCCGGGAGCGCGTGCCGGCGCGCGATGTCGCGCTGGACCATGCGCGCGTTGACCACGATCCGCCGCAGCCGGGGCGCGTGGAGCGCGCGCCGCTCGGCGCGCAGCGCGAAGCGGTGCTTGGGCTCGTAGACCGAGAGCCAGCGCTTCAGGCCGACCCGCGTGGCCGCGTGCGCGAGCTCCAGGTAGGTCTCGTGCGAGCCGCCGCCCAGCCGCAGCACGTCCTGGCTCCACGTCCGTCCCAGCCCGTAGACGACGTCGTAGTCGGCGCCTGCCACGTGGCGCTCGACCGCCCGGGCGAACGACGCGAGGCGCCAGGTCGCGCCCAACGCCAGCGAACGCAGCTCTTGGAAGCGCACCGCGGGATGCGGCGCGGATTCGTGCGAGCGGCACACGATCGTCACCTCGTGCCCGAGGCGGGCGAGGTGGGCCGCGACCTGGTTCAGGTGTCGCTCGGTCCCGCCGGTGTGGGCGTGCCGCAGGTGCGAGATGGCGATCTTCAACGGGCGCGGGGCGCGAGGATAGGGCGCCCGCTCGGGTTGATGCCAGCGGCGGTCTTCCCTAGGGTAGCCGCGCCGAGGAAGCGCGTGCCGGATCGCACCCTGAGGACCGTGCACGTCGACGCGGAGCGCGGGTTCTCGGGCGGCGAGGTCCAGGTGTTCCTGCTCCTCGAGGGCTTGCGCGCGCGCGGACACCAGGTGCTGCTCGTGGCGCCGCCGGCGAGCCGCGCGGGCGAGGAGGCGCGGCGCCGCGGGATCGAGTGCGCCGCGGTGCCGATGCGCAGCGACGCGGATCTGTGCGCCGTGTGGCGGCTGTCGCGCCTCTTCCGCCAGAGCGGCGCGGATCTCGTCCACCTGCACACCGGCCGCGCGACGTGGCTCGGCGGTCTCGCGGCGGCCTGGGCTGGCATCCCCGCGATCACGACGCGGCGCATGGACCGCCCGGTGCGGCGCAACGCGCGCAACCGGCTCGTCTACCGCCGGCTCGTGCGCCGCGTCGCGGCGATCTCGGGGCCCGTGGCCGAGCTGCTCCGCGAGGGCGGCGTGCCGCCCGAGCGGATCGAGCTCATCCACAGCGCGGTCGACGTCCCGCGCCCGCCGACGCCCGACGGCCGGCGCAGGTTGCGCGCCGAGCTCGGCGCGGGTGCCGATGACGTGGTCCTGCTCGTGCTCGCCACGCTGGTCGCCCGCAAGGGGATCGATGTCCTGCTGCGCGCGCTCGGCGGCCTGACCGACCTCCCGCACGTGGTGCTGTGGATCGCGGGCGAGGGTCCGGAGCGCGAGGCTCTCGAGCGGCTCGCCGCGGAGCTGGGCGTCGCGCCCCGGGCGCGGTTCCTGGGCCGGCGCGAGGACGCGCAGGCGCTGCTCGCGGCCTGTGACGTCTACTGCCTGCCGTCGCGTCGCGAGGGTTTGGGCGTGTCGGCCCTGGAAGCCTTGGCCAGCGCGCGCCCCGTCGTGGCGTCGCGCGTCGGTGGCCTGGCCGAGGCCGTCGAGGACGGCCGCACGGGCTTGCTGGTCGCTCCCGACGACGCCGCGGCGCTGTGCGACGCGCTGCGGCGGCTCGCGGCGGACCCCGACCTCCGGCTGCGGCTCGGCGCTGCCGGTCCGCGGAGCCTGGAGCGCGGCTACCTGACGGCACAGATGGTGGGACGCTACGAGGATCTCTATCGCAGGGTGCTCGCGGAGGGCCAGGTGGCATGACCATGGATCGACCGCGGATCAGCGCCTGCATCATCGCGATGAACGAGGAGGACCGGCTCTCCGACTGCTTGGCGAGCCTCGACTTCTGCGACGAGGCGCTGGTCGTGGATTCACACTCGCGCGATCGGACGCGCGAGGTCGCCGCCGCCGCGGGCGCCCGCGTGATCGAGCGCGACTGGCCCGGTCACGTGGCGCAGAAGGAGTTCGCCATCCGGGCCGCGGCGCACGACTGGGTCCTGTGCGTCGACGCCGACGAGCGCATTTCGGCGCGCCTGCGGGCCGAGATCCTGGCGCTGCGCGACGCGGGCTTCCCGCGTCACGCGGGCTGGCGCTTCCCGCGGCTCTCGAGCTACCTGGGCCGCTGGATGCGGCGCGGCGGGTGGTATCCCGACCACCAACTGCGGCTGTTCGACCGGCGGCGCGGGCGCTGGGGGGGCGACAACCCGCACGATCGCGTGATCCTGGAGGGACCCGCCGGGATGCTCTCCGGCGACCTGTTGCACCATCCCTACCGCAGCTTCGCCGAGCACCTGGCGACGATCGACAAGTACACCACGATCATGGCCGAGGGCCTGCACGCGCGCGGCAAGCGCGCACACGCCCTGCACCTCGTGCTGGGGCCGGCGGCGCGCTTCGTCCGTTTCTACTTCCTGCGGCTCGGTTTCCTGGAAGGCTGGCGCGGGTTGCTCCAGGCCTGCCTCGCGGCCCACTACGGTCGCCTCAAGTACGCCAAGCTGCTCGTGCTGCAGCACGCAGCGGAGTGTGCGCGCCGTCCGGAGCCGCCGGAGACGTGAGCAGCGGGATCAGCGCAGGAAGTGGCGGAAGTCCTGCGCCATGCGCCGGATCGTGGCGCCGTGGCGGCGGATGAACGCGTCTCCCTCGGGATGCGGCCTCCACTCCGGATCGAGCGCCTCGACCAAGCCCTTGTGGCCCTCGAGCGGCACGTGCAGCACGCCGCCGTCGACCCACACGGCGGCCTCTTGCCAGCCGCAGAAGATGCGCTCGCGCGTGGCGGGCGGGTCCAGCAGGTTCTCGCCCTGCGACCAGTCGGCGCGTGCCGCCGGGTCGGCGCCGAGCAGCTCGAGCAAGGTCGGGGCCAGGTCGACGTGGGTCGTGGGCCGCGTCTCCTCCCCGGGTGCGATGCCCGGCCCCGACATCAGGAACGGCACGTGCGTCTGGACGCGGGTGTAGTTGCTCGTGTGGCCGAAGTAGCCGTGCTCGAAGAACTCCTCGCCGTGGTCACCCGTCAGCACCACGAGCGTGTCGTCGGAGAGCCCGGCCCGGCGCAAGGTCTCCAGCAGGCCGCCGAAGACCTGATCCGCGTGGTGCACGGCGTTGAGGTACGCGTTGCGGATGGCGTGGAGTTGCGCCTCGTCCGGACGCCGCGCGATCTTGTAGTAGTCGAGGCTCGCGCTGTAGGGCACGAACGGCGAGCGCTCCTTGGGCCAGTCGTAGCTCTGGTGGGGCGCATCGAGCAGGACGAACGCGAAGAAGGGGCGCGGGTCGCCGGCCCGCGAGCGTTCCGCCATCCAGTCGGCGAAGCGCGCGCCGACCTGCTCGTCCTTCTGCCACTTGGCCGGGCCGGGGAAGCCGTCCTCGACGCGGTCGGTCATCGTCACCCAAGCCGTCGAGCGAAACTCGGGGAACTGCATGCTCGTGGTCGAGAGCACGCGCAGCTCGTAGCCCAAGCCGTCGAGCGCCGTGACCAGCACGGGCGGAGCGCGCTCGGCGTACACGCTGGGCCAGTAGCTCCCGTGGATGCCGTAGACCAGCGAGAAGATGCCGATGCGCGTGGCGTTGCCGCCGCTCACGTGGTCGGAGAACAGCCGCGCGTCCGCCTCCCGCCAGCGCGACGTCTGGGGCATGATCTGCTCGGTCAGCGCGTCGGCGCGCAGCGAGTCGATCACCACGACCAGGATGTTGGGCCGCGGCCCCTCGGGCGCGATCACGGGCTGGGCGCGCGGGTAGCGCAGCAACAGGCCCGCGGCGACCTGGAGCTCGGTGCGCTGGCCGGGCACGCGCCCCGTGAGGCGCGCCAAGAGGCGCTTCGAGGTCAGCGGTTGGTAGAGGGGATAGACGCGGGCCAGGACCAGGATCTGGCGGTCGTCGACCAGGTCCGCCCAGGCGTACATGAGCTTTTCGGCCGCCACGACCACGAGCAGCGCCCCGAGCGCGCCCGGCACGAGCCGCCGCCCGCGCGTTGGCGCCGGCACGGCCGCGGGGAGCAGCAGGCGGAACCACAGCCAGGCGCGACCCAGGGCCAGCGCGACGGTGAACAGCGCCAGGAGCGCCCAGCTCGACCCGCTGATCTCGAACGTGTCCAACCCGCCCGGGGTCGTGACGACGTTCAGGACCATGCCGTTGATGTGGTAGCGGAAGATGGCCCAGATCTGCGTGTCGAGGAACACGAAGAGCAGCGCCACGGTGCCACCGGCAACCGCCAGGATGCCGGCCAGCCGGCGCCGGGCTCGCAGCGGCACTGCCAACGCCGCCGGGAGCAGCGGCACGAGCGTCAGCATGGCCATCGTGGACACCAAGGCCATGACGGCGAACGCGCGCGTGCCGGCCGCCGCCTGCTCCAGCGCGCCGCGGAAGTAGCTCGCGCCGATCAGCGACGCGAGCGTCGTGTCCAAGAGCCACAGCGCCCCCAGGGCGCGCAAGACGGTCGTGGGGCTCGCGGGCATGTCGCGACGAGCGGCGCGCTCAGGCGCGCTAGGCGCCGATCTCGGCCGTGATCAGGTCCGCCAGCGCCTGGGCCTGCTCGCGGATGCGCTCCGCGTCGGGACCTTCGACCATCACCCGCGCCAGCGGCTCGGTGCCCGAGTAGCGCAGCAGGATCCGGCCGTCCTCGCCCAGCTCGCTCTCGAACAGCGCCCGGGCGTGGGCGATGCTCGGAATGTCGAGCAGGGCGGGCTTGCGCGCCACGTTCACGTTGACGAGCACCTGCGGGAAGGGACGGTAGGCGGCCGCCAGCTCCGAAAGCGGCCTTCTCGCATCCCGCAGCACGCGCAGCACGCGCAGCGCGGTGTAGATCCCGTCGCCGATGTAGTGGTGGTCCGGGCCGAAGACGATGTGTCCGGACTGCTCGCCGCCGAGGCGCAGGCCCTCGCGCTTCAGCGCCTCGACGACGCGCCGGTCGCCCACGTCGGTCGTGACGACTCCGACGCCCACGTTGCGCAGGGCCTTGTGCAGGCCCTTGTTGCTCATCACCGTCGCCACGAGGCGCGGGTCCTTCCAGGCCTTCTTGCGCATCGCGTCGACGGCCAGCAACGTCAGGATCCCGTCGCCGTGCACGACCTCGCCGCGCTCGTCGACGAGCAGGCAGCGGTCACCGTCGCCGTCCAGGGCGATGCCCAGGTCGGGCTTGTGGGCGCGCACCGCGGCGACCAGCGTCTCCATGTGCGTGGCGCCCACGCCGCGGTTGATGTTGTCGCCGTCGGGCTCGGCCGCGATCGAGATGACCTGCGCGCCGAGGCGCCCGAAGACCCGCGGCGCGATCCGGCTCCCTCCGCCATGCGCGCAGTCGAGCGCGATCACCAGGCCATCGAGCCGCAGGCCGGCGCCGGGTCCGGCCAGGAGCAACTCGAGATAGCGCTCCTCGAGCGCGGGTTCGAGCTTGGGACCGTTCCCGGGGACCTCCAGCTCCGGTCGCGCGCGCAGGCGCGCCTCGATCGCGAGCTCGATCTCGTCGGAGAGTTTGTCGCCCTCGCCCGAGAAGACCTTGATCCCGTTGTCCTCGGCCGGGTTGTGCGAGGCGCTGACCATCGCGCCGAGCACGAACTGGCCGGTCCTCGTGAGCAGTGCCAGCCCGGGCGTCGTGATCAGGCCCGCGCTCGTCGAGTCGAAGCCGGCGTGGAGCAGGCCGCGCGCCAGCGCGGCCTCGAGCTCGGGTCCGGACCTGCGGCCATCGTGGCCCAGGAGCACGCGCGGGCGTGAGCCGTTCGCGCGTGCGGCACCCCCGCCGGCTTCCTGCGCGATCCGCACGCCGAGCACTTCGCCGATCGCGGCGCCCAGGCTCGTCACGCGCGGGACGGAGAGCCAGCCCTCGCCCGCTCGACCGCGGATGCCGTCCGTACCGAAGATGCGTTCGTTCGCCAGATGCTCCTCCGCTGCCGCCCGCGATTCTGCATCGTGGCGCGCCCCGAAGGAAGGGCGCGGACGCCTCAGCAGCTCGCGATCTCGCGCGCGACGAGCGCTGCCTCGCGCATCACGGCCACGTCGTGCACACGCAGGATCTCGGCGCCGCCGACGACGCCCAGTGCGACCGCCGCTGCCGTGCCGCCGATGCGCCCCGCGGGCGGCGTGTCGGCTCCCGTGATCTCCCGGATGAACGACTTGCGGGACACGCCGAGCAGGATCGGCAGGCCGAGCGAGCGCAGCTCCTGGAGGCGACGGAGCAGCTCCAGGTTGTGCGCCAGCGTCTTCCCGAAGCCGATGCCCGGGTCGACCCACAGCGTCTCGCGCGGGACGCCGGCCGCGAGCGCGCGAAAGCAGCGTTCGCGCAGGAACTCCAGGACCTCGGCCACGACGTCCCCGTAGGCGGGAGCCGTCTGCATCGTGCGCGGATCGCCTCGCCGGTGCATCGCCACGTAGCCGGCGCGACGCTCGGCCACGACGCCCAGCATCCCGGGGTCCTGGGTGCCGGCCGACACGTCGTTCACGATGCGTGCCCCGGCGGCGAGCGCGGCGCGCGCGACCGCGGCCTTCGTCGTGTCGATCGAGATCGGGATGGCGACCTGCCGCGCCAGCCCGGCCACGACCGGGATGGCGCGCGCCAGCTCTTCCTCGACCGAGACCGGCGTGGCTCCGGGTCGCGTCGACTCGGCGCCGACGTCGAGGAAGTCCGCACCCTCGGCGGCCAGCGCCAGCCCGTGCTCGATCGCACGGGCGGGATCGAAGCAGCGCCCGCCGTCCGAGAAGCTGTCGGGCGTCACGTTGACGACGCCCTGGATGCGCGGCGCCGCGCGCTGCGCGGCGGCAGCGTCGCTCGCGGCGAGCAGCGCGGCGGCGCACGCCGACGAACGCGCTGCCTGCTCCATCCGCTCGCGATCGACCGCGGCGGCGAACTCCTCCGGCCAGGGCGCCGTCGAGGAGCCCAGGGGCAGCAACCGGACGCCGTGCTCCTCGAGCACCGCGCGCTCGCCCGCAGGCACCACGCCGGCGCGGCAGTTCACGGAGGCGTAGGGCGGCGGAGACTCGCAGCCCGGCGAGGCGTCGCCGCGCGCGCAGAGCTGGCGGGCGACCGCGCCGAACACGGGATCGCGCTCCAGCTCGCTCATCGGAGCTCGGCCGTGGCGCTCAGGCCGGCGACAGCCCCGGCGTCCCGGGCAGCTCGCCACCCGGCGCCGTCTTGGGCGCGTTCTTGCCGGTCTCCGCGCGCGAACCGGGCGCCCGGGGCGCGGGCGGCGGCGAGCCCGGCCGCAGCGCGTCCAGCGACGCTCCCGCCAGGAGTTCCTTGACCTCCTCGCCCGTGATCGTCTCGTACCGGAGGAGCGCAGCGGTCAAGTTCTCGACCGCCTGGCGATTCTGGGACAGGATCGCCTCGGCGCGCTCGTAGGCCTCGCGCAGGATCCGTTGGATCTCCTGGTCGATCTCGCGCGCGGTTTCCTCGGAGTGCCACTTGGCGCTCATGAGCTCGGTGCCCAGGAACTCGCTGCCCTGGCGTTCGGCGAAGTTCACCGGGCCGATCTTGTCGCTCATCCCGAGCTCCGTGACCATGCGCCGCGCGAGCTCCGTGTTCTGCTTGATGTCGCCGGATGCGCCGGCGCTGATGTCGCCGCAGAACTGGGCCTCCGCGATGCGGCCACCGAAGCCCACGGCGAGCTGGCCCACGAGCCGCCGCCGTTGCATGTGGTACTGCTCCTTCTCGGGGAGGAAGGTGGTCAGGCCCAGCGCACGGCCGCGCGGGACGATCGTGACCTTCGAGGGCGGGTCGACCTCGGGGATCATGGCGCCCACGACGGCATGACCGGCCTCGTGGTAGGCGGTGATCTTGCGATCGGCCTCCTCCATCTCGCGCGAGCGCTTCTGGCGTCCGAACATGACCTTCTCGCGGGCCTCGTCGAGGTGCTCCATCGAGATCTCGTCGCGGCGCTGGAGCGCGGCCATGATCGCCGCCTCGTTGATGATGGCCGCCAGGTCCGCGCCCGAGTAGCCGGGCGTCCCGCGCGCGAGCTGCACCACGTCGACGTCGGTGCCGACCTTGACCTTCTTGAGGTGGACCTTGAGGATCTGCTCGCGGCCGGCGAGGTCGGGCAGGTCGATCGTGACCTCGCGATCGAAGCGTCCCGGGCGCAAGAGCGCCGGGTCCAGCACGTCGGGCCGGTTCGTGGCGGCGATGACGATGATGCCCTCGTCCGTGCCGAAGCCGTCCATCTCGACCAGGATCGCATTCAGCGTCTGCTCGCGCTCGTCGTGCCCGCCACCCATGCCGGAGCCACGCCGGCGGCCAACCGCGTCGATCTCGTCCAGGAAGATGATGCAGGGCGAATTCTCGCGGGCCTGCTTGAACAGGTCGCGCACGCGGCTGGCGCCGACGCCCACGAACATCTCGACGAAGTCCGAGCCGCTGATCGAGAAGAAGGGCACCTCGGCCTCGCCTGCGATGGCCTTGGCGAGCAGCGTCTTGCCGCAGCCCGGCGAGCCCACCAGCAACACCCCGCGCGGGATCCGCCCGCCCAGGCGCGTGAACCGCCCGGGGTTCTTCAAGAACTCGACGATCTCCTTGACCTCCTCCTTGGCCTCGTCCGCGCCAGCCACGTCGTCGAACGTGACGTTGACGTGGTTCTCCTTGCTGTAGAGCTGCGCGCGCGAGCGCCCGAAGTTCATCACGCCGCCGGCGCCGCCCTGGTTGCGCATCTGGCGCATGAAGAACAGGATGATCACGAAGACCAGGATCAGCGGGCCCCACATGAACAGGGCCTGCGTGAGGATCGAGCTGGATTCCTCGGCCTTCGTGCCCGTGGTCCGCGAGATGTCGAAGGCCAAGGTCTCGACGGGGACGGAGCGTGCCCGCAGCGAGCTGGTCAGTGCGGCGAAGTCGTCCACGTCCCGCACCTCGAGCCACACCGTTCCCGAAGCCTGCGGCAGGTGGAACGGCGGATCCTCGGTGTGCTCGGCCCGCCAGGCCGAGACCGGCCGCGCGGTGGCCTGGAGCAGCAGCCGGTCGGTCTGCGGGTGCTGGCGGTTGACCTGCTTCTGGACCGCGGCCTCGCCCGGGCGCGGCTCGGCCGCCTTGGCGGGCGTCAGCTCCTCGACGGTCTCGCCGTAGGCCGTGAGATGCCGCGCCAGGATCGGCTGGTACCAGCCGCCCTCGAGCGCGCGCTGGAGCTGCGGCGGGTCGATCGGACGGATGTTCTGGACGGCCTTGAGCTCGCGGTAGAGCGATTCGCGCTGGCCGACGTCGGCGAACCGCACGGAGAACAGGCGGCCGTCGTCCAGGGTGCCCTCGACGACGTTCGTGCCGAGGATCGACTGGGACTTCACGTCGCCGCCGTAGAGGTACCACTCGTACAGGTCCTGGGTCAGCTCGACCCGCGGCTGGAAGCGGTGCCCGCCCCACAGGAGGAAGATCGCGGCCAGCACGAACAGGATCAGCGCGAACGAACCGAACGAGCGCGTCTTGCGCGCCTTGTCCTGGTTCTCCTTGTTCTTCGGTTCGGGCATGGAGGCTCTATCGACGGGCGAAGGGCGGGGCTCCAGCGCGGCCCCCGCAGGCCGCCCCCCATAAGGTAGGGATCGGCCGCCTTCGATGGGCCGGGGACGGGCCAAATGCGGGGAATGGGCCTGGCCGGGGGCGCTGGGCGCGCCCGCGTGCGCTCATTCCAGGCCGGCGAACAGCTCCAGGACGAGCTCGTCCGCCACGTGGCGGATGGCGCGATCACGGGCCTGCGCTTCGCCGCTCGGGTCGTCGAGCACGTAGCCGACCCAGACGCGCGCGCGGCGCTGCGGGCCGAGCGGCCGATCGCTCCGGCGGTCGTACAGCCCGGCCTCGGCCTCCAGGAGCAGGCCGGTCTCGAGCAGCTCGTTGTCCGTGCTGCGGATGCCTCCGCGCCGGCGGTACTCGAGGATCGTGCCGCGCAGGAGCACCTCGGCCGATCCATGGTCGGCGATCGGGACGTCGGTCAACGAGCGCACCGAGGCCGTCAGCGCGTCCTGGAGCGGACGCTCGACGTCGCGCTCCAGGGTGCTGTTCTGGAAGAAGGTGACTCCCACGCTGCCGATCCGGTCCGCGACGCGCAGGCCGGTCGAGTACCCGCAGCCCCCGGCCGTGAGGGCGCACAGCCCGAGCGCGAGCGCCGCCGCGCGCCTCACGGCAGGGCCTCCCCGGGGCGCACCGGGTTGTCTGCCGGCGGGAGACCCCGCTGCCAAGCCTCCGCGCGCGCGAGGCGCTGGGCGTCGCCGGCGTCGCGCGCCTCCTCGACGGCGCGGCGTGCGTGGCGCTGCGCCCCGAAGGCGTTGCCGACCTTGTCGTAGAAGCGCGAGATCATGAGATCGCTCTCGCACAGGCGCGCGAGGCAGTCGGCCAGGTCCAGCCGTACCTCCTCCTGGAGGTCGCTCGCCGTGTGCGTCACGAGCCACTCTTGGAGCTCGCGTCGCGCGCGCTCGAGCTCCTGACGGTCGTACTCGGGGCTGGCCAGCATCTGCAAGCGCAGCTTCGGCACGCGCGCCTGGGCCGCGACGGCCAACGGGCTCCCGGGATGGTTCAGGACGAGGCCTTCGGCGCGCGCGATCGCGAGCTGCCAATTGCGATCCGCTTCGTACATCCGCGAGAGCGCCAAGTAGGCCTCGTCGCAGCGGCGCGCCCAGGGCGCCTTGAGGATCACGTACTCGAGCACCTCCTGGGACTCGCCCAGGGTATCGAACCAGCCGAAGAGCGTGGGGGTGTCGTCGGAGAGCGCCAGGCCGATGTCGGCCATCAGGTTTCCGGATGCCAGCCGCTCGTGGTGCAGCGGGAACTTGTCGTCGAGCCGCTTGAGCAGGTCGTAGGCGTCCATCGGCTCGCCGCTCTCGACGTAGCGCCGCGCGGCCGCCAGCCCGGCCTGCACGGCGATCTGGCGCGGGAGCCCCAGCTCGACGAGCTCGGCCAGGTCGTCGGGGTCCGTGCCGGGCTGCGAAAGCTCCTCGATCCGCGCCTGGGCGCTCGACTCGAGCTCGACCTGCACGCGGTCGCGCAACTCGGGCGCGAGCCCCCGCGCGCGCGACGCCGGCGCCAGGAGCTTCACCGCGCGGCCCGGATCGCCGGCCGCGCGCGCCGCCTGCGCCGCCTCGAGCGCCGCCGGTACCTCGTCCGCGTCGAGCGCGTCGGAACCGAACAGCCCGCCCGTGGACGAGCAGCCCGCGAGCAGCACGGCCGCGAGGAACGGGAGCAGTCGCTGGAAGAGGAGGTTCACGCGGAGGTCGGTTCGGCGCGCCCGCCGGGCGCGGGCGAGGATGGTAGTCGAGCGGATCGGCGGATGTTGCCCCAGTTCCCGTCCTTGCGAGCAGGGGCAGCCGTCACCGTCCGCGGGTCACGCGCCGGCGGCGCCGGTGCGCGGTGCGTTGCGGTTCGGGGCGGAGAGGAAGCTCCGGTGCGAGCGCGGCCGCGTCTCCAGGTGGTAGTCCAGGAAGCGCTCGATCCAGTCGCGCGCTCGCACGATCCGCTCGGGGGCGGCGTCGACGGGCCAGGTGCCGGACTCCAGGCGCTCTGCGTCCTCGAGGACGCCGAGCGGCAGCGTGCCGACGCGCAGGTTCCGAGCGCGGCCCTCCTCGGCGCAGCGCGCGCAGAGGCGGCCGCCGGCGCCCGCCGAGAAGGGCACGCGGCCGCGCTCGGCGGGCGCCGGGCCAGCACAGGCGGCGCAGGTCACGAGCGCGGGCGCGAAGCCCAGGTGTGCCAGGTAGGCGAGCTCGAAGCGCGCCAGCTCGACGTCGGCGCTGCTAGGCAGCGCTGCGGTCTTGGGGGCCGCGGGGAGGGCGTCCTCCAGGGCGCTCGCCCCGAGGAGGTCCAGGGCGTCCAGCGTGGCCTCGGCGCGCGCGAAGAGCAGCGCGTCGGGCGGGCCGAAGCGCGAGGCCAGCGCGAGCAGCTCGAGCACCGTGACCCCAGCCTTGTAGGTGGGCAGCGTCGCGGCCACGTGCTTGCGCCGCCGCGCGAGGTCGCCGGCGCGCAGGTCGAGGAGCTCGCGCCCCGCGACCTGGTTCCACTCGAGCTCCAACGTGTCGAACAGGTCGAGCACGCAGTAGAAGCGCGACCCGGGGCGGTACGCACCACGCGCCACCAGGTGCACGCGGCCGTGCGCCGCCGTCGCGACGTGGACCACGAGCGAGGACTCGCTCCAGGGGTGGCGCTCGAGCACGAGCGCGCGATCGCGGACCGGCGGCACGCCGTCCAGGCTAGCCGCGGGGACGTCTCAGGTCAGCGAGCGCTGCGCGCCCGCGCGCGCCGGATGCGCAGCCTCGCGCTGGACCAGCACGCGCAAGATGCGCCGGTCGCTGGCCTCCAGGACGTGGAATTCGGACCCGGCGGCCTTCACGACCTCGCCCTTCTTCGGGACATGGCCCAGCTCGGCGAGCAGGAACCCGGCCAGCGTCTCGTAGCCCGCGTCCTCGGGGATCTCGGTGCCCAGCGCCTCGTTGACCTCGGAGACGTGCAGGGTCGCGTCGACGTCCGCCGAGCCGTCCGGCAAGCGCCGCACGGCGAGCGGAGCGCCGGCCTCGGCTTCGTCCGCGACCTCGCCGACGAGTTCCGCCACGATGTCGCCCAGCGTCACGAGGCCGGCCGTGCCGCCGTACTCGTCGAGCACGATCGCGATCTTCTTCTTTTCGCGGCGGAACTCGGCCAGGAGCTCGCGCACGCTCTTGGTCTCGGGCACGAACAGGGCCGGCGTCACCAGCGCGCGCAATCCCTCCTTCTCCAGCCGCCGCTCGGCCGCGGCTTGCACCACGTCGCGCGCGCTGACCATCCCGAGGATCGTGTCCAGCGAGCCCTCGTAGACCGGGATGCGGCTGTGGCCGCACTCGGCCAGCACGCGCGCGGCGCCCACGAGGCCGTCGTGGACCTCGACGCCGAAGATCTCGGTGCGCGGGGTCATCAGGGTCGAGACGGACACGTCGCGCGTCTCGATCACGTTGCCGATGATCTCGCGCTCCGTGGCGTCGAGGTCTCCGACGACGTCGGCGTCCTCGATGACCTCGCGCAGACCCTCGACGATCTGGCGCGTCGCGGCCGGGTTCTGGTCGAGGCCGACGGCACGCTGGAGCGCGCCGCGCAGCGCATCGAAACCGCGCGCCACGAGCCGCACGGGGAGCTGGAGCAGGTGGAAGCCGGGCAGCACCCGCTGGAGCAGCGCGTCGCCCCGTCGCGCGGCGAGCGCCGCCGGCAGGGCCTCGCACACGAAGAGGATCGCCGGCACCGCGAGCAGCAGGGCCAGCCCGGCGCGGGCCACGACGCCGACCTCGATCCCCTCGAGCGCCAGGAACACGAGGACCGGGACCGCGGCCCGGCAGGCCACCTCGAAGAGGTTCGCGCTCGTGGCCAGGCTGTCGGCCTTCAGCGCCAGGGGCTCGAGGCGCGCCCGCCGGGCCGCGGGGAGGTCCGCCAGGAGGCGGCTCGGGGTCGAGCGCTGCAGGGCGATCCGCACGGTCGCGAAGAACCCGGCGCCGCACAGCGCCGGAAGGAGGGGCAGGGTCCGCGCCAGGGCCTCGGCGAGGCTCGGCAGGAACTCGGGCGGTGGGCTCGTCGCGGCCAAGGTTGCGGAGGATCGGAGCCGTCGGGCACGGCCGAGGGAGGAGGATCGTACCGTCCGTCCCTCGACCCTGACGGATCGGCCGCGTTACGCCCAAGGAACGCGCGCACGGCCAGGCGCCGGGCGGCCGCACGGCGTTGGCGTCCCGGATTCGGGACGGTGTGCGGCCGGAAGTCCTTTCCGGGCCTCGACTTGCCGTGCTCCCGCGACCGGGCGGCGAGGGAGCGACCCCAGAGGAGCGACGCGGCTGGGCACACGATTGGCAACCCGCGCGCCCGTGGTCACGCGCCCCCACGTCGCCCCGCTCGCCGCCCGCATCCCCGATCCCATGGCCGCGACAGGCGGCCCGCGCTGCAGCGCGGACGCGCTCGCGGCTGCGCCGGGTGAGACGGCCGAGGAGCAGGACGCCCGGATGGAGACCGCGCTCATGCTCCGCTTCCAGGCGAGTGGCGCCGAGCATGACTTCGAGGCGCTCTACGAGCTCGCGCGCGGGCCGCTGCTCCTGTGGATCGGCTCCCTGGCCCACAGCCGCCGCACCGGGGTCGAGCCGGCCGAGCTGCTCCAGGACGCGTTCGTGAACGTCTACCGCTACGCGTCGAGCTTCCGCGCGGAGGGCCCGCGCAGCTTCCGCGTCTGGTCGCGCACGATCGCTGGGAACCTCGTGCGGCGAGCGTGCCACCTGCGTCGCCGCGCGTTCCAGGGGCTTCCCGAGGGCCTGCAGGAGCCGCGCGACCGCTCGGCCGGCCCCTGTGCCGGGCTTCAGGAAAACGAGGAGCGGCGACAGCTGGCCGGCGCCTGGGTCCTGCTCCTCGCGCGGTACGCCGCGGCCTACGAGCAGCTCCCACCGCGCGCCCAGGCAGCCCTGCGCCTCGTCGAGGTCGAGGGCGTCTCCTACCAGGAGTCCTGCCGCCGGCTGGGCGTGGGCCTCTCGAACCTGAAGATGATCCTGTTCCGGGCGCGCCGCCGCATCCGCGCCGCGATCGCGGCCGACCTGGGACGCGCGCCCCGCGCGGCCGAGGGGCGCCGGTCGCCGCGCCTGCGCCGCGCGGGTTGACGCGGCTGGCGGGGCGGCCGGTGGGGTGCCATCCTGCGCGCCCCGTGGGGCGCGCGAGCCGAGCCGAGTGACGCAGAGCCTGTCCGTCACCGTCGTCATGCCGGCCTTCGACGAACGCCACCTCGTCGCGGAAGCCGTGCGGCGGGTCCTGGCGCTGGAGGACGCGCGCATCGCGCGGCTGGAGCTCGTGGCGGTCGACGACGGCTCGCGGGACGGCACGCGCGACATCCTGCGGCGCCTGGCGGCCGAGCACCCGGCGCGCATGCGGCTCGTCGAGCACCCGGAGAATCGCGGGAAGGGCGCGGCCGTCGCCAGCGGGATCGAGCTCGCGACCGGCGACGTCACGATCGTGCAGGACGCCGACCTGGAGTACGACCCGCGCGACATCCCGCGACTGCTCGAGCCGTTCCTCTCGGGCGAGGCCGACGCGGTGTTCGGCTCGCGCTTCCTGGCGGGGGAGTACCGGCGCGTCCTGTACTTCCGCCACACGCTCGCGAACAAGGTGCTCACGGCCTGCGCGAACGTGCTCACGGACTTGAACCTGTCCGACCTCGAGACCTGCTACAAGGCGGTGCGGACGAGCCTGCTGCGCTCGATCCCGATCCGCAGCCGTGACTTCCGCGTCGAGGTCGAGCTGGTCTTCAAGCTCGAGAAGCGCGGCGCGCGCATCTTCGAGGTCCCGATCCGCTATGCGGGCCGCACCTACGAGGAGGGCAAGAAGATCCGCGCCAAGGACGGCCTGCTGGCGCTCGGCGCCATGTTGCATTGGTTCCTGGTCGACGACCTGTACAAGCCGGACGAGCACGGCTCGAACATCCTGGTCAGCATGTCGGACGTCCCGAAGTTCAACCGCTGGATGGGGGACGCGATCCGGCCCCACTGCGGCGATCGCGTGCTCGAGATCGGCGCGGGCATCGGGAACATGACGCGCAACCTCTGCCCGCGCGAGTCCTACACGGCGAGCGACGTGAACCCGCTCTACCTCGAGTACCTGTCCGGCGCGTTCGCCGGGCGGCCCTACCTCGACGTGCGGCGCTGCGACCTGGCCGACCCGCGCGACTTCGAGGCGCTCGAGGGACGCTACGACACCGTCGTGTGCTTGAACGTCTTGGAGCACGTGCCGGACGAGGCCGGCGCGCTCGGCAACGTGCGGCGCGCGCTGGCGAGCGGTGGGCGCTGCGTGGTGCTCGTCCCGCAGGGCCCGGGGCTGTACGGCTCGCTCGACGAGGTCCTCGGGCACGTGCGGCGCTACACGCGCGAGTCGCTCTCGCAGGCCTTGGCGGACGCCGGCTTCGACCTGGAGACCGTGTTCGACTTCAACCGGGCCACGGCGCCCGCCTGGTGGTGGAACGGGCGGGTGCTGCGGCGGCGCCACTTCGGCCGGGTGCAGCTCAAGGCGTTGAACTCGATGGTCTGGCTGATCCGGCGCCTCGACCCGCTGCTGCCCTGGCGCGGCACGTCGCTCGTCGCCGTGGCGCGCCGGCGCTGAGGCCGCGGCTCAGGGCGCGCGCGCGCGCGACGGGGCGAGCCAGCGCTGGAGCGCCAGCGCGGGCGGACCCACGAGGAACAGCGCGAACATCGGCGGGGCCAGGGCCAGCGGATGATCGACGCCGATCACGTCCCACTCGGCGAGCAGCCGGATCACGCACTCGACCCCGGCGACCAGCACCGCGAAGGCCACCTGCAGGCTCTTGCCGCGCACGATCGTCTTCGGGTCCGTGACCATGAAGAACATGAACATCGTGTACATGGGGCCCGTGACCGGGGCCAACTCGGACAGGAAGCGCCCGCCCTCCAGCAGCGCAGCGCGCAGCGCCGCGAAGGCCACGAACGCGGCCAGCCAGGTGAGCGTCAAGTGCCAGACCCGCGCGCGGATCACCGTGATGCCGCCCAAGCACCACAGGACCGCGACCGTCGAGAGCTCGTTGCCCCACTGGTGGGAGAGGATCGAGGTCACCGGCGCGGCCGCCGCGAGCACGAAGCACACGCCGAAGTTCGTGGGGTTCCACAGGTGGCCTCCGCGCCAGGCCAGCACGTACTTCGACGCGATCGACAGGAACGCGCACAGCGCGAAGGGCCACAGCAGCGCGCCGGCGGGCTTGAGCAGGATCGCCACGCTGTTGCCGCTGATGTAGGCCGACAGGATGCTCACGCGCCGGCCCGTGACCAGCCAGCCGAGCGCCAGTTCCGTGGCGATCGACACGAGGAGCGTCACGGCCCACGGCCAGTAGTCGTCGCCCAGGATCTGGAAGCGCCACTGGCCGATGGCCAGGAAAGCCGTGAGCAGCGAGGCGCTGTACCAGCGCGGGTCCACGCGCTGGAGGATCGAGCGGGGGCCGGCGGGCACCCCCAGGCCGGCGGCCGCGGCGGTGCCGGTCACGGGGAGGGCTCCTCGACGCGCAGGCGACGGTTGGCGCGCTCGTTCTCCAGGACACTGACCGCGCCGGCCGGCCAGCGCACCTCGATGCGTGTCGCGCGCTGCGCGTCCCCGAGTCCGAAGTGCAGCCGGCGATCGTTCTGCGCTGCCAGCCCGCTCTGCGCCAGGATCGCCTGGCACTGCACGTGCCCGGGCGTCTCGACGCGCACGAGCGCGCCGTAGGCCTCGCGATTCCGCCCGCGACCGACGAGCTCGACCTGGAGCCAGTTGCGACCCTCGTCGACGTCGTTGCGATAGAGCAGCAGGGGCCCCCCCTGGTTGGCTACGACCACGTCGAGCTGGCCCCGATTCCAGAAGTCGGCCAGCGCGACCGCGCGGCCGTCGAGCAGGTCCGTCACGCCCACGGCCTGCGCCGCGTTCACGAAGCGCAGCCGGCCCTGGTTCACCAGCACGCACGAGGGCTCGTATCCCGAGAGGCTGCGGTCCTCCATGGGAGGCCACCAGCGTGCGTCTTCCGCCAGCCGGCCGGAGCCGATGGCGATCTTGGACATGCCGAACCAGTAGTCGCGCTCCTTCGAGGCCGACACGAAGCCGTTGACCACGAACAGGTCCTGGAGTCCGTCGTTGTTCAGGTCGCCGAACTGCGCGCCCCAGGCCCAGCCGCAATCGAGCTCGGGCCCCTCGGCCACGTTGCGCAGCGTCCCGCCGCGCGCCAGGCGGTTCACGCGCAGGTTGTTGCCTTGGAACAGGTAGCCGCGCTTCGAGATGTTCGTGACGTACACGCCCAGCGCGCCCTCCGCGGCGAAGTCGCCCACGGCGGCCGCCATGCCGCTCTTGCTCGACTCCTCCAGGCCCACGCCGCGCATGGCCTCGAACGTGCCGTCGCCGCGGTTCCTGAAGTACTCCTCGGGGCCGTAATCGTTCGCCAGGTACAGGTCCTGCCACCCGTCACCGTCGAGGTCGACGGCCGCGACCGCCAGAGTCCAGCGCGTGCTGCCCGTGCCGGAGCGCTCGGTGACGTCGACGAACGTGCCGTCGCCGCGGTTCTCGAACAGGCGGTTGCGCCCGCCGTTCTGCGCGAACTCGAAGCTCTCCTGCATGATCCGCGTCGTGGAGAGCTGCCACAGGTCGACCTCGTCGCGGAAGTAGGCCGTGACGTACAGATCCAGGTCGCCGTCGCGGTCCAGGTCGAACCAGGTCGCCCCGAAGGAGTTCATGCGCACGTCGAGTCCGGCCTCCTGCGTGACGTCGCGGAAGCGCCCGTCCTCGTTGCGGAGCAGCATCTGGCGCCCGAGGCGGTACACGAACACGTCCGGATCGCCGTCACCGTCGTAGTCGGCCCAGGTGGAGCCGGTCGTCGAGCCGTCCCCCGGTCGGTTCAAATCGGAGAGCCCCGCTGCCTGCGCGCGGTCCTCGAACCGCCCGTCGCGGCGGTTCACGAACAGCGCGTTCGGCGTGCCCGCGCCCCCGTTCGTCACGTACAGGTCGGGCCAGCCGTCCTGGTCGACGTCGACCACGGAGACCGCGGCGCCCATGCCCGCCACGTGCGGCTCGATGTGCGCGATCTGCGGGTCGAACGAGGGCTTGACGTGCGTGAAGACGAGGCCCGACTCGCGCGCGACCTCGCGCAGGCGGAAACCGAAGGGGTTGTCGCGGGCCACCTCGGGTGCGCGGCCCAGGTGCCAAACGGCGACCAGCGCCGCGACGAAGGCCGCGTCGATCGCCCACTGACGAGGTCCGCCCAGTCGCACGCTCGCGTCGAGGATACCCGCCCCGAGCCGTGGAGCGATGGCCCGCGCCCGGTAGAGTCGGGCGGTCGTACGCGCCATGAGCCCTCGACCCGCACGCGAGCCCGCCGACCTCTTGGTCCACGGCGCCGCCGAGATCGCGACGCCTGCGGGGTGCGCGGCGCGCAGCGGACGCGCGCTGGGGGAGATCCAGGTCCTGCGCGCCGCAGCCGTCGCCGTGCGCGACGGGCGGATCGCCGCAGTCGGCCCCGAGGCCGAGCTGCGCGCGCGCTTCGAGCCGGAGCGGGAGCTCGATGCGCGCGGCGGAACGGTGGTCCCGGGCTTCGTCGACGCGCACACGCATCCAGTGTTCGACGGCACGCGCGAAGACGAGTTCGAGCTGCGCACGCGCGGCGCGAGCTACCTCGAGATCGCGGCCGCCGGCGGCGGGATCCTGTCCAGCGTGCGCGGCTTGCGCGCCGCTTCCGAGGAGCAGCTCCTGGCGCGGCTCCGCGTGCGCCTGGACCGCTTCCTGGAGCACGGCACGACCACGATCGAGGCCAAGTCGGGCTACGGCCTGACCACGGCGGACGAGCTCAAGTCGCTGCGCGTGCTGGCGGCGGCCGCCGCGCGCCATCCGGTCGAGATCGCCGCCACGTTCCTGGGGGCGCACGACGTGCCGGCCGAGCACCGCGACGACCCGGCGCGCTACGTGGACCTGGTCGAGCGCGAGATGCTCCCAGCGGTTGCCAGCGCCGGGCTGGCCGAGGCCTGCGACGTGTTCGTCGAGGCGCACACCTTCGGCCTGGAGGCCTCGCGGCGCATCCTGGCGCGCGCCCAACAGCTCGGCTTCACGCTGCGGCTGCATGCCGACCAGCTCTCGCTGCTCGGCGGCGCGCGGCTGGCGGCGGAATTCGGCGCGCGCAGCGCCGATCACCTGGAGTTCGTCGACGACGCGGGCGCGGAGGCGCTGGCGGCGGCTGGCGTCACGGCCGTCCTGTGTCCGCTCGTGCCCCTCTACCTGCGGCAGGAGCGCGAAGCTCCGGCGCGCCGGCTCGTCGAGCGCGGCGTGCCCGTGGCCCTCTCGACGGACTTCAACCCGGGCTCGTGCTACCTCCAGAGCCTGCCCCAGGTGTTGGCCTGGGCGGCGCTGCGCTACCGCTTCACCGCCGCCGAGGCCCTCACGGCCGCCACGCTGAACGCGGCCGCCTCGCTGGGGCGCGCGCACCGGCTGGGATCGATCGAGGCCGGCAAGGAGGCCGACCTGGTCGTCCTGGACGTGCCCAACCACCTGCACCTCGTCTACGAGCTGGGCCGCAACGCCGTGCGCGCGGTCGTCAAGGGTGGGCGCGTCGTGCTGGAGCGCGAACCGGCCGCGCCGATCCTTGGCGCGCGCGGCCCAGGCGGTTCCAATGGGGCTGGAGTGCGCTGAGACCCCCGTCCCGAAGGCGAATACGACCGCATGGCTCTCGTCGAATGCGTCCCGAACTTCAGCGAAGGCCGCCGCCCCGAGGTGGTCGACGCGATCGTCGCCGCGATCACGGCGGTGCCCGGCGCGCGTCGCATCGACCACAGCCTCGATGCCAGCCACAACCGGGCCGTCGTGACCTTCGTGGCGCCGCCGGAGGCCGCGGTCGAGGCCGCGTTCCGCGGGATCGCCAAGGCGCGGGACCTGATCGACCTGACGCGCCACCAGGGCGAGCATCCGCGCATCGGCGCGACCGACGTCGTCCCGTTCGTGCCGCTCGAGGGCAGCGACATGGCGCAGTGCGTGCGGCTCGCGCACGAGCTCGGCGCCCGCGTCGGGCACGAGCTCGAGATCCCGGTCTACTTCTACGAGGCCGCGGCGCGCACCCCCGCGCGACGGAACCTGCCCGACGTGCGCAACATCGGCTTCGAGAAGCTGCGTGTCGCGGTCACGACGGACCCGGCGCGGACGCCGGACGAGGGCCCCCGGGACCACCTGCACCCGACCGCCGGCGCGGTCGTGATCGGCGCACGTTCGTTCCTGATCGCCTACAACGTGAACCTCGGGACGCCGGACGTGGCCGTCGCCAAGGACATCGCCAAGCGCATCCGCGAGAAGGACGGCGGGCTCAAGGGCATCAAGGCCATGGGCTTCTTCCTCGAGGACCTGGGCTGTGCCCAGGTCAGCATGAACGTGTGCGACTTCCAGTCCACGGGCCTCGAGCGCGTCTACCGCGAGATCGAGCAGCTCGCCGCCGAACGCGGCGTGGCGATCCGCGAGAGCGAGCTCGTGGGCCTCGCGCCGCGCCAGGCGGTGCCACCCGGGCTCGCGGAACGCGTGAAGCTGCGCGGCTTCGACCCGCGGACCCAGCTCATCGAGGAGCGGCTGTCGGCATGAGCCGCGTGCTGGCGCTGCTCGTCGCCCTCGCGGCGCCGTGGACCCCGCTCCTCCGGGCGGCCGCGGCGCGTCCGGAGCACGCCCCCTGCGCCGCGCTCGCGCTCTCGCCGGCTCCCGCTCCGACGGGGCGGCCCGCGCTGCAGGACGCGCCGATCTGCAAGAAGTGTCAATCGACCGGCCGGTTGCCCTGCGCCGCCCACCCGCGCAGCGACTGCCTGCTCGAGGACGAGGTGCTGTTCTGCAGCGTCGTGGCCGATTGCACCGCGTGCGCTGGCGCGGCCTGGGTTCCCTGCACCGACTGCGACAACGCGCCGGCGCGCGCGCGGATCGAGGAGAAGAAGGCCTCGGTCGCCACGCGCCGCGTCGCCCTGGAGTACATCGACCAGACGATGAAGCGCCCGATCCGCAAGGCGGAGTCGAAGCACTTCGTGCTCGTCTGGGAGATGGACCGGCTCAAGGTCGACAAGAAGTGGCTCGAGTCGCACGAGTTGCTGCACCTGTACCTGAAGCGACTCGAAGCGCTGTACGACGACTACTGCGCGCGGATGCAGATCACGGACAAGGAGTTTGCCGAGAAGTTCCGGGTGTTCGTGTGGCAGTTCCCGCAGGACCACCACGACGCCGGCTTGCGCTTCTGCCGCCAGAGCGCGAAGGGCGGCGTCAAGCTGATGGGGCAGACGCCCAGCTACTCGGTGTGCGGCAACAAGCAGAACTTCCAGGACGACGAGCGGCTGCACCGCAACATCGTGCACTCCGTCACGCACCTGATCCTCTCCGCGCAGCGTCCCGTGGCCTGGATCGGGAACATCAAGGCCGGCTGGCTCGACGAGGGCCTCGCGCACTTCTTCGAGGACCGGTACTGGGACGTGTGTGACACGTACTGCTACCAGGAGGCGAACACGAACGTCGACTTCAAGGGCGGGCGCTTCCGTCTGGCCGTGCGCAGGATGGTCGAGGAGGGCAAGTTTCCGCCCACCGCCGAGGTCTTCCAGCAGAACGTCGACACGCTGACGTTGCCGATGCATGCGACCGCGTTCAGCTACGTCGAGTTCCTGCTGAACCGGGATGCCGAGCGCTTCAACCAGCTCGTCAAGAAGCTCAAGGCCAAGGTCGCGACGCGCGATGCCCTGCGCGAGATCTACGGCTGGTCGGTCTTCGACTTCGAGGCGCAGTGGAAGTCGTGGGTCCTGTCGACCTACCCGACGAAGTAGCGCCGCTCCTTGGGACGCACTGCCTTCGCGTTGGCCCTCGCGGTCCTGGGCCTCGTGGGGCTCGCAGCCCGGCTCGCACCCGCCGGGCAGCGTCTGCTGGAGTCCGGGGCCCGCGACCTGGGGGGCTCGCGCTGGGTCGTCGACGATCCGGGCACCGCGTTGCACCTGCGGCGCATCGAGCTCGCGCTCGCCGAGGGGCGCGTGCCGCAGCGCGACCCGTTCCTGGCCCACGGCGAGTCCCCCGAGGTGCCGGCGCTCCCGGTCTTCGACGCGCTCCTGGCCGGCTTCGCCCAGCGCTGGCTGGCGTCGCCGGACGGCGACCCCGCGCTGGGTGGCGTCGACGAGGGGCGACTCGAGGCCTTCGCGGCCGGGGTCGGACCGCTGGCCTACCTGCTGGCCTTCGCGGCGCTCGCTTGGGCGGCGTGGATCGCCGCGCGCGGCGCGCGGCTCCCCGTGCTGCTCGCCGCGGCGGCCTTCGCGCTGGCGCCGGCCGCGGTCGCGGCCGGCGAGGTCGGCCGCCTCGACGCGGCAGCCTTCGCGCTCGTGCTCCTGGCACTGCTCGTGCGCGGGACGCAACTCGCGCTCGCGGCCGAGGACGCGCTGTCCATGATCCTGGAGGCACTGCTCGGCGGCGTCGTCGCCGGGCTGCTCGCGGCCCTGTCCGCGGCCGGCGCGCTCCTGGCGCTGCCGACCGCGGCCGCGCTCCTGGTGCGCGCCACGCGCGGTCCGCCGGCGGTGCGGCCCATCGCGATCCGCGCCGGGCTGCTCTTCTCGCTGGTCGCGGCCTTCACTTCGCGCCTCCCGCTCGCTGACGGGCCGTGGCAGCAGGTGCCCGCTGGCCTCGTCGCGAGCTGGTCACTGTTCGCGTCGGATGTCCTGCTCGTCTCCGCGGCACCCTTCGCGCTCCTGCTGCTCAGCGCCCCGCGCGACGCGGCGCGCAAGGGCCGGGCGTTCGCGCGGGTCGCGGCCCTCGCGGCCATGCTCGCGCTGCTCGTCTACGAGCTGCCGCGCGCCTGGGCCGCGGGCTCGGGGCCGCTCGAGGCGTGGTGGAGCGCGCGCGCGCTCACCCGCGGCCAGGACGGCACCAACCTCGACCTCGGGCTGGTGCTGCTCGGCGGGGCCGCACTGGTCGCCGCGTCCTGGGCGACGGCGCGGCGGCGCGACGGCGCGAGCCTGCACCTCGCAGCGCTGGCTGTGGTCGCGCTCCTGGTGGCGGTTGCGGAACCCCAGGCCTCGCCCCTGGCCGTCGCCGTTTGCGCGCTGGCGCTCGCCGGTGCCCTCCCGGCGCTGTGCGCCGAGCGCGGGCAGGCCGCGTGGCTGGGCGTCGGCACCGCGGGGCTGCTCGTCGTCCTGCTCGCGCGCGGCGGCCCGACGCCGGCCGAGCGCGACGAGCTGCGGGAGGCGATCGCCGGCTTGCGCTGGATCCGCCGCGAGGTCGCGGCCGGAGGACCTTTCAACAGCTCGAGCGCCTCGTCGACCTGGGGGATCCTGGCGGACCCGCGCCTGGGCGAGTTGGTCGCCTACCACGCGCGCCGTCCGGTGCTGGCCTCGCGCGCCTCGTGCTTCGCGCTGCCCGATGGCTACGCCGAGGCCGCCGAGCTCGCCGCCTCGCGGGACGGCGCGCGGATCGCGGCGCGGATGCAGGCGCAGCGGTTGTCGGTGGCGCTCGCGGCGCCGGTCCTGGCGCGCGGCGCGGGCCTCCTCGGCGCGGACGGTGTCGAGGCAGCACGGGAGGGGCGCGTGCCGATCCCCGGGGCCACCCAGCTCCTGCCGCGCGAGGCGCCCGCGCGCCCCGACGCCGATCGCCCGCCCAGCGCGCCGCCGCTCGCGGCCTGGTTCCTCGAAGGGGCTGCCACTCCGCGCGGCCCGGCGCTCGTCCCGCCGCGCTGAGCCCTGCGCGGCGTGGGATAGGATGCCGGGTTCGATGGCTGCCGTCCCTCCGCCGCGATTGATCGTGAACGCCGACGACCTCGGGTTCTCGGAGGGCGTCGACCGGGCCATCTTCGCCGGCCACGACCGCGGCATCGTCACGAGCGCGAGCCTGATGGCGACCGGCGCGTCGTTCGAGCACGCCGTGCGCGGCGCGTTCGAGCGACCGCGGCTGGGCGTGGGCGTCCACTTGGTCCTGCACGACGACCTGCCGGTCTCCGAGCCGCGCGCGGTTCCTTCCCTGGTGGGGCCGGCGGGGCGCTTCCGGCCGCTGCGCGAAGCCGTGCGCGCGCTGCTCTTCGGGCGCGTCGACGAGCGCGAGGTCGAGCTGGAGTACGCGGCTCAGATCCAGCGGGTGCTCGCGGCCGGCGTGACGCCGACCCACCTCGACAGCCATTGCCACCTCCACGCGCTCCCCTCCGTGGGCCCCATCGTCCACCGGCTGGGGGAGCGTTTCGGCATCGCCTGCGCGCGCGAGCCCGAGGCCTCGTCCTGGTCCGACTTCCGCGCCGCGCCGCTCGGTCGCTACCCGCTGGCGCTCTTGATCTCGGCCAGCCAGCGCTTCACGCGGCGACGGATCGTCAACGGGTTGCGCGCTCCGGACCGCTTCCTGGGCTTGGTGAAGTCCGGCGCGCTCGACGAGGACTGGCTGGTGCGCGCGATCGAGGCGCTCGAGCCCGGACGCATCACGGAGCTCATGGTGCATCCGGGTGACGACGAGCAGGCCTTCGCCGGCGTCGCCGACCATGGCGCGGCGGTGCGCCGGCGCGAGCTCGAGGCCATCACCGCGCCGCGGGTCCTGGAGGCCGTGCGGCGCTGCGGCGTCGAGCTCGTCGACTACCGCGCGCTGCTCACCTGAACGGTCAGCCCTGCCTCAAGGCAGCGTCCAGGCCGCGCGCTCCAGGGCCAGCCCGCGCCCGAGGGCCGCGCGCTCCGCCGGAGGACGCGACGCGATGAAGGCCTCGCCGCCCTCCGGATCGAGCAGGTAGGCGCGCCACACGCGCCAGCCAGCGCCCACGAGGAAGGCCTCGCGGTGCTCAGCCGGGACGGGGATCTCGAGCTGCTCGACGAGACGATCGCGGCGGAAGCGCTGGCCGAGCCCCGTGCGGCCCAGCGCGCGAGCGAGCGGCCCGCGCAGGTCCTCGGGCAGCTCGCCGAGGCGCTCGAAGGCGGCGCGCAGGTCGTAGCCCGGGCGGGGATGGAGGTGGTGCCCGAGCCCGAGCAGCGCCGCCTCGAAGCGCGGGCCGAAGGCCTCGCGCGAGATCGCGATCACGCGCGCCAGCGGCAGGTCCGTCTCCTCGAAGACGTTGTGCGCAGCGGCCGACGGCAAGAGGTGCGTCGGCTCGTCGATCTCGAGCAGCGTGCGGATGCGCCCGGCTTCACCTGGGTCGAGGTGGTGCACGAGCTGGTCGAAGTACTCGGACAGGTCGTAGCCCTTCGAGCGCGCCAGGTGCTGCGCGTTCGCGAACAGCCGGTCTGGCCGTCCGGTCGCGGTCAGGCGCGCGAGGTCCGCGAGCCCGGCCGCGACGAACAGGCCCACGAGGCTCGCGCCCAGGAGGCGCCGGCGCGCGAGCAGCGCGTCGAGCGCCGCGGCCGCCAGCACGCAGCCGAAGAGCCACGCGGGGCACATGCGCCACCAGATGAGCCAGATGCCGTTCATCGAGACCGCCAGGCCCGACCCGAAGTACAGGACGAAGTAGGTGCCCAGGTAGAGCAGCACGCCGGCGGCGGCGAGCCGCGCGCGGCGCTCGCGCACGAGCCAGATGGCGGCGGCGGCCAGCGGTCCGAGCAGGCCGAGCTGGATCCAGTCGTCGAGCCGCCCCTCGCGCACGAGCGGGACGAACAGGTCCGCGACCGAGGTCAGGAAGCCGCGCGGCTCGTGTGGGACCGCCGGGTTCGCTCGCACGCGCACGGCGTCGAGACCCACGCGCGAGAGCATCCACCACAGTGGCGCAGCGCCGACGAGGGCGGCGACGGTGGCGATCGCCAGTCCGCGGCCCAAGAGACGCCGGCGCAGCGCCAGGACCAGGAGCGCGCCGGCGGCGGCGATCGCGGCCAGCGTGACCAGCGAGAAGTACACGCCGCAGCCTGCAGCGAGGCCCAGCAGCAGCCAGTCGCGCGCGCCCCCGCTCCCGTCGCGGGCGATGCGCAGCGCGAGGAACAGGATCGCGGCCTGGAAGAACAAGGCCTCGAAGTGCGTGCCGATCGAGACCAGCGAGAAGCGCAACCAGGCGTCGGGGCACAGCACGAACAGCGCGCCGAAGAGCAGCGCCGCGCGACGGCCGAAGCCCTCCAAGGTCAGGGTGAAGCCGGCCGCGAGGACCATGGCCGACGTGCCGATCGCCACGAGCTTCGTGGCGAGCAGGCTCTCGCCCAGCACCAGGAACGCCGCAGCGCGCAGGTGCGCGACCACGAAGCCACCGCCCTCGTGATAGGCGTACACGAGCCGGTGGTAGGGGATGTCGGGGGGGGCCAGGATGGCCTTGGCGACGCCACCTTTCCCCAGTTCCTCCCCGTAGAAGAACACGTCGGCGCACGCGAGGACCAGGAAGCCACGCACGAGCACCAGCGCGACGAGCGCCGCGGCGAGCGCGAGCCGGTCGCGCCAGGGAGCGCGCTCAGCCATCGCGGAACGGCTTGCGCGCCGCGTAGAGCTCCCGGCGCGCGGCCCACTCGGCCGCCAGGGTCGGATCGGCGTCCGTGGCACGCAACGCCTCGTCGATCGCCGCGAGCGCGTCGTCGAAGCGACCGGCCTCGGCGTAGGCCGCGGCCAGCGTGTCGAGGTCGTCGGGATTCGAGCGGCCGCGTGCGGCGACCGCGGCCTCCGCGATCTGCACCGCCGAACGCCCATCGCGCGCCGCGTCGGACGGGTTCGTGGCCAGTTCCCAGGCGAGGTACAGCGCCAGGGCGTGGTCGTCGGGACGCGCTGCTCGCGCAGATTTCAGGACGGCGATCGCCTCGGTGGCGCGGCCCAAGTTGCGGTAGGCGCGCGACAGCGTGAGCGCGTACTGCACGTGCCGCGGCTTGCGCGCCACGACCTCGGCCATGGCGGCCGCCGCCTCGGCCTCGCGGCCCAGGTTCACGAGCGCACGCGCCTTGCCGACCAGCGGGAGGTAGCCCGACGGGCGCAGCTCCAGGGCCCGCTCGAAGTGACGGATGGCGGTGGCCTGCTGGCCCTCGGACGCCGCGACCAGGCCCAGGAAGTACTGCGCCATCTCCAGCGTCGGGTCGAGGCCCAGGGCGCGGGAGAGCGCCACGCGCGCCTCTTCGTTGCGTCCGGCCTGGTGCAAGGACATGCCGAGCTGGAGGTGGATCTGCGCACCGCGCGGCCAGGCGGCGGCGGCGCGCTCGAGCAGCGGGATCGCGCGGTCGTGACGCTGGTGCTGCGAAAAGCCGACGCCGCGGGCGAAGTCCTCGTGCACGCCGCGCATCGCACGCGGCGACGGCAGGTCGCCGGGCAACTCGCCCGGAGTGATCACCGACTGCGCGTAGCCCAGGCTCGACAGGCGCGCCGCCAAGTCCTCGTCGATGCGCGCCGCGGAGGTGCCGCGCGGCGCATAGGTTCGGCGCAGCGCAGCGAGCTCGCGGTCGAGCATCGCCGCGCGCTCTGGCTCGCGCGCCACGAGGTCCGCGACCTCGCCCGGGTCCCGGCGCCGGTCGTACAGCTCCGGCTCGCTGGAGTGCACGTACCGCCAGCCGTCCGAGACGATCGTGCGCAGCGGGCTCCAGCCGAATGCCAGCCAGCCATATTCGCTCTCGCCGTAGACCACGCGCGGCGGCAGCTCGCCGCCGAAGAGGACCGGCGCCAGGCTGCTCCCACCCGTTTCGCCCGACACGCCTGCGAACTGCAGGATCGTGGCGGCGAGATCGGCCACCTCGGCGCTGGTCGTCGCGACCCGCGGCTGCACGCCGGGGCCGGCGACGATCAAGGGCACGCGCATCGTGGCGTCGTACACGAACAGGCCGTGCGTGGTCTCGCCGTGCTCGCCCAGGGACTCGCCGTGGTCGGCGACGGCCACGACGAGCGTGTCGGCGAGCAGTCCGCGCGACTCGAGCGCCGCGAGCACCCGCCCGACCTGCGCGTCCATGAAGGCGATCTCGCCGTCGTAGGGGTCCGGGCTCGCGCTGCGCCACGGTTCGGGCGGGTCGTAGGTCGAGTGCGGATCGTAGTAGTGGATCCACAGCAGGAACGGCTGGCTCACGCTCGCGAGCCACGCCAGCGCCGCGTCCGTGGTGGCGTCGCCGCGCCGCTGCGGAGGACCCTCGTCGCCCTCCTCGTCGACCCCCGACATGCGGTCGTCGTAGACCTCGAAGCCGCGCGCCAGGCCGAAGGCCGAGTCGAGCACGGCCGCCGACACGAACGCGCCCGTCCGCCAGCCCGCGTGGGACAGGATCTCGGCGGCATGCGGCACGTCCGCGGACAGCGCGCTGCGGCCGTTGTCGTGGATGCCGTGCTCGGGGGGCTGCAGGCCGGTCCACAGCGTCGCGTGCGTCGGCAGCGTCAGCGGCACGGGCGCATAGGCGTTCTCGAAGCGCACGCCGCGCGCTGCCAGCCCATCCAAGTGGGGCGTGCGCGCCGGCGCGTATCCGTAGCAACCCAGGCGGTCGGCGCGGGTGGTGTCGAGCGTGAGCACGAGCACGTTGGGCCGCGTTGCACCCGTCGAGCCCCGGGGAGCCGGCTCGCTGCCGCCACAGGCCCACAGGCCCAGCGCGGCGAGCACGGCGGCCGCGCGACGGCGCTCGATTCCATCCATCGCTCCGAGGCTATCCCGCGCCGCGCCGCGCGTCGACGCGCGCCTCGGCGATCCCGTACGATGCCCGGATGCCGCTGATCGAACCCCGCACGTTGAAGGGCTTCCGCGACTACCTGCCGGAGGCCCAGATCCCGCGCGAGTGGCTGGTCGACACGGCACGCCGGGTCTACCGCTCCTACGGTTTCCTGCCGATCGACACGCCGGCGCTCGAGTACGAGGAGATCCTGGCCGGGAAGGGCGGCGAGGAGAGCGACAAGCAGATGTACCGGTTCGAGGACCACGGCGGCCGGCGCGTGGCGCTGCGGTTCGACTTGACCGTCCCGCTCGCGCGCTTCGTCGCGCAGCACCAGCACGAGCTGGGCCTGCCGTTCAAGCGCTACCACGTCGCCAGCGTGTGGCGCGGCGAGAACACGCAGCGCGGCCGCTACCGCGAGTTCATGCAGTGCGACTTCGACACGATCGGGACGGAGAGCATCGCCTCCGACGTCGAGATGGTCCTCGTCGTGCACGACTTGATGCGGGCCATCGGGATCGAGGGGTTCACGATCCGGGTCAACAACCGCAAGGTCCTGGTGGGCCTGCTGGAGGCGCAGGGCATCGAGACCGGCGTCACGCCAATCCTCCGGGCGCTCGACAAGCACGACAAGATCGGCCTGGAGGGCGTCCGCCGGGAGCTGGTCCAGGCCGCCGGACTCACCCCCGACCAGGCGCAGGCCGTGACGTCACCGCTGCTCGTGGAGCGGGCTGACGAGGCCACGCAGCGTGCGCCACGCGCCGAGCTCGACCGGCTCGAGCAGTCGTGCCCGCTCTCACCGACCGGCCTGCGCGGCTTGACGGAGCTGCGCGCCCTGCTCGGAGGCGTCGAGGCCGCCGGCGTCGATCCCCGGCGCGTCCGACTCGATCTCTCGATCGCGCGCGGGCTCGACTACTACACGGGGACGATCCTCGAGACCTCGCTCGACGAGCTGCGCGGGATCGGCAGCGTCTGCTCCGGTGGCCGCTACGACGACCTCGCGAACCTCTACACGAAGGAACGACTGCCCGGGATCGGCGCCTCACTGGGCCTCGACCGGCTGCTCGCCGGGCTCGATGAGCTGGGCCGGCTCCCGCGGACGCGGGCCACGGCGCCGGTGTTCGTGCCGTACTTCGACGAGGCGCGCTTGCACGACTACCTGGCGTTTTGCGCTGCGCTGCGCTGCGCGGGCCTGGGGGTCGAGCTGTATCCCGAGCCCCGGAAGCTCAAGGCCCAGCTCCAGTACGCCGATCGCCGCGGCTTCGCTTGCGCCATCGTGATCGGCAGCGACGAATGGGCCGCCGGCACGTGCCAAGTCAAGGACCTCAAGCAGCAGGAGAGCGCCAGCGTCGCGCGCGTGGACGCGACGGGCGCTCTCTCGCGCGAACTCCTGGAGCGCCTGCGACGGCTCTCGGGGAGCTGAACGCGCGTCTCAGCCGACAGCCACCGGGATCCGGCGCTGGGCCGGGACCTTGCGCGGCACGAGGACGCGCACGAGCCCGTCCTTGGCGCTGGCCTGGATCGCGTCGGCATCGGCCGTGTCGGCGAGCTGGAACTGCCGGAGGTACTCGACCGGCACGGTCGCCGTCAGGCCCTGCGCGCGCGCCGAGGGCCGCGGCAGCTCGGCGCGGCCGCGGATCGAGAGCAGATCGCGCTCGACCGTGACCTCGACCGCGCCGGCCTCGACGCCGGGCATCTCGGCCACGACGTGCACGCCGTCCTTGGTTTCCCACACGTCGCACGCGGGCGTGACCCGGCGCGCGTTCCCGTTCCTCGTCTCGATCGCGTTCATGGGCGTGCTCCTCACGTCGTGGCCTGGACTTGGATCTTGCGCGGCTTCTCCGCTGCCGCCCGCGGGAGCTCCAGCTCGAGCACGCCGTGAACGAGGCGCGCCTTCACGGCGTCGGCCTCGATCGCGAACGGGAGCTGCAGCGTGCGTTGGAACGAGCCACCCATGCGCTCGCGGCGGATCCAGCGGCCCTCGCTGGGCGCGCCGGCCGACTCGATCGTTCCACGCAGCGTGAGCTGGTCGCCCTCGACCGTGACCTCCAGGTCCTCGGGTCGGACGCCAGGGAGCAGCGCGCGCAGGCGCAGGTCGTCGCCCTCGCTCCACACGTCGATGGACGGGCCTTGGAGGGCGCTACCGAGCGACTGGGCGCCGCGCTCGAACTCGGCGTGGAACCTCTCGAGTTCCTCCCACGGGTTCCAGGGGGAGAGGTGTCGGATGCTGAACATGGTCGGGTCCTCGTGCGCCCGGCACCCGCCGGGCACCGCGGAGGAAGGCAACGGGGATGCCAGCCCGCGCACGGGAAGCGGGGCCCTTCCCGAGTGCCCGGAGGGGGTCTGTGGCGCCAGAATGGCGGCGATGGCGTCAAAATGGCGGCAGTCGCGGCGCTTCGAGCCCCAAGCCCGCCGCAGCCGGCGCGCGGAATGCCTGTTGTAGAGCCTGGCCGGCTCCGCGACCCTGCGCCTCGCCGGCCACTCGTCTGCCACACGATGAGCGTTCGCTACCAGGACTACTACGCCGTGCTCGGCGTCCCGCGGACCGCGTCGCAGGACGAGATCCGGCGGGCCTACCGCCAGCTTGCGCGCCAGAAGCACCCGGACGTCGACCGGACGCCGGGAGCGACCACGCGCTTCCAGCAGCTCACCGAGGCCTACGAGGTCCTCAAGAACCCCGAGACGCGCAGTCGCTACGACACGCTGGGCGCCCACTGGAAGGAGGGGCAGGACTTCACCCCGCCGCCCGGCTGGGCGTCGGCGCGTACGCGGCGCGGCCGCCCGTCCGCGGAGGACCTGGGCGGTTTCAGCAGCTTCTTCGACACGCTATTCGGCGGCGGTGGGTTCGACGGCGTCGACGAGGACTTGGCCGAGCGCGGTCGGCGCGCGCGGGCCGCGCACGAGCGCGTCGCCCGCGACGTCGAGGCCGAGCTGTCGGTCCCGTTCGAGACCGCGCTGCGCGGCGGCCGGCGGTCGTTCCAGATCGACGACGGGTCCGGCGCGCCGCGTGAGATCGAGGTCCGCATCCCCGCGGGGTCGTTCAGCGGCACCACGCTGCGCCTGCGCGGCCAGGGCCAGCGCAGCGGGCGCACGGGCGCTGGGGATCTCCTGCTGCGGCTCGCGGTGGAGCCCCCGCCCGGCTACGAGGTCGGCGAGGACGGTGTGCTCCGCGGGCGGCTCGAGCTCGCCCCGCACCAAGCGGTGCTCGGCGCGCGGGTGCCGGTGCGCGGGCCCGACGGCAGCGAAGGCACGGTGGCCGTGCCGCCCGGGTCGTCGAGCGGGCGCGTCCTGCGCCTGCGGGGCCAGGGGCTGCCCCTGCCCGGCGGCGCGCGGGGCGACCTCGAGCTCCAGCTCGCGATCGTCGTTCCCGAGCGGCCCACCGACGTCGAGCGGCGCGCCTACCAGGAGTTGGCGCGCGCGCTCGAGGACGGCGTCCGTCAGCGATCGACTGACGGCGGAGGCTGACGGCGGAGGCGAGTGCTCCTGCGCTTCCGCAAGCGCCACCCGGATCGCCGGGTCCCAGGGACGCGGGAGCAGGTCACCGGGCACCGCCCGCGTGACGAAGATCGAGCGACGCGGCGCGGTCGGGCCCCAAGCACAGCGGGCGGCCGCGCTCGTCGCGCAGCCGCCCGCCTCGTTCACGAGCCGCGGCGATCGCGTGGATCGCCGCAGCCCACTCGCTCAACTCACGGGATCCAGATCACCGCCAGGCCGTTCGACACGCTCGAACCCGTGCCGCACGGACCCACGTTGTTGCGGTACCAGACCTGGTAGTAGCGCGCACCCGGGCCGCCGATGAGCCCGCCCACGCTGATCGGCGCGTCGCCGATCTGCGGGAAGGTCGTCGTGCCACCCGTGTGGGACTTGACACCCAGGCGGACCTGGGCGCCCGCGACGCAGCGGCGGCCGTCGTTGAACGGCACGTTCGTCTGCGCGTCACCCTGGAAGAACAGGGCGAAGCCCGTGCCCGAACCCGGGACCGGCAGGTTCGTCACCGACAGGACGAGACCGTCCGCGCCGAGCGACGAGAGGCCGGAGCCGGTCAGCGCCGCGCCGAGGCCCGTCGAGTTGACGCAGCCCTGGCCGGAGCCGGCGACCGAGTTGTTGCCACACGGGCAAGCCGTGTAGCCGAAGCAGAACGGCGTGCCGCCGTTCGTCTCGCACTCGTCCGGGATCGTGTTGTTGTTGAGGTCCTGGCTGGTGAGGAACGCGATGTCGCAGGTGTCCGGGATGCCGTTGGCATTGCAATCCGGGACGCCGAAGAAGATCTCGCACGCATCACCGATCAGGTCGCCGTTGCAGTCGCCCTGACCCGGGTTCGCGACCTGGACGCAGTTGTCGCAGGCATCGCCCACGCCGTCGTTGTCGAGGTCGAGCTGGTTCAGGTTCGGGGTCGTCGGGCAGTTGTCGATGCAGTCGGCGACGCCGTCGCCGTCCGTGTCGACGTCCGCCACGCCGCACCCGCACTGGCCGGGCGAGGTCTTCGCCGGGTCGTTCGGGCAGCCGTCGTTGCAGTCGGCCGTGCCGTCGCCGTCCGTGTCGGTGTCGGGGATGCCGCAACCGCACTGTCCCGCGGCGACCTTGTTCGGGTCGTTCGGGCAGCCGTCGTTGCAGTCCGCCGTGCCGTCACCGTCGGTGTCGACGTCGGAGACGCCGCAGCCGCAGATGCCCGGAGCGACCTTGAACGGATCGTTCGGGCAGCCGTCGTTGCAGTCCGGCGTGCCGTCGCCGTCGGTGTCGACGTCGGAGACGCCGCAACCGCAGACGCCCGGGGCCGTCTTGTTGGGATCGAGCGGGCAGCCGTCGTTGCAGTCCGGCGTGCCGTCGCCGTCGGTGTCGACATCGGAGACGCCGCAGCCACAGACGCCCGGCGCGATCTTGTTGGGATCGAGCGGGCAGCCGTCGTTGCAGTCGGCCGTGCCGTCGCCGTCGGTGTCGACGTCGGAGACGCCGCAGCCGCAGATGCCCGGCGCGATCTTGTTGGGATCGAGCGGGCAGCCGTCGTCGCAGTCGTTCGTGCCGTCACCGTCCGTGTCGGTGTAGCCGGGCGCGCTCAGGTTGAACGTGCCGGTGACACCGGTGGTGGCGGCCCACGACGCGATCCGGATGTAGTAGGTCGTGTTGCAGGTGACTGCGAACGTGACCGAGCTCATCAGGCCGCACGAGTCGTCGTTGCAGGCGACCTGCGTGGCCAGCGTGCAGTCCGTGTACACCGCGACGACCGAGTCCCACGTGCCGGAGCCCGTGCAGGTGTCGATCGTCACGTTGCCAGCGCCCTGCGACGTCCAGGCGAACCAGACGTCCTTGCTGTAGTTCGTGCCGGAGGCGCACGAGAGGCCGGGCGTCGAAGCGACCGGGGTCGCGAAGCGGTTGTCGAAGGCGAACGGTCCGTTGCCGGAGATCACCGTCGCGCCCGCGCACTCGTCGTTGGCCGGCGGAGGCACCGTGAACGACCAGTTGAGGGTGAACGAGCCGCCGCCGAGGCCCTTGTCGGAGACCCGGATCTTGACCGTCTGGCCGGCACCCACCGGCACCGACAGGCAGGAGCCCGGGCCCGCGCAAGGCGTGCCGCCGCAGTCGTCGTTGCAGGCCAGCTCGAGCCCGCCGCACGCGTCGTACACCGAGATCGCGGTGTCGATCGTGGCACCACAGGTGTTCAGGTTCAGCGTCCCGGCATTGACACCGGCCGTGAACGTGTACCAGACGTCGTTGCCGGTCGCGTCGCAGCTCGAGGAGCCGTCGTTCGTGGCCGTCAGCGTGTTGCCGGCGACCGAGGCGCCCGTGAGGGTCGTCGCGTTCGCGCAGTTGTCATTGGCCGGCGGGGCACCGACCGACACGGTCATCGCGTATTGGTAGGTCGTGCCGCCCGGCATCTGACCGCCGAAGACCGTCGCTGCCGGCGTCACTTGGATGCCGACACCGCCGACGACGAGGATCGCGTACCAGTTGCCCGCCGTGACGTTCGAGCTGACCGTCTGGATGCCGGTCGCGCAGCGCGCCACGAAGAGCGGCGTGCTCACGATCAGCGTGGACGGGCAGACACCACCCACGCCCAGCGAGTGGAGCTGGGCCTGCGCCTGGCTGCCCAGCGTGTCGATCGTGATCTGGATCGGGCCCGAGGCCGTGGCCTGGAACCGGTACCAGTCGACGTCGCGGTTGCCGATCATGCCGCGGGCCGTGCCGCGGATCAGGGTCGGGGACGCACCCGGCATCGGGATGTCCGTGAACCGGTTCGGCGACGAGCTGCAGCCGTCGTTCGTGGCGATGCCGTAGCCCGCCTCGGACTCGGTGAACGGCCCGGCCGTGCCAGTGCAGATCGTGACCGGCAACGCGGTCACGCAGGGCGCACCGTCGTTCACGGTCAGCGTGAAGCTGGCCGTGGAGGCCGCAGTGCCGAACGGAGCGACCCAGATCAGGTAGGTCGCGCCCGCCTGGGAGCACCAAGCCGCCGAGGCTTGCGTGCCCGTGCACGCCGGCCCGTTGTCGTCACCCGTGGCGATCACGGTCAAGCCGTCGCACGTGCCGGCGAACACGATCATGACCGAGTCGAACGAGGGCGCCGTGGCGCACAGGTCCGCCGTCATCGTGTTGCCCGTACCCGTGACCGAGTACCACAGGCCGCGCCGGGAGGTCATGCCGGTCGTCGGAGCCGAGGCCGCCGTCACGAGCGGGTTCGACTCGACCGTCGCGCCCGTGAGGTTCCCCAGGGTGACGATCGGGAAGGCTCCGACGAGCGGGTCCGCCGTCGAGCAGTTGTCGTTGGCCGGGGTCGCCGGCAGCGTGACGAAGATGCTGATGTAGGTCGCGCCCGAGTTCGGACCGCTCGTGACCGACACGGGCAGGCTGTAGCTCAGCCCGCCGGTGCCGGCGCCGACCGTGACCAGGGCCGTGTAGATCCCGTCGTTGGCGACCTCGTCGCCACCGGTCCCGTTGTCGAGCATGGCCGTCGGGCCGCCGCCGATCGCGGTCGTGTTGACCGAGACGGTGGCTCCGGACAGCGGAGCGCCCGTCAAGCACGTGTAGGGCGTGACGGTCAGGCGCACGGTGTCGCCCTCACGCGGCGTGAGGGGCAGGGCCGTGCCGATCGCCGTGACGCCGGCGTTGACCGCGGCCGCCGAGTTGCGCGGCGCGGGGAAGGCCTGGGCCCAGTCGTCCTTGCTGACGTTCGTGTCGCCCGCACCGCAGTTCAGGCGGTGCAGGGCCAGCGCGGTCGAGCCCGGGGGCGCGTTGTTCGCCGCGACGTGCGCGGCGCCGTTGGCCGAGGCGTCGTTCCAGTTCGCCGTGCCCGTGCCGACGAAGTCGACCAGCGTCGGGTTGCCGGCGTAGGTCGGCGTGCCGGTCGGCAGCGCCGTCGTCGAGCTCACCAGCGCGACCTTGAAGCTGTCCGCGGCCATCGCCACGGTGGCCGAGATCTCCGGGGTCGGCAGGTCGGGGACCTGTCCGATGGCCAGCGTGCCGCCGGTCGATTCCTCGACGAGCAGGTAGCGGCCGACGCCCAGCGTCACCGCCGGCAGCGCCGTCGAGTTGGCCAGCGTGAACGTGCCCGCCGCCGAGGCGTACTGCACGGACCAGCCGGAGAGCGGAACCGCGACCGGGCCCGGGTTGTAGATCTCGATGTAGTCACGCCGCAGCGGCGAGGAGACGTTGCCGCCCGCGCCGTAGAGCTGGCTCAGCTTGAGCGTCGGCGCGCCGACCGTGATGTTCAGGTTGCCGGCGCCGCTCGATCCGCCACCGCCGGGGTACGAACCGACTTGGATCGAGTAGACCTGGCCCGCGACGCAGGCGAACTGGATCCGCGACTGGAGCGCGCAGGCGTCGTCGTTGCAGGCGATCGTGGCGCCCACGGGGCAGCCCGCGCCGCTGTAGGCCGCGAGCTTCGTGTCATAGGCGGCCTGCGCGCAGGTCTCGACCGTGGCGATGCCCGTCGAGGGCGCCGTCCAGTTGAACCACACGTCGCGCGCGATCGCCGTGAACGAGAAGAAGTTGCAGGCCGCTTCGGCTTGGCCTTCGGTGCCAGTCGTCGCGTTGATCGTCGTGAACGGGAACAGGCCCGTGCCCGCGATCGGCGTGGCCGCCGAGCAGTCGTCGTTCGCCGGCGGGACCGGCGGGCCGCTGACCGTGAACGTGCCCGAGCCGCTGGCGTTGCTGAACCCGCCGATCTGGAAGACGTAGTCTTGTCCCGAGACAGCGGTGAACGTGGCCGAGGATTGCAGGCTGCACGAGTCGTCGTTGCAGGCGATCGAGGCGGCGCCCGGGCAGGTATTGCCGTTGTAGACGCCGATCACGCTGTCGAAGGTCACGCCACCGCAGGTGGCGACCGTCACGCTGCCGCTGACCGGCGAGTTCCAGGTGAACCACACGTCACGGCCCATCGTCGCGCAGCCCGCGGCGAAGTCCTGGCCCGTGGCGGCGCCGGTGTTGTTGATCGCGAACGAGCCGAAGCCCGCGACGACGGTGGGGGAAGTGCACGAGTCGGTGCCCTGGGCGCTCGCCGACGCGGCGAGGCCGAGGAACAGCGAGCCGACGGCGAGCGCACGCCACAACGTGGGCGTACACGACGAACGAGGGGGAGCCATGAGTTGCGTCTCCAGTGGAGGGTGCACAGCCCATCCGCCTGGCCCGGTTCGAACGGGCCGGGACCTGAGGGGGCGGGGGGCCGTGTCCTGCAAGTATCCCCCAGGCTGTGAAAAAGGGGCAAGGTCCTGCGATTCTGCAAAGCGCGGATCGGGGCCCGACGAGGGGACCCTCAATCTCGGACCCCCGAGCGACCTGCGGGCGTGCGCGGCGCTAGACTGCGGGGAGCGGAACCGCGCGACCGTGGCGCGACCGTCCCCCGCATGCGCAACCTGGCTCTCCTGGTCCTCGTCCTCCTGCTCGGCTTGGCAGCCGGCCTCTTTTTCCTCCGGGGCGCGCCTTCGGGGGGCTCCGTTTCCGCGGACCCGGACGCCTCGGCGGGCCCGACCGCCGGGGGCGCGGCCGTCGAGCTCGAGCGTGGCGGCGCCCTGGCCGGGCGCTCGTCGGCCGCTCCCGCCGTGGCGGACCCGGCCGCAGCCGGGCGCGAGCTCACACCTCCGGCCGCGCCGCCCGCGAGCGTGACCCCCGGGCCCGAGCGCGAGCCCGAATTCCAAGGCGGCGCGACCCACGACCCCGCCGGGGCTGCGGCGGGCGCGGGAAAGGCCAGTGGCTGGGCGCAGAAGTACGCGCTCGTCCCGCCCGCCGAGCGTGCGGCCGCGCTCCTGGCCCTCGAGCAGGCGCTCGAGCTCGAGGTCCCGGACTCCAGCAAGGAGAGCCAGCAGCGGATCGCCGCCCTCAAGGACGAGATCAACTGGCTCCAGGTGAACGTGGACGGTTGAGCCCTGGAGTCCGCGGCCCCGCGCTCAAGCCGGCGCCGCCGCGGGCCGATAGCTCGCCCGGGATGCCGCATCGACCCCGCGCGCTCCCCCTCCCAGCCATGGATCCTTTTCAGCCGCGTGCCGGCGACGAGTTCGCCACCGAGACCGGGGAGCGCCGCCGCGCGCGCCGCCTGACGAATCGCGGCCGCGTCCAGTTGTCGATCGACACGCGCGAGCTCGAGGGGCGCGCCGACAACGTCTCCCCCTCCGGGATCCTGTTCTTCAGCGAAGGCGACCTGCGGGTCACCGTCGAGTACGAGGAGAACGGCGCGTCCAAGACCCGTTCCGGGCGCCTGGTCCGCGCGCAGCGCATGCGCGGAGACCGCTGCGGCTGGGCGGTCGAGTTCGATCCGACGACCTGAGGCTGGGGCGCGAGCCCGCCGCCGCCCGCTGCGCTCGGATCCTCGCGGGAACGCGCCGCCTGGGCTCGGAGAGCGTGCGTTCCGCAGCGCCGGCCCTCCCTTGACGCTCGGCCCTGAAGGGGCGGCGCCACGAGCCGCTGAGCGCTCGTCGACTCGGTCTCCCGCCGACCCCGCTCAGCGCACGTTGGCCAGGAACCAGCCCGGGAGCACGCCCAGGACGAGCACCATCGCGGCGCAGGCCAGCGCCATCGCGGAGGACAGCGGGCGGCTCTCGGCCGGCACGGGCCGCGTCGCGTCCTCGGGCTGCATGTACATCGCCACGATGATCCGCAGGTAGTAGCCCAGCGCGACCACGGAGATCAGCACGCCCACGACGGCCGCCGCGATCATGTCCGCGCGCACCGCGACGGAGAAGACCAGGTACTTCCCGAGGAAGCCGCCGGTCGCGGGGATGCCGCCCAGGGAGAGCATGAACAGGGCCAGCGCGGCCGCGACGCCCGGCCGCTGGCGGGCCAGCCCGCGCAGTCCGTCGATCGTGACGGGGCGTCCGCCCTGGGTCTCCAGCATCGTCAGGAGCCCGAAGGCGCCTCCGGCCGTGAACGTGTAGGCCGCCATGTAGAACAGCACGGCCTGCGAGGCCCCGCCGGACTCCGGATCGGCGTGCATCCCCGCCAGCGCCAGCAGCATGGTGCCGGCGTGCGCCACGCCCGAGTAGGCCAAGAGGCGCTTCATGTCGGTCTGCACCAGCGCGCCGAGGTTGCCCGCCGCCATCGTGATCAACGCGATGGCGGCCACCAGGCCGGCGCTCTCGGGCGGCAGCGCGAAGGAGAGCGGCAGGAGGAAGGCGAACGCGGCCGCCTTGGTCCCGGTGGCCATGAACGTCGTCACCGGGCTGGGCGCCCCCTGGTAGACGTCCGGCACCCACAAGTGGAACGGGAAGACGCTGATCTTGAAGAACAGCGAGGCCGCGATGAGCGCCAGCCCCGTCAGGGCCAGCGGCGTCTCGAGCAGCTCGGAGCGTTCCTGGAAGCCGGCCAGCGCGATCGTCCCGGTGCCGGCGTACAGCAGCGCGGCGCCCATGAGGTAGATCGCCGCCGCGAACGCCCCCAGCACGAAGTACTTGAGCCCGGCCTCGACCGACTCGCGCCGCGCGCGGCGGAAGCCGGACAGCGCGTAGAGCGGCACCGAGAGGGTCTCGAGGCCCACGAAGAACACGAGCAGGTCCCGCGAGCCGGCCATGAGGACCATGCCGGAGGCCGCGGTGAGCAGCAAGATGTCGTGCTCGCCCTCGAAGCGCGCCTCGTCGCGGTAGTAGCGGCGGCCGAAGATCCAGGCGATCAGGGCGCTGGCGACGAACAGCAGGGCCCACCAGGACGTCGTGCTGTTCGCGACGTAGGTGCCTTCGAAGGCCGCGATCTCGGGCCCGAACAGCGTGCGCGTCGCGGCCCACGCGGCGGCCGCCAGCGACCCCAGGAACACGATCTGGCGCAGCGCGGCGAGCGCCGGGAGCAGCTCGAGGAACACGAGCACGAGCACGCCGAGCGCCAGGGCCAGGAACGGGCCGCTGGCGTCGAGGGTCGCCTGCGACAGGATCCGTTGGGCGATGTCCGGGTTCATCGGGCTTCGATCTCCAGGCGGTGGGCCGGCGGGACCTCGATGCTGGCGGTGCGCAGGTGCCGCGCCCGCTCGACCCGCGCCTGCACGTCCCGCAGCGACCCGTCCGCGCGATCGAGGAACGCGTTGGGCTGCACGCCCATCCAGACGCACAGCACGACGATCGGCAGCATGAGCACGACCTCGCGCCCGTTCAGGTCCGTGAGCGCCTTGTTCTCGGAGTGGACCAGCGGCCCGAAGAGCAGCTTGCGCGTCGCCATGAGCAGGTACACGGCGCCGAAGATCACGCCCGTGACCGCGATGGCCGCCATCCAGGGCGAGGCCTGCCAGGTGCCCAGCAGGATCAGGTACTCGCCCACGAAGCCGTTCAGGCCCGGGAGGCCGACGCTCGAGAGCACCGCGAAGACCAGGAACAGCGCGAAGACCGGCATGACCGCCGCCACTCCGCCGTACTGGTCCAGGGCGCGCGTGTGGCGGCGCTCGTAGATCATCCCGATCAAGAGGAAGAGCAGCCCGGTCGAGAGGCCGTGGTTGACCATCTGGAGCAGGCTGCCGCGCAGGCCCGCCTCCGTCAGGGCGAACAGCCCCAGCACGACGTAGCCCAGGTGCGAGACCGACGAGCAGGCGATCAGGCGCTTCACGTCCGTCTGCGCCATGGCCAGGAACGCCCCGTAGACGATGCCGGCGACGCCCAGCGCCATCATCCAGGGCGCGGCCTCCAGCGCCGCGCCGGGGAACATGGCGATCCCGAAGCGCACGAGACCGTACGTGCCCATCTTGAGCAGCACGCCGGCCAGGATCACCGAGCCCGAAGTGGGCGCCTCGGTGTGCGCGTCGGGCAGCCAGGTGTGGAACGGCATCACCGGCACCTTGATCGCGAACGCCAGCGCGAAGGCGGCGAAGAGCCACAACTGCGTCTCGAGCGGCAGGCCGGCGCCCACGTCCAGGAGCCGCATGACGTCGGTCGTGCCGGCGGTCCAGATCAGCCAGATCACCGCGACGAGCATCACCAGACTGCCGGCCAGCGTGTAGAGGAAGAACTTGATCGTGGCGTACAGCCGACGCTCGCCGCCCCAGATCCCGAGGATGAAGTACAGCGGGACGAGGCTGGTCTCCCAGAAGACGTAGAACAGGATCAGGTCCAGGGAGACGAACACGCCGAGCATGCCCGTCTGCATGGCGAGCAGCCAGACCATGAACTCCTTGACGCGCTCGTGGATGTGCCCCCACGTCGAGAGCACGACGATCGGACCCAGCACGGCGGTCAGGCCCACGAGCAGGACGGAGAGCCCGTCCATCCCGAGGCGATAGTGCACCGGCACGCCACCGGGCAGCGTGAACCACGGGGCCGCCTCGCCGAACTGGACCGCGGCGGTCGACCCGTCGAAGCGCAGGCACAGCGCGACCCCGACCACGGCCACCGCCAACGTGGTGAGCAGCGTGATCCCGCGCTGGAGTCCGGCCGCCTGCTTGGGCGTGGCCGCCACGAGCAGCGCGCCGACGAGCGGCAGGAAGACCAGGACCGAGAGGCTGAGGACGTCGTGGGTCATCGGATCAGCGCTTCCACAGGAACAGGAAGGCCATGAGGGCCGTGACGGCGCCCATCCAAAGGCCGTAGGTCGCGATGCTGCCGTCGGCCATCTTGCGGACCCGCGCAGCCACGCCGCGCGCCAGGGCCGCGGCGCCGTTCACCAAGCCGTCGATCGCGAAGGCGTCGACGACCACCGCGATCACGAAGGCCAGGAGCTTGACCGGGCCCACGACGAAGCTCGTGTACTTCGCGTCGACCGTCCAGGCCTCCGCCAGGAACGCCGCCGTGCGCGGGTGGCGCGACTCGCGCTCCAGGTCGCGCTGTGGACCGCCGGCATAGGCGCGGAAGCCGCGGACGGCGAACACGATCGCGATCAGGGATCCCAAGCCCAGCAAGACCCACTCCAGCGTGTGCGAGAGCGTGTGCGCGCCGCGCGCCGACTCCAGGATGGCCGTGCCGCTCTGCGTGACCGGGCGCAACCACTCGGCGAGCAGGTGCGGCAGGTGGAACACCGGGGGCAGGCCGAGCGCCCCGCCGAACACCGACAGGATCGCGAGGACCACGAGCGGCAGCGTCATGACGGCCGGCGACTCGTGCGGACGCACTTGGCCGGCGTCGAAGCGTTCCGTTCCGAAGAACGTCAGCGCGACCATGCGCCAGGTGTAGAAGGCCGTCAGCGCCGCGGTCGCGATCCCGACGGCCCACAGCGCGTAGTACAGCGGCGATGCCTGGGCGAAGGTGTGGGCCAGGATCTCGTCCTTCGAGAAGAAGCCCGACAAGAGCGGCAGGCCCGACAGCGCCGCGGCACCCGCCAGGAACGTGGCGTACGTGACCGGCATGTGGCGCTTGAGGCCACCCATCTTGTGCATGTCCTGTTCCTCGTGCATGCCGTGGATCACGGATCCCGCGCCGAGGAACAAGAGCGCCTTGAAGAAGGCGTGCGTGACGAGATGGAACACGGCCGCCGCCCAGGCCCCGCTCGCCAAGCCCAGGAACATGTAGCCGAGCTGCGAGACGGTCGAGTACGCCAGGACCTTCTTGATGTCGCGCTGGGCCAGCGCCGTCGTGCCGGCCACGAAGGCCGTCGCGGCGGCGACGATGCCCACGATGGCGAGCAGCGTCGGGCTGGCCGCGAAGAGCGGGTTCAGGCGCACGACCAGGTACACACCGGCGGTGACCATGGTGGCCGCGTGGATCAGCGCGGAGACCGGCGTCGGGCCGGCCATGGCGTCGGGCAGCCACGTGAACAGCGGGATCTGGGCCGACTTGCCGCACGCGCCGCCGAACAGGAACAGTCCGGCGACGAACAGCTCGGTGGCGTGCTCGGCGATCGAGCCGGGCACGCCCGCCGCGATGGCTGCCAGGTCGAGCGAGCCGAAGAGCTGCGCGAGCAGGAACGACCCGAGCAAGAAGCTCGCGTCACCGATCCGGTTCATGACGAACGCCTTCTGCCCGGCCTCGGCTGGACCGCTGCGTTCGTACCAGAAGCCGATCAGGAGGTAGGAGCACAGCCCCACGCCCTCCCAGCCGACGAAGAGCCCGATCAGGCTCGACGAGAGCACGAGCATGAGCATCGAGAAAGCGAACAGCGCCAGGTACGCGAAGAACTTGGCGTAGCCCGGATCGCCCTTCATGTACCCGGCGGCGTAGGTGAAGATCAGCGCGCCGATCCCGGTCACGACCAGCGTCATCACGCTCGAGAGCGGGTCGAGGTGCATCGCGACGTCGATGCCGAAGGCCCCGGTGTCGATCCAGGCCCAGGCCGTCGAGCGGATCGCGCGCGCCGACTCGGGCAGGTCGCGCAGCAGCAGGAAGCCCTTGAGCGCCAGCGCGAAGGCCGCGTACATCGAGAGCGCCGCGACCCACGGGGCCAGGGCCCCGATCCCCGCGGGCGCGCGGGCGTGAGCGTGGTCGGCTCCCGCGTGCGCCGCGTCCGCCGCGCCGTGAGGGTGGTCAGCGTGGCCCTGGTCCGCGTGGCCGTGCGCCGTGCCGTGGCCCCCATCCGCCGTGCGGTGGCCGGAGTCGCCGTGCCCGTGCGCGCCGGGCCGCGCGCGCCACGCGCCGCGCGCACCGAGCGCCAGGAAGTGCAGGACGCCCGCGAGCGCCGCCGCGCAGAGCGGCAGCGCCGGGATGAGCCACAGCCAGTCGTGCGCCGTGGACCCGGCCGGGATCGGGGGGGCTTGTGCGATCATGCGACCTGCCTAGTCCTTCAAGTCGGTCAGCGCGTCGAGCGAGACCGTCTGGCGGTTGCGGTAGAGGGCGATGACGAGCGCCAGGCCGACGGCGGCCTCGATGGCCGCCACGACGATCACGAAGATCGCGAACGTCGGCCCCTCCAGGCTCAGACCCGGCGAGCCCGCGGCCAGCGCGTGCATGCGGCTGGCCGCCAGGAACGACAGGTTCGCGGCGTTGAGCATCAGCTCGACGCACATGAGCACGACGATCAGATTGCGTCGCAGGAAGAACCCGGCCGCGCCGATGGCGAACAGCACGGCGGCCAGGACGAACAGGTGCTCGGAGGGGACGCTCACGTCCGGCCTCCCTCGTTCGGGCGGCGGTCGCGCTTGGCCAGCACCACGACCGCCACGGCGGTGGCCAGGAGCAGCACCGAGATGGCTTCGAACGGCAGCAGGTACCGGCCGAACATCTCGCCGGCCAGCGCCGGAATGGGGTCGAGCCCGGTCTTTGGGGTCGAGGCCGCGACCGGCAGCGGGCCTGCGCGGCGCACACCGAGCGCGGCCACGAACAGGAGCGCCGCGGCCACGACGACCATCAGCCCGGCGTTGGCGCGCGAGAACATGCGCACGTCCGTGGGGTCCTCCGAGCCCGGATTGCCCAGGTTCAGCAGCATGATCGTGAACAGGAACAGCACCAGGATCGCCCCGGCGTACACCAGGATCTGCGCGGCGGCCAGGAACTGGAAGCCGGCCAGCAGGTAGATCACGGCCAGCGCGAAGAAGCTCGCGAGCAGCGACAGCACGCACTGCATCGGGTTCTTCGCCAGCACGACGCCGAGCGCGGCCAGCACGGCCGCGACCGCCATCACGTAGAAGAGGGCGTCTGCCATCGCTTGTTGATCCGGTTCACGTAGTCGATCCGCTTCTGGAGCGCGGCCTTCGGCCGCTTGAGCTTCTCGATGTCGTAGATGAGCGCCTCGCGCGAGTAGTCGGCCAGCTCCAGCTCGTCCGACATGTAGATGGCGTCCTTCGGGCAGGCCTCCTCGCAGAAGCCGCACAGGATGCAGCGCAGCATGTCGATGTCGAAGCGCTTGGGCTCGCGCTCGATCGCGCGGTCGGTCTCGCCACCGTCGATCGTGATCGCGTAGGCCGGGCAAGCCGCCTCGCACAGGCCGCAGGACACGCAGGCGATGGCGTCGTCCTCGTTCACGACCAGGCGCGGCTGTCCGCGCGTCACCTCGGTCTTCGGCAGCGGCTCCTCGGGGTACTGCCGGGTCACCTTCGGCTCGAACATCTTGCGGAAGGTCACGGACAGTCCGCGCAGGACTTCCGGCAGGTAGAGCTTCTCCGCCAGGGAGAGCTCCTTGCGCTTCACGATGACCATGGCTGGGATCTCCTCGTCGGTTGGCGGCTCAGCGCAGGCTGACCACGGCGCCCGTGACCACCAGGTTCAAGAGCGCGAGGGGCAGGAACACCTTCCATCCCAGGCGCATGAGCTGGTCGAAGCGGAAGCGCGGCAGTGTCCAGCGCACCCACAGGAAGAGGAACAGGAAGCAGCCGGTCTTCGCCAGCATCGCGGCGAGCCCGACGTACCAAGGGGCGTCGGGCCAGAAGGGCACGGACCAGCCGCCCAGGAACAGCACGACGGTGAGGGCTGCCATGACCGTCATCGCCGAGTACTCGCCGATGTAGAACATGGCCCACTTCATGGCCGAGTACTCGGTGTGGAAGCCGCCGACGAGCTCGGGCTCGCACTCCGAGAAGTCGAAGGGGTGGCGGTTCGTCTCGGCGAAGGTCGCCACGACGAACAGGACGAAGGCCACGAACTGCGGCATCGCGTGGACGTTCCAGGCGTTCCAGCGCGTGATGTCGCTCTGGGCCTCGACGATCTCGCGCAGGTTCAGCGATCCGGACATGACCACGACCGAGAGGATCGTGAGGATCAGGGTCAGCTCGTAGCTGATCATCTGCGCCGAGGCGCGCAGCGAGCCCAGCAGCGAGTACTTCGAGTTGCTGGCCCAGCCGCCCAGGATCACCCCGTAGATGGCCAGGCCGCCGAGGGCCAGGATGTAGAGGATCCCGATGTCGAGATCGGCGATCGTCAGCGCGCCGAAGTTCTTGCCGCCGATCACGATGTCCGGAGCGAACGGGATCACCGCGATCGTCATCATCGAGGGCAGCGCCGCCAGGATCGGCGCCGCGCGGAACATGAAGCGGTTCGCGCCGGCCGGGGTGAGCTCCTCCTTGAAGATGAACTTCACGCCGTCCGCCAGCGGCTGCAGCAGGCCGTAGGGGCCGACGCGGTTCGGCCCGATCCGGTACTGCATCCAGGCCGAGAACTTGCGTTCGGCCAGCGTCATGAGCGCCGCGACGTTCACGACGCCCAGGAAGATCACGACGGTCTTCGCCAGCGCGATCAGGAAGCCCTCCAGCGTGGTCATCGGACGGCGGTCTCCCTGCGGGGGGACAGGCGCGCGAGGTCCTGGAGGTGGCGCTCCAGGGCGCGCACGCCGCGCGGAGCGGGCTTGGCGGCGGCCAGGGGGCCGCGGATGCCGTCCACGTTGACGACGGTGCCGGTGCGCTCGACGTGATTCGCGATTCCGACCTCGGCGCGCAGGGCGCGCGACGCCACCGGGTGGCACTCGAAGGCGAACAGCGCCAGCGTTCCGGGCAGCTCCCGCACACGCTCGGGTCCGAGCAACTCGACCACGCGCTCGCCGGCGATCAGCCCGACCTTGGCCGCGGCCAGGCGTGCGGTCAGGGTCTCGCCCGCCTCGCCGCGGATGCCGAGCTCCTCGAGGCCGCGCCGGTTGGGGCAGGGGTCGCCGGTGTGGAGCAGCTCGTCCTTGAGCGCGCTCGGTGGCGGCGACACGTAGGCGATCTCGGCCTGGTGGCGCTGCGCCAGCTCGCGCAGGGCGCGGCCTTCCTCGACCGTGCAGAACGGCGACAGGACGACCAGCCCGCCCTTCGAGCCCATGAGCGCGTCGCGCACGGCGCACAGCGCCTCCTCGATCGGCGTCTGGACCAGCTGCGTGCCTTCCAGCATCCGCGCGCCTTCCAACCGGCCCGCGGCGTTGGCGTGGTCGAAGGCGAAGCGGCCGTGATCGCACATCCACCAACCATTGACCTGCTCGTTCGGTCGCGGGCGGAAGCGCTTGACGTCCGAGCCGCGCAGCGTCTCGACCTGGATCGAGCAACCCCGGCTGCACTCGACGCAGGTCGAGGCCATCTTGACCAGGTTCCAGACACGGGCCTGGAAGCGGAACTTCTTCAGCGTCAGGGCCCCGACTGGGCACAGGTCGGCGATGTTGCCCTGGTAGTTGCCCGACAGCGGTCGATCCATGAAGGTCGAGATGACCGAGCGCGAACCCAGGTCGCTCACGGTGAGCTGGGCCTTCTTGGGGACCTCCTCGAAGAAGCGCACGCAGCGGCTGCAGAGGATGCAGCGCTCCTCGTCGAGGACGATCACCTCGCCGAGCGACTTGCGCTTCTCGAGCGGACGGCGCGGCTCGTGCGAACGGCCCTGCGCCTGCCCTTCCTCGTAGGTGAAGTCCTGGAGGTCGCACTCGCCGGCCTTGTCGCAGATCGGGCAGTCGAGCGGGTGGTTCTTGAGCAGGAACTCGAGGCACTCGCGGCGCGTGGCATGCGCCTTCGGGCTCTCCGTGTCGACGACCATGCCCTCGGCCGGCTGCGTGCGGCAGGCCACGACCACGCGGCCGGGCGCCTCGCCCTGCTTGACCTCGACCTGGCAGATGCGGCAGCTGCCGACCGGGGAGAGGCCCGGGTGATAGCAGTACATGGGCACGTCCACGTCGTTGTCGTGGCAGGCCTTGATGAGGGGCTTGGTCGGGTCCGCGTCGACGACGCGACCGTTCACGGTGATCTTGACCAACTCAGTGCGCTCCCACGGTGGCGTACTTGGGGGCCGGTGCTGCCAGTGGATCGCGCTGCTCGCGGATGCAGGCGATCAGCTCGTCCTTGAAGAGCCTCACGGCGCTGAGCGTCGGGATCGCCGCCGCGTCGGACAGCGCGCAGATCGTCTTGCCCGGCGCCATGCCCTTGGCGAGGGACTCGAGCGTGTCGATGTCGTCCGCCTGTCCACGTCCGTGGGCGATGCGGTGGAAGATCTGGGAGAGCCACTGCGTGCCCTCGCGACACTGGCTGCACTGGCCGCAGCTCTCGTGCTCGTAGAAGCGCGCGATGACTTCCATGACACGCGCCATGGACGTCTGATCGTCCATCATGATCATGGCCGCCGTGCCCAGTGAGCTGCCGCGTGCGCGCAGCGAGTCGTGGTCCAGCACGACGTCGATGTCCGCGCCCTTGAGCAGGGCGCAGGAGCTGCCACCGGGGAACCAGGCCTTCAATTGTCGGCCCTTCCACACCCCGCCGGCCTTGTCCTCCAGGATCTCCCGGGCGGTGACGCCGAACGGCAGCTCGTAGACGCCCGGGCGGTTCACGTGGCCCGAGATGCCGCACAGGAAGTTGCCCTTGCTGTTCGCCGTGCCGATCGCGGCGTGCCACGCGGCGCCGCGCTCGACGATGAACGGCGCGTTGAAGACCGTCTCGACGTTGTTGACCGTCGTGGGCGAGTTCCACAGCCCGGACTGCGCGGGAAACGGCGGCTTCTGGCGCGGATGCCCGCGCTTGCCCTCGAGGCTCTCCATGAGCCCGGTCTCCTCGCCGCAGATGTAGGCACCCGCGCCCTTGTGCATGAAGACTTCGCACGAGAAGTCCGAGCCGAGGATGTGCTGGCCCACGAGCTGCGCGGCGCGCGCCTCCTGGATGGCCGCGGCGACTCGGTCGTGGGGCAGGCGGTACTCGCCGCGCACGTAGATGTAGACGGCCTTGGCCTGGATCGCGTAGGCGGCGATCAGGGAGCCCTCCACCAAGCCGTGCGGATCCCGCTCCATGAGCACCCGGTCCTTGCACGTGCCGGGCTCGGACTCGTCGGCGTTGATCGCCAGATAGCGCGGTCGGGGGTCCTTGGCGACGTCCGGCATGAAGCTCCACTTCATGCCCGTCGAGAAGCCCGCGCCGCCACGGCCGCGCAGGCCCGAGCGCTTGACCTCGTCGACGACCTGAGCGGGCGTCAAGCCGCCCTTCAGGACCTTCTCGAGCGCCTTGTAGCCGCCCAGCCTGCGGTAGGTCGCGAGCTGGTGGTTGCCCTCGACCTTGGCCCGGTCGAGCAGGTAGGTCTCGTAGGCCTTCATCGCACGGCCCCCAGGAGCTGCGCGACCTTCTCGGGCGTGAGGTCCTCGTGGTACGTGCCGTCCAGGTCGAGCATCGGCGCGTTGGCGCACGCTCCCTGGCACTCGACGTGCTTGACGGTCCACTGGCCGTCCTTGGACGTGCCGCCCAGCGGGGCGCCCGTGACCTCGCAGACCTTGGCGATGATGTCCTGAGCGCCGCGCAGGTCACAGCTGATGTTGTGACAGATCGAGACCACGTGCTTCCCGACGGGGCGCAGGTGGAACATCGGGTAGAAGCTCGCGACGCCGAACACCTCGACCGGCTCGAGGCCGAAGTAGGCCCCGAGATCCTCCATCGTCTGCGGCGAGATCCAACCGCCGAGCTCCTCCTGGCAGCGGTGCAGCGCGACGATGAGCGCCGCGCGGCGCTCGGGGTAGTTCTTGACGAGCTCGTCGAACTCGTCCACGAGTTGCTTCGGGAGTGCCATCAGCGATCCACCTCGCCCATCACGAAGTCGAGCGAGCCGATGATCGAGACCATGTCGGAGAACAAGCGGCCTTCGGCCAGGACTGGGATGGCTTGGACGTTCATGAGCCCGGGTGCGCGGATGTGGCAGCGCAAGGGGTGGCTGGTGCCATCGGAGGCGACGAAGAAGCCCAGCTCGCCCTTGGAGGCCTCGACCGCGTGATAGGCCTCGCCCTTGGGCAGTGACATGTCCGTCACGATCTTGAACTGGTGGATGAGCTCCTCCATCGAGGTGTGGACGGTGCTCTTGGGCGGGAGGACGTAGCGCCGGTCGTCGGCCAGGAACTCGGCCCCGCGCGTCCTCGCCAGCCGGTCCAGCGCCTGCTCCGCCAGGCGCACGGACTGGCGCATCTCCTCGATGCGCACCGCGTAGCGGTCGTAGCAATCGCCGATCGTGCCGACCGGGACCTCGAACTCGTAGTGCTCGTAGCCCGAGTAGGGCTGCTGCTTGCGCAGGTCCCATTCCACGCCAGATGCGCGCAGGTTCGGGCCCGTGAGCGACCAGTCCTTGCACATCTGCGGCGTGAGGATGCCGACGTTCCGGTTCCGGTCGTACCAGATCCGGTTGCCGGTCAACATCGTCTCGAACTCGTCGATCTTGCGCGGGAACTGCGCCAGCCAGGCCCGGATCTCGCGCTCGGCGTGCTCCTCGACGTCGGCGTAGACTCCGCCGATCCGGATGTACGTGTTGTTCATCCGGTGGCCCGTGTAGGCGTCGAGCAGCGCGTAGATCTTCTCGCGCTCGCTGAACGTGAAGAAGAACATCGTCACGGCGCCCAGGTCGATCGAGGTCGTCCCGAGGTAGATCAGGTGCGCCATGATCCGGCTGAGCTCCATGAGGAGCACGCGGATCGTCTGGCCACGCTCGGGGACCTGGATCCCGCCCAGCTGCTCCAGGGCCAGGGCGTAGGCGCAGTTGTTCATGAGCGGCTGGAGGTAGTCCAGCCGGTCCGTGTGCACGAAGAACTTGCGCCAGCCGAGCGACTCGCAGGTCTTCTCCTTGCCGCGATGCAAGTAGCCGACATCCGGCTCGACCTTGACCATGTTCTCGCCGTCCAGGAGGACCTGGATACGCAGCACGCCGTGCGTGGCGGGGTGCTGCGGACCCATGTTGAGCTCCAGGAGCTCGCCATGGAGGGGATCGTCGCGATCGACGACGCCCGGGGCGTACTCGAACGTCCGCTTCGTGCGCGTCTCGTCGTCGACGCCCGTGCGCTGGACGGTGCTCATGCTTCGGACTCCGAACGGAGGGGCGAACGCTCGCGGCGGCGCGTGTCCCACTGCCGGTAGAGGCGGTCGGGCTCGATGCCCTGGTGCGGGAAGTCCTTGCGCAGCGGGAAGTGGTCGTAGTCCTTGGGCATCAAGAGCCGCTTGAGCCCCTGATGGCCTTCGAACTCGATGCCGAACATGTCGAAGCACTCGCGCTCGGAGTAGGCCGTGCCGGGCCACAGGCCGGTCACGCTGGCCACGCGCGGCGTCGCTCCCGCGACGCGCGTGTAGACGCGCACGCGGTCGTTGTGCGTCGTGGAGAGGAAGGCCCACACGACCGTGAAGCGCGGCTCCTCGGGATAGCGGTCGATGGCCGTCACGAACACGTTCGTGTCGAAGCCCGCGCGCTCGCGCAGCGCGGTCATGACCGCCAGCACGTCCTCCGGCGACACGCGGATCGACGGACAGCCGTCGCGCATCTCCAGGGACTGGTGCGCGACCCCACCGAGGGCCGCCGCGACCCGCTCCAGGGTGCTCATGCCCGCTCCCTGGGGCCCGCGGGCGGCAGCACTTCGTGGCTGCGGGTCGTGGGCACGGCGTGGTTGGGCGCGCGCAGGAAGCGCTTCGTCCCGGAGTCGTACTCGTCGAAGGCGTCACCCTCGAGCAGCAGTTGGAACGGCCGTTCGCGTTCGATCTTCTTCTGCAGCTTGAGGATCGCGTCGATGACCGCGTCCGGACGGGGCGGGCAGCCGGGCACGTACAGGTCGACGGGCAGGATCATGTCGACGCCCTGGACGACGCTGTAGCTGTCGTACATGCCACCCGAGCTGGAGCACACGCCCATCGCGATGACCCACTTGGGGTCGGGCATCTGGTCGTAGATCGTGCGTGCCGCCTCGGCCATCTTCCAAGTCAGCGTCCCGGCCACGACCATCAGGTCGCACTGGCGCGGGCTGAAACGCGCGGCCTCGGCGCCGAAGCGCGCGATGTCGAACTTGGGCCCGATCATGGCCATCAGCTCGATGCCGCAGCACGAGAGCCCGAGCGGCATGGGCCACAAGCTGTTCTTGCGTCCCCAGTTCACGACCCAGTCGACCTGCGTGACGAAGAAGCCGGTGTCGGACGCGTGTCCGTCGGCGGGTTTCAGCGATCCCATTCGAGGCCTCCCTTGCGCCAGACGTAGGCCAGCGCGAGACCGAGGATGAAGACGAAGAGCGCGATCTCCCCGAAGACGAAGAGTGCCAGGCCCTGCTCCTTGAAGCCCTCGGCTGCGACGGCCCACAGCACGAGGAACACGGACTCGACGTCGAAGAGGATGAAGAGGACGGCGACCAGGTAGAAGTGGATCGAGAGTCGGATGCGCGCGCCGCCGACCGGCTCCATCCCGCACTCGTAGGCCTCGCCCTTGCCGACGTTCTTGCGCCGCCGGCCCGCGACCTCGCTCAGGACGACCTGGGAGACGGTGAAGCCCAGCGCGAGCGAGAGGAGGATGAGGAGAGGGGCGTAGTTCTCGAGCATCGGAGGCCGGGCCCCGGGCGCGCCACGGCGGGCGGCTGCGGGGTGGCCGGAGAGGAGCAGGGGGGCGGGTCGGGGCGCCGGTTGGGGGGCGGTCCCGAGCCGGGGCGGTCGGAAAAATGTCGGGGGAGTGTAGCGGCGGAGCGAGGCACTCGGAAGCAACCCAACCCGGGAGCTGACCCCCTTCGCTGGACCTGGGCCAACGGGTCGTGGGGCCCGATCGCGGACCTCACGATCCCTGGTGGCTGGACCCGGCAGGTCCAGCGAACGGGGTCAGCCTCCATGGGTCTCCTGGGGATATCAGGTATCCAGAGGTACTGATGTTTACTGGGGAATCTGAATGAACTCCCCGCCGCTGCCGCGCGCCAGCGCCTGGAGGGTGCCGTCCCCCGACCCGCCGATCTGGACCCCGTGGAAGACGACTCGGGCGCGCGAGTTGGCCTCCAAGAGGAAGCGCTCCACCCAGCCCGCGCCCTCGGCGGTGTCGCCGTCACAGAGCAGGATCACGGTGTCGGCCTGGAGCTTCGCGAGGTCCAGGCTGCCGCTGCGGTCGATGCGCAGCGCGCTCTCGACCCCGGCGCGCAGCGCCGTGCCCCCGTTGGGGATCTGGACCGCGAGCCACTCGCGCGCGGCCGCACGGTTCCTGGCGTCGGCGGCCACGAGCTCGCCGCCTTTCCAGGAATGCCCATAGTCGTGGAAGACGACCAGGTCGAAGCGCGCCTCCTCGCCGATCGCGTCGAGGAACCCGAGCACTTGCTTGACGGCCTCGTCCCAACGCCGACCGATCGCGCCGCCGGTTCCCGCAGGCCCGAATCCGACCTCCATGCTCTTCGAGCGGTCGAGCACGAACACGACCCGGTCGCTCAGTGCGCGCAGGCCGAAGAAGCTGGCCTGGGTGCGCTCGGAGGGGGCGGCGGCCGCGAAGCCGCCGCCGCGCGAGGCCTCCCCGCGCCGCACGGCGCCATACCACCGGCGCCACAGATCGGCATCGAAGCCGAACGAGCGGCCGGAGCGCTGGCGCAGCTCGCGCTCGAGCTCCATCTGCATGCGCAGCGCGTGGCCGAAGCGCGCGCCGCGGGTCTTCCACAGGCTCAAGGCCTCGATCAGGTGGGGCAGGATGACCGCGTCCTCGAACGGCCGCGAGAGGGCTACGGCGCGCACGGCGACCCGCCAGTCGCCGGCGGTCAGGCCGCCCTTCACGAGCGGCTCCAGGTCGGGGAGGAAGCGCCGCTCGGGATCGGAGCCGACCTGCCCGAAGTGGCGCTCGGCCAGCGCGCCCTCGGCCGCGGCGTCGCCGGCCAGCTCGCGCTGGAGTTCGCGCAGGAACACGCCGTGGACCGCCGGATCGTGCCAGCCGACGAGGTTCCCGAGGACCTCGCGGCGCAGTCGCGGCTCCTTCTCGGTCGTGGCCGCGAGCAGCGCCAGCTTGACGGCGGGCTGGGTCTGGTCCTTGAGCAGGCGCGCCGCCGCGACGCGCCGCTCGAGCGGCTGGGTCTCGACGGGCAGGATCTCGCGTGCCAGCCAGGTCGCAAAGGCCGAGTCGACGCGCGGCCGGAGCGCATCGAGTGCCGCCTCGCGGAGGCCGGCGGCCGCCGTGCCCGTGGCCGAGCGTGCGTCGGCCTCGGCAAAGGCGCCCGCCACGTCGAGCAGCACCCGCGCCGCGTCCGGGCCGCGCGCGGGCTCGACCGTCCAGATCAGCCGGGCGTCCGAGACGAGGCTCGCGAGCTCGGCCGCGAGCTTGTCGTCGAAGCGGATCTCGCCGCGCCGCAGTCGCTGGAGTCGCAGCGCGAGCCGCGCGAGCGGGTCCGCGTCGGCCGCCGGGTGCAGGCGCTGGGCGGCGCTGGATGGGGGCAAGATCCCCGCGCCCCAGGTCAGCGCGCCGAGGAGCAGGATCGACACGCCGAGCGCATTCACGCGCAGGAGCATACCGCGGCCGCTGTGCTCGGTTGCGCCGTGCCGCACGCGCCGGTCGGGGATGCGTAGCCGGGCGCTCGCCGTGTTGGACCGGCGTGCGCGACCTGGGCCGCGCGGTCAGCGCCGGCCGTCAGGGCAGCGCCAGCACGCGCTCCAAGAACACGACCGCGTCGGGGAGGGCCGGAGCCTCGTGGACTCCCCGCACGCGGACGCTCGCCCCGCTGCCGCGCAGCACGAGCTCGAGCTGGCCGTCCGCCGGCAGGCTGCGCTTGGTCTCGATCGTGTGCGTGGCGCTCGCGACGACCGCGCCGGACCCGTCGACGAGCTCGGCCTCCAGCGTCAGCACGCGGCCGACCCGTCCGGGCACGCGGTGCCCACAGGCGTTCACGACGACCAGCACCAGCGCGCCGTCGCGCCGCTCGAGCCTGAGCTCGAAGGCGCGCGCCAGGAAGCCGGGATCGCGCGGCGTCTGGAGCTCGTGGCTGCGACCCGCGCGCGGGGGGAGCGCGGGCTTCCCCGGCTCCGACGCGGCCGGGCGCTCGACCGGCGCCATGTGGCAGCCGACGCAACTGCGGCCTTGGGCGTGCTGCTCCGTGTCGACGAAGTCCTTGGCGATCCCGATCACCGGGCCGACGGTCGTCGCGTGGCAGGCGATGCACAGGGCGCTGTTCGACTCGGGCAGGAACGAGGCGTGCTTGACCGAGACGTGCGCGTCGGTCGGCGCGCCGTAGGGTCCCAGGATCGTCCCGTCCGGCCCGCGGTGGCACGACTCGCAGGACACGCCGAAGTGGGCGTCGACGTCCTCGAGCGGCACGTCGCGCAGCGTGGCGTCGCGCGGCTTGGGGCGCTGTGGGATCGATCCGTCCGCTCCGAGCTGCAGGTGGAGCGGCTCGGGGATGTGGCAGTTGTGGCAGCTCTCGGGCCGGCGTGCGTCGGCGAGCTCCTCGCGGTAGGGAGCGTCGACCCAGGCCTTGCCATGGAGCGTCCCGGCCCACTCGCGCACGACGTCGGCGTGGCAGCGCTGGCAGGAGATCCGCTCCAGACCCTCGAGCGGCGCACCGCGCTCGTCGGCGGGCGCGGGCGTCGCGAGCGGCGGAGCGCTGCGCTGCGCGTCGAGCGCAGCGGCTTGGGCGAGGAGCAGGGCGGCCGCGGTGACGAGGACTCGCATGGCCGGCGATCGGAACCGCGCCGCGCTGGCGGGTCAAGCGCCGCCTGACTGGCCGTGGGCGCGCGGGGCGCGCCGTCTCATCCGGCGGCGACGCGGTCCTGGCCGGGCAGCACGAATTCGAGCGGGCGTCGCGCGATCCGCCGCAGGACCGCCTGGCGCAGGGCGCGCTTCTCGGCCGGCCCCACCCCCCGCGCGCGCGTCGCCACGCTGAGCGCCAGCGCGAACGACACGCCCAGGTTGAGCACGAACATGAGCGCCACGCCGCCCATGGCGAAGCCCACGCGCGGATCGAGCGCCGTGCCGAGCGACGAGGCCGCGAAGGCGACCTGCCCCGTCGAGAGCGTCACGTGGCGCACGTCGATCGGGAGCCCGGTGAACTGCCCGATCGCGGGCGCGAGGCCCAAGAGGAAGCCCAACACGATGCTGCCCGCGTAGGCCGAGAGGTTGCGCGCGAACCGGTCGGCGAGCCGCTGCATCCGCGGTCGCCCCAGGCGCGCTCCCAGCGCGTGCTCGGCGATCGCGCGCGGGATGCGCCGGTAGATGGCCCAGTTCTCGATCCCGCCGGCGAGCACGGACGAGAGCCACAGGATCACGCCCGTCAGCGCCGCGAACCACCAGGTGGCGCTGTCCGTGAGGTGCATGGACGCCAGCACCTCCTGGGCCTTGTCGGCCGCGATGAAGTGCTCGCCGCGCAGGGCCAGCCACAGGCGGTCGAACAGGTATGCGCCGATCGCGACCGCGATCACGTTGCCGCAGGCGGCGGCGATCTGCGATCGGACGATGCGTGCCACGAACGTGGCCAGCTCCTCGGCGCGGTGCCGGCCCTCGGACTGCTCCAGGATCCCGGCCAGCGTCGCGGCGGTCATCGAAGGCTGCTTGGTGGCCAGCGTGCCGTGCGTCGCTTGGAGCAGCGTGAAGCTCGCGGCGTAGTTGGCGCCCGCCAGCAGGCCCTCGGGAAGCGGCGCGAGGCGCGCACTGGCGATCACGAGCTTCAGCGCGGCGGTGCCGACGGTCAGCACGCCGCCCCAGGCCGCGCTGGCCCACATGACGGCGTAGTCGCGCGGGCCGGAGGCGATGTAGTGCTCGCCGCTCTGGCCCGCGCGTTCGACCACGCGTCGGGCGAGCTGGCGCGACGTGTCGCGCGCCAGGGCGAACAGCGAGTCGGACCGCGCGCGCTCCCGCGCCAGCGCGGCGATCGCGGCCACGACCGTGGGGATCCGCGCTGGACCGCCGGCCGAGAGGCGCAGCCCGGCCAGGAGCTCCATGCGGTCGAGCATCCGCGCGCAAGCTTCGATGGCGTGCACGAGGTCGATGCTGATGCCGGCGGTCTCGAAGTGGTCGAGCACCGCCCGGTTCTCGCGCCGCGCGGCGGCGAGCGTGTCGCGCCAGGCGGCCGCCGCGTCGTGCCGGAGCGCCTCCGAGCCCTGGTCGAAGGTCAGCACGAGCGCCTCGGTGCGCCGCGGCAAGTGGTGCCAGGGCGAGGCACGCAGCGGACACGGCTCGCGCCGCTCGCGCAGGGCGCGCGAGAGGCCGATCGACTCCGCGCGCGAGGCCAGGAGCAGCAGCGCGTCGCCCAGCGCCTCGCGGACGCGCACCAGCGCCGTCTCGCGGAGCGGGAGCGCCGCGGCGAGCCGGCCGATCAAGGGCTCTGGCGCGCGCCCGAACCACTGCGCGGCCTCCTCGTCGGGCAGCAGCCGGCCCAGAAGGCGCCCCAGGTCGTGCTCGTCGCGCGGCGCGGGCAGCAGCAGGCGCTGGAGGCGCTCGAAGGCCTCCTCGAAGACGGCGCGGTGCTCGGACAAGCCGGCTTCGGCGAACAGGACCAGGGCATCGCCCACGGCCAGCGCTTCGAGCACGGCGCCGGCCAGCGCCGCGCGCGCGGGCGGTGAGCGCTCCAGCACGCTCACCAGCACCCCCAGGCGCCGGTAGCGCGCGTCGCCACCGGCCGGGTCGGGCTCGCCGGCCGGCCAGGGCAGGCCCGCGTCGGAGGCCCGAGTCCAGGCCGCCAGGCGCTCGAGCCCGTCGACGCGCGCGCCCAGGTCGGGCGCTCGGGCCAGGGCGGAGAGCGCCGCCGCCAACTCGCGGACGGCGGGCAGCTCCCGCTCGTGCGCGGCGAACAGCTCGAGGGCCGGGTCCATCGACGGCGCAGCATCCCGTGGCCGTCGCCGGATGCAAGCACCCTGCGGCACCCGGCTCGGTCGGCCGGGCACTTGAAGATTCAACTGATGAGTTGTATGGTTGAGTGCTGAACAATCGAACCGCCCGGAGGCATCCATGCACCCGTCCCATTCCCCACGCTTCGCCCGGCCCTCGGCAGGGGCTCTCGGCCTGCTCGGCGTACTGACCCTGGCGGCCCCGTCCGAGGCCCAGGACGCCGAGCGCTCGACGCATTCCGACGAGGCATCGACGCCGCAGGTCTCGTTCGAGGAACGCGGGCCCGACCACGTGCTGCGCCAGTACCAGCTCGGCTGTCTGTCCCAGCTCACCTACCTGATCGGCTCGCGCGGCGAGGCGCTGGTCGTCGATCCGCAACGCGACGTGGAGCACTACCTGCGCGACGCGCGCGAGTTGGGTTTCGAGATCCGCAAGGTGCTCTTGACCCACACGAACGCCGACTTCGTCGCCGGTCACACCGAGCTGCGTCACCGCACCGGCGCGGAGATCCTGATCAGTGCCGCGAGCGACTCGCGCTTCCCCCACACGCCGCTCGCCGACGGCGACCGCTTGCGCGTCGGCGCCCTCGAGATCGAGGCCTGGGCCACGCCGGGTCACACGCTCGACGCCATGACGTTCCTGGTGCGTGTCCCGGGGAAGGAGCCGCAGCCGGCCTTCGCGCTGACGGGCGATACGCTGTTCATCGGCGGGATCGGGCGGCCAGACTTGGTGGGCGGCGAGGCGACGCCCGCGCTGCTCGCCGGGCACGCCTTCGACTCGCTCCGGCGTCTGAAGGCGCTTCCGGACGCCACGCTGGTCTTGCCCGCGCACGGCGCCGGCTCGCTGTGCGGGGCGCACCTGTCCCCGGAGACCGTCTCGACGATCGGGCGCGAGCGGGCGACGAACCCGTACCTCGGCATCGACAGCCGCGCGCGCTTCGTGGCCCGGGTCGTCTCGGGTCTCCCGATCGCCCCGCCGTACTTCCGCCACAACGTGGAGCTGAACCGAGCGGGTCCGCCCGTCGTCGACTGGAGCGCCGATCTGCCGCCGGCCTGGACGCCCGCGGAGGTCGAGCGCGCCCAGAGCGCTGGCGCGTGGATCGTCGACGTGCGCGAGGCCGACGAGTACGCCGCGGGGCACGTCGCCGGGGCCGTGAACGTGGCGCTGCGCGGGCGGCTGGACACCTGGACGGGAACCGTGGTCCCGTTCGATGCCGACCTGGTGCTCGTCGGGAGCGCCGCAGAGGTGCGCGAAGCGGTCTTCCGCCTGCGCCGCATCGGATTCGACCGCGTGCGCGCCCACCTCGCGGGCGGGATGGCCGCTTGGCGCGCGGCGGGCCTCGCCGAGCGCAAGAGCGAGCTGCTGACCCCGGCCGAACTCGCCGCGCGCATCGCGGCCGGCGACGAGCCCATGATCGTCGACGTCCGCAGCGCCGCGGAAGCGCTCGAGCTGCGACTGGGCGACTACGCCCACGTCGCGCTCCCGGACTTCGAGTCCTTCGGTCACCTGCTCGACCGCCACGCGCCCGTGGTGTTCGTGTGCAACTCTGCCTACCGCAGCTCGATGGCCGTCGGCCTCGCCGAGCGCGCCGGCTTCGAGCGCGTGGGCAGCCTCGCGGGCGGCTTGGACGCGTGGATCGACGCGGGGTACCCGGTGTACGGGAGCGCGCCGATCTGCGCCGCGCCGGACCCCGCAGGCGCGGCCGCGGGTCCTGCGGCGGACAGGGTCGCGGTCCCGGCGTCTGCGCCCCGCACACCGGCTCCCGCCGGCCCGTCCGCCGCTGCGGCGAGCACGGGTGCGTTGTTGCTGCCCGAGCCCATGGACGTCGCCGCGCTGGCCCGCGCGCTGACCGACCAGTCCGCGCTGCACGCCGTCTTCGACGTGCGTCCGGCCTGGCAGTTCGCCGAGTTCCACCTGCCGGGCGCGGTGAACGTGGAGCACGCCGCGCTGGCCGCCAAGGTCGCCGCGTTGCCTGCAGGTGTGCGCGCAGTGGTCGTGGACCGCGACGGCACGCTGGCCTTCGCGCTCGCGGCGCTGGTCCAGCAGGCCGAGCCTGGGCGCTCCGTGCGCGTGCTGCTCGGCGGCACGACAGCCTGGTGGCGCGAGCGCGCGGGCGGGACTCCGGCCGCAGCGCTGCCAGCGCTGCCTGCCGCTGCGGGCGCAGCGGCGGCGACGCCGCCCGCGGCGCCGGTCCCCGAAACCCAAAAGCCCGCGGCGCGCAAGCGCTCGGCGGGCTGCTGAGGAGGAATCCGCCGTGGAACGCAAGCCCTACTGGAATCCGTACGTGGCCGGGGTCGGCATCGGCCTCACGATGCTGCTCGCGTTCGTCGTGCTCGGCACGGGCCTCGGCGCGTCCGGAGCGATCGCGCGCGGCGCCGCGGCGGTCGCGCACGCGGCGGCGCCCGAGGCCCTGGAGCACAACGCCTACACCGGACCCTGGTTCGAGGGCGGCTCGCCGCTCGCCTACTACCTGGTCTTCATGGCTGTCGGCGTCCTGGCCGGCGGTTTCCTCTCGGCGGCCCTGGCCGGGCGGCTCGGGATCGCGGTCGAGCGTGGCCCGCGCCTGGGCGCCAGCGCTCGGCTGGGCCTGGCGCTCCTGGGCGGGCTGCTGGCCGGCTTCGCGAGCCGTCTGGCGGGCGGCTGCACCTCCGGCGTCGCGCTCACCGGCATGTCGGCCTGGGTCCCGGGCGGCTGGGTGTTCCTCGTGGCCATGTTCGCCGCAGGTTTCGCGTTCGCGCCGCTGGTGCGCAAGGAGTGGACGTCATGAGCTTCTACGAGGCCGGTCTCCTGGCGTCGCCCGCGGCCTTCGTCGCCGCGCTCCTGATCGGGCTTTCCTTCGGGTTCTGGCTGGAACGCGCCGGCTTCGGCAGCGCGCGCAAGCTGGCCGGGATCTTCTACCTGCGCGACTTCGCGGTCGTGCAGGTCATGTTCACCGCGGTCGTGACGGGGCTCGTCGGCCTGTGGGCGCTCGAAGCGGCCGGGGTGGCGACGCCTGCCTCGCTGCACCGCATCGACACGAACCTCGCGGCACAGCTCGCGGGCGGCGCGATCTTCGGCGCCGGGTTCGTGATCGGCGGCTGGTGCCCCGGCACGGCACTGGTCGGCGCGGCCTCGGGCAAGCTCGACGCGCTGGCCTTCCTGCTCTCGGCCGGGGTCGGCAGCCTCGCCTACGCGCTCGCCCACGGCGCACTGGCGCCGATCGAGGCGCTCGGAGCGTGCGGTGTGGTCACGTTGCCCGAGCTGCTGGGGATCTCGGCCGGGGTGCTCACGACGGCTCTCTTCGTCGTGGCGCTGGCACTGTTTGCCGGCATTGCCCGGCTCGAACGTCGTCGGCGGATGGAGGTGCTCCGGTGAAGGACGGAATCGAGAAGCAAGTCAGCGCGCTCGTGGCCTTGGCCCTGGTCGTCGTGGTCGCCGCCCTGCTGCGCGGTGCCGTGACGGAGAGCGCCGCCGCCGGAGCGGACCGGGCGGTCGCGCCGAGTTGGGCGGCGCGCGTCGAGTCCGGCCTCGATCACGTCGCGCCGGAGGAACTCGTCGACCTCGTGCTCGAGGACCCGTCGCAGGTCGGGATCGTGGACCTGAGGCCGGCCGACGAGTTCGCGGCCCTCCACCTGGCGGGCTCCGTGAACCTGGGCCTGCCGCAGCTCCTGGGCCCCGAGGGGGAGCGGCTGCTGTCCGCCTGGAACGGGCGCACCGTGGTGCTCGTCAGCAACGGGATGACGCATCCGGCCCAGGCTTGGACCGAGTTCGCCCGCCGCGGTCGCAGGGACGTGCGCGTGCTCGAGGACGGGCTGGCGGGCCTCAGCGAGCGTGAGCTCAGGCCGCCGACGTTGCGTGGCGTCACGGGCGAGCACGAGGCGCGGCACGCGCGCTATCGCTGGCTCGCGGCACGGCGCGCGCTGCTCGGCGACGGGCCCTCCGTGCCCGCGCACGAGCGCTACGCGACCGACCCCGAGCGCCTCGAACAGCCGACGCTGGTCTCCCCGCGCTGGCTCGCCGCGCGGCTCGACGCGGTGGCCGTGCTCGACGCGCGCAGCTCGGCCGAGGCGTTCGCCGCCGGTCGCCTGCCGGGCGCGCAGCACGTCCCCGTGGGGCGCACGCGCACGACGGTCGCGGGCGTGGCCGACGAGCTGCTCCCGGCCCCGGACATGGCGCGGCTGCTCGCGGACCTGGGCCTCACGCCCGAGACCGCGGTGGTCGTCTACGCCGAAGACCGTCCGCAGGACGCGACGCACTTGCTCGTCGCGCTGCTTTCCGTGGGGCACACGCGGGTCGCGCTGCTCGAGGGCGGCCTGCCGGCCTGGGTCGCCTCTGGGCGCGCGCTGTCGACGGCACCAGCTCCCCGCGCGCCGGCGCAGTACGTCCCGCGGCCAGCTCCGGCGGGGCTCGCCGTGCTGATCGACGAGGTCGCGCAGGCCAGCGCGCAGGGTTCGAGCCCGATCGTCGACGTGCGGCCGAGGAAGTCCTTTCGCGGCGAGGAATCCACGGAGGCGCGCGCCGGGCACATCCCGGGCGCGGTGAACCGCGAGTACGCGCTCGACACGGTCTCGGTCGACGGCGCGCTGTACTGGAAGCCACGCGCGGAGCTGCTCGCGGCCTACCAGGGCTTGGGCGTCGAACCCGCCTCGGCGCCGATCGTGAGCTGCCGCACGGGGCATCAAGCCAGCCAGACCTGGTTCACGCTGCGCTACCTCCTGGGGTGGGAGCGAGCGCGCTGGTACGACGGCTCGTGGAAGGAATGGGCCGCGCGCGCGGACTTGCCCGCTGCGACGGGTCCAGGAGGAGCCTGAGCCATGGCGCGCCCGCGCAAGGCACCGGCCCGCCGCGACCGGATGCCGGACGAGCTGATGGCCGCGGTGGCGGCCCAGTTCCGCGCCTTGGGTGACGTCTCGCGCCTGCGGCTCCTGGAGCTCTTGCTCGAGGGTCCGCGGAGCGTCACGGAGCTGGCCGAGCGGGCCGGCCTGTCGCACCAGAACGCCAGCAAGCACCTGGCCGTGCTCTCGGCCGTCGGGCTCGTGGCGCGCAGGCGCGACGGCGCGCACGTGCTGTACGCCACCGAGGGCGACGGACCGGAGCGGCTGTGCGCCATCGTGTGCGAGCGCGTGGCGGCCCGGGTGGCGCGGGAGCACGCCAGCGCGCGCCGTTACCTCGCGGGCTGAGGACTCGGTCGCCCGCGCGCGGCCCAGGCTGCCCGTCGCGGGGCGGGCGCGTATCCTCTGCGGCCCATGTCCTTCACCGACCAGGAGATCCTCGAGACCGTGCGCATGGTCGAGCTCGAGACGCTCGACATCCGCACGATCACGCTCGGCATCAGCCTCCTCGACTGCGCCGACCCCGACCTCGCGAGCTCCTGCGAGAAGGTCTACGCCAAGATCGTCCACCACGCGCGCGAGCTGGTCGACGTGGGCAACGGCATCGCAGCCGACTTCGGCGTGCCGATCGTGAACAAGCGCATCGCCACCACGCCGATCGCACTGGTCGCGGCGGCCTCGGGCGCCAAGGACCTGGTGCCCTTCGCGCGCGCCATGGACGCGGCCGCCAAGGCCTGCCGGGTCGACTTCATCGGCGGGTTCACGGCCTACGTGCACAAGGGCTTCACGAGTGCGGATCGCGCGCTGTTTGATTCGATCCCGGCGGCACTGGCCGAGACCGACCACGTGTGCTCGTCGCTGTCGCTGGCCAGCACGCGCGCCGGCATCCACATGGACGCCGTGAACCGCTTCGCCGAGATCACGCTCCTGGCCGCGGCCCTGACCGCCGACCGCGGCGGACTGGCCTGCGCCAAGCTCGTGTGCTTCTGCAACGCGGTCGAGGACAACCCCTTCGTGGCCGGAGCGCACATCGGCATCGGCGAGCCCGAGACCGTCGTCAACGTCGGTGTGTCCGGGCCGGGCGTCGTGCGCTCGGCGCTGGCGCGCCTGGGCCCGGAGGCCGATCTGCTCTCCGTCGCGGAGACGGTCAAGCGCACGGCCTTCAAGATCACGCGCATGGGCGAGCTCGTGGGGCGCGAGGCGGCCAGGCGGCTCGGCACGCAGTTCGGGATCGTCGACGTCTCGCTGGCGCCCACGCCGGCGGTGGGGGACTCGGTCTCGGACATCCTGGAGCTGATCGGCGTGGATCGGACCGGCGCGCCGGGCAGCACGGCGGCGCTGGCCCTGCTCACCGACGCGGTCAAGAAGGGCGGCGCCATGGCGTCGAGCTCCGTCGGCGGGCTCTCGGGCGCGTTCATCCCGGTCAGCGAGGACTCCGGCATGATCCGCGCGGTGCGCGAGGGCGCGCTCTCGCTCGCGAAGCTCGAGGCCATGACCAGCGTCTGCTCGGTCGGGCTCGACATGGTGGCCGTGCCGGGCGACACGCCTGCGGACGTCATCGCCGGGATCGTGGCCGACGAGATGGCGATCGGCATGGTGAACGGCAAGACCACCGCCGTGCGAATCATTCCCGTTCCGGGCAAGCGGCCGGGCGAGACGGTCGAGTGGGGGGGCCTGCTCGGCACGGCGATCGTGCAGGACCCGGGCGCGTTCGGCGCCCGCGTGCTCTTCGCGCGCGGTGGCCGGATCCCTGCTCCGCTCCAAAGCTACAAGAACTGATTGGCGCGAAGGCGTTTCCCGGTGCGCTCAAGTCGGCGCGGCGTCGCTCCGATCCTGGCACCAGCCGGCGCGCCGTCCGCCCGTCGTCGGCCCACGCCGCTTGACCCCGAAGCTCCTGTTCGTCGAGGACATGGACGACGTCCGCAACGGCGTGGCGCGCATGCTCGCGCGGCGCTTCGACGTGCGCGCGGTCGCCACCGCCGAGGAGGCCGTGCGCGTGTTCGACCGCGAGGGGCCGTTCCCGGTCGTGCTCACGGACTACGGTCTGCCCGGAATGGACGGCATGGCCCTGCTCGCCGAGGTCCACCGGCACGCGCCCGAGACGATGGGCGTCTTGCTGACGGGCATCGCCGACGTGGACCTGGCCGTGAGCGCCGTGCACGCCTCGGGCGTCTTCCGCTTCCTGACCAAGCCCTGCGGCTACGAGTGCATGGTCGCGGCGGTCGAGGAGGCGCTGAGCCGCCACCACGAGCTGCGCGAGGCTGGTGACGTGGCCGAGGAGCTGCTCTTCGAGCGCGACGCGCTGGCCTCGTTCCGCGAGTCCCTCGAGGAGCGGGCCGCGCGCCAGGGCCGTGCCCTGACTGGCTTGCAGTCCTTCTCCCAAGCGCTGTGCGGCGCGCGCTCGATCCAGGAGATCGTGTCCCTGGCCGCGCGGACGACCCACGCGGCGCTGGGCCGCGGCGTCCACGTGCAGGTCTGGGACGACGCCCTGGGCGCGACGGTCGTAGCTTCCGCCGGCCCGGAGATGTCGGCACGGCTCGTCACGCAGCCACTCGCGGCGCGCGAGCGTCGTGTCGGTGAGGTCGTCGTCGACGCCGGCGCGGGGGCGCTGGCCGGCGTCGAGCAGGCGCTGCTCTCGGCGATCGCCTCCGTCACGGCCGTGACCGCCTACGAGGAACTCCGTCGCCGCGAGCGCTCGACCTGCGAGCATCCCGGCACTGGCGCGCCGGGCTGAACGGCGCGCGCGGCAGCGCTCGACGGCCTCCGCTCGTGGCGGCCCGACGGGCCTCTGGCCTGCGCGCAGGGTCGGCTCGGGGCCTGGGGTTGTCGAAGTCGACGGCGCGCGCTCTGATGGGAAGCTACCGGGACGGCGCCCCACGTCGCCCGGTCGCCGGGCGGTCCCGCGCCGGACCGCGTTACCCATGACGAGCCCGCTCGCGCCTCTTGGAACGCTGTTCGCCGCCGAGGACGACGACGGCGTGCGCGCCTTGCTGGCCCGCATCGCGGCGTCCATCGGACTCGTGGCGGAGACCTTCGCGCGGGCCGAGGAACTGCTCGCGCGCGCGCCCTTCCCGGTGCCCTCCGTCGTGGTGCTCGACCTGCGTCTGCCGGGTCTGGGCGGGCTGGAGGCGCAGCAGCAGCTGATCGCCGCCCACAACGATGCGCCGGTCGTGTTCCTGACGGGCTTCGGTGACGTCGCCAGCGCCTCGACCGCGCTCAAGAGCGGCGCGTTCGACTTCCTCGAGAAGCCCTTCCGCGAGGAACGCTTGGTCGAGGTGCTCCAATCCGCCCTGGCGTTCCACGCCGTCACGGCCAAGCGCAGCGAGGAACGCCGCGCGGCGCGTCAGCGCCTCGACCGGTTGACCCCGCGCGAGCGCGAGGTCCTGCCGCTGCTGCTCGAGGGCCTGGCCAGCAAGGCGATCGCGGCCGAGCTGAAGCTCAGCAAGAAGACGATCGACCTGCACCGCTCGAACGTGCTGCACAAGGTCGGCGTGGGCTCCACGGCCGAGCTCGTGCGGCTGGTGCTGGCCGCCGAGGACGAGGCCGCGCTGCGCCGGAGCTGAGGGCGCGCGACCGGCGCTGCCGCCAGCTCGCGGGGGAGCGCGGCGCGGCTCGGCGGCGCCTGTGCGCCGCGCTGCGCTCAGGCGCGCCCCGCTCGTCCCACTCCCGTCGGTCGGCTTCCGCTAGAATCGGTTTCGGCCCCCGTCCCGGGGCTCCCCTCCGTGCGCGCGCTCCTCGATGCACCGAGCTTCGAACGCCGCCTGCGCTGGACGCTGGGTGTGCCGCTCGTCGTGCTGGCCGTGCTCTCCGGTGTGCTCCTGCTCGAGGTCCTTGAGCTGCGCGCGCGCGCCGAGGAGATCTCCGGCATGAACATGGCCGTCGTGCTCGTGCGCGAGGCCGAGGGGCAGTTCGCCGACCTCGAAGCCGCGCGCGGCGCGCTGCGCGAGAACCCGGCGCTGCCGCCCGACGCCTACGAAGAAGCCGCGCGCAACCTGGATGCGACGCTCGGGGAACTCTCCGACGCCGTGCGGCGCGAGCCCCGCTGGCGCACACAGCACGAGGGGCTCGCCGCGGATCTCGCGCAGTGGCGCGCGCTGGCCGAGCGCGACCTGGGTCGGCATGCGAGCGCACCGACCGGCGCTGCCGCGGTGGGCGCCAATGGCGCCGACCGCGACGCGCGCGGGGCCGCCGCCAGGCTGCGCTCCGACTTCGTGGCTTGGACGAACGACATCCGTGCGGCGCGCACCGCGGTGGAGCAGCCGACGCGGGCGCGCGCGGCGCGCGTGCTGGTGGGAGCCGCGATCCTCTTCCCGCTCGTCTTCGGCGTGACGGCCTTCGTCGCGCGGCGCTCGGCGCGCCGGCTGGCGACACAGTACCGCCAGGCGTGGAACGACCTCGAGCGCCAGAGCGAGTTGCTGGCGGCTGCGAACACGCGCTTCGAGATCGCCGTCGGCCAGAGCGGTGCCGTGGTCTACGAGTGGGACGTGGCGCGCGACCTGGCGGTCCTGACCGGCCGCACGCTCGAGGTCATGGGGCACGCGCAGGATGCTGGCCCGGTGTCGTTCGCTTGGTGGCAGGAGCGGCTCCACGAAGACGATCGACCGCGCGTCTTGGACACCTTCCAGTCGGCGCTCGAGACCTGTGGTCGCTTCGCGGCCGACTACCGCTTCCGCCGGCCCGACGGTTCCTGGGCCGAGCATGTGAACCGCGGCGTCTTCGTGCCCGGACCCGAAGGCCGCCCGGAGCGCATCGTGGGCCTGATCCAGGACGTGACGGAGCAGCGCGAGCTCACGCGCCAGTTGGAGAAGGCCGGTCGCCTGGAGAGCCTGGGGCGCCTGGCCGGCGGCGTGGCGCACGACTTCAACAACATCACGACGGCGATCCTGGGCTTCTCCGAGCTGGCCGCGCGTCCCGGCGCCCCGCCCGCGGAGGTGCGCGAAGCGCTGGCGGCCATCCGTCGCGCCGGGGAGCGCGCCGCTGGCATCACGTCCGGGCTGCTTTCGTTCGCGCGCAGCGACGTGCTCGCGTCGTCCGTGCTGGAGCTCGACGCGCAGGTGCGCGAAGCCCTGCCCCTGCTGCGGCGCGCGGCGGGCGACGGGGTCCAAGTCGACGTGCTGTTCGGGGCGCCCGGGGCTCAGGTGCGCATGGACGCCGCGCGCCTCGAGAGCGCGCTCGTGAACCTGGTGCTCAATGCCCGCGACGCCATGCCGAACGGCGGGCGCTGCACGATCGAAACCGCGCTCGCCGACGATGGCGCGGCTCGTCGGCAGGTGCTGCTGCGTGTCTCCGACGAGGGCGCGGGCATGACGGCCGAGGTCAAGGCCCGAGTCTTCGAGCCGTTCTTCACCACCAAGCCGCGCGGCCAGGGGACCGGACTCGGGCTGCCCTCCGTGCACGGCGCCGTGACCCAGGCCGGCGGGGCCATCACGGTCGAGAGCGAGCCAGGGCGCGGCACGCGCTTCGAGATCCGGCTGCCGCTGGCCGAGGCTGAACAGGCCGCGCGCGCGCCGCTCGCGCTCGCCGCGCGCCCGGGCGGCGCGGAGACGATTCTCCTCGTGGAGGACGACCACGACGTGCGCGCCCTGGCGACGCAGATGCTGCGCCGCGCGGGCTACCGAGTGATCGAGTGCGCGAGCGGCGCGGACGCGCTGCGCCGCGTCGCGGAGTCGGCGGACGCGCCGGACCTGCTGCTCTCGGACGTCGTGATGCCCGAGATGAGCGGGCCGCAGGTGGCCGAGGCCCTGACCGGCCTGCGACCTGGGCTGCGCGTGCTCTACATGTCGGGGTACGCCGAGGACCTGATGGGCCGCAACGGCGTCCTGCAGCCCGGCGCGCAGCTCGTCGCCAAGCCCTTCACGCCGCGCACCCTCCTGGCCGGCGTGCGCGCCGCGCTCGACGGCGTGCCGGTGACCTGAGGCGCGTTCGCTCCCGGCACGCGGCCCAGGGCCCTCTGGCGCGCGCGCCGCGGATCGCGGACAGTGCGCGGTTCGCGATGGACTCGTGGCGGCGCACCTGGTGGTCGGTCTGGACGGCGAACTTCGTGACCTCGGCCGGGATCCAGAGTTTCCTGCCGTTCTTCCCGAGCCTGCTGGAGGGCCTGGGCCTCACGGACCGGGTCGAGATCGCCGTCTGGGCGGGCGTGCTCTACGGCGCGGCGCCGCTCTCGGCGGCGGTCATGAGCCCGCTGTGGGGCTCGCTGGGCGATCGCTACGGACGCAAGCTGATGGTCCTGCGGTCGCTGCTCGCGATCACGGTCTTCGTGGGCCTCATGGCGTTCGCCACGGCGCCCTGGCAGGTGCTCGTGCTGCGCCTCCTGCAAGGCACGTTCTCGGGGTTCATCGCGCCCAGTGCGACCTTGGTCAGCGTGGCGGCGCCGGCATCCGAGCAGGGGCGCATCGCAGGCTCGCTGCAGACCGCGATGGCGGCCGGCTCCGTGCTCGGGCCGCTCCTGGGCGGCATCGCCGCGCTCTCCGCCGGCGTGTCGAGCGTGTTCCTCGGCGTCGCCGCCGCGGCGTTGGCCTCCTTGATCCTGGTCTGGCGCTTCGCGCACGAGGACCCGGCGCACCGACGCGGATCCGAGGGCCGCGCGAGCGTCGCCAAGGCCGTGCGCGATGCGCGGCGCGACTTCGGGGAGCTGTGGGCCAACCCCCGGCTGCGCGCCGGCCTGGGCATCGTGTTCTGGGCCGCGTTCGCGTTGGGCGCCACGAGCCCGATCCTGGAGCTCCACGTGCGCGATCTCGTCGCGGGCGGGCCGGAGGGCGCGGCCGTGTGGACCAGCGTGCTCTTCTCGGCCTCGGCCCTCGTGAACCTGCTCGCCATGCCGGCCTGGGGTCGCCACGGCGACCGGGTCGGGCACGGGCGCGCGCTGGCGAGCTCGGCCTTGGCCGCGGCCTTCGCGCTGGCGGCGCAGGCGCTGCCGTTCTACGCGGCGCTGCTCGTCGCGCGCATCGTGTTCGGTGCGGCGCTGGCCGGCAGCGCCGCCTGCTCCTTCGGCCTGGCTGCGGCCGAGACCCCGGTTGGCCGGCGGGGTGGCGCGTTCGGCATCGTCTTCTCGGCGCGCACGCTGGCCGCCGCCGTCGCCGCGCCGCTGGGTGGCTGGCTCGCGGGACGTCTCGGCGTGCCCGTCGTGCTGCTCCTGTGCGCGGCGCTCCTGGGCCTCGCCGCGCGTGGGTTCCTGACGCTTCAGCGCCGGCCCAGCGCGCGCAACGCCGCCGGCGGGTAGAGCGCCGCGAGGCGCATGGCGCCCGGCCGCGGCTCGCCGACGAGCCGCGCGGCCGCGCCCTTCTTGAGCTCGACGAGCGAGCCCGAGGGCGCGTCCTCGTAGACGCGCCAGCCGAACACGAGCCACGCCAGCGCCTGCGACAGCCAGGGCTCGTGGCCCACGATCGCGACTGAATCCCCGGCGAGTTCCGCCAGGAGCGCCTCGTCGGGCTCCCGGGCGAGGGCGGGCGTGACGGCCGTTTCGCCGCGGCACAGCGGCGCCAGGAGGTCAGCGGTCTCCTGCGCGCGCAAGAGCGGACTGTGCAGGATCAGGTCGAAGCGCGCTCCGATCCGCGCCAGGCCGCGCACGCCGCGCGCGAACCGGTCGCGGCCCTCGGACGTCAGTGCGCGCCGTGCGTCGTCGCCGCCCGGCGCGACCTGCTCGGCGACCGCGTGTCGGATGATCCACAGGTCCATCGCGTCACAGCTCCCCGATGCTTGGTCGCAGCGCGCCCCAAGCGGCCAGCGCGGCGGCGCGCCGCTCGTCCATCTCGCGCCGCACCGCGCGGCGGCGGGCGTCGAGCGCCATGTCACCCCGGCGGACGTCGAGGCGTGCGAGCTCGATCGCCAGGTCGTTGAGGCCGCCCAGGTGCTCCTGCAACCCGCGCAACTCGGACGCGTCGGCGCCCATCCAATCCAGCGCGTAGCGCAATCGCCGCACGCGGCGCCGCAGCCGGTGGAGGGCGCCGGTCCCGTCGGCCGGGTCGTCGAGCGCGTCGCCGGCGCGCAGCACGCGGCGCTTCAGGCGCTGGAGCGCCGCGCGCACGTCGACCGGGTCGGGCTCGGGGACGGCGGCCAGCGCGTCGAGCAGCCCCTCGACGCGCGGCGAGCGCAGCGCGGCGCGCAGGCGCGCGGCCTCCTCGCCGCGCTCGTCGCGCAGCACGTCCGCCCAGGTCGAACCGCCGTCGTTCGCGGCGATCACGTCGAGGTCCCGCACCGCGGCGGCCGAACGGCGCAAGCGCCGCAGGTCGTCGCGCAGAGCGCGGCGCGCGCCCAGCTCCAGCCAGACGGAGAGCCGCCCGGCCGCGACCCGCAGGCGGTGCACGGCCTCGGGCTCGACGACCTCGCGCAGGCGCTCGACCTGCCGCGCGAGCTCTTCGAGCCAGGTGGCAGCGGGCAGCAGGGGGGAGGGCTTCACGAGCCCTCGATCCTAATGCGCCTTCCTGGAAGGCGCCGCGCAAACCACTCCAGCCGCCGGGCTCTCCGTCCGACAGATCAAGGCTCGGTCAATCCGGTGGCGGGTCCGTGGGGCGCGTGCGAGCATCCCGCGGGTGCCTCGCGGACACGACAGCCATGATCCACCCCAGGTCCGACCAAGAGCCCGAGATCGGGTTCGCCGCGCGCGCTCCCGAGCCCGACCTGCGCGACCCGGCGCTGTACGTCAACCGCGAGCTCTCGTTGCTGGAGTTCAACCGGCGCGTGCTGGAGCAGGCCAAGGATCCCGCGACTCCGTTGCTCGAGCGCCTGCGCTTCCTGACCATCTGCAGCACGAACCTCGACGAGTTCTTCGAGATCCGCGTCTCGGGCCTCAAGCAGCAGGTGGCCTTCGACGTCGCCAGCCCGGGCCCGGACGGCCTCACCCCGATCGAGACGCTGCAGCGCGTGAGCGTCGAGGCCCATGCGCTGGTCGACGAGCAGTACCGGGTCCTGAACGAGGTGCTGCTGCCGGCGCTGGAGGCCCAGCAGATCCGGCTCCTCAAGCGCGCCGTGTGGACGCCGCGGCAGGCACGCTGGATCCGCCGCTACTTCAACCAGGAGGTGCTGCCGCTCCTGACGCCGATGGGGCTCGACCCATCGCACCCGTTCCCGCGGATCCTGAACAAGTCGCTGCACTTCGTGGTCCAGGTCGAGGGCGAGGACGCCTTCGGCCGCGACAGCGGCGTCGCGGTCGTGGGCGTGCCGCGCGCGCTCCCGCGGCTCATCGCGCTGCCCGAAGCGGTGGCCGACGGACCGAACGACTTCGTGCTCCTGAGCTCGATCGTCCATGCCCACGTCGATGAGCTCTTCCCGGGCATGAACGTGACCTCGTGCCACCAGTTCCGCGTCACGCGCAACAGCGACCTGTGGGTCGAGGAAGAAGAGGTCGACGACCTGCTGCGCGCGATCAAGGGCGAGCTGTCGGCACGCAACTTCGGCGACGCCGTGCGGCTGGAGGTCGCCAGCGACATCGGCGACGAGATGGCGCGCTTCCTGCTGGAGAAGTTCGAACTCGGACCGGCCGACCTGTATCGCGTCAACGGGCCCGTGAACATGCACCGACTGGCCGCCATCTGGGAACTCGCGGCGCGGCCCGAGCTCAAGTATCCACCGTTCGTGCCGGCGGTACCGAAACGCCTGTCACAGGCCACGGACGTGTTCGACGCCATCCGTCGCGGCGACCTGCTCCTGCATCACCCGTTCGAGTCGTTCACCCCCGTGCTCGACCTGGCGCGCGCGGCGGCCACCGATCCGAACGTGGTCGCCATCAAGCAGACGCTGTACCGCACCGGCTCGGATTCGCCCATGGCCGATGCGCTGCTGCAGGCGGCCAAGAACGGCAAGGAGGTCACGGCGGTCATCGAGCTGCGCGCGCGCTTCGACGAGGCCGCCAACATCGACCTCGCGACGCGACTCCAGGAAGCCGGGGCCAAGGTCGTGTACGGGATCGTGGCGCACAAGATCCACGCCAAGATGATGCTCGTCGTGCGCCGCGAGGGCCGGCGTCTGCGCAGCTACGTGCACCTGGGGACGGGCAACTACCATGCGAAGACGGCCCGGGCCTACACGGACGTGTCGTTGTTCACGTGCGACCGCGAGCTGTGCCAGGACGTGCACGATCTGTTCCAGCAGATGACCGGTCTGGGACGGGTGACGCGCCTCAGGAAGCTCAAGCAAGCGCCCTTCCACCTGCAGCACGACCTGCTGGAGTTGATCGCCTTCGAGGCCTCCGAGGCGCGGCGCGGCCGACCGGCGCGCATCGCCGCCAAGATGAACGCGCTGGTCGACCCGACCGTCATCCAAGCGCTGTACGCCGCCTCGCGCGCGGGCGTCGAGATCGACCTGCTCGTGCGCGGGATCTGCTGCTTGCGGCCGGGAGTGCCGGGTGTCTCGGAGACGATCCGCGTGCGCTCGATCGTGGGCCGCTTCCTCGAGCACGCGCGCGTCTTCCATTTCCACCACGCCGGGCAGGACCTGACGTTCGGCTCCAGCGCCGACTGGATGCAGCGCAACTTCTACTCGCGCGTCGAGACCTGCTTCCCGATCCTCGACGAGCGTCTGGCCGCCCGCCTGCGCGACGAGACCCTCGAGACCTACCTCGAGGACGACACGCAGGCCTGGGTCCTCGAGGCCAGCGGGAAGTACGCGCGTGCCAAGCCCCACGCCGGCCTGCGGCGCTGCGCTCAGGTCGATCTGCTCGCGCGCTTCAGCGCCTGATCCCGCGCGGCTGCGCGCTGCCGCTGGAGCGCCCCGGGGGCCGTTCGCGGCCGTGGCGGCAGCGCGTCCCGGTCCGGGCGCGGCGCGTCCCCCGGCCGTCGCTCAGTGGAACTCGATCTCGTAGCCCGCCTCGCGCAGCCGCTGACGCTCCTGCTCGAGGTCGGCCTGGACCAGCGGGCGCTCGGCCAGCCAACCATCGGGGAAGCGCAAGGCGTAGCCCGACTTGCGCGCCTCGATCGCGACCTTGGGCAGCGCGCTCTCGGCGCGGCTGCGAGCCAGGAGCACCGCCAGCCGCAGGATCAGGCACAGGCGCAGCGTCGTGCCGCGTGCGGCCGGCGGGAGCTCGGCGGCGCGCGGTGGGGGAAAGCGCCGGCGCTGGCCTTCGATGAGCGTGGCGAGGCACGCTTGGTCCTCGCGCGAGAACCCCGGCATCTCGGCGTTCCCGACCAGGTACGCGCCGTGGTGGTGGTAGCCCGCGTAGGCGATCGAGATGCCGACCTCGTGCAGCTTGGCGGCCCAGGACAGGAACTGCTCGCCGGTCTCGCGCTCGATCCCGAAGCCCGCGCGTGACTCGGCCAGGAGCGCCAGCGCGATGCGCTGCACGCGGCTGGCCTGCTCCAGGTCGACGGCGTGGCGCTCCATGAAGCGCCGGATCGTCCGGTCGCGCACGTCCTCGTGGCGGATGCGCCCCAGGAGGTCGTAGAGCACGCCCTCGCGCAGCGCGCCCTGCGACGTCGTCATGCGCTCGATGCCGAGCCCGTCGACGAGCGTCGTCAGGATCGCCAGGCCGCCGGCCAGGACCGGCGCGCGCTCGACGGCCAGGCCCGCGAGGCCCTCGGCGAAGGTCTCCACGCGCTCCAGCTCGACGAGCCGCTTGCGCAGCTTGCGCAGGCCCTTGGCCGTGATCCCGCCCTCGCTCCAACCGTTGGCCCTCAGGACCTCGTCGATCGCCAGGATCGTCCCCGAGGCACCGACGCACTCGTCCCAGCCCAGGCGGCGGTAGGCGCGCTCGAGCGTCTGCACCTCCAGGCCGGCCGCGATCCGTGCCTCGCGCATCGCGGCGCGGTCGACGCGGCCGGAGGCGAAGAAGCGCTGCGACCAGTTCACGCAGCCCATGTGGAGCGAGTCCGTGCGCAGCGGCTCGAAGCGCTCGCCCAGGATGCACTCCGTGCTGCCGCCGCCGATGTCGACCACCAGCCGGCGGCCGGCGTCGTCCGAGAGGTCGTGCGCGACGCCCAGGTAGATCAGGCGCGCCTCTTCGGATCCCGACACGATCTCGATGCGGTGGCCCAAGGCCTCTTCCGCCTTCTCCAGGAACTCGCGCGCGTTCTTGGCCAAGCGCAGAGCGCTGGTGCCGACCGCGCGCACCTGCCCGGGCGACATGCCGCGCAAGCGTTCACCGAAGCGGCGCAGGCAGGTCAGCGCACGCTCCTGGACCTCGGGCGCGAGGCGCTTCTTGGCGTCGAGCCCGGTCGCCAAGGCGACGCGATCGCGCAGCCGATCCACGATGGCGAGCTCGTCCTGCACCATCCGCGCCACGACCATGTGGAAGCTGTTCGACCCCAGGTCGACGGCCGCGGCGAGCTCGATCTTGGTCTCCGTGCGCACGCCGGCGCTAGATACGCCGGCGGCCGTGGCGCCGCAATGGGCGTCACTCGCCAGGGAAGGCCCAAGCCGCGCGCAGCGCGTCGAACACGGCGCTCTTCACGGTCCGAGGCGCGAGGCGGCTCGTCTCCAGCCAGGGTGCGTGCTCGGCGAACAGCTCCGCGTCGCGGCGGCCGAACCACAGCTCGGGGGACGGCGTCGCGACCGGCTGCGCGCGCCAGGCGGCCTGTGCGCAGGGCTCCGTGCCCTCCAGCGCGTTCAAGCGCGCCGCCAGCGCCGCGAGGTCGGGCCGCGGCAGCTTGGGACCGCTCACGAGATCGAACCACGACCCGGTGCCGATCACGAGGCGGTAGGTGGCGCCCGCCCCGCGCGGGCCGACCACGAACACGCGATCGGCCGACGTGGCGCCGAACAGGGCGTGACGACCCGGGTCGAAGTTCGTCGCGTCCGCCCGCGGGCGGGAGCTGGCGGCGCCCTCGGGGGCGGTGAAGACGGCCGCATCGAGGTGGACCAGCTCGTCGCGCTGGGCGCGCGCCAGGTCGGCGCGGTCCGCCGCGAACGACTCCAGGCCGGCGCGCCACAGGTCGGCGAACTCAATCAGGTCGCCGTCCAGGATCTCTGCCCAGCGCCCCACGAGCTCCAGCGTGACGAACTCGCGGCGCTCCCGGTCGTCGAGGCCCGCGAAGCGCGCGTTCCACGGCGAGCGTTGCGCGTCGTACAGTCCGCCCACGACCAGGTCGAGCGCGACGGCCCGCTCGCTCGGGGCCCGGAAGAAGTCGCCGGCCCAGGCCGCCTCGAGCAGCTGGTCGGCGCGCGCCAAGGCCGCCTCCGGGTGCCGCACGGCGAACAGCGCGCAGGCTCCGTCGGTGTCGACGTGGTTGTTGGCGATCGCGACGCAGCCGGCGGCCAGCTCGCGACGGCGAGCCGCCGGGAGGCGCGCGAACGCGAGCGCGATCCCGGTCGACAGGTCGTGGCGCAGCTCCGCAGGCGTGGCGTTGCCGGGCCAGTGGGACAGGCTGAGCCCGGGCTGTCCCCAGGCTCCGTCCACGGAGACGAGGCGCTCCTCGACGAGTCCGTCGACGATGCGGATCGGGAGCTGCACCGGGCCAGGCCTAGTGCGGCGTCGAGCCCGCGCCTTCCTTGGCTTGCTCCTTGGCCTCGCGCGCCTCCTGCTCCTTGCGGCGTCGCTCGAGCTTGTCCTCGAGGCGCTTCAGGTTGTTGCGCGCGTCGCGCAGCGCGATCTCGCGCAGCGCGCGCGTGTCCCGGTCCAGGTCCTTGCGCGCGAGCTCCTTCTCCGCGAGCTCGGCCGCGCGCACGTACCAGGCGCGGGCGCGCTGGTGGTCGCGGTCCAGGTTGTAGTCGAGCACGACCGCGATGTCGTTCAGGTAGTTCGGGTCGTCCGGCGAGAGCTCCAGCGCCTTGCCGTAGGCCCGGTACGAGCGTTCGTAGAGGTCCTGGATCTCCTGGCGCTCCTCGGGGCTCATCTCGCGCCGCCGCCGGCTGCGCGCGTCGCCCTCGTCGCGCAGGAACAGGCCCAGATTGTTCCACTGCCGCGCGTCGTCGGGCGTCACCGCCGTCAGCAGCTCGGTCAGGAACGCGGCGTCCAGGTTCGCGGCCTTGGCCGCCTTGAGCCCGACCATGTACTCGAGGATGCGCACGTTCTCGGCCTGGTTGGAGCGGATCGAGGCGGTCGCGTCGTCGCGTGACAGACCCCAATGCGTGCGCAGCCCGGCGATTGCGCCGTCGTAGTCCTGGCGGAAGTAGCGCGAGAGCGCCACGTAATACCAGGAGTTCACGAACTCCGGCGCCTTGGCGACCGCGCGCGTGAACGCGGCCTCGGCGCCCTCGTACTGCTTCGCGGCGTAGCGCGCGTAGCCCAGCCACCACAGGAGCGCCGCGTCCCCCTGCGTCTCCTTGCCATGCAGCGCCTCGTAGCGCCGCGCGGCTTCCTCCAGGGCGAACACGTACTGCTCGGGGCTCAGGCTGCGCTGCAGCCCGGCGTAGTCGGCCGCGCTGGGGTCGACGGCCAGCGCGGCGCCGAAGCGCTTGGCCGCTTCGTCACCCTGCTGCTTCCACACGTGCAGCCACCCGAGCTGCATGGAAGCCTCCGCGCCCTTGGCCGGCGCGGCGCCCGAGTCCGACGCGGCGAAGCACTCGAGCGCCTTCGTGAAGGCCTCGCGCGCCGCCGTCCAGGCCGCTTCGGCCTCGGCCGCGCGCGTCTCGTCGGGCTGCGCTGCCGTGTACTGCGAGAAGGCCACGCGCCCCAGCATGTGCCAGGCGTCGCCGTCCTTCGGACGCAGCCGCGTGACCTTCTCGGCCGCCGTGCGCGCGACGTCGAGCTGGCCGCCGTACCACGCCGATTCGGCCAGCGGCGCGAAGGCGTCGGCGTACAGCACCGGATCGGCCGCCGTGGCCTTCTGCAGGTACTCGATCGCGTCGACGAAGGCCATCGAGATGATCCCGCCCGGGGCACCCTCCGCGATGTAGCCCTTGGCCTTCTGGGCGAAGGCCATGCCGTAGAGGTAGTCCACCGGCGGGCCCTTCTCGGTCTTCGCGATGCGGTCGATCTCGTCCAGCGCGTCGTTGACGCGCGCCTGCGCGATCCAAGTCCGCAGGATCCACTGCCGCGTCCGCAGCGAGCCGTCCTGCTGCGCCGCGGCCTCGAAGCGCGCCAGCGCGTCCGCGAGCCGCCCGGCGTCGAGCAGCTTGCGGCCGGCCGCGAGCTGCTCCTCGACGCTCTCGGGCGCGACGGCGACGACGGCGCGGGCGGCCGGCGCGGGAAGGACGGCGGGGACCAGGAGCAACAGCGAGGAGAGGAGGTTCATGGTTCGAATCGGGGCGCGCGCGGCGCCGCGTGTGCTTCGTCTAGGGCAGCGTCGCCCAGCGCGCCCGCGGCGCGATCCGCGGGTCCGTGCCGCTGGCGAGGGCCGCGTCGCAGCGTGCGATCCAGCCGTCGGGCGCGCGCAGATCCTCGCGCGGGTCGGGTCCGGTCGCGAGTGCTCTCTCGAACCAGACCCGGGCCCCGTGCGGGTCGCCCTTGAGTTCGAGGTGCAGGACCCCCAGGTCCTGGTACAGATCGCCCAGGCGCGACTCGGCCTCCTCGGCGCGGCGCGCGCGCTCTTCGCGCTGCGTGGCATCGATCCCGGCCTCCTGCGCGCGTCCCCGTGCCGCGCGTGCGTGCTGCTCGGCGAGCGGCAGCGCGGCGCGCAGCCAGGACTCGGCCTGGGTCACCTCGCGCTGGAGGTAGTGGACCAGGATCCGACCGGGAGCGCGCAGCGCGGCGTCGTCGTCCGGTCGGCCCCTGGCAGCGTCCGTGGCGGCCACGAGTGCCGCCTCCATGAGCGCCCGCGCGCGGCGCAGGCCTTCCTCCGCCGCCGCGCGCCGGCCGCGTTCGGCGTCCCGCCGCGCGCGCGCCTCGCGCGCCAGCGCGGCGTCGCGCGCCAGATCGGCGGTCAACAGCGCCTCGTCCGCCCCGCGCGGGGCGATGCGCCGCAGGTCGACGTAGGCCAGGGCCGCTTCCTCGAGCGCTTCGAGCGCGTCGGCCCGCGAGGGGTCCGCACCGCGCTCGCGCAGACGCTCGGCGGCGGCGCGCAGCGCCTCGAGGCCCGTCGGAAGGCCTGGCGCGAGCGGCGCGCGCAGCGCCAGGGGATCGCGGCCGTCGGCCTCCACGAGCGCGGCGCGCGCGCCCGCCGGGTCGTCCGTCTCCATGTGCACGAGCCCCACGCCGACCAGCGCGCGCGCCACGGCGGAATTGGCCGCCGACCGCCGATCCGGGGCCAGCGCACCGGCGCGCAGGAAGCCGCGGCCCGCTTCGCGGAAGCTGGCCTCGGCCTCGGCATGCGCGGCCCCCGCGAGCTGCTCGAGCCCACGCGCGAGGCGCTCCTCGGCCGGCCGCCACACGAGCGCGGCATCGGCGGGATCGTGCCGCTCGAGCTCCTCGAACGTGGCGAGCACCGCCTCGCGCCCGCCGAGGGCCCGCGTCGCCCCGGCCAGCGTGTCGACGAGCTCCGGGTCGCGCGGGAAGATCGCCAGCCCGGTGCGCGCCGCCGCGCGCGCGTGGAGCGGCGCTCCGTGCGCGGCCAGCACCTCCGCGAGGCGTGCCCAGGCCCAGGGCTCGTCGGGCGTGCGGGCCGCCAGCGCTTCGAGGGCGGTGCGCGCTTCGGCCGCGGCCTCCGCGCTCGGCTCGGCCGCCAGGGCCAAGAGCGCGGCCTCGGCCCGGGTGCGCTCGGCGGGCTCGCGTGGGCCGTCGAGGTCCCGTGCGGTGCGGGCCAGCGCGAACGCCCGGCGCGCGGCGTCCAGAGCGCGCGGCACGTCGCCCAGCGCGCGCGCCGCACGGCTCGCGCCCAGCCACGTGCGCGCGCCGGCCGGGTCGCCTGCTGCGCCGCGGCGCTGCGACTCCGCGAAACCCTCGGCGGCCTCGACGAGGCGCCCCCGGTCGCCGTCGCGCAGGCCCAGCTCGAGCGCGGTCTCGGCCCGCTCGCGCCACAGGAGCGCGGAGGAGGGGGCGACCTCGAGCGCGACGTCGTAGGCGGCCAGCGCCCCGACCAGGTCGCCGCGCGCCAGCAGCGCGCGCGCGGCGCCGGCCTCGCGCTCGGCCGCGAGCTCCGAAAGCAGGCGCCGCGCCGTGGCGTCGTCCCCCGCCGCCAGCGCCTGCGCAGCGCGCGCGCGCACCCCGTCGGGATCCGTGGCCTCGGCCACGCGTGCGGCCTCCGTCGCCAGGGCCTCGGCGATCGCCGCCCGCGACCAGGGCCGCTCGACCTCGGGGAACAGGCTCTGGAGCCGCTCCTCGACCGCCGCCGCGACGCGTGCTTCGAACGCGGCGTCGCCCGCGGCGGGCGGGGGCGTCGTGCACCCCGAGCCCAGGCACAGCGCAGTGAGCAGCAGGCACCCGACCGCACCCGCCCGCGCCGGCGGAGGGAGAGCACCGGCCGACGCAGTCCGCCGTGCCACGCCGGCCAGCTGTGCCACGGGACCGGCATGCCGCGGGCGGCGTCCGGGCACGGGACGCGGAGGTGCGCAGGGTGCGGTCATGGGCTGGGGTTGCGCGCTGGCGACGCCTGGAGACGGTCGGCAGGGATTCTAGCCCGCGCCGCGCGGCGGCTCGGCGCCCTGGACAGCCCGACCCTAGCGCTGCGCGCGCGCCGGGTCACGAATCCCGAGCGCGCGCTTCCAACGCCGCTGCGCGTCGGGAAGATGAGCGTGCGAGCGGCGTCCGCCGGGTCCCCGCGACGCCGCACTGGCCCGAACCGCCCGCATGCCCTTCCTCCGATTCCCCGTGCGTCCGCGCACCGTGCTCCTGGCGTTGGCCCTGGTCGGCGCGGCCCTCGCCCTTCCGGCGTGCGACAACCCCGCCTGCGTATTCGGCGGCGTGTGCAGCCCCGGCGGCACGGGGGGGGCGCTCGGGACGCTCGCCGCCCAGCCCCCCGAGAACGGGCAGATCCTGCGGCCGGCCGAGCCGCGCGTGCAACGCTTCGCGCCCAGCGGCGCGGACGCCGACCCGCAAACGCCGATCGTGATCGTGTTCAGCGAGGCGATGTCCGACGCGACGCTGGCCTCCGCATTCCAGCTCGATCAGATCGGCTTCGGATCGATCCCGCTCCAGGCCACGGCGCTGGTGGGGGACGGGCGTGTGCTCGTGCTCTTCCCGATCACCGCGCTGGCGCCCGGCAGCGACTACCGGGTCCGCTTCCGCGACAACGCGACCCTCGGCGACCGCACCGGCCAGGCTGTGGTGCGGTCCGCGGACGGCGTGGTCGGCTCGTTCACGGTGGCGCAGGCCGCGCCGCCCCTGCCGCGGCTGCTCGCGAGCTATCCGGACCGGAACGAGACCGGGCTGCCCGCGACGACCGAGATCGTGACGGTCTTCTCGCGGCCGATGAACCCGACCACGGTGAACAGCACGACCTTCGAGGTCACCGTGGCCGGTCAGCCCCCGCCGTTTCCCGCCGATCCCGTGCCGGTCACGATCTCGGGCCTGGCGACGGACACGCGCGTCTTCCGCTGGCGCTCGCGCGACGACGACGGCGCCCCGGCCGACCTGGTCCTCGACGGCGAGGTGCGCGTGAGCCTCTCGCCGCTGCCCGCGCCGATCGAGGATCAGGGCGGCGCGGACCTGTCCCCCGAGATCTTCACCTTCCGCACGCTGCCCTTCTCGGCGCCGCTCGCGGCCAGCATCACGTCGTTTCCGAACGATGCGATCGGGATCTCGAACGTGACTGGCCCGGCCGACCTGGCCGTGGAGGTCGAGTTCACGGATGCCGTGGTGGGCGACGAGATCGGCGTGTTCGTGTTCGGCGTGCAACCCGAGTCCGTCGAGGCGCCGCGCACGATCGCGCTGTTCCGCTCGGCGATCGTCGCGGCGCCGCCGTTGTCGTTCACGTTCACGGCCGCCGAGCTGAACCTGCTCTCGTCGGAGAGCCCGATCCGCGGGCGCGTGCGGGACGGCCCGATCCAGATGGCCTTCCGCGTGAAGCGCGGCGCGCTCGAGTCGCCGGTGCGGGTCCTCGACGTCGACCCGCTGGCCCTGGGCGCGCAGGGTCCACTCCTGGACACCGTGGCGCCGGTGCTGCTCGGCGTCGGCAACAGCGGCACGTCGAACGGGCTCGTGCTGTCCGACGCGCGCGACGTGGTCGTCGTGGGCCGCGCCAGCGAAGTCCTGCGCGCCGCGTACGTCACGACCCCGTTGGGCGACAACGAGGTCCGTCCTGGGGAGCCGCCGCCGGTCGTGGGATCCGACGCCGCGAGCGGGCTGTTCGTGGCGGCCCCGGTGCGCGCCGGCGTGCTCCAGGACTTCGAGGAGCCGCTCTCCTACACGCTGACGATCTACGATCGCGCGCTGAACGCTGGCGGGGCCAGCGTCGGCACGTTCGTGCAGCGCGCAGCCGCCGCGAGCGGCTTTCCGCGGCCGTTCGCCCAGGTCGAGGTCGAGGTCTACGACGAGTCGACGCTGCTCGCCGTGGCGGGCGCCGAGGTCCTCTCCCACGAGGACGTCGACGGCTCGATCTTCGAGGCGGGCTCGGCCATCACGGACGCGGATGGGCGCGCGGTCGTCGATCCGGCGCTGATCGGCCGCACGCTCGTGACCGTGCGACGCGCGGGGTACGACCTGTTCACGTTCGACGGCGTCACGACGGACAGCGTGTCGATCCCGCTGCGACCCACGGCCGCCGCGCCGGGCTCCATCGGCGGTCAGGTCACGTCGACGGATCCGGCGGTGGGGACCTACACGCGACGGGTGGGGGACACGCGCTTCGCGCGACCGGGTGAGACCCTGGCGGCCGTGGCGAGCTGCGCGTTCGACGGCACCGACCAGCGTTTCGAGTGCACCTTCGGCCCCGCCCAGGTGCTGGCGCGCGAGCTCGGCGCGCTGACGGGCTTCGCGACGCAGCCGCCGTCCTCGGCGCTGCTGTGGACCGCGCCGACCTTCCTGCGCGGTTTCGGACTCCAGTTGCCCCTGGCCGAGGTCGCGCCGGGTGGGACTCAGACCCTGATCCTCACGCTGGAGCGCCTCGACGCCGTGGGCCTCGACGAGGAGCTCCTGCCGATCGACGTCGATCCGCGCGTCCTGAGCACGGCGAGCTGGCCGACGCTCTCGGGCGAGCCGCGCATCCGCGTCGAAGGGCTCGCGCCGGGCCTGCGCGGCCCGCTCACGGTGGGACAGGGGCTGGCCTTCTCGGCCGGGTTGCCGCCCGCGACGTTCGCGGTGCGGGCGGCGTACCCCGGCGCGGCGGACCCGTTCCAGGACCTGCCGCGGGACGCCCTGGGGCGCCTCGTGCGGGACGGCGTCCTCGAGCCCGACCTGTTCCTGCGGGCCGAGGTCGTCTCGCCGGCCGGCGCGCGCGGGATCGATCGTCCGCGCCTATCGGCCGGCGGCGCGGCGCTCGTGCCTCCGCCCGCGCCGGTGATCGCCGGTGCGGCGCTGGTGCTGAACGCGACCGGGCTCTCCTACGACGTGGCCTTCACGGACGTGCTCACGGACGCGTCGGGCCAACCGGGCATCCACCGCTTGACCCTGACGGACAGCGCCGGGCGGCGCTGGACCGTGTGGCGTCCGGACGAGCCCGACGCCGCGGGCGGCACGGTCGTCGTGCACCTTCCGCTGGCGTCCGACCTGGAGGAGTTCCCGCTCTCCGCGGGCGACCTCACGGGGCTGGCCTCGTCGTTCTCGTGGACGCTCTTCGACCCGACGAGCTTCCTGTGGACCGACGTCGACCGCGAGTTCGAGCGCGCCGCGCACTCGAGCCCCGCGACGCTCGCCGGCCCCTGAGGCGCCACGGGAAATGCGCTCCAGCGGGCGGCCCGCCGTGCGCTCCGGGGCCGGGCGCGAGCCCGCAGGCCAAGCGGCCTTCCCCGGGGGCGTGGACCAGTGCCGTGCCGCGCGCGGCCGCCGGGTGAGCGGCGATCCCGGCGTGATTTTGGCCCCGTTGCGCGCTGTTCTTTCAGGCTCGGGCCCTTGCTAGCATCCGCCCGCGCCGCGCCGCGGACGCTCCGCGCGCACCTTGGAGACCACCGTGACCCGCTCGACCCTCGCCCTCGCCCTCCTGGCCCTCGCCCCGCTCGCCTGCCATTCGGTCCCGCGGGAGCCGGGCCTCGCGGTCCGCTCCTCGGATGCGACCGGCGTGCTCGAGCGCGCGCCGATCGAGGTGGCCGTCGCGCCGGTCGTCAACGCCGCGGGCGCCAACCTGCCGGCCGCCGAGCTGCGCGCCGCATTCCAGCGGGTGCTCGTCGAGCGGCGCTACAGCCCGCTCGCGCTCGAGTACGTCGACCGCCGCGTCGTCGACGCCGCCTACACGCCCGGCGCGGCCGAGGAGAGCGCCACGCTGCAGATCGTCGTCGAGTCGTGGAACGCCACGCTGTGGGAGTCGCATTCCGCGATCGTCGCGCGGATCACCGCGCGCCTCGTCGACGCGCGCCGCCCCGGCGAGATCCTGTGGAGCGCGACCGCCGATCAGCGCTTCGATTTCTCCGAGGTGCGCGAGCACCTCGCGACGGAGGGTGCGCGCATCCGTCACGCCTGCGACCGAATCGCGGCCGAGGTCCTGGCGCGCCTGCCGGCGCGCACGGCCCGCCCGGGCCGCACGACACCGGGCTGAGCGCCCACGGGGGTCGACGCAGGCGCTGAGCTTCGGCCCACGTGCCCCGCCGGCACCGCCGACGTGGCGTCCAGCCCCGGCCGGTGCCTGGCCGGGCCTGCATCCCTTGCCGCCGGGGCGGCCGCCGCTAGACTCTTCGCCCGCGCTGTCGGCCCGTCGGCCGCTGGCGCCGATCCCGCGCACCGCCGGCCGTCGGCGGTCGGGACCGTCCACCCTGCCTCGGGGAGCCTCCCCTTGGGCACGGGCCCGTGGAACGACCGACGCCACGCACGAGGAACACGCACCGTGGCCATCACGTCCGAGAAGAAGCTCGAGATCACCCGCCAGTACGCGACGAAGCCCGGTGACACCGGCAGCCCCGAGGTCCAGGTCGCTCTCTTGAGCGAGAACATCCTGAACCTGACCGAACACCTGAAGACGCACCGCAAGGACTACACCTCGCGCCGCGGTCTGCTCATGATGGTCGGCGCCCGCGCCAAGCTCTTGAAGTACCTGCGCGCCAAGGACGCCGAGCGCTACCAGAAGTTGATCGATCGCCTCGGCCTGCGCCGTTGACCTCCGACCGCGCGCAGCGACGAGACGAGCGGCGCACTCCGCCCCTCCCGCGCTCAGGCATCGCCGCGCCCGCGCACCGGGCCGCGGGGGTGCCTGATCGCGTTCCTGGCCGCGCGCACCCGCACACGAACCCACTGACGAACGACAAGAAGGAAGACGAAACGACACCATGAAACCCACACCCGTACGCGTCGAGACCATGGTCGGAGGACAGCGACTCGTCCTCGAGACCGGCCAGGTCGCGCGCCAGGCGCACGGCGCCGTGATCTGCACGCTCGGCAACACGATGACCTTCGCGGCCATCGCCATCGGCCCCGCCAAGGAGGAACAGGACTTCTTCCCGCTGACCGTCGACTACCGCGAGAAGACCGAGGCCGCGGGCAAGATCCCGGGCGGCTTCTTCAAGCGCGAAGGCCGTCCCACGACCAAGGAGATCCTGACCATGAGGCTCATCGACCGGTCGATCCGGCCGATGTTCCCCGAGGGCTTCAAGAACGAAGTCCAGGTCATGAGCCACGCGCTCAGCTACGACGGCGTGATCAACGCCGACGTGTGCGCCATGATCGCGAGCTTCGCCGCCGTCCGCATCTCGGGTGCGCCCTTCGACGCGACCCTGGGCGCCGTGCGCATCGGCCACCTCGACGGCCGCCTCGTGGCCTGGCCCACGGACGACCGGCGTCGCGACGAGTCGCGGCTCGATCTGGTGGTGGCCGGGCACAAGGACGGCATCTGCATGGTCGAGGCCGGCGCCAAGGAGCTGACCGAGGACGAGATGGTCGACGCGCTCGAGATGGCCCAGCGGGTCATCGGCGAGATCTGCCGCGCCGTGGAGGAGTTGGTGGCCAAGGCCGGCAAGCCGCCGATGCCCTGGAGTGCCCCGGCCAAGGACCACGACCTGGTCGCGCTGGTCGAGAGCTACTCCGAGAAGCTCGACGCCGTGCTGTTCACGCCCGGCAAGCACGACCGGGCCAAGGCCATCGACGGGTTGCGCGACGAGTGCCTCCAGCGCGCCGTGGCCGGGATCACGGACGACCGCCAGAAGGCCGTCCGGACCAAGGCCGCCAAGGCCGAGTGGGGCGATCTGGTCCACGCGCGCGAGCGGGAAATGATCCTGCAAGGCCGACGCCTGGACGGGCGTGAGCTCGATCAGATCCGCGAGATCGACATCGTCCCGAACTTCATCCCGCGCGTGCACGGATCGACGCTCTTCACGCGCGGCGAGACGCAGGCCCTCGTCTCCGTGACGCTCGGCACGCCCGACGACGAGCAGATCATCGACGGCATCGACGAGGAGTACCGCAAGAACTTCTACTTGCACTACAACTTCCCGCCGTACTCGGTGGGCGAGACCCGCCGCATCATGGGCCCGGGACGCCGCGAGATCGGCCACGGCATGCTGGCGGAGCGCGCGCTGGCGGTGGTCCTGCCCCCGCGGAGCCGCTTCCCCTACACGATCCGCATCGTGTCGGACATCACCGAGTCGAACGGCTCGAGCTCGATGGCCAGCGTGTGCGGCGGCTGCCTGTCCATGATGCTGGCCGGCGTGCCCCTGACGCAGCCCGTGGCTGGCATCGCCATGGGCCTGGTCAGCGACGGCACGCGCAGCGTGATCCTGTCCGACATCCTCGGTTCCGAGGACCACCACGGGGACATGGACTTCAAGGTCGCCGGCTCGGGGTTGGGCATCACCGCGCTCCAGATGGACATCAAGATCAAGTCCGTCTCGCGCGAGCTGCTCCAGCGCGCGCTGGCCCAGGCGCTGGCCGGCCGCAAGTTCATCCTGCGGAAGATGCTCGAGGCCGTGCCGCGTCCGAAGTCGGACATCTCCGAGTTCGCGCCGCGCATGGAGGCGATCCAGATCCCGGGCGAGAAGATCGGGTTCCTGATCGGCCCCGCCGGCAAGAACATCAAGGCCATGCAGGAGCAGTACAAGGTCAAGATCTCGATCCTGGACGACCAAGGGAACGTCCAGGTGTTCGGGACCGATTCGCGCATGGTCAAGGCCTGTGCGCAGGCCATCCTGGCCATGTGCGAGACGCCCAAGATCGGCACGCGCTACACCGGCAGCGTGAAGAGCGTGCGCGACTTCGGGGCGTTCATCGAGATCCTGCCGGGCGTCGAGGGGCTGTGCCACGTCAGCGAGCTCGCCGACGGCTACGTCGAGCGCGTCACCGACGTCGTGAACGTCGGCGACCAGATCGAGGTCGTCGTGATCCACGTCGACGACCGCGGCAAGATCAAGCTCTCGGCCAAGGCGGCGATGGCGGCGCAGTAGGCGCCGTTCGACGCTCCGCTCGCGTTCGCTGCCAGCCCCCCGTCCCGGCCTGCCCCGGGGCGGGGGGCTGCGCTTGGCCTCCCGTCAGCGGGAGCCGGCCGCCGTGCGCCGGATTCGGGCTCAGGTCCGCGCGCCCGTCCGTCCGACTCCCAGGCTGGCGATGACCGCAGGGCGTCGCCCGGGAGCGGTCTGGCCCGGGAACTTCCCCGGGAAGGGCCTTCGCCCCTCGCGTTCGTTTGGTATACCCGAATCCGCATCGGAGCCCGGTCCGGCGTCCGCCTGGGGCGGATCCCGGGGCTCGCTCCGCCCCGCCACACCTCCGCTCCGCGCCCGCCCGCACCCTCCCAAGGCTCCCGAGTCATGAAGCTCTCGATTCCGACGACGATCCTCGCGGCGGCCTTGGCGCTCGGCGGCAGCTCGTTCGGGGGTGCCTCCCAAACGGCGACGACGAGCGTGGCGCCTGGCCTGACGGCGACCTCGGCGACCGGCTGGATCTGCGACCGCGCCGACAGCATCTGCGGTCTCGACGACGCCAAGATGCTGAGCAGCCCGGCCAAGGTCGATTACGACGCGCTCTACAAGGCGACGGCCGAGTACAAGAAGATCCGCGACGAGAAGATCGACCCGAACTCGTCCGAGGGGATCCAATTGCGTCAGCGCGCGGTCGACCGGATCCGCGACAAGACCGACTCGATCCGCTCCCAGAAGGGCTACTGCAGCGTGTGGAAGTCGATCCGTCACCAGGACGGCCGCGCGGTCCCGGACATCACGGATCAGGTCAAAGCGCTGCTGTGAGCCGCAGCCCCGCTGGGGGGTCGCGCGCCGCCTGGCGCGTGAGGCATGCGCTGACCGCGTGGTCGGTCGCGCCGGGCTGCGCGCTGCTGTGGACCGCCCTGTGGGCGGGGCTGGCCGTGGGCTGCCGCGCGCCCGAGCCCCGCGATGCCGAGGGCGAGGACCGGCCGGGCGCCGAGCGTTCCGATCTCACGATCGAGCAGTTCCGCGACCTGATCCAGCAGGGCGCGCTGCGTCCGGTCGAGGCCATGCCCGAGGACCAGGCCGACTTCGCCGATCCCGCGCCGGACGCCCCCCCCTTCGACCAAGCCGCGCGGGCCCTGGAGCGCGCGCTCGAGGAGCGCCATGGCCGGGCGCCGACCGGCCAGCCGGTGCCGCCCAGACCGCCCGAGAACCCCTACCTCGTCTTCGGCAAGCGCATCGTGGTCTACGAGACCCAGGGGCTGATCTCGAAGCCCTTCCCGCTGCGCGTCGGGCTGGGCAAGCAGATGCAGATGCTGCTGGACAAGTTCGGGAACTTCCCGCTCTACGACCCGGCCAAGGGTGCCCAGACGCCCGACACCGTGCGCATCGATCTGCTCGAGAAGTGGGACCAGGAGCTGTTCGGCGATCTGCGCGCGCCGGTGCCGACCGACGGCAATACGGTCAACGTGGCGGACTGGCTGGTCGTGACCGCCGGTTTCGAGAAGCTGCGCGAGGTCCAGGACTTCGTGGAGATCTTCGCGGCCGGCGTCCCGCAGATCGAGATCGAGGCCAAGATCGTCGAGGTCACGACCAATGACACGCTCGACCTGGGCGTGAAGCCGATCGACGCGACCACGCCGATCTTCGGCTTCCCCGACCACACGTTCGTGCGTTCGTTCACCTACTCGTTGCCGAACCAAGCGGCGTCGACGGCCGCGAACTCGCTCCTGACCCTGGGCGGCGTGCAGGACGGCCTGTCGTTCAACGCGGCGCTCCAGGCGCTGGCGACGTACGAGAACGTGTCGATCATCTCGCGTCCCAAGATCGCCGTGCGCGAGGGGGGGCGGGCCGAGATCGTGAACACGCTCAAGCTGCCCAACTACAACGTGAACCAGATCAACGCGGCCGGCCAGGCCCAGGCCGCGCTGACCTACGAGGAAGTCGGCATCAAGCTCTACGTCGTGCCGCGCGTGGTCGGCACACAGACCGTGGCCTTGAACATCGACGTCGAGTCCTCGGCGCAGAGCGGGAGCTCGATCTCGTTCACGCTCCAGAACGGCCAGGCCGTCAGCAACCCGATCATCAGCCGTCGCGCGGCCAAGACCGTCGTCTACCTCGAGCCGGGCCAGGCCGTGATCCTGGGCGGGCTGATCAGCGAGCGCCTGGTCGACTCCGAGAACAAGGTCCCCGTGCTGGGGGACATCCCCGTCCTCGGCTACCTGTTCAAGTCGACCTTCAAGCGCAAGGAGCAGACGAACGTCCTGTTCTTCATCCGACCCCGGATCCTCCAGGGCAGCGACCTGAACCGCGACTTCGCCGACTGACGGTCGATCCCACCCGGGCCCGGGAAGAGCCGGCCAGCCCGGGCGTCCAGGCCGCGCTGTAGGATCCGTTCGCCGTGCGCACCCCGTACCACAAGGCCCTGCGAGCCCCGCCCGAGCGCCGTGGGGTGGCGCTGCTCCTGGCGCTGCTCCTGCTGTTCATCCTGATCGCGATCACCTCGCAGATCGTGGTGACGACCAGCACGGACGCGCGCATCGCGCGCAACGACCTGACGACGTCCGTGATGGACCTCGCGATCGAGTCCGCCCTGCTCAACGTGGCAGAGACCCTGAAGACCGACGGCGAGGCCACCGATTCGGCTGGTGGCGCGCCGCCGCCCGCTGCCGGTGCCGGAGGCGGAGCGGCGCCCGGCGCGGGCCAGGGTGGAGCGGCGGGCGCCGCTGGCGGCCAATCCCAACCCAGCGATTCGCGACGCGACGAGTGGCACGAGCCACAGCGCACGACGATCAACGACATCCAACTGCGGATCACGGTCGTCGACGAGGACAGCAAGTACAACGTGCTCAACATGCTCGCCGCGGACGAGAAGGAGGCGCAGGCCGCCTTCGACCGCGTCGTGCGGATCCTCGACCTGTGCCGCGAGGGCAGCCGGGACTTCGACATCGACCCGCGCACCGCGGACCAGATGGCCAAGGCCATGCTGGAGCACATGCGGCGGCGCAAGGACTCGCGGGTCCCGCGACCGCTGTTGCTCTCGGACGAGGAGGGCCTCGACCGCGGCTTCCCGCTCTCCCTCGAGGAGTTCGCGGCGCTTGAGCCCTTCTCCGACCACCACTTCAAGGACTTCCGCGATCGCGACGGCGCCATCGTGCATTCGATCGGCTCCTTCCTGACCGTGTGGACCTCCCTGGGCCTCGCGGCCGACCTGCCGCAGGCGGGGCTCGCGGGCGGGGGCGCGGGAGCACGCCCGGGCGCGGCGGGCGCAGGCAGCGGAGCAGGCTCGCAGCGGCCCGGCTCGGGTGCCCAGGGCGGCGGCGCCGGCGCCGGGGGATCGGGTGCGGCCGGGCGCAGTGGCGGCGGGGCCGGCGGTTCGGGAGCTGCCCAGGGGGGGGGAGGCGCCGGCGGCGGTGGTCAAGGCGGAACGGGGCAGGGTGGTGCCGGCCAGGGCGGTGCCGGTCAGGGCGGAACGGGCCAAGGCGGAGCCGGTGCCGGCGGCTCGGCCGGCGGGGCCGCCACGACGACCGGCGGCTACGCCGTGAACGTGAACACCGCGCCGGCCGCGGTGCTCAAGGGCCTGTTCGACGACCGCGAAGTCCACCCGCGCTTCTTCGACAAGGTGATCGAGTACCGCAACCTCGAGGACGAGGAGGCCAAGGACTCGGCCAGCGAGGACACCGAGACCTCGCGCGAGCCCGAGCTCGACGAGTACGGCCAAGAGAAGATCCAGCGTCGCATCTTCGACGCGGTCAGCGAGCTCGCGGAGGTCGAGGGCTTCCGCGACCTGCCGGCCGAGGCGCAAACGCGGCTGAACCAGATCCTGACGACGCAGAGCCACGTGTTCTCGATCTACGTCGTGGCGCGCAAGACGACCTCCGCGCGCGGCGACGAGGACGCCATGCTCAGCCCGCAGCAGTTGCGCAAGAAGGAGGAGTCCGCGGGCGACTCCCTGATGCGCGTCGTCCGCTGCGTCGTCTGGCGGCGCATGGTCGACGAGGAGGTCGTGTTGACGCCGATCGTGCGCTGGCAGGTCCTCGACTACCTGCCCTACGAAGTGCTCGACTTCCCGCCCGAGGATCGCTGAACGTTCCGCCAGCGCGCTGCGCGGCCCGTGGGCGCGCAGTCTGCGGCTCTGCAGTGACTGCGCGTGGTTCGTCGCTCGCCGGAAGGATCCGGCTCGGAAGCCGTGGATACCCCGCGACGAGCGGCCAGCGCGCACGCGGCGCGCGCTGTGGAACATCGTTCCCTGCGTCGCGGGCTTCACCGGACCCGGACAGGCGCGCCTCAAGGGGGGGGCCCTCGCTCGTCGATCGCCCCAGGATGATCCCGGCCATCCTGCTGCTTGCCTGTCCGATCCCGACCGAACCTCCCGCGCGCGTCCCGGACGAAGTCGTCCACGTCGCGCCGGCCGCCTGTGCGCCGCGCAGTGTGGTCCGCAGCACGTGGCTCGCGGAGCGCAGCGGCGAGTCGCGCACGATCACGGAGGACGGCGCGACCCGGGTCGCGCCGTTCCAGGAGGAGCGCCGCATCGAGCGCGCTCTCGAGGTGCTGGAGTGTCGCGCGGGCGTCCCGCAGAGGCTGCGCCTCAGCTACGGCGAGGCGTTCACGCGCCGGCTCGCGGCCGAGCAGGCCCCGGAGGGAGGTTCGGCCGACGCGCCGTCCTTCGCGCACGAGCGCAGCCCGCTCGCCGGCCGCAGCTTCGATCTGGTGCAGGTCGGGGAATCCGCGACCGTGCGGTTCGCCGAGGGCTCGCCCGCGCCGGCCGGGATGGCGGCCATCGTGCTGGCCGCGGAGTCGATTCGGGGTGGCGCGGTGCCGCTGCCCGGCGACGAGCTGGCGCGCGCGCTGGGCGCGGCGCCGCGGGCGAAGGGCGCGACCTTCGAGGTCGACCCGCTCGTCGCCTGCGAGCTGCTCGGTGGGGGCGAGGAGGCCGCAAGCTCGGCTGCGTTCACATTCCTGGGGCTCCAGCAGTCCGCGCAGGGCGCGTCGCAGGCGCGCTTCGAGGTGCGCATCGAGATCCGCGCGCAGGGGCAGGACGGATCCTCGCGGCTGGCGGACCTGCGCGGGTTCCTGCTCGCGGACCCCGGGAACGGCCGCCCGCTCGAGCTCGAGGTCCAGGGATTCGAGCGCCAGCGCCCCGCTCCCGCGCGCGGCGCGCCGCGCGTCGAGACCGACGTCACGTGGCGCGTGCTGCGCACCTGGACCTGGCGCTGAGAAGGCACGCGAGAATCATGGCGCGCGGCCTCGCCCGGCGCGGCCGAACCGCGTGCGGCGCGACTCAGCGCGGCGCCGGCGCGCGTGGGGGCGCGCTGCGCTGGAGCGCAGCCGCCCGCGCGCGGCTCGCCGCGGCCGGACCGCTCTCGCCCGTCGAATCCTGGAGCTCGGCCAGCAAGGCCCACAGGTCCGCACGCTCGGGAGCCTGCTCCACAGCGCGCAGCGCGCGGTCGCGCGCCGCGGGCAGACGTCCCAGTGCCGTGAGCGCCCGCGCGGAGAGCGCCAGGGTGTCCGCGTCGTTCGGACGCTGCGCCAGCGCCAGGTCGAACTGCGCCAGACCTTCCTCGTAGCGGCCCGCCATGCACAGCGTGCCTGCCAAGGTCTCGCGTGCCTCCAGGAACGCCGGGTCGAGTTCCAGTGCGCGCTGGAAGGCCGCGATCGCCTCCTCCAGGCGTCCCGCACGGCCGGCCTCGGCTCCGCGGTTGTACTCGGCGGTCGCGGCCTGCCGCGCTGCGTGGGCCGCAGCCTGGTGAGCGGCGCGGTCACGCCGTTCCGCGACCTGCTCGGCGGCGCCGGCGATCCCCAGGCCCACGATCGGGAGGGCGCAGGCCGCGAAGACCACGCCGGCCCGGGTGACGCGGCCCGCGCGCTTGAGCGGCGTGCGCTGCAGGCGCGCCTCGGCGGACCACACCAGGCGGCCGAGCTCGACGCCCCACCAGGCGACGAGCACGGAAATCCCGAGCGCGAACAGGAACGACACGGACTCGCGAAACCCACGGAAACAGGCCATGGATGCCAGGAACAGCGCCGCCACGAGCGCTTCCTCCGCCAACGTGCGCGCGGGCTGGGACCGTGACCGCCCGCGGAAGGCCAGCATCACGGCGAACGCCAGCGCCCAAGTGAGCGCGGTGAAGCCCGGCGCGACGATGCCGTCGTGCCACAGGAACACGAACAGCGCGGCGTAGGCGAAGGCCGCTCCCAGCACGAGGCGCCCGACGTCAAGGGGCGCGGGCCTCGAGCGGGCCGCGCGCGCGGCCGCGGCCGGCTTGGGAGCCAGCAGCGCCGGCCGCCCGAAACCCACGTAGAGCGCGTCGTTGGGGCAGACGCTCACGCAGTCGAGGCACTTCATGCAGCCGGGGTCGACGACCATGCCGTGCTCGCGGACCTCGCGCGCGACGTTCACGTTCGACGTGCACACCGCGCTGCAGTGTCCGCAACCCTCGCAGGCGTCCGTGACGCGGATGCGCGCCGGGGCGAGTTGGTCCGCGACCCCGAAGATCCCGCCGTACGGACAGGCGTAGGTGCAGAAACCCTTCGAGCCGAGCAGCCATACGATCACGAAGCCGCACACGACGAGCGTGACCACGGCCTCGATCCACGACTTCGGGAACGTGCGCCACAGGTCGACCGTCGTGAAGTGCAGCTCCGCGGGACCGAGAGGGACGCCGGCCAGCGCGCGGTCCAGGAGCGGTGCCAGGAACATGTAGACGAACGCCAGCCAGGGCACGACGCGCAGCGGTCCCAGGTCGACGAGCCGCGGCGTCAGCCCCAGGCGTACGAGCAGCCAGCGGCACAGGTCCTGGAGCGCCACGACGTGACAGGCCCAGCCGCAGAACCAACGGCCCAAGACCGCGGTCGACAGGATCGCGACGGCGAACAGCACGAAGCCGACGTTCACCACGCCCTTCGTGGCGAACTCGATCGCCTCCGAGGGCTCGAAGGGCGCGAGCGTCTCGCCCGCCACCCACCAGTGCACGAAGTGGGCCGCGATCAGGACGTGCACCAGGATCAGCACGGCCGCGCGCCAGCGCCCCGCACGGGACGCGCGGATGCGCGCGCTGCCGCGCGGCCCGGAGTCCGGATGGACCGGGACGCGGACCTCTCGCGGATCGGTCCGCGCGCCGCCGGCCGCGGCCGGCGGATCGCCTTGGCATCGTTCGCTCATCCGCGCCGGGCGCGGATGGCCCGAACGGCTAGGGAGTGTAGGTGACCGACACCCCGTTCGTCAGGTTGAACGTCGCGCTCGTGCAGTAGTTGGCGGCGTTCCGGTACCAGACCTGGAAGTGGAACGTGCTCCCGGCGGTCAGGCACTGCGAGAAGGACGTGCAGAGCTGGGTCGCGAGGCCCGGTCCATAGCTGGCCGCGCCGCCGCTCGCCGTCTGGATGCCGAGCCGGAAGACGGGGTTCGCGACGCAGCGCAACCCGTCGCCGAACGCGGCCTGCGTGGCCGTGGGGCCGGCGAACAAGAGAGTCGACGTGCTCCCCGGCATGCCCGCCGCGAGCAACGTCAGGTCGTCGGTCGTGACGCTCGAGGTGCCCGCCCCATCCAGCGCGGCGCCCACGCCGGTCGAGTTCCGGCAGCCCGTGCCCGGCGCGTCGTTGCCGCAGGGGCCCAGGCCGACCTCGCAGGTGCAGTAGCGACCGTAGGAGACCTCGCACTCGTCGGGGATGCCGTTGTTGTTGTCGTCGTTCGAGTAGCCCTGACCGATGTCGACCGCGTCCTCGATGCCGTTCTGATTGCAGTCGAAGAAGGGCTCGGGGGAGATCGACAGGCCGTCGAGCTCCTCGCGCGCGCCGCCGGAGCGCTGCGTCGAGATGCCCAGCACCTCGGCCGCGATGAAGATGCCCGGTCGGCCGTTGCCGCCGGCGACCGGAGTCGTGAGGACGTCGCCGGGCTCGATCGGGAGACCCAGCAGCGAGTCGATCTGCCCGACGACCGCCGACCCGCGTCGCACGGAATAGAGCAGCATGTCCGTGCCGCCCTGCAGGCTGCCTGTCCAGTCGTAGGGTGCCTGCGAAGGCTGGAACACGCCGTCGCCGTTCTCGAACAGCGCCAGCGCGTCGAGGTCGTCGAGGATCGGGTGCAGGCCGAGCTGCGAGGCATTGGCGTACACCGTCGGCGACCCGCCGGCGAGCGCCTTGCGCAGCACCGCCGCGGGCGAGAAGCCGTTCAGCTGCGCCGAGTTGCTGTTCGGCACGCCGTTGGGATCCGGAAAGCCGGCGTCGAGCGAGAAGTACAAGGCCGCGTTCGGCCCGGGCGGGAGCGGCCCGGAGTGCAGCGCGTCGAGGTCGTCGCCCGTGTCCGCGGCCGGCTGGGGCGGCTGGAGGTGGGGCTCGAACAGACCCAGGCCGGGGGCCAGTCCGCCGCTCGCGCTGCGCAGCCCGTTGCCGTCGAGCACCAGTCGGTTCGAGGGCGGCAAGGCGGCCGGCGCGACCGGCGGCGTGAAGTCGAAGAGGTGCGTGAAGACGTCGCTGGCGGCGTCGCGCGCCTGCGCCTCGTCGCGCAGGGACGGCGAGCCCAGCGTCCCCGGGATCCCCTGCGCGAAGCGGTCGACGGAGAAGTACAGGCGCGGGCGCGGTTGACCCGGCATCGGCGCCAGGTAGCGCGCGTCGTTGCCGAACGACAGGGCGTCGATCTCGACCCCGCACGGCGTGCCGGATGTCGTCGTGGCGCAGGCCGAGTAGGCCGGGAGGCCCAGGGCGCCGGCCGTGAAGGCCGTGAACGGCGCGACCGTCACCCCGAAAGGACCCGTGCCCGGCGCACGGAGCAGCACGTCGCCCTCCGTGATCGGCGTCGCGCTGCCCGAGTCGGGGCGCGACTTCGTCGGCCCGTGGTAGTCGACGGAGAAGTGCACGGGGCGCTGTCGCGCCTCGGCGCTCGCGGCGCAGAGCAGGGCGACGCTCGTCGCGAGCGGGAACGCGCGCCGGAAGGGGGAGGGGAGGGTGTGCGTCATGGCGTCGATTCGCGGCGGGCGCGCTGCCGCGGCTCCTTCTCGGAGGGTATCGGGCATCGGAAGAGGCGGCAATTCGGGGCCTCGCCGCACCGTGGACGCGCGCGGGCCGGGACAGGTTCCCTGCCGCACGGGCCCGCGCAGCGTGCGAGCGGCGGTCGATCCTGGACAAGGGCCGCGAGGCCGGCGGGCGTGGAACGGAATCGCGAGGAAATCAGTCGAAGGGCAGCGGATCGGCCAGCTTGCGCTCGCGCTTCAGCTCCCAGTCGGCCAGTGCCCGCGGCCGCCGCGCGCGCGCCGCGGACAGCGGATCGAGCGGCCACACGCGGACGCTGCCGTCGGCGAGGCCAGCCGCCGCGGACGGACCCGCGCGCGTGCGGGCGAACGCCACGCTCGCCACGGACGCACCCAATTCCGTGCGTTGGACGAGCGGCGCGCCGTCGCGCGCGCTCCAGGAGAACACGCTCCCGTCGCTGGCACCGGAGAGTGCGCCCGACCCGTCGTCGGCGAACGCCGCGCAGGTGATCGCACCGCGGTGGGCGTTGTGCGGTGCCTGTGGATCGCCGGTCGCTGCGAGCAGGACGCGCACGGCGCGCGGGCCGGGCTCGAGCCCCAGTGCCAGCACCCCGTCGCCGCGCGGGCTCCACGCGAGGCCGCGCAGGTGGAACACGAAGCGCTCGGGGCGCGACTCCCCGGCCGGGCCGGGGATCCAGAAGCGCACGAACCGATCCGCGCAGCCGATGGCCAACTCGCCGGCGGGCGAGGCGTCGAGCGCCACGATGGCGCGCGCCGGAGCGTCGGGCCGCCCGAATTCGCGGCGCACCAGCGGCTCCAGCGTCTCGACGTCGAGCACGACGACGGCACCCTCGTGCGTGCCGAACGCGAGCCGCGCGCCCCCGTCGAGGAACGCGGCCGAGGTCGCGCGGCTCGCGCCTCCCAGGGCCGTGGCGACCGAGCGCACGGCGCCGCTCGCCGCGTCGAGCATCAGCGCCGTGCCGTCGCGGCCGACGACCGCCGCGCGCGCGGAGGCCTCGTCGGTCACCAGCGCCGCGATGCCTCCCGAGAGCGGCTCGGCAGCCGCCACGCAGGCCGCCGTCGCCGAGTCGAAGGCGCGCACCACGCCATCCTCCCCGGCCGTCAGGATCAGCGCGCCGGACGCCGCGAAGTGCGCATCGAGCAAGGGCGCGCCGTGCGCGAAGACCTGCGGCGCGGCGGTCGCGTCGCGCAGTGACGCGAGGTGCGCCGTCCCGTCCGCGGACGCGGACAGGAGCCGCTCGCCGTCCGGCGCGAGCCGGAGCGCGCGCACGGCGCCAGCATGGCGCGGAAGGTCGAACGTGTCGGGCCGCGCGCGGGCGAAGAGCACGTACGCGAACCCGCTCGTGGCGGTCACGAGCCGCGCGCCATCGGGAGTCCAGACCGCGTCGGTTTGGCGCTTCTGGAGCGTGTACGCGCGCTCGAGCGCGCCCGACCGCGCGTCGCACACCCGGACCGTCGTGTCGCCGGTCGAGACCGCCACGCGCTCCCCGTCTGGGCTCCAGGCGAAGCGCACGGAGGCACGCCGGCCCGTGATCCCCAGCGCCACCGGCGCCGCGTCCGGGCTCCAGATCCACAGCGAAGCCTGCGGGTCAGCGCCGCACACCAGCGCCGCGCGCCGCCCGTGAGGGGCGATCGAGAGTTGGCGCACGAGGCCGTCCGGTGAGCTTGCGCGCGCGAGCAGGTCCCCGCGCTCGTCGCGGGCTTCGATCTCGCCCGATTCGAGCCCGCGCGCGAACCACGATCCGTCCGGGGCGACGTCGAACGCGGTGCACGCCGCGAGCGCGGTCCAGGGACGTTCCGTGCCGACCAGGCGCAGGTCAGCGGACCGCAGGCCCGCGACCCCGAAGAGGAGCACGCGCCCTGACGCGCCGAAGCGCGCGTCGGTGTGCGGTCCCGAACTCTCCGCCACCGTCACCGCGCGCCGCGGGTCGAGCAGGCGCACGACGCCGGTGGCGGCCCGCGCCAGGAGCCGCGCGCCGTCGCGCGAGAACTCCAGGCGTGTGGCGCGCTGGCCCGTGGCGACGCGAGCCTGGATCTCACCGTCGGGGAGCCGCGCCAGCGCGATCGTCCCGTCGACGGCGGAGAGCGCCACCTGCCCGCCAGCGGGATCGATCGCCAGGACGTCGATCGCGCCAGCGCCCGGCGTGATGCGTCCGGCCTGCGCGCCCGTCGCGGCCTCCCACACCAGCGCCACCCCGTCGTTGAACGCGCCGATCACGTAGCGCCCGGTCGGATCGATGGCCAGCGCGGTCATCGGGAAGGAGTCGTCACCGGGGAGCTCGCGCTCGATCCAGCAGTTCTCCAGCGCGGGATAGAGCGCCGACAGCGTCTGGTAGCCCGGCGCGCGCTCCGCGCCCAAGATGCCCAGCGCGAGCGCCGCGGCCGCGTCCTCCTTGGCGAGTTCGATGCTGCGCTGCGCCAAGTGCTTGCCCAACGCGACGGCGAGCGCCGCGTCCTTCTCGCCCAGAGCCTGGTCCTTGGCCTGGAGCGCCGCGCGCTCGGCGCCCAAGAGGTCGAGCGCCACCGCCAGCCCGGCGGACAACGACAGGATCGTGCCGATCGTGGCCGATGCCAGCGCGGGATGACGTCGGATCCAGCGCGCGAAGCGCAGGCCGACCCCGGCGGGTCGGGCGCGGATCGGCTCGTACTGGCGGATGCGGCGCAGGTCCTCGGCCAGATCCAAGGCGGTCGGGTAGCGGCGCGCGCGGTCCTTCTCCAGGGCTGTGGCCAAGAGGACCGCGACGTCCTCGGAGAGGTCGGCGTGAAACGTGCGCGGATCGGGCGCCGGCTGCGATTGAATCGCCAGGTACAGCGCTGGTCGCGCCGCCTGCTCGAACGGACGGTGCAGCGTGAGTGCCTCGTAGAGCGCGACGCCCAGCGAGTAGACGTCCGTACGGCGATCGAGCTCGTCGCTCCGTGAGTCGAGCTGCTCAGGTGACATGTAGGCGGGCGTGCCGAAGACCTCGCCGGACTCCGTGATGCGCGCGGCGTCGCCCTCGGACTCCTCGCGCGCCAGGCCGAAGTCGAGGATCACAGGCCGTCCGTCGGTGGCGACGATCACGTTGCCGGGCTTGACGTCGCGGTGAACGACGCCGGCCTCGTGGGCGGCGTGCAGGGCGCGCGCGGCGCGCTCGAAGAAGAACAGGACGCCGTCGAGCTCCAGCTTGGTGCGCGGCGGAAAGCGCGCCAGCGATGCGCGCGGCGCGCTGTCGTCACCGGTGTCGAGCTGCACGGCCTCGCTCGCGTCCCCCGAGCGCCGAGCCTCGGTCAGGACCTCGGCCAGGGTGCGCCCCTCGACGAAGCGCATCGCGATGTAGGGCTGCTCGCCTTCGAGGTCGGCCTCGTAGACCGTGCACAGGCTGGGATGCTCGAGCCGCGCGATGATCTCGGCTTCGCGGCGGAAGCGGCGCAGCTTGTCGTCGCGGATCGTGTCGAAGCGCGAACCCAGCACCTTGAGCGCCACGCGCCGCAGGATGCGCGTGTCCTCGGCCAGGAAGACCGCGCCCTGCCCGCCGCGGCCCAGCTCGCGGATCAGCCGATAGGGCCCGATGCGGTCCGCGGCCGGCGCCGCTCTCGGGCTCGGCGACGCGCCGAGCGCGGCCGGCTCCGCGCCGCGCCGCAGCGCCAGCCACTCGTGCGCGACCGCCTCCTGGCTCGCGGGAAAGCGCGCCAGCCAGTGCGCGAGCGGCGGATCCTCGCCGCGCTCCTGCGCTGCGGCGTAGGCGTCGACGAAGTCGAACACGTCCGCTGCGCGCGGGTCGTCGCTTTGCACCATGCTCGCGCGCGATTGTCGCCGGCCAGCGCGGGCGCTGCTAGCATCGCCTCGGATGGCGCCGGGCGACAGTGGAGCGGGCGACGAGCCTCCCGACACCGAACGCCTCGCGCGCGCGGCCCTCGGCGGCGATCCCGCGCGGTTCCGCGAGCTCTACGAGCGGATCGCGCCAGCACTCTACGCCTGGGCCTCGATCCGCATCCGGCCCGCGCTGCGCGGCACGCTCGACCCCGAGGACGTCGTGCAGGAGGTCTGGAGCCGAGCTTGGAGGGCCTTCCCGAGCTTCGACCCGGCGACGACCAGCTTCCGTGCCTGGATCTTCCGTATCGGGAAGAACGTGCTGCTCGAGGGCTTCCGCAAGGTCCAGCGCGGCGCGCGCGGCGAGGCCGGCCCCACGACACGCGCCTTCCAGCTCGCGAACGTGGCCGATCCGGCCACCGCGATCAGCCAGCGCGTGGCGCGCGACGACGGGATCCAGAAGCTGCTCGCCTGGGTCGGAGAGCTCGATGCAGACGAACGCGCGCTCTTCGTCCACGTGGGCCTCGAGGGACTCTCGTACACGCAGGCTGGCGAGCGCATGGGCCTCGCGAAGGACACGGTGGCGAAGCGTTGGCAGACCCTGCGCGGGCGCCTGGTGCAGTTCGGCGTCCCGCGCGACTTCGTCGGATACTGACCCAGCTCGCTGTCCATTTTCGCTGGTTCCCCTGCGACCTGGAGCCCGCCGCCGCGTCCCCGGAGCAGCGAGGCGTGAGCCTCGATCCAGGAGGATGCCGTCGATGGAACTGCCGTTCAGCACGCTCCCGGCGCCGCGCGCGCACCG
>JAEUHZ010000005.1 GCA_016795205.1 Planctomycetota bacterium | reverse complement strand
CGCAGGCGTCCCAGCCACTCGCCCATGGACGGTCCCTGGCCGCCGTTCACGACGCCCGTGTAGACGCGGACCTGGTCGACGAAGCCCGACTTCAGGAAGTGCGTCAGGAGCCGCGGCCCGGCCTCGAGCAGCACGCGGCGGAAACCCTGGTCCCACAGCCACGTCTGCACGTCGCGCAGGTTCACGCCATCGTCCGTCGCGACGTGGAACGGATGCACGCTCGCGCCCGCGGCCTCGAGCGCGCGGTGGCGCTCGGGCGCCACGCCACCGATGCACAGGATGTCGACCGGGCCGCCGGCCTCGCCGGGGCCGGGAGCCTTGAGCATCGTGGCGGTGGGCGGCAGGCGCAGGTGGCTGTCGAGCACGACGCGCCGCGGCGGCTTCGCGAGGTTGCCCGGCGGTCGCACGGTGAAGCGCGGATCGTCCGCCAGCACCGTGCCGATGCCGGTGACGATGGCGTCGACGCGGCCGCGCAGCACCTGGACCTCGCGCAGGGACTCGGGGCCGCTGATCCAGCGTCCGCCGCCGACACCCTGCGGCGGCACGAGCTGGCCCGTGCGCGTCTGCGCCCACTTCGCGATCATCCACGGCCGCGGACGACGGATGCGCTCGTTGTCGAGCCAAGCGAGGAAGTGCGGTGCGACCCTGTCGAGCGGGGACGCGCCGTCGAGCAGCACGACCTCCACGCCCGCCGCCTGGAGCCGCCGCAGACCCTCGCCCTGGTGGCGTGGATCCGGGTCGAGCGCGCCCACGACCACGCGCGGGATCCCGCTCTCCACGATGCGCTCGATGCAGGGCGGCGTCTTGCCGTGGCTGGCACACGGCTCGAGGGTCACGACGAGCGCGTCCCAGCGCTCACGTGGGACGCCCGTGCGCGCGGCCTCCTCGAGCGCGTGCACTTCGGCGTGCGCTTCGCCCCAGACCTCGTGGAACCCGCGCGCGAGGACCTCGCCGTCCGAGAGGACCGCCGCGCCTACGCAGGGGTTCGGCGCGACCTCGAACCGGAAGCGGGTGGCGGCGCGGCCCAGCTCGACGAGCAGCCGGCGCACCTCCGCCTCGCTCAAGGTCTGTGCGATCCCTCGCGCCATCCGCCGCTACCCCCGTCTCGATGCCATGCGGGGGCGCCCCCGACCCTGCCGATCGGCGCGCGCTCCCGCCCGTCTAGAGGATAGCCCGCGGATCGCGCCGAACACCCCCGGAGAACGGCCCGAAAACGCGGCACTCCCCTTCCCTTCGAGCGCGGCGACCGTCACCATCCTGCGTTCGATTCGTCTCCAGGAATCCCGCACGCACCACCGCCTCCGCACATGAACAAGGCACCCATCCGCGTCGCCGTGACCGGCGCCGCCGGCCAGATCGGCTACGCGCTCCTGCCCCGCATCGCCTCGGGCGAGATGCTCGGGAAGGACCAGCCGGTCATCCTGCACCTGATCGAGATCCCCGACGAGAAGGCCATGAAGGCGCTCGAAGGGGTCGCCATGGAGCTCGACGACTGCGCCTTCCCGCTGCTCCAGGGGATGGTGCTCACGAGCGACCTGAAGCAGGGCTTCGCGGGCGTGAACTGGGCCCTGCTCGTCGGCGCGCGGCCGCGCGGCCCCGGCATGGAGCGCAACGACCTGATCAAGGTCAACGGCCCGATCTTCGTCGGCCAGGGCAAGGCCATCAACGACCACGCGGCCAAGGACGTGCGGGTCGCGGTCGTGGGCAACCCCTGCAACACGAACGCGCTCATCGCGATGCACGCCGCCAAGGACGTCCCGCGCGAGCGCTTCACCGCGATGACGCGCCTCGACGAGAACCGCGCCGCGGCGCAGCTCGCGAAGAAGGCCGGCGTCGCGGTCACCGACGTCACCCACGGCACGATCTGGGGCAACCATAGCGCGACGCAGGTCCCCGACTTCGTCAACACGCGCATCCGCGGCCAGAGCGCCGGTCAGGTCATCACCGACCAGGCCTGGCTCCAGGGCGAGTTCTTCAAGACGGTCCAGCAGCGCGGCGCCGCGATCATCGCCGCGCGCGGGCTGTCCTCGGCCGCCTCGGCGGCGAGCGCGCTGATCGACCACGTGCGTGATCTGCACCAAGCGACGCCCACCGGGCACTGGCACTCCGTGTGCGTGCGCAGCGACGGCAGCTACGGAGTCCAGGAGGGCCTGATCAGCTCGTTCCCCGTGACGAGCGACGGGCGCGGCGGCTGGAGCATCGTCCAGGGCCTGCCGCTCACGCCCTTCCTCGAGGAGCGGATCGCGGCCAGCGTGGCCGAGCTGAAGAAGGAGCGCGAGGTCGTGGCCGACCTGCTCAAGTAGCGGCACGGGCGGGCCGCGAGGCTCGCGCGCGCAGGTGGGGACCGCGGCGCCACCAGCGCCGACGCCCGGTAGACTGGGGGTTGGTCCCCATGCGCGCCTCCCTGGCTCTCAGAGCGGCCCTGCTCCTCGGCGGGGCCGCGTCCTGTTCGGGCTCCGACGGCCAGAGCCTGGCCCCGGGGAGCGCCGTGGCCCGCTGGCACGTGGCCCTCGACGGCCCCCGCGACGGCGACGGCACGTCCTGGGCGCGCGCCGCGCCGGAGCTCGCCGCCGTGCTCGCCAAGGCGCGCCCGCACGACGAGATCTGGGTCGCGGCCGGCCACCACCGCCCGGCGCCGGCGGGCGGCTCGCGCGACGCCGCGTTCGCGCTCGTCTCGCACGTGCGGCTCTACGGCGGGTTCGCCGGCGGCGAAACCGCACTCTCACAGCGCGATCCCGCGGCGCATCCCACGATCCTCGACGGGGACCTGAACGGCGACGACGGGCCGCACTTCGCGCAGCGCGGGGACAATGCCTACCAGGTCGTCGTCGGCGTGGACGTGCACGGCGCGCTGCTCGACGGGTTCACGATCCGCGGTGGCCACGCCGACGGACCCTCGCTGGGGCCCACGCCCGCGAGCCGCGACCAAGGCTCGGGCATCAACCTGTACCACGGATCGATCACGGTGCGCGGCTGCGTCCTGCGCGACAACTGGGCCGTCAACCACGGCGCGGTGAACGACCACAGCGAGGGCTCGGTCTTCGATGGCTGCACGTTCGAAGGGAATGCCTCGGCGCAGTTCGGCGCGGGCCTGTACCTGCACCACGAAGCCGCCACGCTGGCCATCGACTGCACGTTCCGCGCGAACGTGGCCACGACCGAGGGCGGCGGGATGTACGTGCGCGCGCACCACGGTGCGCGCGTCGAGGGCTGCCTCTTCGAGGGCAACGCGGCCGAGCGCGGCGCGGGACTGTACGCGGCCCCCGAGAGCGGAGCGCACGTCGCACGTTCGGAGTTTCGCGCCAATCGCGCCGTCCTTGGCGGCGGCGGGAGCTACTCGGACGAGGCCTTCACGAGCTTCGAGGAATGCCTGTTCGAGGGCAACGAGGCCGGGGTCGACCTCCAGGGCGGCAGCGGCGGAGGGGGCGGCAGCGGTGGCGGCGGCGTGTGGACGAACGGTGGCGCGATCAGCGCGCTGCGCTGCCTGTTCCAGGCCAACCGCGCCTCGTTCGGCGGCGGGTTCTACGCGATCCACGATGCGCGCGCGCTGGTCGCGGAGTGTGGGTTCGAGGCCAACCAGACCGAGGAAGGCGGCGGCCTCTACTCCCTGAACAGCCCCGTCCAGGTCCTGGACAGCGATTTCCGGGGCAACTCGGCCCAGGGTGGCGTGTTCTCGGTCGGCGGCGGGATGAGCCACTACTTCAGCGACTGCTGGGTCGAGGGCTGCTCGTTCCACGGCAACGTTGCGGATCTGGGCGGCGGTGGGGCCTACCTGGAGGGCGAGGCCCCCGTGCTGCGCGCCAGCCGCTTCGTCGGCAATCGCGCGCTGGGACCGCTGGGGTTCGGCGGAGGCGTCATGACCGCCTACTTCGCCCGGGCGCGCCTCGAGGACTGCGCGTTCGTGGGCAACGAGGCGCGTGCCGGCGGGGGCACGTTCGACCTGGCGTTCAGCGAGGCGCGCATCGTGAACTGCACCTACGTGCGCAATCGCGCGCACTCTGGCGCAGCCATTCACCTCAGCGCGCTGGCGACGCCGCGCTTCTCGAACTGCATCGTGTTCGCCTCGGGCCCCGCGCCGCTGGGCGGCGACCCGGCGGACTTCAGCCACGGGCTGTGCGACGTCCCGCAGGCGGGCAGTGGCAACCTGCTGGGCGCACCGCTGTTCGAACGCGCGCCGGAACCCGGCCCCGACGGCGTGTGGGGAACGGACGACGACGATCCCGGCGACCTGCGCCTCGCGCCGGGTTCGCCCGGGATCGACGCCGGCGACAACGCGCCGCGCGCACCGGGCGGCGGCAGCGACCTGGCAGGCAGCCCGCGTTTCGTCGACGATCCGCGCGTGCTCGACACGGGCCTAGGCCGGGGGCCGCTCGTCGACCTGGGAGCGTTCGAGCGTCAGTCCCCGGCGGCGCCGCCCCGGCTCCCCTGATGAGCGCCGCCTCGACCGGCTGCCTGGCGCGTGGGTCGCGCGTGCGTCGCGGCGCCCTGGCGGTCGCACTGCTCGTCACGGGCGGCTGTCTGGCGGACACGCGCATCGCGCCGAGCTGGCCCGGCACGACGCTGCTCGTCGCCGAGGACGCCTCGGCGACGCTGTGCGAGCTCGAGCCCAACGGCGGGCGCGTCCGCCACCGCTACCCGCTCTTCGCCGACTGCGCCGCGATCGCGGCGGGACGCAGCGGCGAGTACGCGGCCGCGATCCGCGCGACGGGCGAGGTCGCCGTCCTCGACCTCGGGCGCTACGGCGTCGATGCGCGCTACGCGGTCGCGGGCGCTGGCCGTGCGAGCGGGCTGGCGTTCGTCGACCGTCTCACCCGCCTGGCAGCCGCGTTCGACGGCGCGGGCGACGTCCTGGTGTTCGGCCGAGAGTCGGGGCGCATCGAGCACGCGATCCCGACCGGCGCCGCCGGGGTCGTGGCGCTCGCCGCCGGGCACCGCTCGGGCGAGCTCGTGGCGGCCGTCACCAGCCCCGACGAGCTCGTCTGGCTCGACGCCGACCTGGGCCGTGTCGTGCGGCGGGTCGCGCTGCCGGGCCGGCCCGCCGCGCTCGCGCGTGGCTCGGAAGCGGGCGGCACCTGGGCGATCGTCGCCACCGACGGCGGCCTGCGCGCCTGGTCCGAGCGCCGTGGGATCCTGGAGGCGCTGTCCGGCCCGGCTGCGCTCGCCGTCGCGGCCGAAGCCGGAACGGCGGTCGCGAGCGACGCGGCGAGCGGCGCGGTCCTGGTGTGGAGCGCTGCGGGCCTGACCCGCATCGCGGTGGCCGAGCCCGACCTGACCGGCGCGGCCTGGCCGATCGCCGTCGACCCCGAGGGCCGCAACGCCTTCGTGGCGCTGCGCAGTTCGGGGCGCGTCGCCGCCGTCGACCTCCGCGAGGGGCGCGTGCGTGGTGCCTACGCACCGCTGGCCGCTCCGGCGCGGGTCGCCTGGTCACTGCGCCGCGAGCTGCCCGAGGGCGGCGCGGCCCTCGACGGCCGCTGACCGCGCACGCCGCGCGGGATCAGGTCGTCCGTGCGGCCGCGGGGAGCGGCTGGCCAGCGAGCCCGAACGCACTGGCGCTCTCGATGCGCGCTTCGACCACGCGACCGACGAGCTCTGCTCCGCCGGGCAGGCTCACGGCGAGACCGTGCTCGCTGCGGCCGAGCACCTGACCCACGCCGCGCTCGGAGACCGCGTCCACGAGCACGCGCCGCGTCGCGCCGACGTGCGCCGCATGGCGCGCGAGGCCCGCGCGCTCGGCCGCGACGAGCAGCCGTTGATTGCGCGCCTTCTTCACGTCCTCGGGCACGTCGTCCAGGAGTCGCTCGGCGGCGCTCGTCCCGGGCCGAGGGCTGTACTTGAACACGTAGTTCACGGCGCAGGCCTGCTCGGCGAGGAACGACTCGCTGGCGGCGAAGTCCTCGTCGCTCTCGCCCGGGAAGCCCACGATCCAGTCCGAGGAGATCTCGACGTCCGGCACGCGCGCGCGCAGCAGGTCGAGGCGGCGCCGGTAGAGGTCGGTGGTGTAGCCGCGTTTCATGGCGCGCAGGACCGCGTCGGAGCCCGACTGGGCGGGCAGCGGCAGGAAGCGCTCGACCTTGTCGCACTCGCGCAGGGCCTCGGCCAGCGACTCGCTCACGTAGCTCGGATGGCCCGTGATCAGGCGGATGCGCGCCAGGCCCTCGACCTCCTGGAGCGCGCGCAGCAGGTCGGCGAGCGCGGGCCGGCCCTGGCGCCCGCTCCAGCGGCGCTCCCCGGGACCCGCTGCCGCGGCGTCCTCGCCGTAGCTGTTCACGGTTTGCCCGAGCAGCGTGATCGCGCGCACGCCGGCCTCGACGTAGCCGCGCGCCTCGCGCACGAGGTGCTCGATCGGGTAGCTCAGCACGCGCCCGCGCACGGCCGGCACGATGCAGTAGGTGCAGTTCAGGTCACAGCCACGCATCACCGTCAGGTACGCGTGTCCCCCTCCAGCCCACGGCTCGCCGCCGCGGTCGAGCACCAGGTCGTCCTCCATCCCGAGCGCGACGACCCGCGCCCGCTCGCCCGCCGCGCGCGCGGCGAGGACGTCGCCGACGAGCGCCGGCAGGCTCGCGAACTGACGCGTGCCCGCCACGAGGTCGACGTGGCCGGCGCGCGCGAAGATCTCCTCGCCGACGCGTTGCGCCATGCAGCCCATGACGCCGACGACGAGATCCGGGCGGCGCTCCTTGGCACGCTTGAGCTCGCCCAGCCAGGAGTACGTGCGCTCCTCGGCGTGCTCGCGCACGGAGCACGTGTTGAACAGCACGACGTCGGCCTCCTCGAGACGGTCGGTCGTGGCGTAGCCCGCTCGCCGGAAACGCCCTTCGGCGAGCAGCGAGTCGTACTTGTTCATCTGGCACCCGAACGTCACGACATGCACCCGGCGCGGAATCTCATCGGCCCCCGTGGCAACGGGCTCGGCGCAGCGGGACTGGACACGGGTCGTGGACATCGGAGCCGGGGGTGCGAGCCGCACAGGATCGCCGCGCAGTGGCGAAAAGTCACGGTCGAGCCGCGCCCCCCGCGGCAGCCCGGCCGCTCGCAGGCGGGGATCCGTCCTGGCCGGAGCACCGCGCGCAGGAGGCCTGGCCGCACCTCGCGCGGGGACGCCCGCGCACGCCCCGCGGGACAGCTGACCTCGGCGTGGGACGCCGGCCGTCCGTGACCAGGCAGCGGCAGCGGGGCACGCAGCTTGCGCTCCGGCGCACGGCCACTGGCCGAGACCCGCGATGAAGACCCTCCCGTGCGCTCAACCGGCCCTCCTCGCCGCTCTGCCGCTCCTCGTGTCGCTCGCCGGCTGTCACGGGTCGGCCGAGGTCGTGATCCAGAGCCCGCCACCGGTCTACCAGGAGTGGGAGCCGAACGACGACGCCTGGGACGCGAACCGTTTCGGGCTGCTGCATCCCGGCGCGCACCTGTGCATCGCGGGCTCGGTCCGGGACGACGCCTGGGACCCGCAGGATGGCTTCGAGTTCACTGCGGCGGGCGCGCTCGTCGTCGAGTTCGTGCTGGAGCCGCTGTGCGGCTGCGCCGACCTCGACCTGTGGCTCTACGACCCCGGGCTGGACGCGTTCGTCGGCGCCTGGGCCTCGCCCGCGGCGACCGAGCGCGGAGCGTTCCTGGTCGCCGGCCGGCCTTTCCACCTGGTCGTCGTGTCCGCGAGCGGCGACGCGGAGTACCGGCTCGAGCTGCGCGCCTCGGCCTACCACGGGGCCACGGGCGCCAGCGAGGAGTGGACCGGGGGTGCGGCCAGCACCGTGGAGCGCCTGTCCGGAGCGGACGGACGGGCGGCGCCCGACGACTACCGGACCTCGGCCGCGCCCCTGGTCCCGCCACCCGCGGCCGTGGTGTGGGTGCTCGACCCGGAGCATGGCGTCGTCGGGCGCGGCGCGCTGCGCCTCCCCGTCCGCTGAGGGCGACCCGCGCGGCTCGCGCGGGGTAGGTTTCCCTGAGGTCCTCCCGCCATGACGAGCCCCGCGAGCGCGGGGCGGGCGGCACGCGTCCTCGCCCTGGCGGCCGCGACGCTGACCCTGTCCGCGTGCCTCGCGCGCCCGCCGGCCGAGTGCGCGGGCTCCCGCCTCGGCACCGTGCGCGCCGCGACCCGCGCGCGCGCGGAGGACGTCGCACGGGCCGTCGATCACCTCGCGCCCCTGGTCGAGCGCGCGTTGCCCGGCGCGCAGCTCGCCGCGCTCGAGGTCTGGGTTCAGGACACGCCCACGCTCTACGTGCTGCGCTCCTCGACCTACAGCGACACGGATGGGTTCTGGGCCGAGGGCGTGCGCCGCATCCACCTGCGCGACGCCGCCGACCACCTCGAGCGGACGCTGGCGCACGAGCTCGTGCACGCCGGCTTGGCCTCCGAGTGGGACGCGCTGCCGGGGACGCTCGAAGAAGGCGTGTGCGACGTCGTCGCGGCGCGGATCGTGCCCGAGGCGGCGGCACGCCTGCGGGCCGGGCGCCTGGCCACCGCGGCCGCCGCGCTGGGTGGCCTGCCCATCGAGGTCGACCTGTGGCTCGACGATCCGGACGGCGGGCCGTTCGCCCGCCGCGGCCTGCAGGCGCGGCTGCGGGTCGTGGCGGAGGACGGCCTGCGCGTCGTCCCGACCGACGTGTTCGTGGTGCGCGCCGGACTGTCGACGGCACGCGCCGCACCCGGACTGCGACGGGCGTACTACGGCCTCGGCTTCCTGATCGCAGAGCGGATCGCGAACCGGATCGGGCTCTGTGGACTGTACGCCCTGTGTGTCGAGGCCCGGGACGAGGGACGGGGCGAGGTCCCCACGGCCCGCCTGCTCGAGGCCGCCGGCCTCGAGCCGAGCGAGGCCTCGTTCCACAGCGCGCTCCTCGCCGCGTTCGGCGCGGCCGAGGTCCGCGAGGTCCTCAGGCTGCACCCCGGCCTGCTCCTGGAACCGCTGGCCGACCTGCTCGGGGCGGGCATCGTCGACGAGCCATCCAAGGCGCTGCCCGCCGTGCGCGGCCGCGTCGCGATCGCTGGCCGGCCCGACGCCCAGGTCGACCTGCTCGACCTGACCGCGCTGCGCCCGCGCCTCGAAGCGCTGGCCGACGCGCGCGCCGCTGCAGCGAATCCGGGCCTCGCGGGGAAGGAAGGGGCCCTGCTGGCGTCCCAGCGGGCGCCATGAAGTGGAACACGATCCTCCTCGCAGCCGGCCTCGTGGGCCTGGGAGTGCTGGGCGCGACACAGGGCCTGCGTGCCGGGGGCCCGGAGACGCAGACGACCTACTGGGCCAGCGGCACGCTGCGCAGCGAGTTCGAGCTGCGCGACGGCGTCCCGCACGGCCACGGCGCGCGCTGGCACCGCGACGGAACTCCCGAGGCGCGCGGCACCTACGTGGACGGCCGGATGGAGGGCCGCTGGGAGTTCTGGCTGCCCGGCGGAGCGCTCGATCCCGAGCGCACGGGCACGTACCGGGCGGGCGTGCGGATCGCGGACGCCGACGGCAGCGGCTGAGAGAGCGGCCGCTCAGCCCGCGTCGGCCCCGGGCGCGTCGGCGTGCGTGAAGTGGTAGACGCCGCGCTGGCCGCTCGTCTCCTCGACGGCCAGGCGCAGCGAGAGGACCACGACGTCCTGGAAGCGCAGCGCCAGCCGCCGCCGCAGCTCGCGCCCGAACCAGCCCGCCAGGTTCTCGGAGCTCGTGTTGTTGATCGGCAGGACGATCACGTCCTCGCGCGGCGCCACGTAGTGGCGATCCAGGTAGCGCACCTCGATCCGACCGCCGTCGAGGTCGGCGTGCCGCAAGACTGCGTGCTCACCCGGGACCAGCCAGTGCTCGTCGAGCTCGTCGCACAGCTCGCGCACGACCGGCTTGACCGCCTTGAAGTCGAGCACGAGGCCGTGATCCGAGAGGCGGGCCTCGATCTCGACGAAGACCCGGTAGTTGTGCCCGTGGAGACGCTCCGCGCTGCCGTCGGGGAAGATGAGGAAGTGCGCGGCGGAGAACTTGAAGTTCTCCTTCGCGAGATCGATCGACCAGCGTTCCATGGGGCGCAGAGGATAGTCGAGCAGCACCTGGCGGCGACCGTCGCGGGCGGCGGAAGCCGCGCAGGGCCCGGCGCCCGGACGAGCGCGCGGTGGCATGCCGGAGCGGGCCCAGGCCCTGCCAGGGCCTCCTCCGGCCGGCCCGCGTCAGGCCCGGCGATCGTGCGCAAGTCAGGCCGCGATCCGGCCGATGTGCGCTCGGAGGCCGGGCCGCCGTCGCGCGTGCGGGGGGAGGCGCCGGCCCGCGGAGGCACCATGACGCACCATCCCGGACGCGGCATCACGCTGATCGAGCTGATCGTCGTGGTCTCGATCCTCGCGATCCTCGCGGGGGCGCTCGTGCCGCGCGTCACGAACCACATGGCCGAGTCGCGCGACGCACGCCGGCTGGCCGACGTGAAGACGCTCGCCGCGCTCATCGAGCGCTTCCACGCCGACCACGGTCGCTACCCCGAGTCGCGCCCCGACACGAGCTTCGGGGGCTGGGACGTGAGCAGCCAGGGGAGCTTCCTGCACGAGCTCGTGGAGCGCGGCTACCTGCGCGCGTCGCTGCGTGACCCGCTCGACGACAGCCAGCACTACTACGCGTACTACCGCTACGAGAAGGGCACAGCGGGCTGCGTGGGCGATGGGCCGTTCTACGTGCTCGGCGTCAAGGCGTTCGAGACCGCCGCGGCCACGGAACGCCACCGCGGCGGCTTCCGCTGCGCGGAGCGCGACTGGTCGCGCGAGATGGCCTACGTCTCTGGCGGCGGCACGGCACAGCCCTGAGCGTGCCGCCGCGCGCACGGGACCGTGCGCGCAGGGCTTGCTACGATCCCGCGACGCTCGATGCAGCACGCGACGCGCAAGGTCCGGCTCGCCCGGGAAGGCCTCGAGCTCGAGGTCCTCGCGGGCGACGCCATCATCGGCCCGGCGATCGAGCGCGGGAACTGGGAGGAGCACGAGACGCGCCTGTTCCGCGCGCACCTGGCCCCCGGTGCGCGCGTCGTCGACCTGGGCGCGAACGTCGGCTGGTTCACCGTGCAGGCCGTGCTGGAAGGGTGCGAGGTGCACGCCTTCGAGCCCGTGCCCTGGATCGCGGACGTCCTGGAGCGCAATGCGCGCGCCGCCGAGCTCGTCGGTCCGGGCCGCGCGATCGTCCACCGCGCCGCAGCCGGATCGGCGCGGGGCACCGCGCGGATCGCGCTCGCGGGCGCGAACTTCGGCGACAATCGCCTGCTCGACGCCGGCCACGCGCGGCCCGCCGACATGGACGCGGGGACCGAGCTCGAGATCGCCGTCGAGCGCGTGGACGACCTCGTGCACGGCCCGGTGCGCGTCCTGAAGATCGACACGCAGGGCTCGGAATGGCACGCGCTCCAGGGCGCGCAGGCGTTGCTCGAGGCCAGCCCGCGGATCGCGCTGCTGCTCGAGTTCTGGCCCTATGCGCTGCGCGGAGCCACCCCCGACGAGTTGCTGCGCTTCCTCGCGGAGCGCGGCTTCCGACTCGGCAAGGCCACGGCCGCGCCCTACCCGATGCGCCCGGAACGGATCCTGAGGCAGGCCCTGGCTCGCGACCCCGTGAAGGGCGGCCTCGATCTCTACGGGACGCGCGGACTGCCCTTCCACGTGGGCGGACCGCTCGACTACGCTCGCGCGCTGTGGCGCTCGTGGCGCGAAGCCTGAGCTCCATGCCGGCATGAACCTCGTCGACTTCCACACGCACTTCTTCTCTCGCACCTACTTCGAGACGCTGGCGGCGCAGGCTCCCGGGCCCGACGCACCGGCCGAGAAGCTCGTGCGCGCCGCCGCGACGGCGGGCTTCGAGTTGCCCGCGGCGTCGGACGCCGAGCACGCGGCGCGCTGGCTCGCGGAGTTCGAGCGGCACGGCGTGCGCCACGCCTGCGTCTTCGCGAGCATCCCCGAGGAGACGCCGGTCGTGTGCGAGGTCGCTGCGCGCTCGCGTGGTCGCCTGTCGGCCTTCGCCCTGGTCAACCCGCGCGCTGACGGCGCGTCCGAGCGTCTCGGCGCCCTGCTCGCCGAGGGCCGCGTGCGCGGTGCGCTCGTGTTCCCCGCGTTGCACCACTGGCACTGGACGTCCAGTGAGGCGCGGCGCCTGCTCGAGGTGCTCGACGCGCATGGCGCCATCCTCTACGCGCATTGCGGGCTGCTCGTCGTGCGCGTGCGCGACCTGCTGGGCCTGCCACGCGTGGCCGACCTGGCCTACGCCAACCCGCTCGACCTGGTCGCCGCGGCCAACGCGCACCGCCGGGTGCGCTTCGTGATCCCCCACTTCGGCGCGGGCTTCCTGCGCGAGACGCTGCTCCTCGGCGCGCAGTGCGAGAACGTGCACGTCGACACCTCGTCCTCGAACTCTTGGCGCTCGGTCCTGTGCCCCAAGCCCTCGTTGTCCGAGGTGTTCGCCCGCTGTCTCGAGGTGTTCGGGCGCGACCGGATCCTGTTCGGAACGGACTCGAACACCTTCCCCGCCGGCTGGCGCCAGGACCGGCACGCGGAGCAGCGCCGCGCGCTGCTCGAGGCCGGTGCCGACGACGCGACCATGGCGCGCGTGTTCGGTGGCAACGCCGCGCGGCTCTTGGGGCTGGGCGCGCTGGACTGAGCGCGATCTGCGGCGGGCGACGAGATCCGCGACGACCGCGTGCCCCGTCCGCCTGACAGGACGGCGAACGCGCGGCGTGGAGCCAGATCAGGCCGCGGTCAGCGCGCGCTCGAAGTCGACCGCGAGGTCTGCGACGTCCTCGATGCCGACCGAGACGCGCACGAGCCCCGGCGGAATCCCGGCCGCGGCGCGTTCCGCCGCGCTCATCCGCGCGTGGCTCGTGTTGCAGGGCAGGCTCACGAGCGTCTCGACGCCGCCGAGGCTGGAGGCCTCCAGTGCCAGGCGCAGCGCGCGCACGGCGCGCAGCGCGGCCTCGTCGCCGCCGCGCACCACGAACGACAGCATGCCGCCGAAGCCCTGGAGGTTCCGCAGCGCGCGCTCGTGCGCCGGATGCGACTCCAGCCCGGGGTGCAACACGCGTTCGACCCGCGGGTGGCCCGCGAGCCGGCGCGCGAGCTCCAGCGCGTTGCGCTGGTGACACTCCAGGCGCAGCGGCAGCGTCTTCAGCCCGCGGTCGAGCAGGAAGGCGGCATGGGGGTCGAGACAGCCCCCGGCCAGCTGCATCCAGCGGAAGACCCGCGCCATGAGGTCGGCCTGGCCGCTCACGCAGCCACCGATGAGATCGGAGTGGCCGCCCAGGTACTTCGTGGCCGAGTGGATCGAGAGGTCCGCCCCCAGGTCGAGCGGGCGCTGGAGCAGTGGCGTCGCGAAGGTCGCGTCGACCAGCACTCGCGCCCCGGCGGCGTGCGCCTCGGTCGCGATGACCTGCAGGTCCGGCACGTCCAGCGAGGGATTCGTGATCGACTCGAGGTAGACCACGTCCGCGCCGCGCGCCAAGGCCGCGCCGCGCGCGCGCGGATCGTTGAGGTCGACGAACTCCGAGGCGATGCCCAGGGGTGCGAGCAGGTGGGCGAGCAGGTCCCAGGTCGAGCCATAGATCTCGCGGTGCGCCACGACCCGCGAGCCGCCGCTCTGGGCCGTCGCCAGCAGCGCGGCGTGGATCGCCGCCATCCCCGAGGAGAAGACCACGCAGCGCTCGGCCCCTTCCAGCGCCGCGATCCGCTCTTGGACGACGTCCAGGGTGGGGTTGCGGATCCGCGAGTAGATCCAGGCCTCGGAGGCCCGCCCCTGCGTCATGGCGGAGTAGGCGGTGTCATCCAGGAGGAAGGTCGTGCTGTGGACCAGGGGCGCGACGACCGCCCGCTGGGCGGCGCTGGCTCGGTGTCCGGCGTGCACGCACAGCGTGGCGGGGCTCCAGGGTTCATGCGAGGTCATGGCTCGGGCCGGATCCTAGCCGCACGCGGGCCGATCGCGTGGTTCTTCCGCGCGCGCGCCGGCTCGGGCTCCTAGACTCCCGGGCCCCATGACCTCCGCCCCCCCCCTCGTCCCTTCCCGCTTCGACCTCGACGCGTCGGTCGCCACCCGCGCGGACATCTACGCCGTGCTCAAGCAGGCCGGGCGTTTCGCATTGCTCGATGGGATCGCGTACTTCGGCGCCGAGGACCTGACTTCGATCGGCTGGAAGGAGATCCGGGCCGACGACTGGTGGGCCGCGGACCACATCCCGGGACGGCCGCTGTTCCCGGGCGTGCTGATGACCGAGGCCGCGGCGCAGCTCGCGAGTTGGGACTACGTGCGACGCACGCCCGGGTTCGCGGGCTTCCTGGGCTTCGCCGGGCTGAACGACACGCGCTTCCGCGGCATCGTGGAGCCGGGCGTGCGCATGGTGTGGATCTCGCGCCAGGTGCGCGTTCGGGGGCGCATGTTCATCTACGAGGTCCAGGGCTTCGTGGGCGACGATCGGGTGTACGAGACCGAGGTCATCGGCACGATCCTGTGAGGCGCGCGGCGGCCAACGCATCCAGCGCGCGCGCCGCGGGCTGCAGGGCGGCGCGCCGCTCCCGTGCGCCCGTCGACCGGCGCTCTCCGGCGATCAAGGCGCGAACTGCGCCTCGAGTCCGTTCGAGAGCGACCAGCCCCCGGGCTGGTTCGAATCCGACAGGATGGCTTGGAAGTAGCGTGTGGTCCCGACCAGATAGGGATCGGCGGGGATCGGGAAGCGCACGGCACCGGTCCCGTCGACGGCCACGCGCAGGCGCTGCAGGCGCGTGATCGGGTCGGCCAGCAGGGTCCCGCCGCCGAACGGGGCCGATCCGCCGAAGTCGGAGTGCAGCAGCCAACCCGTGCGCTCGCCCAGGTCCGGCGCGCTGACGTAGAGCGTGGCGGTCGTGCCGATCGTCGGCGGGGTCGGCGAATCCAGGTCGAGCACGTTCGCTCCCCCCAGGTTCTCCCCGTAGCGCACCCAGCGCGCGATCGGCGGCGCGGTCGGCAGACGGTAGTCCCAGATCCCCCGCGCGTACGTGCCGAAGCGCATCAGGTGGCGCTCGGGCACGGCCTCCACGGACCAGTAGAGGGTGATCGGCGTGCCGACCTCCAGGATGTTCACCCAGGCACCCGTCGCGCGCACGAAACGCCAAGCGCCGGACTCGGCGGCCGCGTAGACGTCGCCCGTGCCGTCCTCGGCGTAGGCCAGGTCGTAGACCAGCGTCGCCGGCAGCCCGTTCGTGAGCGCCGACCACGTCGCGCCCCCGTCCAACGTGCGCCGCACGCCGGCCGTGCTGTAGCCCGAGCCCCCCACGACGGCTTCCAGGGGGTTCGTGGGATGGACGGCGATCGAGTTCCCGTAGAAGTAGTGCGGGCTCGGGCCGGTGTTGGCGGACTCGACCCACCCCACGCCGTGGTTCGCCGACGTGAACAGGCGGCCAGCGTTGTTCGCCGCGTACATGCGCTGCGGATCGCTGGGCGCGAACGCGACGGCCGTGATGTACGTCGCACCTCCCGTCAGGAAGTTGAACGTCGTGTGCGCCGCCGAGCTCCAGTTGTTCCCGATGCGCGTGTAGCGATACAGCTTGTCGCCGCAGAAGAAGAAGCGGTTCGGGTCGAGAGGGTCCGCGGTGACCATCGGCAGCCAGCCGCTCGTCGAACCCGAGGGGAAGTTCGCCTGCCGCAGTGCCGGATTCGTCTCACCCTCCGCGATCAGGACGAAGCCCGGGTAGGTCGAGTAGACCAGCCCGTGCGTCCCGTCCGACGACGTGAGGTGCCCGTAGTCCCCGCTGATGAGCTGCGCGAAGTCCGTCGAGGGCCCGTTGCCCGTCGGGGTCTGGTAGATCCCGCGCTGGTAGCCTTGGTCCTGCGAGCCAGCCTGGATGCGGTCGGGGTTCGCGCGCGACGTGTGGGTCGAGTAGTACTGGCTCGTGCCGATCCCGGTCAGGGTCAGGTTCTGCACCGTGAGGCCGCCGTCCAGGCTCTGGTAGAGGCCGCCGTCCGTGCCGAAGAACCAGCGCTCGCCGCCGGCGGGGTCGGGCCAGCACGCGATGCCGGGCAGGTCGGCGTGCAGCTTCGAGGCCGGGTTCCCGTAGTACTCGCCCCAGCCGTTGATCTTGGTGAACGTGACCCCGCCGTTCGAGGAGCGCCAGGCCTCGACGCCCCCGTGCATGACCCGCAGCGGGTCGATGGTCGAGGCGCACAGCGTGCCGTCCCACAGATCCGAGAGGGTCGAGACCTGCGCCCACGTGCTGCCGGCATCGTCCGAGCGATGGAGTCGCCAGCTCCCGGACACCTCGACAGCCGCGTACAGCGTCGGTGCCCCGGCCTCCGAGCCGGCCAGGATGCCGCGCGTCGCGTTGGCGTTCACCGTGCCGCGCTGCTGGAACGTCTGCGCCCCGTTCGTCGAAGCGTACAGCACGCCGCGGTGCAGCACGTAGCAGTGCGCCGCCTGGAACGGCGCCTTGCGCGGGACCCACATCCAGCCCGGGTGGTTCTGCGAGCCCGTCCAGCGGTTCGTGAACGTGCGGCCGTTGTCGGTCGAGGCGAACACGCCCGGCCGCGTGCCGCTGGGCGTGTACTGGCCGAAGATCAGGATCGTGCGAGCGGCGTCGGCGAGCACGCCGACGCCACGGCAGGAGCTCAACGCGGGCAGCCCGGCCGGCTGTTGCCAGGTCGCACCATCGTCGCGCGTGATGCGCACGCGGCCGCCGTCCGTGGCCTGGAGCACGACGTCCGGCGCGCCCGGGACGTCGGACGGCACGACCACGAGGTGGTGCGCTCCGCCCCACACGTCGTCGGACTTCGGCTGCCAGCCCGTTCCGTCGGGGTTGCCGCGCCAGGCGCCGCCCAGGTCGGCGCCGATCCACAGCGGCGAACTCGCGTCGCCACCCTCGACGCGCGCGACGGTGTGGATGCGGCCGCACTGGTTGCGGCTGCCGACCTCGGTCCAGGAGCCCGCCGTGAGCTGCTGCTGGCTCGCCATCCGGGCCCGCCGACGCTCCTCGCTGCGCGCGTTGGCGGCCTCGATCTCGCGCCAGTCGACGCCCTCGGCGGCCTTGTGCAGCTCCTCGATCCAGCGCGCGCGTCCGGCCTTGTCGCGCTCGACGCGCTCGATCATCCCGCCTTCGGTCGGTTGTGGGTGCTGGAGCGCGATCAGCGACTCGAAGGCGCGCTCCTTGTCCAACGGCCGGCGCGGCGAGACCTTCTTCGGCGCCTCGGGCGCGGTCCCCGGTGAGTGCGGCGGAGCGGCGCACGCCGCAGCGCAGGCCAGCAGGAGACCAGAGAGGACGGCGGTAGGGTTCGCGGTGCGCATGGACGGGGCGACGAGCCTCCCGAGCGTACACCGAGCCGCCTCAGTCGAGCAGGTTGGACCCGAAGGCGATCGGCCGGGAGGGCTCCGGCGGCCGCTGGCCCGCGGCGTCCAGGATCGCGAGGACGTCGAGCTCGCGGCAGGTGCAGGGCACCCCGAGCAGCTCGGCCAGCGACGGACGCGTGGCGCCGCCCTCGCCATGCACGGCCTCCTTGACGTAGGTGCCGTGCTCGGTGCGCAGGCGGACGCGCAGCAGGTCCTCGCCCGGCACGGGCTCGAAGCCCAGGAACTCGATCCAGCGCGTGCGCTCCTTGTCCGCGCGCCGGTGCGCGACGCGGGCCGGCGTCTGCTGCACGACCGTCAGGCGCCGGCCGACCAGCGGCGCCCAGCGCGCGGGATCGAGCGGGCCGGAGAGCGCCACGAGCGCCTCGTACTCCTTGGCGTGCGGCTCTTCCTTGAGGGCGCGCACGCGCGCCTTGTCGGACCAGTACAGCCCGCGAATCTCGAGGCGCCCGGCGTTGCGGCGGTTGATCTCGGCCTCGACGGCCGCCAGGTCGACGTCGAGGACCTTGGGGTTCTCGAGCTCGACCACGAACGGGCGGCCATCCCCCAGCATGCGCACGTCGACGTCCTCGCGGCCGGCGCCATGGAATGTGTTGCGGCGCGTCTGGAAGGCCGCCCCGAGCACCCACCCGACGAGCTCCTGGACGGAGTCGCGCGTGAGCTTGCCGAAGCCCTCGCAGCGCGGGCAGCCCTTGCGGCGGCGCGGATGGCCGCGGCACTCGGGACAGTGGAAGACGGTCTGGGGCAGGTCGCGGGTGAGCTTGCGGTAGCGGCCCTCGACGAACACCTTGACCCGCGGCCGCTCGTGGCGCGGGCCCGGGCCCGGCGCGTCCGCCGCGTCGGAGCCCTGCGCAGGCGTCTCGTCTTGGGCTGCCATCGTCGGCTGTCCGCGCGCTGCGCGGGGCGAGGAGGATAGCGATCCTGGCCCGGATCGCGAACGCGTGCGTGAGCCGGGCGGGGCGCGCCCCTAGAATCCGGCCCCTCCCATGCACCCGATCCTGTTCGAGATCCCCGGCCTGGGGTTCCCCGTGCGCTCCTTCGGGCTCATGGTCGCTCTGGGGTTCCTGCTGGGCTCCTGGATCGTGGGTCGCCTCGCCGCGCGCTGGTCCGACGACCCCGCCCAGGACCCGGCGCGCTTCTCGGCCGTGATGCTGTGGGTCGTCGTGGGCGTGATCGCCGGCGCGCGGCTCATGTACGTCGTGGTCGAGGTCCTGCGGGACTCGGGGACCGGACGCGGGTTCCGCGAGGACCCGCTGTCGATCCTGTTCGTCTGGCAGGGCGGGCTCGTCATGTACGGCGGGCTGCTCGGGGCCATGGGGCTCGGGCTGTGGGCGGCCAAGCGCGAGGGCTTGCATCCCTGGCGCGCGCTCGACCTCGGACTCGTCGGCGGCTTCTGCGGGCAGGCCGTGGGTCGCGTCGGCTGCCTGCTCGTGGGCGACGACTACGGTCGGGTCGTGCCCGAGGCGCTCTCCTGGCTGCCGTTCCCGATCACGCTGCGGGTGCCGCAGACGCTGCCGTTCGAGAGCCTGTTCGGGCTGGAGAACGCCGGCAAGCTGCTGTGGGCCACGCAGCCGCTCATGTCGATCAAGGCGCTCGTCGTGGCCTGGGTCGGCTGGCAGGTGCTCAAGCGCCGGCGTTACGGCGGCCAGGCCGCGCTGTGGATGCTGGCGACGTACGGCGTGCTGCGCTTTGGCGTCGAGCTCCTGCGCGGCGACGCGGTGCGCGGCGTGTGGTTCGGGGGCGCGCTCTCGACTTCGCAGATCGTGTCGATCGGGCTGGTGCTTGTGACCGGCGTGCTGCTGGCGCGCTTCCGGGGCCGGCGCGACCTCGTCGAGCGCGCCGCCTGAGCCATGGCGCGCCGCGCAGCACGCCGCTTCGAGCCGGGGCCGTCGCTGTTCCAGGACGACAGCGCGGAACGCGGCGCGCCCCCCGCGCGCGTGCTGGCCGGCCTCGACGAGGCCGGCTACGGCCCGCTGCTCGGTCCGCTCACGATCGGTGCGGTGGCGCTGCGCACGCCGCACCCCGTGCCGGATCCTTGGGACGCGCTGTCGGCGCTCGTGGGACGCGCCAGCGAGCGCGATCCCGCGCGGCTCGCCGTGGGCGACTCGAAGGCCGTGTTCGATCGCACGGACAGCGGTCGCGCCCGGCTCGAACGCACGGTGCTGGCGTTCCAGGGCGTGCTGCACGGTCTGCCGCCGGATGGCCGCGCGTTCCTGGAGACCACGCCGCCGCCGCTCGGTTGCTCCGCTCTGGCGCACGAGTTCTGGCTCGGCGACCTGCCCGCGCGCCTGGGGCGGCACGAGCCCGGCGCGCTCGAGCGCGCGGCGAGCGAGCTCGCCGACCTGCTCGTGTCGCAACACCTGGAGCTGTGCCTGTTCGCCGTGCGCGTCGTCCCGGCCGGCGCGTTGAACGCCTCGTTCGCGCGCACGCACAGCAAGGCTCTCACGCACTGGGAGCAGTGCGCGCCGTTCCTATCGCGCCTGTGGCGCGAGCACGCGCCCGAGGGCGTCGACCTGGTCGTCGACCGCCACGGCGGACGCGTGCGCTACGGCGAGCTCCTCACGCAGACCTTCCCCGGCGCACGCGTCACGACGCGCTCCGAGACGCCGGCGCGCTCCGAGTACACGCTGGCGGATGGCGCGGGCCGACGCCTGCGCGTGGCCTTCGCGGAGAAGGCCGACGCAGGCTCCTTCCCGGTCGCCCTGGCCTCGTGCGCCGCGAAGTACGCGCGCGAGCTCGCCATGGAAGGCTTCAACGCACACTTCGCGAGCTACCAACGCGGCCTGGCGCCGACCGCCGGCTACGTGACCGATGCGCGGCGCTGGCTCGTCGACGCGCTCCCGGCGCTCGCGGCGGCCGGCGTCGACCCGCTGGACCTGGTGCGGACGCGCTGAACGGCGGCGCCCGCTCCAGCCGGCTGGTATCGTTCGCCGATCCACCTTGGGAGCCCTGCAGTGAAGATCGCCATCCTCGGCGCCGGCGTGTCCGGCCTGTCCCTGGCCCGCTTCCTCGTCGAGGGCGGCCTCGCAGCGGACGCCATCCACGTGTTCGAGGCCTCGCGCTCTCCGGGTGGCCTGTGCGCCTCGAAATCGATCGACGGCTTCACCTACGACGTCACGGGCGGGCACATCCTCTACAGCAAGGACCAGGCCGCGATGTCCTGGATGCAGCGGGCCTGCGGCGGCCCGGACGCGTTCGTGGAGAAGGCGCGACACACGCGCATCCGCTTCGGCCAGCGTTGGGTGAACTACCCGTTCGAGAACGGGCTCGGCGACCTGCCGCCCGAGGCGAACTTCGAGTGCCTGCGCGGCTACGTGGCGGCCTGGCACCAGCGTCAGACGACGAAGAGCCCGGCGCCGCGTGAGTTCGGCGCCTGGGTGCGCTGGCGCTTCGGCGACGGGATCGCGCAGCACTTCATGGACCCCTACAACGCCAAGGTCTGGAAGCGCGATCTCGACTTCCTGACCTCGGACTGGGTCGCGGGCCGCGTGCCCGACGCGCCGGTCGACGACGTGCTGCGCTCGTCCGTCGGCATCCGCACCGAGGGCTACACGCACCAGTCGACCTTCTACTACCCCAAGTCCGGCGGCTTCCAGGCCATCACGGACGGCATCGCGCGCACGGTGCTGCCGCGCGTGCGCCTCGGCACCGCGGTGCGCGAGATCGCCCGCAAGGGCGCGGGCTTCGTCGTGAACGGCGAGGAGTTCGACCTGGTCGTCAGCACCTTGAGCCTCACGTTCCTGCCCGACCTCGTGCCGGACATGCCGCAGGCGGTGGCCGAGGCCTGCCGCACGCTCGAGTACAACGGCATCGTGTGCGTGCTGCTCGCGCTCGACCGCGCGGAGCACCCCGACCTCTCGTGGATCTACCTGCCGCACGCCGCGCAGGGGCCCACGAACCGGGTCACGTACATGTCGAACTACGCGCCGAGCCTGGCGCCCAAGGGGCGCAGCTCGCTGTTGTGCGAGGTCACGACGCCCGGCGGCGCGCCCTTCCCCGGGCCCGAGCTCGAACGCGAGATCGTCGACGGCCTGGCCCGCGCGGGCTTGATCCGGCGCGACGAGGTCCTGTTCCACGACCGGACGGAGACCTCGCAGGCCTACGTGGTCTTCGACCACCGCTACGCCGCGCGTCGGCACGCGATCTTCGACTGGATGGCGGGCTTCGGGCTCCTGACGCTGGGCCGGTTCGGGCGCTTCGAGTACGACAACTCGGACCAGTGCGTGATCAAGGCGCGCGAGCTCGCCGCCCAGCTGCTCGAGCGCGCCCGCGCCGGGGTCTGACCCGCCCGCGCAGGCGGCGGCCTGCGCGCCGTCCGCCGGCCGGCCCCCCCCCCGACGGCCAGGCCCAGGCTGCTTTCCAGGCTCACGCCTGTGATCCTCGGCCGGATCCCCTGGGGCTCGGGGCCCTGCGCCGGGCTCGCTCCAAAGCCAGGGGGCGCGGCGCCAGTTGGGGTGCCCTGGGCGCAGAGCCCCCGGGAGCTGCTTCCCGCCCGACCGCGCGCAGCGGGGTAGGCTTCTCGTGAGAAGAGTTCTCCGGGCCCTCCCCCGTCCAGCCGGGGGAACCCGGCCGGTCCCCGGCTCGTCCCGGATCGTGGGCTCACCCGCCGGAGAAGACCGGCAGGGGGGGCCGCCGCTGCACCCGCGTGCAGGAAGCAGAACTCATGGAACCGAACCGCACCGCACTCGCGCTCGCTCTGGCCCTGCTCGCCGCCTGCGGGGGAGGAGGCTCCTCGGGGGGCTTCGGCGTCCCGCCGCCCGTCCTGCTCGCCTACCCGGACCCCGACCTCCTGGTCCTCTCGGGAATGGCCCTGGCGCCCCAGGCGCCGACCTTCGAGGGGCCGGTCGACACGTTCGAGGTCGAGCCGGCGCTCCCGGCGGGCCTGGAGCTCGATCCCTCCACGGGCGTCCTCTCCGGCGTGCCGCTGGCGCCCGCGGCACGCAGGTCCTTCACGATCTCCGCGCAGGGCGCAGGCGGCAGGATCTCCGCCGCGATCGCCCTCGAGGTCGCCGCGCCGCAGCGCTTCGCGCTCGTCACCGGCGCGGCCGATGGCACCTTGGCCACATTCCCCGTCGACGCCGGCTCCGCGCAGTTCCTGCGCGGGCCCGTGAGCGCCGGCCCGGTCGCGGGCGTTGGGCGCGCGCCGGCGGTCGCGCGGCCGGACGGGCGCAGTGTGTACGTCGCCCAGGCCGGGACGAACGACCTCGTCTCGTGGCGCTTCGACGAGGCCACCGGGGGCAGCCAGCCCTTCGCCACGAACGACCTGGCTGCTGGACCGCACGCGCTGGCGCTCCACGCGAGCGGCAATTGGCTGCTCGTGGCTTGCGCGGGCGCGGACGTCGTCCAGGTGTTCGCGTGCGCCGGCGACGCGGCGCCGGCCCTGGCGCACACCGTGCCCGTCGGCGACGGTCCTGCGGATCTCTCGTTCGCGTCGGACGGCGCGCGCGTGCTCGTCTGCCACGCCGGCTCCGAGGCCACCGGGCAGGGCAGCTCGCTGGTGGTCTACGACTTCGATTCCGCGACGGGCGCGCTGGCGCTCGTCGGCGCGCCGCTGGCGCTCAACGGCGGGCGGCCTTCGGCTCTGGCCGTCGATCCGCGCGCGCCGTTCGTCTACGTCACGCTCGGGATGTACGACGCGGTGCTCGCCGTGCGCACGAGCACGGCGGGCGCGCTGACACCGATCCCGCCGCTGCGCTTGGTGGGCGCGACGCCGGGCGACCTCGAGGTCGACGCGCGCGGCCGCTTCGTGCACGTCAGCGTGCCGTCCGAAGATCGCATCCGCGCCTACGCGATCGAGCCGGTGACCGGCGGACTCGCCCTGCGCGGCGACTTCGCAGCACCCGGCGAGCCGCGTGCGCTGCGCCGTGACGCGACCGGCGAGCGCCTGTTCGTCCTGGCGGAAGGCGCGCGTGAGCTCCAGACCTACGCGCTCCTCCCCGCTGGCGCGCTCGAGCGCGAGCACGCCCTGGCGCTGCGGCCCGGCTCCTCGAGCCTGGCGTTCGTGACCGGCGCCGCGCCGCTCGCGGCCGCGCCGCGGCTCGTGCTGTGCGCGAACGAGGATTCGGACGATCTGCACGCCTTCCGCGTCGACGCCTCGACGGGCGCACTGACCTTCGCGTCGCAGGCCTTCACGGACGACCGGCCGATCGCGCTGGCGGTCGACGCGCGCGGCGACTGGGCGGTCGTGGCCGCGGCCGGCGCGCGCACGATCCAGTCCTTCCGTGCGGAGCAGAACGGCGCCCTGACGAGCTGGGGCGCGAGCGTGCCCGTGCCTGGCACGCCGGCGGGCCTGGCGATCGAGCCCACGGGACGCTTCGTGTACGTCGCCACCCGGGACGTGGCGGAATCCGGTGACGGCCTCGTGCTGACGTACGCGCTCGACGCCGTGAACGGCGAGTTGGAGTTCGTCGACCAGCGCCCGTCGGGCGCCTCGTCCTGCGCTGCGGCGGTCGATCCGACGGGCGAGTTCCTCTACCTGGCGAACGCCGGCAACGGGACGCCGGGCTCGGCCACGATCAGCGCGTTCAGGCTGGACCCCGCGACCGGGATCCCCGCGCCGGTCGGCACGACGGTGCCCGCGCCAGGGATCGTGGGGCTCGCCTTCCATCCCGACGGGCGCTCCGTGTACGCCGTGCTGCGCGGGTCCGACGCGCTGGCGCGCTATGCGATCGACCGTTCGAACGGCGCGCTCTCCGTCGTGCCTCCGGCGGCGGGCGCGGGCTTCGACCCGGCCGCCTTGGCGGTCGACCCGCGCGGGCGCTTCGCCTGGGCCTCCTACACGGGCAATGCCTCCTCGGGGCAGATCGACGTGCTGCCGATCGAGCCCGACGGCGGGCTCGGGCACGCCATCCAGGAGGTCGTGGACGGAGCGCTCCCGGTGGCCCTGGCCGTCGACCTCTCCGGACGGTTCCTCTACGCGGCGAACCGCGCGTCGCACGACGTGTCCGTGCTCGCGATCGAGGCCAGCACGGGCCTGCTCGAGGTGCGCTTCCCGGCCGCGGCCGGCACCGCGCCGTCCGCGATCGCGGCGACGGTCGTGTTCCACTGAGCGGCGTGCGCCCAGCGTCCCGCGCCAGGCGCGGGACGCCGGGCAGCGCGCGCGGGGGGGCGCCGTGCGAGACTGCGCGCATGACGATCCCCATGCTCGCTGCGCTGCTGCTCCTCGTTCCCGGCGACCGCGTCACGGGCCGCGCCTTCGCCTCGCGCTCCGAGGTCGTGGCCAAGAACGGCATGGTCGCGACGAGCGTGCCCCTCGCGACCCAGGCCGGCCTCGAGATCCTGCGCGCGGGTGGCAACGCCGTCGACGCCGCGATCGCGGCCAACGCGGTGCAATGCGTGCTCGAGCCGACGGGCTGCGGCGTGGGCGGCGACCTGTTCGCCTTGGTGTGGGAACCCGCGGAGAAGCGGCTCCACGGACTCGACGCCAGCGGCCGCTCGCCCGCGAGCCTGACGCTCGAGGAGCTCCGCCGGCGCGGCCTGCGGCGCATCCCCGCGCGCGGCCCGCTGCCCGTCTCCGTGCCGGGCTGCGTCGACGGCTGGTGCGAGCTTGCGGCGCGCTTCGGGAAGTTGCCCCTGTCCCAAGTCCTGGCTCCGGCCGTGCGCCATGCACGCGAGGGCGCTCCGGTGTCCGAGCTCGTGGCCTACTACTGGGAGCGCGGTGTCGCGGCGCTCGGCGAGTACCCGGGCTTCCGCGAGCAGTTGACGATCGACGGCCGCGCGCCGCGCAAGGGCGAGCTGTGGCGCAACGAGAACCTGGCACGACTCCTGGAGAAGATCGGGCAGGAGGGCCGCGACGGGTTCTATGCCGGCGACACGGCGCGCGCGATCGAGACCTACATGCGCTCGCAGGGCGGCTTCCTCTCGGCCGCCGACCTGGCCGAGCACCGCTCGCGCTGGGTGGAGCCCGTCTCGGTGGACTACCGCGGCCATCGCGTCTGGGAGCTCCCGCCGCCCGGGCAAGGGCTCGCCGCGCTCCAGATCCTGAAGGTCCTCGAGGGCTTCGACCTCGCCGCCGCGGGTTTCGGCAGCGTCCTGCACGTGCACGCCTTCGTCGAGGCCAAGAAGCTGGCCTTCGAGGATCGCGCCCGCTTCTACGCCGACCCGGACTTCGCAAGGGTCCCCGTGAGCGAGCTGCTCTCCGCGGCCTACGCCGACCGGCAGCGCGCCCGGATCGGCGAGCGCGCGGCGCGCGGCGTCGAGCCGGGCAATCCAGCGCTCGGTGCTGGCGACACGATCTGCCTCGCGACCGGCGACGCGTCGGGGATGATGGTCTCGCTGATCCAGAGCAACTTCCGGGGCATGGGCAGCGGGATGACGCCGCCCGGGCTGGGCTTCGTGCTGCAGGACCGGGGCGAGCTGTTCGACCTCGAGCCCGGGCGCCCGAACAGCTACGCGCCGCGCAAGCGACCGTTCCACACGATCATCCCCGGCTTCGTCACCAAGGACGGCGAGGCGCTCTTGGCCTTCGGCGTCATGGGCGGGGCGACGCAGCCGCAGGGCCATGCGCAGATCGTGGTGAACCTGGTCGACTTCGGGTTGAACACGCAGGAGGCCGGCGACGCTCCGCGCATCCTGCACGAGGGCTCCAGCGAGCCGACGGGCGAGCGCATGCAGGACGGCGGCCGCGTCGCGCTCGAGGAGGGCTTCCCTTGGGAGACCGTGCGCGGCCTGCTCGAGAAGGGCCACGTCGTGGGCTGGAACCACGGCGAGTACGGCGGCTACCAGGCGGTGCGGCGCGATCCCGCGACGGGGGTCTACTTCGGGGCCAGCGAGTCGCGCAAGGACGGCCAGGCGTCGGGCTACTGAGGCGCGACGGGAGGGTGCAGCCGGCGCTCAGCGACGCGACGAGGCCTTCCTCAGGAACTCGCGCTCGCGCTTCGTCAGGCTGCCGATCCCCTCGCGCTGGATCTTGACCAAGAGCTCGTCGAGGCGCGCCTCCTCGGACTGCGCACGCTCGACCTCCGCCACCGCACGACGGCGCTCCAAGAGCTCGAGCGGATCCTTGCGCACGAGACCGGTGCGCACGGCCAGGAAGCCGTAGACGATGCCGCCGAAGTGGACCAGGTGCGCCGTGCCGGACGCGCCGAACTTCATCTGCACGAGCGCGCTGAACACGGTCACGACCACGATGAACAGCGCCAGCCAGCGCAGCGGGATCGGCACGAACAGCAGGTACACGATGCGCGCCGGGAACAGCGTCGCCGCGGCGATCATCACGCCGTAACCCGCGCCCGAGGCCCCCACGACCGCGCCCGAGAGCAGTCCCGCCCAGCCGGCCGCGAGGAACAGCGCGGCGCCGGCGACCTGCGCTCCAGCGTAGGTCAGGACGAAGCGGCGCGTGCCGAGCTCCTCCTCCAGCATCGTGCCGAAGAAGTACAGCATGAGCAGGTTGCCCAAGAGGTGCAGGATGTCGATCGGGCTGTGCAGGAGACCGTAGGTCGCGAGCTGCCACACCGGGACGATCGGGAACCCTTCGCTCCAGGCCGCGGGCTCCAGCCGCAGCGGCCCGACGCCGCGCTCGTAGCCGGACTCCCAGGCGAGGAACAGCACGAAGGTCGCGACGTGGATCGCCGCCAGCGCCACGAGCAGGAACTTCACCGCGGGCGTGGGACGCGGGAAGGCGAGCTGCGGCATGCCCGCCGCGGGGCCGCCACCGAACGATCGCGGGGCCGCGGCCACGACTAGCTCCGCGCCGCGGCCGGCGCGGCCGCGCGCTCCGCCGAGCGCAGAGTGTTCGCGAGCAGCATCGCGATCGTCATCGGCCCGACGCCACCCGGAACCGGAGTGATCCAACCCGCGCGCTCGGCGGCGGGCGCGTAATCGACGTCCCCGACGAGCGAGCCGTCGGGCAGGCGGTTGATGCCCACGTCCAGGACGGCCGCGCCCGGCTTCACCCAGGGGCCCTGCACGAGGCGCGGGCGCCCCACGGCGGCCACCAGGACGTCCGCCCGCCCGCACACGGCCGCCAGGTCCCGGGTCCGGCTGTGCGCGATCGTCACCGTGGCGTGGCGCTCGAGCGCCAGCAGCGCGAACGGTTTTCCGACCAGCAGGGAGCGGCCGACGACCACGACCTCGCGGCCCTCCAGCTCGATGCCGTGCCGGTCGAGCAGCTCGATGCACCCGGCCGGGGTGCAGGGCCGCAGCCCTGGGCGACCCATGACGAGTGCCGCCACGTTCGTCGCGGTCAGGCCGTCGACGTCCTTGGCCGGGTCGATGCACGCCACGACGCGCTCCGCGTCCAGGCCAGCGGGCAGCGGGAGCTGGACCAGGATCCCGTGCAGGGAGGGATCCGCGTTCAGGCCCGCGACGAGCGCCTCGATCTCGGCCTGGGACGTGGCGGCCGGAAGGCGCGCGGTGCGCACGTGGAAGCCGGCCTCGTGCGCAGCCTTGTCCTTGTTCCGCACGTAGACCTGGCTCGCGGGGTCGTCGCCGACCAGCACGACCGCCAGGCCCGGTGTGCACCCGGCGGCGGCCAGGCGCAGCGCGCGCTCGCGCACCTCGGCGCGCACCAGCGCCGAGGTGGCCTTGCCGTCCAGGACGCGCGCCACCGCCGCGCTCATCGCCCTCCGTCGTCCGCGGTGGATCCGGCGCGCGCCTGCTGGTCGGCGGGCCCCGCGCCTTGCTGGCCCTCTTGGGGCTGCACGCCGTCGTCCGTGTAGCGGTGCAGGCTCTTCTGGCTGTCGGGGAGGTAGCCGAAGATCTGGAAGGTCAAGAACACGCTCAGCGCGCCGGCCACGAGCGCGCTCATGGCCTTGGCGCCGCGGTACCCACCCAGGAGGCGCAGGTGGATGTAGATCACGTAGACGAGCCAGGTGATCAGTGCCGAGTTCTCCTTGCTGTCCCAGCCCCAGTAGTTCGCCCAGGCCTCCTGGGCCCAGAAAGCGCCCATCCACAACCCGGCGGTCAGGAACGGGAAGCCGACCGCGAAGGCGCGGAAGCTCACGTCGTCGAGCTCGCGCTCGAGCCGCGACACGGCCTCGGCGCCCGGCACGCGGCGCAACAGGAACAGCGCGGTGAACACGACCGCGGACACGAGCAGCATCGGGATCGTGACCAGGTGCGCGAACGGGACGAGCACGAGCCCGGCCACGATCAGGACCTGGCTCCGGCGGCTCTGCCCGCCGCGGTAGACGCCGCTCCACAAGCGCGTCAGGAAGTAGGACAACGCCAGCAGCGCCGCGATGCCCATCGTGGCGTAGCTGAAGATCAAGGCCACCAGATGCGGGGCGAACCACCAACTCTGCAGGGCGGGCGGCAGATCGCGCTGGGCGGTCGACAGCGTGCGCACGTGCGCGTGCGTGAAGACGATGCCGAGCAGCACGAGCGCGACGAGCACGTCCTCGAGCACGGCCCAGCCGTGGCCGCGCTTGCGCAGACCCAGCACGAACCACAGCGCGAGCATCGCCAGACCGAGGAACAGGGTGAACATCCCCAGGACCTCGGACATCGTCTGGCTCGGGAAGTGGTTGACCTCGACCCAACGGAAGCCGACCGAGACCGTCATCGCCAGCGTGGCGAGCGCCAGGAAGAGGAGCGGCGTGCGCGCCAGCCAACCCGGACGCCCGCCGTCGGGCCGCGGCCGCAGGTGGAACGTGGCCGAGAGCGCGCTGGCCAGCACGCCCAGCCAACACAGGAGGTCTGCCAGGACCTGGATGCGCGACGAGACCAGCACGTCGTCGCGCAGCAGGAAGTCGAAAGGTGTCATGCTGCCGCTCTCCTGCGCTTCGCGCGCGCCTCGGCGATGGGCCGCAGCACGAAGGCCACGACCGCGCCGCAAATGGTCAGCCACATCCCGTACATGACGTAGGGGATGCCTGGATCGTAGACGACGCCGATCCCCGAGTAGGTCGGGGAACGCGCGTCGGCGTTGGTCTGGAAGAACCGGTAGCCGCGGTGGACGAAGTAGTCGTTCACGCGGATCTCGCGCTCGCGCGGGCCGCCCGTGTCGACCTGGCGCCAGGCGCCGCCGGGGCCGCGTTCGTGGACCTTGAGCACGCTGCGCCACTCGAACGGCATCGCCGACGAGTTCTCGAAGTAGCGCAGCCAGAAGCGCCGGTCCTTCGACTGCCACACATTGGCTCGGCCAGTGTCCGTCGAGGCCAGGCGCAGGACGCGCGTGGTCTCCTCGGGCCGGCCCGGCTCGGTGGTCACGCGCAGCACGACCCCGGTGGGATCCGTCGAGTAGAAGTGCTCGTCGTACTGCGGCCCCTTGATGAAGTCAGCGGCCGGGTCGAACTCGATGGGCGTCTCGAAGCGCACGTTGGCGAGCAGCTCGCGGACCGTGACGCGCGTGCCGCCGGGCAACGGCAGCGCCTCGCCCGCCTTGACCGGCACCCGCGATCCGTCCTGGCCGTGCAGGACCGCACCCGCGCCGCGCTCGAAGGCCAGCACGTAGCGCGGGGGTCCCGGCGAGGTCCAGCGCTCCCACTCCAGGTTCAGGGCCAGGTCGGGGAACGCGAACTCCTTCTGCATCCCGCGGGCCTCGGCGTCGAAGCTTTCGGCGACGATGCGGCGCTCGGGCGCTCCGCCGTCCTGGTGGCGGATCTCGACGACGATCCCCGGGTTCGCGGGGAACTGCTCCGCGAGCGGGCGCGGGTCCAGGATCTCCGACTTCGTCTGCGGATCGAAGCGCAGATCACCAGCCGCCGAGACGACGCTCAAGCGATAGCCGGCCGGTCCCGCGACGGTCTCCCCGATGCGCACGGGCACCACGAGCGGTTCCACGTCGCCGGCGGCCGCCACGCGCATCGAGAGCCAGGCCACGCGCCCGTCGTGCTCGGGCTCGACCAGCGCGCGAATCTCCGTGGGCGTCCGTGCATGGGCCACCGCCAGGCGGAACTTCCAGGCCGGATCGAGGTACGGCGGCATGCGCGGGTCGGGCGTGAGGAACACGGAGCGCTCGCGCAACACCGGCTCGGCGCCTTCCTGGCTGGCCGCCGCGACCGCCGCGCGGTCCAGCGTCGAGAGGATCGCCAGGGGCCCCAGCCCGTCCGGATCGTCGGGGTCCTCCGCGTCCCACCAGCGCGGCGCGCCGACCAGCGCGCGCTCGTGGACCTCGAGCACCTCGACCTGGATGCGCGGGCGCTTGCGGCCGCCACCCTCGTCCGCGAAGTCGAGTTGGACCTTGCGCCCCGGCCACAGCGTGTACTGCGGCGGCATCGAGCGCAGATCGTCGTCGAAGAAGCCCACCTCGAGCGTCTTCCAGTCGCGCCGCGCGAACTGCTCGAGGGACAGCGCGAAGGGCATGACCCGCGGCTTCGAGGGGTCGTGGAAACCGTCGTAGACGTCGCGCGGCGGCTGACCGAGCATCAGGTGCAGGATGCCGCGATCCGTCTTGAGCTTGCTGTAGACGCCGCCCGCCAGCATCGTCAGCACGCCCAGGTGGACCAGCATGTAGCCGCCCTTGCGAAGCGTGAACCACGAGGCGGGCGCGCCCTTGAACGTGTTCAGCAGCACCCCGGCCGCCAGGAGCCCGAGCAGCGCCGCGAACCAGTTCGACTTGTAGGCGCGGTTCAACTCCAGCGCCGTGCAGACCTGGAAGGCGCGACGGAACAGGCGCTCGTTCTCGCGGATGAGCTGGCCGATCTCGCGCGACTTCTGCTGGCCGGTGAAGGCCGCGGTCATCTGCTTCTCGCGGTTCTGTCGCTCCTCGATCCCGTAGCGGTCCTGGAAGATGTCGAGCTTGGCGCCGATCCCCGGCGGCAGCGCGGCCTCCGGCATGCCGATCCCGTACAGGTGCAGCATGTGGTAGACGAAGAAGCCCTCCGCCCAGCGGAAGGCGGCGTACTCGTTCTTCCAGCGCTTGATCCGCGCGACCTGGTCCGCCGTCAGCCCGGCCAGCGCCGGATGGTCGTCCGGTCGTGCCCGGAAGACCTCGTCGGATTTGGTCTTGGGGGCCGGCACGTAGGCCTCGACGACCTCGGCGGGGATGTCCGCGATGTCCGGGACGCGCTCGGTGGGATCCTCGAAGTTCGTGATCTGCGGGACGAGCACGCCCAGCGCGACCGCCAAGAGGGACAGTCCGACCAGCGACACGCCCACCTGCATCGTGCGGAAGAAGCGCAGCACGGCCGCGGATTGCAGGATCACGAACAAGGCCGCTGCCAAGAGGAAGCCCGCGAAGGCCGCGATCTGCAGTCCGCTGGCCTGCCCGTCCACGATGCGCCCGAGCACCGAGAGCGCCACGTGACCCGCGACGACCAGCGCCAGGATCAGCGCCGACGCCGACAGGAAACCCCAGCGGAACGGGCGCCGGCCCGTGGGCGCGAGCGTGTCCGACGCCCCCTTCGACTCGACATCTACCATCGTCGCTCCAGCACGTACTCCGCGAGGTCTTCCAGCGCCGTCCGGGCGCTCGACGGCGGCAGGTCCGCGATGCGCGCCCGCGCGCTGCGCGCCAGGTCCGCGGCGCGCGCCATGGCGCTCTCGACGCCACCGGCGAGATCACAGGCTTCGCGCAGCAGCGTCACGCGGCGCTCCAGTCCGGGCTGCGTGAAGATCTCGCGCACGCGCGCCTTCCCGGCCGGACTCGCGCGCCGGTAGGCGTGCAGGACCGGCAGCGTGACCTTGCCGTCCTCGACGTCGTTGCCGACCGACTTGCCGACCACGGCCTCCTCGCCGACGACGTCCAGGCAGTCGTCCACGATCTGGAACGCCAACCCGACCTCGTAGCCGAAGCTCGAGAGCTCCAGGCCCAAGTCCTCGCGGCCTCCGGGGTAGCGCGCGCCCAGCTCGCAGGCCGCGGCGTACAGCGTCGCGGTCTTCGCGCCGGCGATCGCCTCGCAGCGCGCATCGGTGAGGTCGAAGTCGTAGCGCAGCGTGCTCTGCTCGATCTCCCCCACGCAGATGCGGCGGGTGGCCTCGGCCAAGACACGCGAGGCGAGCCGCGAGGACAGGTCGGTCGAGAGCGCGAAGGCGCGCGCGTAGAGGAAGTCGCCCAGGAGCACCGCGACCTGATTGTCCCAGCGCTGGTGGACGGTCGCGACTCGACGCCGCACGTCGGCGCCATCGAGCACGTCGTCGTGCACCAGGGTCGCGAGGTGGATCATCTCGACGATCGCCGCGATCGCGGGGTGCTCGTCCGTGGCGTTCCCGGTGGCGTCTCCGGCCAGCAGCACGAGCGCGCCCCGCAGTTGCTTGCCGCGGAAGCGTCCGACGTGACCGGTCATGTCCGCGACCGCGGCCGAGCTCTCCGCCACCTGCCGGGCGAGGATCTCGCGCATGCGCGCCAGGCCGTCCGCGACGGGGGCGACGAGCCGCTCGAGGCGGGCGTCCGAAGCGCTCACGAGCGGACCTCCGGGTGCGCACGATGCTCGTCAGGGAGCAGTTCCCGCGCGCGGTCGAAGTCCTCGGAGGTGTTCACGTTGCGCACGGCGAGCGTAGCGCCGGCGCCCGCGGCCGAGAACAGCGCCAGGCGCGGCGCCTGGCCGCCGGCGAACGGGTGGTCGAAGAGTGAGGTCATGCGGCGCTCTCCCGCATCGAGCGCGGCACGCACCGCGGGGAGGACACGAACGTGGTACACGGCGCACAGCGGCTCGACCCCCGATCCATCGGCCAGGAGCAGCGCGTCGGCTTCCGTGCGCTCGGCCTCCGCGCACAGCCGGGCGACGAGCTCGGAGGTGACGCCGGGCATGTCGACCGCCAGCGCCACGACGCGCTCACCGCGCGCGGCGACCAGCGCCGCCTCCAGGCCGGCGAGCGGCCCCAGGTCGGGCGCGCGGTCCAAGACGATCGGGAGACCCAGGTCCGCGTAGCGCGGCGCCTCACCGGTCGCGAGCAGGAGTTCGTCGACGCACGGGCCCAGGACCCCGACCGCGCGCTCGAGCAGGGTGACCCCGCCCAGGCGCAGACCGGCCTTGTCGGCGCCCATCCGGCGGCTGTGCCCGCCGCACACGACGACGCCCGTCCGCCCGCGCGCCAGCGGGGACGGCGCGCCCCGACCGGGGTGTCTGGATGCGGCCCGAGCCACGGCGGCGAGCTCAGGAATCGCCGGACTTCTCACCCTTCACGGGTGCGGAGGTCGCGTTCGAGGCGGCATCCTTGCCGCCCTCGTTCATGCCCTTCTTGAACTCGTGCACGCTGCTGCCCATCGAGCGCGCCAGCTCGGGGAGCTTGCGCGCCCCGAAGAGGAGCAGGATCGCGAACACGATCAGCAGGATCTCGGTCGTACCCAGGAAGGCGATCGGCAACATGACGGTTCCTCGCGCGGCTCGGACGGCCGGCACTCCACGGATTTTCTGCGCCGCGTTCCGGACTCCCCCTCCAGTCTAGAGGATCCCCGCCGCGCCTTCCGCATCCCCGGCTGCAAATCCGCCTGTTCCAGCGCTCGCGCGGCGCGCCACGCGGCGTGCGGACCGTGGCGGGAGGGCCGGCAGGTCGAGGTCGGGCGACGCCAGGGTCCCCTCGCGCTTGCGCCCCACGCGCGCTCCGAGCCCCACGCGCAGGCCGGCGGCCGCCAACGCGGCCCGCACCTCGACCGCCGCGCTGTAAGTCGCGAGTGCGCTCCCCGGAGCCATGCGGCCTGCGACCGCGGCCAGGAAGTCGCGCGACCACAGCTCCGGCTCGACGCGCGGCGAGAACGGATCGAGGAACACGGCGTCGAAGCGCTCGTACTCGGGCAGCGCGAGCAGCGTCTCGCGCGCGTCGCCGACGCGCAGCGCGAGCGTGCCACCCGCCAGCGGAACGTTCACGGCGCCCGGCGCCTGCAACGCGGCGCGGATCGCGGCCCGCACGTGCGCGTGGCGGCGCTCGAGCGACTCGGGCTCGCGCGGCTCGCGCGCGACCTGCTCCAAGAGCGCCGCGTCGCGCTCCAGGCTCGTGGCCACGAGCACCACGCCGGTACCCTCGAGCGCCTCGAGGGCCGCGGCCAGGTTGAGCCCGAGCCCCGTGCCGACGTCGAGCAAGCGCAGTCGGGCACGGCCCAGGCGCGCGAGCTCATGGGCGCGCTCGGCGAGCCGGGCGCCGCGCGCGTAGCGCTCGCGCGCCTGGGTCCAGGCCCCGTCCAGGGAGTGGTACGTCTGGCCGTGAGCGGGGTGGGACAGCGTGCTGGAGCCGTCGGCCGTGCGCTGCTCGATCCGGTGCGCACTCATCGTGCGCGGCGCGACGCGCGACGGCGCGCGAGGATCGGCCTGAGCAGCCACACGAGACCCGCGCCGACGCCGGCCACGAACAGGATCGGGAGCCCGATCCAGGCGGCGGGAAAGCGACCCCCGCCGCGGATCGCGTGCTCGCCGATGGCGGCGAACAGCAGCGCGAACAGGGCGCCCTGCGCCAACCCGAGGAACTCCAGGAAGGTGCGCAGGCGGGCCAGCGTGCCTGCACGGCGCTCCGGCGCGAGCCAGTACTCGCGGTCGGGCAGGTTCACGAGGTGGTCGGGCACGCGCGCGATCCAGGCCGACAGCCCGCCGAGGACGAGCGGCAGCGCGGCGCTGACCGCCAAGGCCAGCGCGACGAATCCTCCGCGTCCCATGGAGTCGCGCGGCCGGCCGTCGAAGCCAAAGCTCGTGGCGAAACGCTCGGGCAGCGCGCCCCAGCGCACGAGGCACCAGGTCGCGAGCAACACGGGCGGGAGCAGCAGCAGGGCGCGGCGCAGCGTCACGCCGGCAGCATACCCGTCCGGCCCGCGCCGGCCCGGCCGTCAGCGCGTGCGCGCGGGGCTCACACCGGGACGGCGGCGCGCGCGCGCTCGAGCAGGCCGGCCGCCTGCAGCGCGCGCTCCATCTCCTCGCCCAGGCGCGCGGGGCTCTTGCACATCCGCACGCCGGCCCGTTCCAGCGCCGCGATCTTGTCCGCGGCCGTGCCTTGCCCGCCCGAGATGATCGCCCCGGCATGGCCCATGCGGCGCCCGGGCGGGGCGGTCTGTCCGGCGATGAAGCCGACCATGGGCTTCTTGACGTGCTGCGCGATGTACTCCGCGGCGCGCTCCTCGGCGTTGCCGCCGATCTCGCCGATCATGACGATGGCGTCCGTCTCGGGATCGGCCTGGAAGGCCGCGAGCACGTCGACGAAGTTCGTCCCGTTCACGGGGTCGCCGCCGATGCCGACGCAGGTCGACTGGCCGATGCCGCGGCTCGTGAGCTGCCACACGGCCTCGTAGGTCAGCGTCCCCGAGCGTGACACGACGCCCACGCGCCCGGCCTTGTGGATGTAGCCGGGCATGATGCCGATCCGGCACCGGGCGGCCGGCGTGATGACGCCGGGGCAGTTCGGACCCACGAGGCGCGTCTTCGTGCCCGGCTGCGCCAGGCGCTCCGTGACCTTGACCATGTCGAGCACGGGGATGCCCTCCGTGATCGCCACGACCAGCTCGATCCCGGCGTCGATCGCCTCGAGGATCGCGTCCGCGGCGAAGGCCGGCGGCACGAAGACCACGCTGGCGTTGGCGCCGGCCTGCTCGCGCGCCTCGTGACAACTCTTGAAGACCGGCAATCCCAGGTGCGTGGTGCCCGCCTTCCGCGGGTTCACGCCGCCGACCATCTGGGTGCCGTACTCGAGGCTGCGCTGGGTGTGGAACGAGCCGAAGTCGCCCGTCATGCCCTGGCAGATGAGTCGCGTGCGGTCGTCGACGAAGATGCTCATGGGGTGCTGCTCCTCACTGGCGCGCGGCGGCCACCGCGGCGCAGATCTTCTGGGCGGCGTCGTCGAGGTCGGTCCCCGACACGATCGGCAGTCCGGACTCGGCCAGCATCTTGCGGCCCAGCTCGACGTTCGTGCCCTCCAGGCGCACGACCAGCGGCACCTTGAGATCGACCCCGCGCGCGGCGGCGATCACGCCGGTCGCGATGACGTCGCACTTCATGATCCCGCCGAAGATGTTCACGAGGACGCCCTTGACCTGGGCATCGCCCAGCAGGATGCGGAACGCCGCGGTGACCTTCTCGGCCGTCGCGCCGCCGCCCACGTCCAGGAAGTTGGCGGGCGAGCCGCCGTAGAGCTGGATCACGTCCATCGTGGCCATGGCCAGCCCCGCGCCGTTCACCATGCAGCCGATGTCCCCGTCCAGCGCGATGTACGACAGGTCGTACTTGCTGGCCTCGATCTCCTTGGGATCCTCTTCGTCGAGGTCGCGCAACGCCACCAGGTCCGGGTGGCGGAACAGCGCGTTGCCGTCGAACACGATCTTGGCGTCGAGGGCCAGGAGCTGGTTCTGCTTCGTGACGATCAGCGGGTTGATCTCCGCGATCGAGCAGTCGAGCTCGCAGTACAGCTTGGCCAGCGCCGGCAGCATCCGCGCCGCCTGGGGCTCGAGTCCGGGCGCCATCTTGACGCCGCGCACGAGCTTCTGGACGTCGGTGGGTGACAGCCCCTTCGAGGGCGAGAAAGCGACCTTGACGATCTTCTCGGGGTGCCGCGCCGCCACTTCCTCGATGTCGACGCCGCCTTCGGACGACATCATGACCACCGGCTTCTTCTGCTCGCGGTCGAGCGCGATCCCGAGGTAGTACTCCTTGGCGATCTCGCTGCCCTTCTCGATCCACAGGCGGCGCACGAGCTGGCCCGCTGGACCGGTCTGGTGGGTCACGAGCCGGCTGCCGAGGATGGCCTGCGCCGCGGCGCGGCACTCGTCCTCGCTCCTCACGAGCTTGACCCCGCCGGCCTTGCCGCGCCCGCCGGCGTGGATCTGCGCCTTGACGACCGCGACGGACACACGGAGGTCGCGGAAGGCCTGCACGGCCTGCTCGACGCTCGTCGCGAGGTGGCCCTCGGAGACGGGCACGCCATAGCGGGCGAGCAGCGACTTGGCCTGGAACTCGTGGATCTTCATGGTTGGGTGCGCGGGGTCCGCGGGCCGGGATTCGAGGCGGAGAGGGTAGCGGCGGGAGCGCCGCGAGGGAACCGCTCGTGCGCCGTTGCGCTCGCGGACGCGGGAGGTTCCGATCTCGCGCCCATGTCCCACCCCGCCGCCGAGCCCGCACGGGGCGCCCTGCTCGTCGACCACGAGCTGCAGCGGCTCTTCGGTGGCGCGGTCTGCGTGCGAGCAGGCGCCCCTGCGCCGACCGCCGCGCAGGTCTCTCCCGCCAGCGTGGACCTGCGCCTGGGCGCGCGCGCCTGGCGCATCCGCGCCGGCTTCCTGCCGGGCGCCGCGAGCGTCGAGGCCCGCATCGACGCCTTGGCGCTCGACGAGGTCGAGCTCGAGCACGGTGCGGTCCTGGAACGTGGCGTCCCCTACCTGGCGGAGATCGAGGAGGAGCTCGCACTGGAGCCGGACCTGCGCGCCCGCTTCAACCCGCGCAGCTCGACCGGCCGCTGCGACGTGTTCACGCGCATCCTGTGCGCGGGTCACGCCCGCTTCGACGAGGCGCCGCCCGGGTACCGCGGCCGGCTGTGGATCGAGATCGCGCCGCTCAGCTTCCCCGTGCGCCTCGCGCGTGGCGACCGCCTGGCGCAAATGCGGCTCGTGCGCGGCGATCCGGTGCTCTGCGCGGACGAGGTGCGCGCGCTCCAGGCGCGGGCGCCGCTCGTGCTCGGCCCGAGCGGCGCCGTCGAGCCCGCGATCGACGCCGATGGCGCCCTGACCCTGGGCCTGGGCCTCAGCGGCCGAGATCCTGCGGGCTGGCGCTCGGCCTCGCACACCGACGTGGTGGAGTTCGCGCAGGAGGGCGCGCACGATCCGCGCGACTTCTTCGAGCCGGTCCCGGCCCCGCACGGCCGCTGCATCCTGGAGCCGGGCGTGTTCTACGTGTTCGCGAGCCGCGAGCGCCTGGTCATCCCGCCGGACCACGCGGCGGAGATGCTGCCCATCGACGTGGGCGTGGGCGAGTTGCGCAACAACTACGCCGGCTTCTTCGACAACGGCTTCGGCTGGGAGCCAGCCTGTGCGCGCGGCACGCCGGCCGTCCTCGAGGTGCGCGCGCACGACGTGCCATTCCTGGTCGAGGACGGGCAGCCCTGCTGCCGCCTGCGCTACTTCCGCACGAGCGGCCGCCCCGCGCGGCTCTACGGCGAGGGACGCGCCGCGAGCTACGCCCGCCAGGATCTGACGCTGGCACGCTGCTTCCGCCCGGCCTCGGCGCCCTAGCCGCTCGCTCGGGCGGCACGCGCCCGGGCCGCCGGCGTGCCGGTTCCGCGTGGACTGCAGCACAGCTCCCGGGCGGAACCGGCTCTGATGTGCGATACTGCGCGGTCCCTCATGCACCAAGCGACGCGCCCCGACCCCTCCCCCGCCGACCTCGACGCGGCCGCCGCCCCGGCGGCGGCCTGCACATCCGCCCCCGCCGAGGGCCAGAGCGCCTCCGATCGGGCCGCGCTCGCGCCGAGCCCGTTCGCCGCGTTGGGTCTCGCGCCCGAGCTGGCGGCCGCGCTCCAGGAGCTGGGCTACGAGGAGCCCACGCCGATCCAGCGCGCCGCGATCCCCCCGCTGCTCGCGGGGCGCGACCTGCTGGGTCGTGCGGCGACCGGCACCGGCAAGACGGCGGCCTTCGCACTGCCGCTGATCCAGGCCGCCGATGGCACGCCGCCCGCGCCTGGCCGGCCACGCGTGCTGGTGCTGGTGCCGACGCGCGAGCTCGCGATGCAGGTCGCGGCCGCCATCCATCGCTACGGCCGTGCGCGCGCCGCCACGGTGCTGCCCGTCTACGGCGGGCAGTCGATCTGGCAGCAGGTGCGCGTGCTCGACCGCGGCGTCGAGGCGGTGGTCGCCACGCCCGGCCGCGCGGCCGACCACCTCGAGCGCGGCACGCTGTCGCTCGAGGACGTGCGCTTCGTCGTGCTCGACGAGGCCGACGAGATGCTCGACATGGGCTTCGCCGAAGACATCGAGGCGATCCTCGCCCGGGCCCCGGCGGCGCGGCAGACGGCGCTGTTCTCGGCCACCATGGCGCCCCGCATCCGGGCGCTGGCCGAGCGCCACCTGCGCGATCCGGTGCGCGTCGAGATCGAGCGCGAGCGCGCGGCGCCGGGCGAGGTGCCGCGCGTGCGCCAGGTGGCCTACGTCGTGCAGCGCGCCCACAAGCTCGCGGCCTTGGGACGCGTGCTGGACATGGAGACGCCGAACTCGGCCATCGTGTTCTGCCGCACGCGGCTCGAGGTCGACGATGTGACCGAGGCCATGAACTCGCGCGGCTACCGCGCCGAGGCGCTGCACGGCGGCCTGCCGCAAGAGCAGCGCGACCGCGTCCTGGCGCGCTTCCGCGAGAACCGCACGGACCTGCTCGTGGCGACCGACGTCGCCGCGCGCGGGCTCGACATCGAACACGTCAGCCACGTCGTGAACCTCGACGTGCCCACCGAGCCCGAGTCCTACGTCCACCGCATCGGCCGCACGGGCCGGGCCGGACGCGAGGGCGTGGCGATCACGTTCGTGGAGCCCCGCGAGCGACGTCTGCTGGCGAGCATCCAGGACGCGACGCGTCTGAAGATCCGGCTGGAGACGATCCCCACCGCGGCCGACCTCTCGAACCGCCGGCTCGATCAGACCCGCGCCTCGCTGGCCGAGGCGCTCTCGGCCGGCGGCCTCGACCGCTACCGCGCCGTCCTCGAGGGCCTGTCGGCGGAGGCCGACGTGCTCGACGTGGCGGCCGCCGCCGTCAAGCTGGCGCACGAGGCTCTCCATCCCGAAGGCGCGGAGGAGCCGGACATCGCGCCGGTCGTCGAGCCGCCGCCGCGCGCGCGGCGCGGCGCGCGCGACGGCGCCCGCCGCGAGCCCGCGCCACGGCCCCACGAGGCGCCACGCGGCGAGACCGCCTGGACGCGCCTGCAGGTCTCCGCGGGACGCTTCCAGTCGATCCGGCCCGGCGACCTCGTCGGCGCGATCGCTGGCGAGACGGGCCTGCCCTCGGGCGTCATCGGAGCGATCCAGATCGCCGACCGCTCCTCGTTCGTCGACGTCGCGGTCGAGCACGCCGGGGCGATCTCCGACGCGCTGCGCCGCACGAAGATCCGCGGCCGCCGCGTCCAGGTGCGCGAGGTCGACCTGCGGCGCTGAGGCGCGCTGCGGGTGTGCCGAGCCCGCGCAGCCGTCGCTCGAGGCGCCGGTGCCGCGGAGCGCGCGGCCCGGCCCGTCCCCCGGCGCCCCCCGCAGACGCTCAGCGCTGCACGACGAGGCCCCAGGCCTCGTACGGCGCGCCGAAGTTCGCGTGCGCCCGCAGCGGTTCGTTCCAAGGTAGGAGCGAGGCGTCGGCCGCGGCGCCCAGCGCGCGCACGGCCCGCGACCGGCGCGCCGTCGGCGCCTGGCGGTCGCGCGCCAGCCCGACGAGGGGCTCGAGCGCGCGCGCATCGCCCATGGCCGAGAGGGCGTCCGCGGCGTAGTCCGCGACGAGCAGGCTACGCGTCGTGACGAGCAGCGCCGCGAGCTCCTCGCAGGCGGTCGCGTCGCCGAGCAGGGCGCGCCCGATGCTCGCGTCGCGCACGACGACCGGGTGGTTCTCGCCCGCGCTGGCCGCGCGCAGCGGCGGGAGCGCGCTCGGGGCGCCGGAGAGCCCGAGCCCCAGGGCCAGGCTGGCTCGCGCCGCGGGATCGCCCTCGCGCCCGAAGCGCGCCAGGATCGCAGGCGCGGCGGCCGCGTTGGACCTCAGCCCGAGCGCCAGCCCGAACGCGGCGGAGTTGCTCGTGGTGCGCGCGCGCGACCAGCCGTCCTCGAGCGCGCGGTTGGCATCCGCGGCCGCCACGAGCGCGGACTCGTGGCCCAGGACGCCCAGCGCCAGCGCGGCGAAGCCCAGGTGGCCCGCGCGGGCCTCCGAGAGCTCGCGCAAGAGGCCGGACTGGACCTCGAGCGCCGCGCTCTTCTCGCGGTCCGCGCGCGCGCGTGCGCCGATCTCGGCGCGTGCGAGCAGCGCCAACCCGCGCACGAGCCGGTCCGTGTCGCGCGCCAGCTCCGCCAGCGTCGCTCGCGCCAGCCGATCCGCGTCGCCGTCCTCCGGGCGGCCGAGCAGGCCCAGCGCGATCGCTGCGCCCTGGCGCACGGGCGTGGGCCGGGCCCCGTCGCGCGCCACGCCCGCGGCCCACAGGATCAGGCGCCCGCGCCCCACCTCGCCGGCACGCGCGCCGACGCGGCCGGCGGAGGCCGCGGCGTGGGCGCGCACGGTCTGCTCGCGCCGGGAGTCGTCGGCGATCGCGGCCAGATGGCGCGCCAGGGCTGCGGACGAGGAGGAGGGCGGCAGGCCGTCGTCCACGACGCCGCTCTCGAGGTCGAGCAAGCCCAAGGCGCTGGCGCAGGCCGCGGCGAGCTCGAGCGGCGCACGTCCCGGCGTGTCGATCTCGGACGTCAGCGCGTGGGCCGCGAAGCGCTGCGCGTCGAGCCTCCCACCGCCGGCCGCGAGGCCCAGCGCGAGCGCCGCCAGCGCGCGCGTGCGCGTTGGCACGGAATCGCGCCGCAGCGCCGCGCGTCCCTCGGGCGCGTCGGCGACGAGCGCGGCGAGGAGCGGCAGCGCGCGCGTCGAGCCGTGAGCACCGAGCGCCATCACGGCCTGCTCGGCCACGGCGAGCTGGCTCGCACCGAGCGCAGCCACGAGCCGCTCGTGGACGCGCGCCGAGCTCGCATCGTCGGCGCCACGCCCGCGATCCGCGCGCGCCAGCGCCAGGAGTGCTTCGGAGAGCAGCGCCGGATCGGTCTCGTGGTCGAGCGTCGCCACGAGCGCCGGGATCACGCGGTCGACGACGTAGCGCGGATCCGGCCGCCGGCGGGCGAGGCCGGTGCCCTCGCGCGGAGCCGCGGCGTCGGGCGCGTAGACCGCCGCGCGCACGGCCAGGAACCGATCGCGGTTCAGCGCCCACCAGGCTTCCCACACGGCGACGTCGCTCCCCCCGATCGGGAACGGGATCGTGGGAGTCGCCGGGGGCTGTCCGGCGGCGGGACCGGCGGGCGTGGCGCCGGGCTGGCCCGGCGCCTGAGGCGCCCCCACCGCTCCGGGAGCCTGCGGGGCGCCCGGCACGCCGCCCGGCGCGCCCGGCAGGCTGCCCGGCAGCGTGTCGCCCGGCCCCCCGTACGAGCCGCCCGCCGGCCCGGTCGGCAGCGGCTCCTGTGTGCCGGGCCCCGGCTGGCCACCGATGGGGGTCTGGGCCGCGGCACAGGCCGCGCTCAGAGCCAGCGCGAGAAGAACGTGGGCGGAACGGGTCGTGATCATCGAGAACCTCCCGGGGCGCAGAGCATCGATCCCCGCCGCAGTCGCGCGTGCGCGTCCGGCGCGAGCCCTGGCGACCAGCTTCTTCCATAGGATAGACGCGGCGTCGAGTCGACGCGTTCCGTGCGGATCCTCCTCCTGCTTGCGCTCCTCGCCGTGCCCCGGGCCGAGGATCCGCCGCGCCCCAGCGCGGCCGCGCTGTGGGCGCGCGGCGCGCGCCTGGAGGCGATCGAGGCCGCGCGCACCGAGCTGGGCGCAGCGCCCACGACCGACGCCTGGGTGCGGCTCGTCGCGTGGCAGCTCACCGCGCGGCGCCACCGGGCGGCGCTCGAGGATGCCGAGCGCTGCGGCCCGCCGTGCGACGCGCAGCGCGCCGAGGCGCTCTACCGCCTGGGCGAGTTCGAGCGCGCGCTGCCGCTCTTCGACGAGCGCGATCCGGTCGCGGCCCTGTGGAAGATCGACGCCCTCGAGGCGCTCGGCCGCTTCGCGGAATCCGACGCCGTGCTGGAGCGTGCGCGGGCCGGCGCCCAGGCCGGCGATCCGCGACTCCACGCTGCCGACGGTCGCAGCGCGGCGCGGCGCGGCGACCTCGCTGGCGCAGAACGCGCCTTCCGCGCCGCGCTCGCGTTGGAGCCCTTCGACGGCGAGTCGCTGTTCGGTCTCGGCCGCGCGCTGGTCGCCGCCGGCCGCCGCGCCGAGGGTCTGGCCGTGCTCGCCGAGCACCGCCGCGTCTTGCCCTTGCTCGATGCCGTCGAGTTCGCGCGCCAAGGCCTGGACCTCGCGCCCGCGCACGCTCCGAACTGGACGGCACTGGGCGACGCGGAGCGCGCGCTGCCCAGGCTCGACCGCGCCGAGGCCGCCTATCGCCGGGCGGCGAGCATCGCGCACGGCGACGAGGCGGTCGCGAACGCGCTGCGCTGGGCGCGGCTCCTGGCCGAGGACCGCGGTGACGTCGACGCGGCCGTCGACCTGCTGGCGCGGACGTCGCGCGCTGCTCCCGACGCGCGGCTCCTCGTGCGCGCCGGCGACCTGCTCCTCGCCGCGCACCGTCCGCGCGAGGCGGCCGAGCGCTTCGCCCAGGCGCTGGCGCTGCGTCCCGACGACGCCCAGATCGCGCGGCGGCTGGCCGCCGCGCGCGCGACGGAGGGGCGGTGAGGCGCGCGGCGCGGCGCACCCGGCCCGACGTGCAGGCGCGAGCGGTGCTGGCGCCCGGCGTCGCGGCCGCGGTGCTCACGCTGGCGGCCGCCTGCGGCTCCGGCGAGCAACCGAGCCCCGCTCGTCCGGCCGCAGCGCGTCCGGACACCGCGACGCTCTTCTTCGAGGACATCACCGCCGCGAGCGGGGTCGACTTCGTGCACGACGCGGGCGCGACGAGCTTCAAGCACCTGCCGGAGACGATGGGCGGTGGCGCGGCGCTGTTCGACGCGGACGAGGACGGTGACCTCGACCTGTACCTGGTCCAAGGCGGCCCGCTGCCGCTCCCGGGTGGTGCGCCCGACCGGTTCGTGCACCCAGCGGGCGTGGCCCGGCCGACGAACCGGCTCTATCTGAACGACGGGCGCGCGCGCTTCGAGGACGCGACGGCGCGCTCGGGCGACGCCGCGTTGGCCCGCTACGGCATGGGCGTCGCCGTCGGCGACGCGAACGCGGACGGTCACGAGGACCTGTACGTGACCGTGCTGGGTGACGACGCGCTGCTCGCGGGCGACGGACGCGCGCGCTTTCGCGACGTCACGGCCGCGAGCGGTCTGCGCGAGCCGGGCTGGACGACCGGTGCGGTGTTCCTCGACGCCGACGACGACGGCGACCTCGACCTGTTCGTGACGAGCTACGTCGCCGTGGACCTCTCCGACCCGCCCTGGTGTGGCGAGCGGCGCGAGGGCTGGCGCAGCTTCTGCCATCCGGACCGCTTTCCTGGCGGGGAGGATCGCTTCTGGCGGAACCGCGGCGACGGGACCTTCGAGGACGCGACGCTCGCGGCCGGCTTCTCGGATCCCTCGGGCAAGGGCCTGTGCGTCCTGGCCAGCGACCTCGACGGCGACGGACGACTCGACCTCTACGTGGCGAACGACGGCACGGAGAATCGCCTGTACCACAACCTGGGTGGCGGCCGCTTCGCGGACGCCACGCTGGTCTCCGGCACGGGCGTCGACCGCTACGGACGCAGCGAGGCCTCGATGGGCGTCGCCGCGGGCGACGTGGACGGCGACCTCGACTTCGACCTGTTCCTGACGGGCTTCGACGACGAGTCCGACACGCTCTACTCGAACCTCGGCGGGCTGGTGTTCGACGACCGGACCGTGCAGGCCGGGCTCGAGCTCGCGACGCGACTGCCCGTGGGCTTCGGTTGCGTGCTCGAGGACCTCGACCTCGACGGGGCGCTCGATCTGGTCATCGCGAACGGGCACATCATCGACAACATCGCGCTCTACCACGACGGCCAGACGCACGCCCAGCGCGCGTTGCTGTTCCAGGGCGACGGAAGCGGGCGCTTCAGCGATGTCTCGCGTCAGCCGGGCGCGGCTCCGGCGCGCGAGCCGCTCGTCGGGCGCGCGCTCCTCGCCGGTGACCTCGACGGCGACCTGCGACCCGATCTGGTCCTCACGCAGTGCGGCGGACCGCCGCGGATCTGGAGGAACCTCGCCGCGCGGCGCGGGCTCGTCGTGAGCGGCCTGCCGCACGGAGCGCGCGTCGAGCTCGTGGACGCCAACGGGCGCTCGTGCGCCGTCCGCGAGGCGCTCCCCGCACCCTCCTACCTCGGCTCGGGCCCGCGCGACCCGCGCTTCGGCCTCCCGGAAGGCCGCCGCGCGCAGGCGCTGCGCGTGCGGGTCGGAACCCGGGCCTGGCAGACGATCGCGCTCGACCCGCCGCTCGCCGAGGGCCGCATCCGGCTGCAGCGCGGCGCCGACGGTCGCTTCGAGCTCGCGCGCTGACCCCGAGCCGCTCGCGCGGCGTGAGCGCTGCGGCTAACGTGCCGCGCCATGTCGCTCCAGGACTACGAGAAACTCGGTCTCTTCTACCTCGGCCAGGAGTACGACCTCGAGCGCGGCGCGCGCCGCGCGGAGCTCGTGCTGCTCGACAGCCGCGACCTGACCACGCACGCGGTCTGCGTCGGCATGACCGGCAGCGGCAAGACCGGTCTGTGCATCGGGCTGCTCGAGGAGGCCGCGATCGACGGCATCCCCGCGATCGTGATCGACCCCAAGGGCGACCTCGCGAACCTCCTGCTCCAGTTCCCCGAGCTGCGCCCGGCGGACTTCGAGCCTTGGATCGACCCCGAGGAAGCGCGGCGCACGCCGGGCGGGGCGCCCGCAGCCGCGCGGGCCGCGGCCGAGCGCTGGCAGGCCGGCCTGCGCGAGTGGCACATGGACGGGGCGCGCATCGCGCGCCTGCGCGCGGCGGCCGACTTCGCCGTCTACACGCCGGGCAGCACGGCCGGGCTCCCGGTCTCGATCGTGCGCTCGTTCGCGGCGCCGCCCCGGGCCCTGGTCGAGGACGCCGAGCTCCTCGCCGAGCGCATCGCCAGCACCGTGACCTCGCTCCTCGGGCTGGTGGGCCTGGAGGCCGACCCGCTGCAGAGCCGCGAGCACATCCTGCTGGCGACGCTCCTCGAGCGGGCCTGGCGCGCGGGCCAGGACCTCGACCTCGCCAGCCTGATCGGCGCGATCCAGTCGCCGCCGGTGCAGCAAGTCGGCGTCTTCGAGCTCGAGGCCTTCTATCCCGCCAAGGAGCGCTTCCAGCTCGCCATGCGGCTCAACAACCTGCTCGCATCGCCGACCTTCGGGGCTTGGCTCGCGGGTGAGCCGCTCGACGTGGGCGCCGCGCTCCACACGCCGGAGGGCCGGCCACGGATCGCGATCTTCTCGATCGCGCACCTCGCGGACGCCGAGCGCATGTTCTTCGTCTCGCTGCTCCTGAACCAGACGCTGGCCTGGATGAGGACGCAGAGCGGCACGTCGAGCCTGCGGGCGATCCTCTACATGGACGAGATCGCGGGCTACTTCCCGCCGGTCGCGAACCCGCCCAGCAAGGCGCCCCTGCTCACGCTGCTCAAGCAGGCGCGCGCCTTCGGGCTGGGCTGTGTGCTGGCCACCCAGAACCCCGTCGACCTCGATTACAAGGGCCTCGCGAACTGCGGCACGTGGTTCGTCGGGCGCCTGCAGACGGAGCGCGACAAGGCGCGGCTGCTCGACGGCCTGGAGGGCGCGGCCGCGGCGGACTTCGATCGCGCGACCATGGATCGGACGCTGGCGGCGCTCGGCAAGCGCGTGTTCCTGCTCCACAGCGTGCACGCGCGCGCGCCGCGCGTGTTCGAGACGCGCTGCGCGCTCTCCTTCCTGCGCGGGCCGCTGACGCGCGCGGAAATCCAGCGCCTGATGGGACCGCGACGGGCAGCCCTGGCCGGCGCGGCGCCGGCCGCCACGGTCGATGCTGCGCACGGGCACGCGACGACGAGCGAGGCCGTCCGCCAGCCCGTGCCGCCCGACGCGCCCGCGGCCACTCCGGCGGCTCCCGCGCGCAAGGCGGCCTCGGGCGCGCCCACCCCGCCGCCCGTGCTGCCGCCCGGGATCCCGCAGCACTTCCTCCCGGCCCGCGATCCCGAGGCACGCACGCGGATCTTCCGGCCCGCGCTGTTCGCCAGCGCGCAGGTCTACTTCGTCGACTCCAAGCACGCTGTCGCGACCGAGCGAGCGCGCCACCTCCTGGTGCCGTTCACGGCCGGCCCCGTGCCGCTCGACTGGGACGCGGCCCAGATCCTCGAGCACGACGAGCAGGCCCTGACGCCGGTCGCGCCCGAGGGCGCGAGCTTCGCCGCGTTGCCGGCCGAGGCCCAGCGCCCCAAGTCGTACGAGGTGTGGAAGAAGGCACTCGCGGAGCGCCTGGCGCGCACGGAGGAGCTCGTGCTGTTCGCCTGTGACGCGCCGCGCGTGGTCTCGCGCCCCGGAGAGAGCGAGGCCGAGTTTCGCGTGCGTCTGGCGCAAGCCGCGCGCGAGGAGCGCGACCGCGGCAAGCAGCAGCTCGTGACCAAGTTCGCGCACAAGCGCGCCACGCTCGAGGAGCGTGTGCGGCGCGCGCGCCAGGCGCTCGAGGTCCAAGAGGGCCAGGCGCGGCACGCGCAGATCGGCGGTGCGATCTCGCTCGGCTCGGCGCTGTTCGGCGCGCTCTTCGGCCAGCGGACCCTGACGGCCGGGAACGTCGGTCGCGCCGGCAGCGCCGCACGCGGTGCGAGCCGCGCCGCGCGCGAGGCCGGTGACGTCCAACGCGCCCGGGCCACGCTCGCGGCGCACGAGGCCGCCCTGGCCGAGCTCGACGCGCGCATCGAGGACGAGGTGCGCGAGCTGGAAGCGGCACCCGACCCGCACAGCGCGCCGCTGGGACGCGTGGTCGTCAAGGCGCGCAAGTCGAACGTGAGCGTGCGGCTCTTGACGTTGGTCTGGACGCAGTGACGGCCGGCGCGCCACAGCGCGGGTCCTGCCGGGGGCTCCGGGGGGGGCCACCGTGCCCCCAGGCAGCGGGGTAGACTGGGGGCAACCCCGGGGTCCGCCCATGCACCGCCGTTCCTGCTCGCTGCTCGCCGCCCTCGCCCTGGCGGCGCCCCTCACGGCCCAGTGGCCGGCGAGCTTCACCAGCGTCCCGATCGCCTCGGGCTGGCAGCAGCCAGTGGGCATCGCATTCGCGCCGAGCGGGGCGCTCTTCGTGTGGGAGAAGGCTGGCCGCGTCTGGAGCGTCGTCAACGGGGTCAAGAGCGCGCAGCCCGTGATCGACATCGCGGAGGAGGTCGGCGATTGGCGCGACCACGGGCTCCTGGGCTTCGCGCTCGACCCGGACTTCGCGACGAACGGCCGCGTCTATCTGGGCTACGTCGTGGACTACCACCACCTGCGCTGGTTCGGGACGCAGCAGTACTCGCCGACGACGAATCAGTACTTCCACGACACGATCGCGCGGGTCACGCGCTACGAGCTCGATCCGTCCACGTTCGCGCTGGTGCACGGCTCGCGCTCGATCCTGCTCGGAGAGTCGATCACGACCGGCATCCCGATCACGCACCAGTCCCATGGGATGGGGACGCTGGCCTTCGGCTCGGACGGCTCGCTCCTCGTCTCGTGCGGCGACGGCGCCGGCTACGAGGGCGTGGACGCGGGCGGGCCGGTCACGGGCAGCAGCAACACGGCGCTCGCCGACGGGATCCTGCGCCCCAAGGAAGACGTGGGCGCCTTCCGGGCCCAGCTCGTCGACTCGCACTCCGGGAAGGTGCTGCGCCTCGATCCCGCGACCGGGAACGGCCTGAGCTCGAATCCCTACTTCGACCCGGCCGCGCCGCGCGCGCCGCGTTCGCGCGTCTGGACGCTCGGCCTGCGGAACCCGTTCCGCATGGCGGTCCAGCCGGGCACGGGCTCGGTCGACCCGCAGGCCGGCGATCCCGGCACGCTGTGGATCGGCGACGTCGGCTGGAACGCCTTCGAGGAGTTGGACGTCGTCGACGGGCCGGGCTTCAACCTGGGCTGGCCGCTCCACGAGGGACTCGAGCCCATGTGGACCTACCAGGCCCAATCCACGCGCAACCTCGACGCGCCGAACCCGCTCTTCGGCAGCGGCGGCTGCACGCAGGAGCACTTCGCCTTCCGCGACCTGCTCGTCCAGGACACGCTCGCGACGCCGTCCTGGCCGAACCCGTGCAACGGCTCGCAGCAGATCCCGACCACGATCCCGCGCTTCGAGCACGTGCGCCCGCTCGTCGACTGGGGTCACGGCGGGACGGCCCGTGCCCGCACCTGGTCGGGGAACTCCGCCGCGATCGCCGAGGTCGATTCACCGACTTCGCCCGTGCAGGGCCCGCAGTGGAACGGCAACAGCATCATCGCAGGCGCCTGGCTCGCGGGCGGCGCGTACCCCTCCGAGTACCAGGGCTGCTACTTCTTCGCCGACTTCGTGGGCGGCTGGATCCGGCGCTTCGTGCCGGGCGCGCCGGCCCAGGTGCTGCCGTTCGCCACGGGGGCCGAGATCCAGGGGATCGTGTTCCTCGGACAGGACCCCGCGAGCGGCGACCTGCACTTCATCCGCTACGCCGAGTTCGGCGCATCCGAGGTGCGGCGCGTCCTGCACGGCACGAACCTGCCGCCGATCGCGGTCGCGGCGCCGGCGGTGTCCTACGGACCCGCGCCGCTCGCGGTGCAATTCAGCTCGGCTGGATCGAGCGATCCCGAGGGCGCGCCGCTCGAGTACTCCTGGGACTTCGGCGACGGCGCCGCCAGCACGCTCCCGCATCCGCTGCACGTCTTCCAGCCGATTGTCGACGTCACGGCCCAGGGCACGTTCATCGCGCGCGTGCTCGAGCTCGCGCCGCCCGGGCCGCAGGGCGGCGGCAACTCCGATCCCGAGGTGCTGCGCGACGGGGACTACCCGCCCGTGGGGAGCTGGGACTCGAGCCGTCAGTACGACACCTTCCACTTCGGCGACCAGGGTGCCTTCGACTGGATCGGCTGGTCGTTTCCCGCGACCAAGACGTTCCGCGGGCTCGTCTTCCAGGAGGGACGCCACTTCTTCGACGGCGGCTGGTTCGACGACTGGCGCGTCGAGGTCGGCGATGGCGCGACCTGGACGGTGGTGCCGGGCGCGGTCATGACGCCCGCGTATCCCGGCAACGACGGCATCGACTACCAGACCTTCCGCATCTCGTTCCCGCCGGCCGTCGGGACCCGCCTGCGCCTGGCCGGCGATCCGGGCGGCTCGGCGAACTTCATCAGCGCGGGCGAGCTGCGCGTCCTGGCGGAGGACCCCTCCTTGCAGTCGACCCCGGTGCGCCGCGACGTGACCTTGACCGTGCGCGATCCGCTGGGCTCGACGTCGTCGACCACGGTGCTCGTCTCCCTGAACAACACGCCGCCCGCGGTCTCGATCACGAGCCCCGCGAACCTCTCGCTCTACCCGCTGGGCGCGCCGGTCGTGCTGCCGCTCACGGCGTCGATCAGCGACGCCGAGCACGCGGCGGGCGAGTTGTCCTGTGCCTGGCAGGTCTCGCTGCACCACGACGACCACAACCACCCCGAGCCGCTGGATCCCAATTGCGCGACCAGCGCGCTGATCACGCCCGAGGGCTGTGACGGGCAGGAGTACTACTTCCAGGTCACGCTCACGGTCACGGACGCCGCCGGTCTCGCGGGCAGCGACGCGGTGCGGCTCTATCCCGACTGTGCGCCCGTGGTCCTGTGTGCCGGCGATGGCAGCGCCGGCGCCTGCCCGTGCGGCAACATCGGCGCTCCCGGGCGCGGGTGCGAGAACTCGTTCGGCACCGGCGGTGGCCGGCTCCAGGCCGCAGGCAGCGCACGCCTGTCGAACGATCTCTTGGCCCTCACGGCCAGCGGTCTGCCGCCGGCGGGCGCGGCGCTGTTCTTCCAAGGCGCCTCTGCGGTGGGCGCCGGACAGGGTGCGCCGTTCGGGGACGGGCTCCTGTGCGCGACGGGTGACGTGCGGCGCCTGGGGGTCGTCACCGTGTCGGGCGGCGCAGCGGGGTTGGGCGGTCCGGGCGGAACGACGCTCTCGGTCCAGGGCGCAATCCCCCCCGGCGGCGCCGTGCGCGTCTACCAGGCGTGGTACCGCAACAGCGCGCCGTTCTGCACCAGCGCGGCGTTCAACCTCACGAACGGCGTGCGCATCACCTGGGTTCCGTGACGCAAGAGAGCGAGCGCCGTCGCGCGCCGCGCCGCGGACCTGGCTGAGCGCGCGGATGGGCCCAGCCCCCGGTGAGCTTGGCGGAACGCGGCGCTGGACTGCGCTCTCCGTCGCGGTCGGGTGCGCGCTGCGCCTGGCCCGGCCGGACGTGCACTCGTTGTGGATCGACGAGGGCATGACGGTGCGGATCGCGGAAGCGACCGACCCCTACGCGTTCTTCGCGGCGGACAGCCACCCGCCGCTGTCCTTCCTGCTGTTCCGGGCCTGGATCGCGCTGTGCGGCACGAGCGATCTCGCCTTGCGGCTGCTCCCGGCGCTCGCGGCGTGCGTGTCGCTCGTGCTGTTCGTGCGACTCGCCGGTGCCTGGCTCGGACGCGAGCGCGCCGCCTGGGCCACGGCCCTGTACGCGGCCTCCCCGCTGCTCGTGTGGCATGCGCACGAGGTGCGCATGTACGCGTTCGTCGAGCTCGCGGCGCTGTTGGTCCTGCTCTGCGCGCGCAGGGTCTGGGAGCGACCCGGGCTCCTCGGGTTCGCGGGCTTGGCCCTGGCGGTCGCGGTCGCGACCGGCCTGCACTACTACGGCGCGCTGGCGGGGCTCGCCGTCCTGGTGCAGGCCATGCTCGTGCCCGGCCGGCCGTGGCGCAGGACCGGCCTGGCCGCGGTGGCGGGGGTCGCGACCTGGACACCGTGGCTGTGGGCTTGGCTTCCGGCACAGACCGGTGGCCTTTGGCCGGTGGTCGTGAAGGACGGCGCGCGCGATCTGCTGGAGCTCCCGGCGCGACTGCTGGCCTGCGATCTCGCGCTGCTCGACGAGCGCGGCGTGGAGCTCGTGGGCTGGGCGATCGGCGCGCTGGCGCTCTTGGGGTTCGTGCTCGGCACGGCGCGGGTGCTGCGCGCGCGTCGGGGAGCGCAGCGCGAGGCTGGCGCGCTCGACGCGGCGCTCAGCGCCTGGGCGCCGATCGTCGCGGCCTGGGTCCTGGCGCAGGTCGCGGGCGGCGGCTTCCAGCCGCGCTACCTGGTGACCGCCGTGCCGGGGCTCGTGGCCTGCGTCGCTCTCGGCCTGCTGGCACTCTGGCCGCGCTGGGTGGGACGCGCCGCGACCGCGCTGCTCGCTGTGAGCTTGTGCGCGACCAGCGTCCTGCAGCTCGGCGAGAACCGCCGCGAGGACTACCGCGCCGCGGCGGCCGAGATCGCGACGCGCTGGCGCGAGGGCGACCGGCTGCTGCTCCTGGTGTGCGTCCCGTCGATCCACCAGCCCGCCGCGCTGGAGCACTACCTGCGCGACCGGCCCGAGATCCTGGCCGCGCGACTCGACACGGGGCGCTACCTCGACGGGATCGACCGGCCGCCCGCGGGCACGCGCCTGCACGTCGTGTGGCGCGAGGCCAGCTTGTGCTGGGAGCCGATGCACCGGCTGGAGGCGACGCACGCGATCGTGGAGCGTGCACCCGCGCGCTTCCGCATCCACCGGCTGATCGCGATCGTGCCCTGAGCGGCTCTCAGCCGCAGGGATCGAGGTCGAGGTCGGCCTCGCGCGTCGCGCGTGGACGCGCGCCACCGATCGCCTGGTGGAAGCGCGCCAGGAGGTCCTTGCGCCCGGCCTCGCGCAGCGCCCCCTCGACGAGTTCCCTGTTCTCGGGGGCCTTCCAGCGCACGAGCGCCTTCTGCACACGCCGCTCGCGCTCGCCGCGCGGGACGTGCAGCTCGGCCAGCGTGAGCGGGTCCTTGCCGGTGACGTACTGCACGCAGGCGCGCGTCATCGGCAGCGGGATGAACTCCTGCACCTGCTCGGGCGAGTAGTTGCGCTCCAGGAGCTTCTCGAACAGCTCGATCGCCTGGGGGAGGCCCGTGCCCGGGTGCCCCACGATGAAGTAGTTGACGAGGTGCTGGTCCTTGCCGGCCGTGCGGCATTCGTCCTTGTAGTCCTGCTCGTAGCGCTCGTAGACCGCGAAGCGCGGCTTGTTCATGGCCGCGAGCACCTCGTCGGAGGCGTGCTCGGGCGCGAGCTTCATGCGGCCCGGCACGTGGTGCGCCACGAGCTCGTGGTGCAGCGGCAGCAACTCGCCCTGCCGGTCGCGCAGCATGTCGTAGCGGATCCCGCTCGACACGAAGGCGTGCTTGACGCCCGGCTGGCTGCGCACGAGGCCCAGGAGGCGCCGGTAGCCCTCGGTGGTCTTGTCCAGGCGCAGCGCGGGGCAGGGGTCCGGCGTCAGGCAGTCGCGACCCAGGCAGGGCTCGCCCTTCTCGAGCAGCTTGCAGCCCAGGCCCCACATGTTCGCGGTCGGACCGCCGACGTCGGTGATCGTGCCGCGAAAATCGTGGTGCCCGGCGAGCGCCGCGACCTCCTTCAGGATCGAGGCCTCGCTGCGCGACTGGATCGAGCGTCCCTGGTGGAACGTGATCGAGCAGAACGAGCAGTCCGCCATGCAGCCGCGGTGCGTGTTGACCGACCAGCGCACGGGCTCCAGTGCGGCGATCCCTCCCGCTCGGTCGTGGTCGGGGTGCCAGGCGCGCTGGTACGGCAGGTCGTAGAACGAGTCGACCTCCGCCTGCGGAGCCGGCGGGCTGGGCGGGAGCTGCAGCACGAAGCGCTCGCCGTGCGCCTGCGCCAGCGGGCGCGAGCTCGGGCTGTTCTCCTCGCGCACCGCGTGGAACAGCTCGATGAGCGCGTCGGAGTCCGCGACCAAGTCCTCGTACGAGGGCACGCGGCGCGCGTTCTCGGGCAGGTCCGCCGCGCGCACGACCGCGCAGGTGCCCGGAATGCCCGTGAGATCCTGGCCTCGCGCCAGCCGCTCGGCGATCGCGATCGACTGCCGCTCGCCCATGCCCCACACGAGCAGGTCCGCCTTGGCGTCGACCAGGATCGAGCGCCGCATGCGCTCCTCCCAGTAATCCCAGTACGCCAGCCGGCGCGGGCCGGCCTCGAGCCCGCCCACGATCACGGGCACGCCGGGGAAGTGATGCCGCGCCAGCGCGGTGTAGGCGATCGTGGCGCGGTTCGGCCGACCACTGACGCCGCCCGGTCGGTAGACGTCGACGCGCCGCTTCTTCTTCGAGGCCGTGTAGTTCGTGACCATCGAGTCGATCGTCCCGGCGGTCACTCCCACGAACAAAAGCGGCGCCGGCAGACGCTGCCAGCCGGCGCCAGCGGGCTCGAGCTCGGGCACGTCCAGGATCCCGACGCGCCAGCCGCGCGCCTCGAGGACGCGGCCGATCACGGCCGCGCCGAACGAGGGGTGGTCGACGTAGCCGTCGCCGGTCACGAGCAGCACGTCGAGCTCGGCCCAGCCGCGCAAGCGCATCTGCTCACGGGTGCGCGGCAGGAACCTGGCGAGATCAGCGGTCATGGCGTGGGGCGGCGGGCGCGCGGGTCCTGCCGCGCCGAGAGGCGATCCTGGATCCCGAAGGCGTGCAGCGCCAGCCGGCGTTGCGGATCGGCGGGGAGCGCGGATTCAGCCGCCGCAGGGAGCGAGCGCGGCCTGGCGCCCCGGCGCCGGACTGCCGCGGGCGCCCCGCGGGCGCTCAGAAGCTGCCGTGCCGGCGGCGCTGACGACGGTTCGTCTTGCGCCCGCCCTTCGTCTGCTGCCGCGTGCGGTAGCCGGTCTTCTTCTTGTGCTTGGCGCTGCTCTTGCGGATCTTGACGTGCATGGCGGGATTCCGACCCTTCGGGTCGAGCCGCGGAGTGTAGCGCGTGCCCCCGTCGGCGCCACCGCTTTCCCTGGCATCCCCCCCGGGGCCTGGAGCCCGGCCGACGCCCGGGGCCGCTCGCCCGACGGCCGCTGCCGCGGGCGGGGCGGGCTCAGCGCTTCTTGCAGTACTCGACCCAGCGCTCCTCGAGGCCGTCGAGTCCCACGCCCAGCACCCGCTGCAGGACGCGCTCGACGGCCGCGACGTCGTTCGAGGGGGCCAGCCCGATGCCCCGCACCAACTCCTGGAAGTGCGGCGCGCTCCATTTCGACTCGCGCAGGAACTCGACGAGCAGGGCTGCCTGCTCGTAGTTGCTGCCCGCCTCGTCCTCGCCGGACTTGTCCGCGCCTCCACGCCCGGCGATGAGCTCCGGCATGGCCACGAACTCGCGCAGCGGCACGTGGCGGCCCTTCTTCACGGCGCGGGCGGCCGCGTTGCGTTCGTTGGGCTTCGACGACAGGTACTCCGCGACGCCCTCCTGGAACCACGAGCCGCCGCCGTCGAGGAACAGCCGGTTCCCGAAGATCTGGTGCGTGGCCTCGTGGACATGGACCGGGTCGTTCGGCGCCTCGTACGTCGTGGCGTAGTAGTCGCGGAAGGCGTGGCCCGCGGTGGCCTCGGCCGCGGCGCGCGACATGTTGGCGGCCTTCACGCTGAATTCGTAGTACTCGTCCTGCGTGCGGAACAGGAAGACGGGCATGAGTCGTCGCCCAGGCAGCTCGGGGAACGGATAGGTGCGCTGGATCAGCGCATAGTAGTCCTCCATCTTCTTGGCGAAGGCCTTGCCGCCGGAGCTGTTCGTGAGGATCAGGAAGTGCGCGGTGCGGATCGGCGCCTCGAGCTTGGCGGCGGCCGAGGCCGGCGCGAACGCCTGCCAGCGCGCGCGCGCCTCCCCGTCGGTCCAGCGCGGGTCGCGCTGCTTCCCGTCGTAGGTCACGGCCTTGCGGGCCCACTCCGTGAGCGCTCGGCGCTCTGCGCCGTCCTCAGGCGCATCGACGAAGGCCTGCAGCGCGTAGCCGTGCTCCGCGGTGATCCCGGTGAGCACGACGATCGACCCGCGGGGCGCTGCTTGCAGGCGCAGCGTGCCCGTGGCCAGCGCGGCGATGGGCGACGCTCCGTAGGCACCCGCGAGCGGAGCGCGCGAGTCCCACTCCTCCAGCGTCCAGTCGGCGCGCTCGCGCAGGTCGGAGCGCAGGAACTCCGAGACCTCCTCGGCTTCGACGAAGCGGAAGCTCTGCGCCGGGAAGACCGCCAGGAAGATCTCCACGCTGCGCGCGCCGAGCCGCCCCGACCACGAGCCGGCCAGGCGCTCCCCCGGGGCCGCCTGGAACGCCAGGCCCTCCAGCGGCGGCGGCTGGATCGTGAGGCCGAGATCCGCGAAGCGCTGGGCCTGGACCGCGGTCGGCGCCGTCGGCGCGCTGGCCGGGAGGAACGCCGCGGGCGCGCCAGGCCCGAGCAACGCGATCGAGAGCAGGGTCAATGCGAGCACGGCGTGTTCCACGGGCCGGTGGGTCGAGAGGATCGCCGCTCGCCGGGCCCCCGGCAAGAGCTGGCCGGGCTCAGCCCCCGCCGGCGCCGGCACCAAAGGGCCCGATCATCTTGGAGGGCACCACAGCCTGGTCGAACTGGGCCGCGGAGAGCAATCCGAGCTCGAGGACCACCTCCTTGAGCGTCTTGTTCTGCTGGTAGGCCAGCTTCGCGACCTTGGCCGCGTTGTCGTAGCCGATCGAGCGGTTGAGCGCCGTGACGAGCATCAGGGACTGCTTCAAGAGCGACTCGATGCGCGCGCGGTCGAGCTCCAGGCCCTCGATGCACCTCGCGCGGAAGCTCGCGGCCCCGTCCGCGAGCAGCGCGATGGACTCGAGCACGGCGTGGATGATCACGGGCTTGTAGACGTTGAGCTCGAAGTTCCCCTGCGAGCCGGCGAACCCCACCGCCGCGTCGTGCCCCATGACCTGGACGCAGACCATGGTCAGCGCCTCGCACTGCGTGGGGTTCACCTTGCCCGGCATGATCGAGCTGCCCGGCTCGTTCTGCGGCAGCTTGAGCTCGCCGATGCCGCAGCGCGGCCCGGATCCCAGCCAGCGCACGTCGTTCGCGATCTTCATCAGCGCGACCGCCGCGACCTTGAGCGCGCCCGAGAGGAACACGAGCGCGTCGTGCCCCGCGAGCCCCGAGAACTTGTTGGGCGCCGTGACGAACGGCAATCCGGTCTCGCCCGCGACCTTCTGCGCCACGAGCTTGGCGTACTTGGGGTGCGTGTTCAGGCCCGTGCCGACCGCCGTGCCACCCAGCGCGAGCTCGTACAGCCCCTTCTGCGCGAAACCCAGCGCGCGCCGCGCGTCCTTCAGTTGCTGCACGTAGCCGGAGAACTCCTGCCCCACCGTGAGCGGCGTCGCGTCCTGCAGGTGCGTGCGCCCGATCTTGACGACTTGCTTCCAGGCCTTGGCCTTGGCGAAGAGCGCCGCCTCCAGCGCGTCCAGCGCCGGCAGCAGCCGGTGCTGCACCTCCTCCGCCGCCGCGATGTGCATCGCGGTCGGGAAGGCGTCGTTCGAGGACTGCGCGCGGTTCACGTGGTCGTTCGGATGGACCGGCTGCTTCGACCCGACCTGGCCGCCGAGGAGCTGGATCGCGCGGTTCGAGATGACCTCGTTCGCGTTCATGTTCGTCTGCGTGCCCGAGCCGGTCTGCCACACGACCAGCGGGAAGTGCGCGTCGAGCTGGCCCGCGATGACCTCGTCGCAGGCCTGGAGCAGCGCCTTTTGCTCGCGCTTGCCCAGCATGCCCAGGTCGCCGAGCTCGATGTTCGCCAGCGCCGCGGACTTCTTGACGATGCCCAGCGCGCGGATCATGGGCCGCGTGAAGCGGTGCCCGCCGATCTTGAAGTTCTCCGCGCTGCGTTGGGTCTGCGCGCCCCACAGGGCGTCGGACGGGACCTGGATCGGGCCGAAGGAATCGGATTCGGTGCGGTGGGTCGGCATCGGGATCGGCGCGGTGGGCCTCGGGCTGCGGTTCGAAGCCCCGGAGTCTAGCGCCCGGCCCCGCCGCAAGCGGACGCTACCGTGCACACATGAACACGTTCTCCGTCCCCGACTCGATCACGATCCTGGAGCGCACGCCAGCCGTGCTGCGCGGGCTGCTCGCCGGCTTGCCCGAGGGCTGGACCACCTGCGCCGAGGGGCCCCGGACCTGGTCCGCGTTCGACGTGGTCGGCCACCTGATCCACGGCGAGCAGGCTGACTGGATCCCGCGCCTGCGCCGCATCCGCGAGCACGGCACGCGCCGCGCCTTCGACCCCTTCGACCGCTACGCGCAGGACCGGGACAGCGTGGGCAAGTCGCTGGCGCAGTTGCTCGACGAGTTCGCGGGGCTGCGCCGCGCCTCGCTCGAAGCCCTGCACGCGGAGCGCCTCACGGCTCGCGACCTGGGCCTGCGCGGGCTCCACCCGGCCCTGGGCGAGGTCACGCTGCAGAACCTGCTCGCGACCTGGGTCGTCCACGACTTGGGGCACCTGGCCCAGGTCGCGCGCGTGCTGGCCAAGCGGTACGAGAGCGAGGTTGGTCCCTGGCGCGAGTACTTGCCGGTGCTCACGCGCTGAACCCGCGGTCAGGCCACCGTCGCGCCACCCCACGACGGGGCAGCGCCCGTCGTCAGGTGCCCCGCGGATCCCGCGCTCACATCAGCCGCTTGTCGCGCAGGACCTGCACGTCCGCCAGGATCGCGCCGGCGGTCTTGTGCATCTGCGCGCGCGCCTCGAGGCCGAGCGGGATCTCCACGATGCGCTCCACGCCGTCCTTGCCGAGGATCGCCGGCACGCCCATGTAGATCCCCTCGAAGCCGTACTGCCCGTTCAGGAAGCACGCGCACGGCAGCATCCGCTTCTCGTCGTTGAGGATCGACTTGGCCATGGCGACCGACGAGCTGGCCGGAGCGTAGTAGGCGCTGCCGGACTTCAAGAGGTTCACGATCTCCGCGCCGCCGTTCTTCGTGCGCGTCACCATCGCGTCGATCTTGGCCTTCTCGACGAGGTCCGCGAGCTGCACGCCGTTCACGGTGCAGTAGCCCGGGACCGGGACCATCGAGTCGCCGTGCGCGCCCAGCACCATGGCCCGCACATCGACCACGTTGGCGCGCGCGGCCTCGGCGATGAACCAGGAGAAGCGCGCGCTGTCGAGCACGCCAGCCATGCCGGTCACGCGCGCGCCGGGGAACCCGGTGCGGGCGCGCATCAGCGTCACCATGGAGTCGAGCGGGTTCGTGACCACGATGACGTGCGCGTCGGGCGAGCCCAGGCGCACGTAGTCGGCGACGGTGGCGATGATCTTGGCGTTCGTCTCGAGCAGGTCGCTGCGGCTCATCCCGGGCTTGCGCGGGAGGCCGGCCGTCATGATCACGACGTCGGAGCCGTAGGTGTCCTGGGGGTCGTTCGTGCCGA
>JAEUHZ010000061.1 GCA_016795205.1 Planctomycetota bacterium | reverse complement strand
CGCCGCGTCGAAGGCCCGATCCACCGCGCGCCGCTCGCGCACGTCGCAGCCGAAGGCCTGCGCGCGGCCGCCGCGCGCCCGGATCTCGGCCGCGACCTCCTCGATGCGCCGCGCGTCGCGCGCGAAGAACGACTGGACCGCGCCCTCGGATGCGAGCCGCAGGGCGATCGCGCGGCCGATCCCGGTGCCCGCGCCGGTCACGGCGACGTGGCGACCCTCGAAGCGGCGCGCGCTGGCTCCCGGTTGCATGTCGGGATTCTGGCGTCCCCCTGCCTCCGCGGCCATGCTGGAGGCGCGGTTGGCCCGCGTTCCGGCGGGCTGCTCCTCGTTCCCACCGGGGCCCGTTCCGATGCGCACGCTCGATCTCGCCCTGCTCGCCACAGCGCTCTGCTGCCCCGGTTGCGCGGGACCCGCGGCCGAACGCGCCGATCCCGCGCCCGCCGATCCCGCGCCCGCCGATCCCGCGCCCGCCGAGCTCGCCGCCGCCGATCCCGCGCCCGAGCGTCTCGCTGCGATCCGGGCCTCCCACGCGGCGGGAGACCACGCAGGGGCCCGCGCGCGGCTGGCGGCCGAGCTGGCCCTGGTGCAGGCGGCGCTCGCCGCGGGCGAGTCCGTGCGCCTCGAGGCGGTGCACGCCCTGGCCGAGCTGGCCGAGGAGCTCCACTGCAGCGAGGAGTACGCGGCCCTGTGGCAAGTGACCTTGGACCTGCTCACCGCCGAGCTCCCACCCGAGGACGAGCGAGTGCTCGTGGCGCGCGAACGCGTGGCGGGCGCGCACTTCGAGCTCGGGAACGCGCCGCAAGCCCTGGCCGCGTTCGAGGAGGTCCTGGCCGCGCGCGAGCGCAGCCCGTCCGCCGACGCCGCCGTGCTGCTGCGCGCTCGCACGAACGTCGCGATCGCGCGGCGCGAGCTGGGTGACCTGCGCGGCGCGGCCTCGCTGCTCGAGGAAGCCTTGGCCGATCCGGCCGCCGAGGCGCTCGGGGATCACCTCGTGCGCGTGCAGGCGCTCGGCAACCTGGCCACGGTCTCGTCCGAGCTTGGCGACCTCGAGCGCGCGCTCGCGCTGGACGAGGAGGTCGTCGCAGCGCTGACCCGCGCGCTGGGCCCCGCGGCCCCCGAGACGTTGCGCGCGCGGCTGAATGCCACGCTGACCCTCACGGACCTCGGGGACTTCACCGCTGCCCGCGGCGCCCAAGCCGAGATCCTGGCCGCGTGGCTCCAGCGCGCGCCGCCCGGGCATCCCGAGGTGGCCGCCGCGCGCAGCGCCCTGGGCAAGTCGCTCCTCGAATTGGGCGACCACGCCGGCGCCCTGCTGCAGTTCGAGACCGCACTCGAGAGCCGGATCGCGTCGCTCCCTCCGGAGCATCCGGATCTCCTGGACAGCCGCATGAACGTCGGGCTGGCACGTGGGGCGCTTGGCGACCTGGAAGGGGCGCGTGCCATCGAGGAGGAACTGCTCCGCGTGCGACGGGCGACGCTGCCACCGGATCATCCCGAGCTCATGACCACGCTGCTCAACGTGTCGGCCTTGCGCTCCGACCTGGGCGACTGGCAGGGGGCCGTGGCCCTGATGGAGGAGGTCCTCACCGTGCGCGAGCAGGTCCTGCCGGCGGATCATCTCGACGTGCTGACGGCCCGGCAGAACTTGGCGCTGGCACGCCTGGCGCTCGGCGACTCGGAGGAGGCGCTCGAGCTCATGACGCACGTGCTCGAGGCACGCGAGCGGCAGCTTCCCCCGGACCATCCGCACGTCCTCCTCGCCCGCGAGTCCCTGGCGGCGGTGCTCCACGATCGAGGTGACTTCGCGCGCGTGCTCGAGATCTCGACCGGGGTCCTCGAGGCTCGCACGGGCCGGCTCCCGGCGGGCCACCCTTTGGTGTTGCGCGCCCGCGCGAACCTGGCTGCGGCGTACTTGGAGCTGGGTGATGCCGCGCGCGCGCTCGCCGAGCTCCGCGTGGCGAGCGACGACTGGGAACGAGCGCTTCCTGCCGACCATCCCGAGCGCCTCGCGATGGAGGTCAACCTGGCGCGTGCGCACGCCGAGGTGGGTGATGCCACGAGTGCTCGCGAGGTGCTGGCGCGCGCGTTCGACGGTCTGCGTGCGCGCGCGCGCCTGCTGGGTACCGAGTCTCCGCGCGCGGCGCGCGAGCAGGCACGGGCCACGCTGGCGCTGTGTTTTCGGGCGCTACTCATCCAGCGCGCCACGGATCCCGCGGGCCAGCTCGACGCGGCCGCGTGCGCCACGCTGGAGGAGTTGCGGCTCGTCTCGACGGCCAGCGCGCGCTTCGCGCGCCGCGTCGCCGCGCAACCCGAACTCGAAGCTGATCGACAGGCGATGTCGGACGCGCGCCAACGTCTCGCCGAGCTCTCGGCCGCGGTGCCCGATGGGGACGCCGATCTCGCCGCCTGGCAAGCCGACCTGCGCGCGGTCGCCGAGGCCCGTGACGCCGCGGACAGGCGCCTGCGCTTCGCGCTGAGCGCCCTCGGCGCGGACGCGCCGGCCGTGGAGCCCGCTGCCGTCGCGCGGCGGCTGGAACCCGGCAGCGCGGCTGTCACGTTCCTGGCGCTGCCCAAGACCTCGGCGCCTGGGGGCGCGAGCCAGAGCCTGCTGCTCGCGTACGTGATCCGCCACGACGGCCATGTGTCCGGACTCGATCTGGGCGAATTGCCCGTCCTGGAGGCGGACATCGAGGCTTGGCGCGTCGCGCTCGGACAGCCCCTCGCTGGCCGTGGCCTGGCCGCCGCGACCACGGCGGACACCGGCCGGCTCGAGGCGTTGGGCGCGGGCTTGCGCGAGCGCCTCGTGGATCCGGTCCTGGCCGCGGTCGGGAACGTGAGCACGCTTCACGTCGTCCTGGACGGAGCGCTCCATCTGCTGCCGCTCGACGCGCTGCCGTACCAAGGAGCGTTCATCGGGCAGGCGCTCGCGATCCGTCACGAGAGCCACCTGGGCGCTCTGCTCGAGCCCTCGGAGCCGCCACTGCAAGGTGAGACGCTCGTCGTGGTGGGCGGCCTGGACTACGGTGCTCCCCCACACTCGGACGGGCGCGATCGATCGACGGCAGCGAACTCCATGTTCGTGCCCCTGCCGGGCACCCTCGCTGAGGCCGCCGCGGTCGCGGCGCTCCACGCCCAGGCCTTCCCCGAGCGTGTGCTGGAGTACCGGGGCCTGGCCGGCACGAAGTCGGCGCTGTTCGAGGCTGCATCCCGTGCGCGCTGGCTGCACCTGGCGACCCATGGCTGGTTCGCACGCGAGGAGCAGCTCTCGGAACTCGACGAGCTGGCGGCGGCGGCCGCGCGGGCGACACTCGCCACGGGGCGCGAGACGTTCACGGGGTACGCGCCGGAGCTCCTGTGCGGGCTCGCGCTGTCGGGGGCCAACCATGGCCGCGACGCGCTGGGTCGCGTGCCCGGGATCCTGACGGCGGAGGAACTGGCGGGCTTCGACCTGACGACCTGCGAACTCGCGGTGCTGTCGGCCTGCGAGACGAACGTCGGCCTGCGCCGCGCGGGCCAGGGCCTCCAGTCGCTGCAAGGCGCGCTCCACGCGGCGGGCGTGCGCCGCGCGATCACCAGCCTGTGGAAGGTCGACGACGACGCCACGCGCGCGCTCTTCGTGCGCTTCTACGAAGGTCTGTGGCAGCGCGGGCTCCCGACCGCCGAGGCGCTGTGGCAGGCCAAGCAGTCGCTCGCGGCGGCCGGGCATCCCGTGCGCGACTGGGCCGGGTGGATCCTGAGCGGCGACGACCGCGAGTGATGGCGAGGGACCGGCGCTGCGGCACTCGTGCAGCGGAAGCCGCGCGCGGCGCCGGGAGTGCCAGCGGCCTGCTCAGCGCACGCGCGCCTCGGGGAACACGAGCTTCCCGAGGATCGCGAGGTACAGGGCCATCCCGCACAGCTCGACCACGGACTGGTACACGACGACCACGACGGCGACCTCGAACCCCGCCGGCAAGGACAGCGCGAGCGGCAACACGACGAACGAGTTGCGCGTCCCCAAGCTGTAGGCCAGCGCGCGTCCGCGCGCCGCGTCGAGCCCGCACGCCGTCGCGAGGCCGCGCGCCAGGAGTGCCGCGACGACGAGGTAGCCCGCGAACAGCGGCGTGACGCCCAGCAGCACGCCGCGCGCCTCGCGCACGACACCGGCCTGCGAGAGCGCGATCAGGAAGACCACGAGCGTCAGGCTCGGGATGCAAGCGGCGCCCAAGCGAACGCGCCAGGGCGCGCGGCGCGGCGCGGCCTCGATCCAGCGCTCGGTCGCGAAGGCCAGGACGAGCGGCACTCCGAGCAGCAACGTCGCGCTGGGCAGGATCGCGCCGGCCTGCTCGGCGAGCTCGGCGCTCGGCCCCGGCAGCATCCAGCCCAGGTAGACCGGCAAGAGCAGCACTTGCGCGGCGAGCAGCAGCGGCGCCACGGCGATCGCCCGCGCGGTGTCGCCACCGCCCAGGTGGGTGAACGTCAGGAACCAGTCCGTGCAGGGCACGAGGAGGACGAGGGCGACGCCCAGGCGCAGCGCTGGGTCCACGGGCAACCAGGAGAGGACTGCCCACACGCACAGCGGCACGAGCACGAAGTTCCCCAGGCTGATCGCCACGAGGAAGCGCAGGTCGACGAAGGCTTGCCGGACGTGGAGCAGCGGAACCTGCACGAGTGTCGCGTAGAGCAGCACGCCGAGCACGGGCCACAGGCACGCGGCGGCGCCCGGAGCCAGCCCAGGCCACAGCACGTGCGTGGCCAGACCCGCCAGGATCGCTCCGACGTAGATCCACACCTGCCGGCGCTCGGCCGTCGCGCGGTTCATGCTCCGAGCGCCGCGCGCGCTTCCGCCAGCGCGAGCTCGACGTCGATGTCCTCGATGCGCGCCCTGGCGATGCCGAGCGGGTCCGCGCCGCGCGGCACGACGCGCACGAGGCGGTGGCCCGCGCCGTAGGGTCCCGTGCGGCGCGGGTCGCCGGGGCCGAACAGACAGACGACGCGCGAGCCGCTCGCCACCGCGAGGTGCATGGGGCCCGTGTCGCCACCGAGGAACAGGCGCGCGCGGCGCAGCAGCGCGGCGAGCTCGACGAGCGTCGTCGTGCCCACGAGGTCGTGGACCTCGGGACCCGCCGTGGCCCGCGCGACCTGCGCGTCGGCGCGATCGCCGGGGCCGCCCACGAAGCACACCGGAACGCCCGCCGTCCTGACCAGCGCGCGCGCCAGCGCGCCGTAGCGCTCCGGCGGCCAGCGTTTCACGGGCTTGCTGGCGCCGATGCCGATCACGACCGGCGCGCCGCCCAGGCGCGCGACGAGCTGCGCGGCGCGCGCCTCGGCCTCGGGCGTGGACGGCAGCCGATGGATCGCGCGCGGCGCCGGCGCGCCCAAGTGCCGCGCGAAGGACAGGTACTGCTCGACCATGTGCTCGGAGCGCGGCCCCGGCGCGATCCGTTCCGTGGTCCACAGCCAGCTCGACTCCTTGCAGCGCGCGCGGTCGAAGCCCACGACGCGCCGCGCGCCCGAGAGCCGCGCCAGGATCGAGCTCTTCGCCAGGCGCTGGACGTCGAGCGCCAGCTCGTAGCGCGCGGCGCGGATCTCGCGCACGACCGCGCGGAACCCGGCCAGCCCGTGCCCGCGACGCCAGACGTGGACGCGGGCGACGTCCGGGTGGCCGACGACGAGCGGCGCGGCGAGCTCGTGCACCGCCCAGCCGACGCGCAGCTCGGGCCGCCACGCGCGGAGCGCGCTGGCCAAGGTCAGCGCGTTCACGACGTCCCCGATCGCGCCCAAGCGCACCACGAGGAGCTCCGGCGGGAGCGCGTCCGGCGCGCGGGGAGCGGTCACGCGCGGGACGATAGCACGCGACGGATCCGCCCCCGCCGGCCCCCGGCGGGCCGTTCGACGGGTAGATTGGACCCTCGCTCGCGTCCCCCCAGAGAAAGCGCCGACCCCGTGCTCCGATCCGTTCTCGCCGGCACCTGCCTCCTCGCGGCCCTGGCCCCGACCCTCTGCGCGCAGACCGCCGCCCTCCACGGCATCGACGTCGACCTCGGCCAGGACACCGGCTGGGTCACGAACCCCACAGCCACGGAGGCCGTCACGGCCTGGTTCGTGGCGGACGTGCCCGCCGCGCCCTGGGTGCGGCTCCACTTCGGCCAGGTCGAGCTCGACGGGGATCCGCTCTCGGGCGCCGCCACGCGGCTGCGGCTGACGTCGCTCCTCGATCTGGGCGTGCAGCTCCTCGACGCGCGCACGAGCGCGCAGTGGGGCCACACCAGCGCCTACTTCAACGGCGGCGCCGTGCTCGTGGAGCTCGTCGCGCCGCCCGGCGCGGGCCCGAGCCGCGTGCGACTGACGCACGTGCACGCCGGCCTGGCCATCCCCGGCGAGGAGACGATCTGCGGCGCCACCGACGACCGCGTGCTCTCGAACGACCCGCGCGCGGCGCGCGTCGTGCCCGTGGGCTGCACCGCGTGGCTCATCGACGACTGCGCGAAGTGCTTCCTCTCGGCCGGTCACTGCGCCGGGACCAGCCTGCAGGTCGCGCAGTTCAACGTGCCGCCCTCGACCGCGAGCGGCTCGCTCCAGCACCCGCCGCCGAGCGACCAGTACGCGATCGATCTCGCCAGCAAGCAGACGAACGGCGGTCAGGGCATCGGCAACGACTGGGCCTACTTCGGGGTCTTCCCGAACTCGACGACCGGGCTCACGCCGTTCCAGGCGCAGGGCCAGACCTACGTGCTCGCGGCGCCGCCGCCGTTCGCGGCCGGTGACTCGATCCGCATCACGGGCTACGGCACGGACAGCACGCCCTCGACGTCGAACCAGGTCCAGCAGACGCACAGCGGCCCTTGGAACAGCGCCAGCGGGAACGCGCTGAACTACGCCACGGACACCACCGGTGGCAACTCCGGCTCGCCGATCCTCCACGAGCCGACCGGCACCGCGATCGGCATCCACACGCACGGCGGGTGCAGCTCGACCGCGGGCACGGGCAACAACGGCACGGCTTCGACGCTGGCGGCGCTGCAGAGCGCGCTGGCCTCCCCGCTCGGCGTGTGTCGCGCGGGCATCGAGGCCGAGGGGCCGCTGCCCGTGCGCGTCCCAGCCGGCGTGCCGGTCCGCCTGCGGATGCGCGCGTCGGCCGCGATCGTCGTCGGCAGCGCCGAGCTCCGCTTCCGCGCTGCCGCCGGCGGAGCGTTCGCGTCCGTGCCGCTCGCCGACCTCGGCGGCGGTCTCCACGAGGGCTGGCTGCCCCCGTTCGAGTGCGGCGATGCGCCGCAGTTCTTCTTCGCAGCGCAGTCCGGTGGGTGCGGCCTGGTGACCAGCCCGCCCGGCGCGCCGGCCGCCGCCTACGCCTTCGAAGTGGCCTCGGCGCAGGTGCTGGTCCGCGACGACTTCGAGACCGACCAAGGTTGGATCGCCAGCGCGGGTGCGGGGCTCACGGCCGGCAACTGGCAACGCGGCGTGCCGGTGAACGGCGGGCGCGGCGATCCGCCGACCGACGCCGACGGCTCCGGGTCGTGCTGGGTCACGGGCAACACGGCCGGAGACTCCGACGTCGACGGTGGGACGGCCTTCTTGACCTCGCCCGCGTTCGACCTCACGGGCGGCGCGCGCATCCGCTACCAGGCGTGGCTCGGCAGCACGGGCTCGCTGGGGTCCGGGGACTCGCTGCAGGTCCAGGTGGCGACGAACGCTGCGGGGACGAACTGGACGACGCTGCGCACGCTCACGACGCCCGCCACGACCTGGCGCGCGGACGAGCTGGCGATCGGCGTCGAGGTCGGCGCGACGAGCACGGTGCGGGTGCGCATCGCCGTCACGGACGTCAGCCCGGGCAACGTCGTCGAGGGCGGCTTCGACGCCTTCGAGATCGTGCGGACGACCTGCGAGGAGCTCGGTTCCACGCTCTGCAGCGGCGACGGCTCGGGCACGGCTTGCCCGTGCGCGAACAGCGGCGCGACCGGGCGCGGTTGCGCTCACTCGCAGAACCCGCTGGGAGCGCGGCTGCGCGCGTTCGGGACCGCGAGCGTGGCGGCCGACACGCTGACCCTGGCGGCGGACGGCCTGCCCGCCGTGACGACCGCGTTGTTCTTCCAGGGTGACGCGTCCGCGGGCGGCGGGCTGGGCGTCGTCTTCGGCGATGGGCTGCGCTGCGCGTCCGGCACGGTCCTGCGCCTCGCCACCCGCGCGGCGTCGGCCGGGTCCGTGGCCTTCGGCGCCGGCATCCCGGGTGACCCCAGCGTGTCGAGCGCGGGCCTGATCCAAGGCGGCGGCGGCGCGCGCGTCGTCCAGGTCTGGTACCGCAACCCGGCCGACTTCTGCACCAGCGCGACGTTCAACACCACGAACGGCGTGGCCGTGGTCTGGGGCGGCTGAGGCGCCCGGCGCCGCGGCCGGAGCGAGGCCCACAGAGCCTCGAACGACCGGCGCGCCCGGCGGGCGTCGTGAGCCTCCGGCGCTGGCGCCTCGCGCACTGCGCGCCTAGGCTCGCGCCCGCATGAGCGAGCTCGATCTCCCCCACGCGCTCGACGTCGCGCGCCGCGCCGTCGCAGCCGCGGCGCGCGTCTCCTTGCCCTACTTCGAGCGCGGCGTGACCGTCGAGACGAAGTCCGACGACTCGCCGGTCACCGCGGCCGATCGCGCGGCCGAGGCTGCGATCCTGACCTTGATCCGCGCCGAGTTCCCCGCTCACGCCATCCTGGCCGAGGAAACCGGCGCGCACGCCGGCAGCGCGCGCACGCGCTGGATCGTGGACCCGCTCGACGGCACGCGCGGCTTCGCGCGCGGCGGGACGTTCTGGGGCCCGCTCGTGGCGCTGGAGCACGAAGGGCAGGTGGTCGCGGGTGCTTTCGCGCTGCCCGCGCTCGGGAAGCACTACTGGGGTGCGCGCGGGCTGGGCGCGTACCGCGACGGCACCCGGCTCGCGGTGTCGCGCATCGCCGCGTGGAAGGACGCGACGCTGTCGCTCGGCGAGCTGCGCCGCATGCTGGCGCTGCCGGAGGGGCCGGCCGTCGCGGCCCTGATCACCTCCAGCGCGTCGACCCGCAGCTTCGGCGACCCGGCCGCGCCCGCGCTGGTGCTCGACGGGCGCGCCGAATGCTGGCTCGAGGCCGGCGTCCAGACCTGGGACCTGGCGCCCTTCGCCGTGCTGCTCGAGGAGGCTGGGGGGCGCTTCAGCGCCTGGGACGGGACGCGGTCGATCGAGACCGGCGCCGCGGTCGGCTCGAATGGGCTGCTCCACGCGCACGTGCTCGCGGCGCTGCGCGCGCGCTGAACGGGAGCGAGCCCGGCCGATCGCCGCGCACGCTGGACGGGCTCGCGCGGCTCGGTCTCCTCAGTGTCCGCCCTGGGCTTCGAGCCACCGCTCGGCGTCGATCGCGGCCATGCAGCCGGAACCGGCGGCGGTCACGGCCTGGCGATAGACCTTGTCCTGCACGTCGCCGCAAGCGAAGACGCCCGCGACGTTCGTGACCGTGCTGCCCGGACGGACGCGGATGTAGCCGGTCTCGTCCAGGTCGAGCTGGCCGGCGAAGATCGACGAGTTCGGCTGGTGGCCGATGGCGATGAAGACGCCGTCGCAGGCCTGCTCCATGCGCTCCTTGGTGCGCGTGTCCTCGAGCACGACTGCGCGCACCTTCTTCTTGTCCGCGAACGGCAGCACGTCGACGACGGCCTTGTTCAAGAGCCACTCGACCTTGGGGTTGGCGCGCGCGCGGTCGAGCATGATCTTGCTGGCGCGGAAGTCCTCCCGCCGGTGCACGACCGTGACCTTGGCCGCGTGCCGGGTGAGGAAGTTGGCCTCCTCCATGGCCGTGTCGCCCCCGCCGACCACCAGCACGTGCTTCTGCTTGAAGAAGGCCCCGTCGCAGGTGGCGCAGGCCGACACGCCGTGGCCCATGAGCTCGCTCTCGGCCGGCAGGCCGAGCAGCTTGGCCGAGGCGCCGGTGGCGACGATCACCGCGCGCGCCTGCACGCTGTCGAAGTCCGTCTTCAGCGTGAACGGCCGCCGCGACAGGTCGATTGCGACGACTTGCTCGAAGCGCACCTCCGTCCCGAAGCGCTCGGCCTGCTTCTGGAGATCCTCCATCATCTTGGGGCCCAGCACGCCCTCGGGATAGCCCGGGTAGTTCTCGACGTCCGAGGTGATCGTGAGCTGGCCGCCGGGCTGCAGGCCCTGGAACAGGAGCGGGCGCAGGTTGGCGCGCGCAGCGTAGATGGCGGCCGTGTAGCCGGCCGGGCCGGATCCGATGATGACGACTTCGCGGACTGCGCTCATGGTGTTCGCTGGGGCCGGGCTCGGGGTCGAAGGGCGCGAAGTGTAGGCTCGCAGGCGCGCATTTGCACCGCGCGAGGACGCCCGCATGACGCACCTCTCGACCGCCGCTCCCCTGGCCCTCGACGAGCGTTGGACTCCGCGCCTCCAGGAGCTCGCGGCCCGGATCCGCGCCGCGGCGCGCTGCGCGTTGAGCGCGGCCCTCGGCTCCGGGAGCCTGGGCGAGCTGCAGCGCGCGCACGAGCTCGGTGCCGGGGACGTGACCTACGGGATCGACGTGCCCACCGAGGCGGTGCTGAGCGCCTGGCTGGAGGAGACCGCGCGCGCACAGCCGCTCTCGCTGCTGACCGAGGACGCGGGCTGGCGCCACGCCGGCCCCGACGGTCAGGGCGGCGTGCGCGCGCTCCAGGGTTTCGACCACGGCGGTCCGCGGTTGGTCGTCGACCCGATCGACGGCACGCGCCACCTCATGGCGGATCTGCGCTCGGCGTGGACCGTGATCGCCGCCTGCGCGCCCGCCGCGTCCGCGCCCCGCCAGCGCGACGTCGCGCTGGGCATCGTGTCCGAGATCCCCGACTCGCGTGGCGCGCTGGCGCGCGAGCTGCGCGCGGCCGCGGGCCGCGGCGCGCGCCGCCGCACGCTGCGTCTGGCCGACGGCGCGGTGCTCTCGGACGAGGCGCTGCAGGCCGACGACGACGCGCGCGCCGACCGGGGCTACTTCCCGTTCTTCCGCTACGCACCCGACCTGCGTCCGGCGATCGCGCGCGTCGAGGCGGACTTCTTCGCGCGCCTCGAGCGCCACGCGGGCGCGCAGGCGACGACCTGCTGGGACGACCAGTACATCAGCAGCGGCGGCCAGCTCGCGCTGCTGGCGCTGGGCACGTACCGCGCGATCGTCGACCTGCGCGCGGCGCTCGCCGCCGAGCGCGGGAGCCCGACGCAGACCGGCAAGCCCTACGACGTCGCGGGGGCGATCCTGGTCGCGCGCGAGGCGGGCTGCGTCGTGACGGACGTGCGCGGCGGTGAGCTGGACTTCCCGCTCGACGTCACGACGCCGGTGGGATTCGTCGGTTGGCACAACGACGGCACGCGCGCCCGCTTGGCGCCGCACCTGGCGGCCGCGCTGCGCGGAGCCTGATCCAGGGCGCCGCTCCCGGGCGCCTCGCGTCCGGCTTCACACGCCGCGGTCCCGCGCCACGTCGAAGCGCGCCAGCATCCGCCCGCCGATCCACACCAGCGCCCCGTCGACGGCCAGCACGCCGAGCCACGCCACGGCCAGGCCCGCGGCCGTGGCTGCCGCGCGCGACGCGCCCAGCACGTGCTCCAGGCCGAGCCAGGTCAGCAGGCCGGGCAAGAGCCCCGTGGCCATGGAAGCCAGCAGCACCACGCCGCGCAGCAGCATGAGCACCATCGAGCGGCCGATGTTCTGCAGTGCGCTCTCCTGCCCCGGCACGTAGCGCACCGGCGCACGCAGGAAGACGGCGTTGTCCAAGGCCACCCAGGTGAAGGCCACGAGCGGCTGGAACAGCACGACCGCCGCGACGAACGGATGGAAGGCGCCGATCCAGGCGGCGCGGGCCAGCACCGCGGCGGACAGGAGCCCGGCGACGAACACGACCTCCGGCAGGATCGTGGCCAGGAAGACCTTCCAGGGCGCGAGCGGCCAGACGCGCACGAGGTCCATGTGCTCCAGACGCCCGCGGAAGTCGAACTTGAGCCCGGCGCACAGGTAGGCCGTGCCCAGGACGGAGATCAGCACCGATCCGAGGATCAGCGACTGGCGCACGTCCTCGTCGCTGTCGAGCTGGCCGCCGAGCCCACGCGACATGAAGACCACGAAGGCCACGATCAGGACGGACACCAGCAGCGTGCCACGCGCCCGACGCAGCATCGAAGTGGTCTCGAGCCAGGCGATCGCGCCGAACGCGCCGCGTCCGAGGAACCACGGCGCACCCCCAGTCTTCGTGGGCCCGAGCGCCGCGCCGCGCAAGGCCGGCGAGCCGCCGCGGCGTGCTTGCCCGATGCGCTTGGCCACCTCGGCCGAGGTGGCCAGCGAGAGCTCGCGGTAGTCGATGCGCGCGCGCACCACGAGCTCGTGGAGCACGATCCAGGCGCCCACGCCGGCCGCGAACCAGGGCAGGAACTCGGCCGCGCTGGCGGCCGTGATCGCGCGCCCCCAGGGCGCGACCGGCAAGAGCAGCGCGCGCACCCAGGGATTGCGGGCCAGCCCGGCCAGGAAGCCGTCGTCGCCGCCGACCGCGCCCGAGACATCGAAGCCCTCGGCGAAGAACAGCAGCACGACCGTCAGGCCGAACAGCGCGCCGAGCACGCCGGAGATGAGCCGCAGCGGGGCCCTGCGCAGGAGCTGCCCCGCGCGGTTCTCGCCCTCGCCCAAGAGCAACGCCGTGCCCTGGCCGACGACGGGCACGGTCATCATGACCAGGAACGTCCCGGCGAAACCGAAGGCCGGAACGGGCATGCGGCGCGCAGCGAGGAAGCCGAACAGGAGCGCGGCGAACAGCGAGCGCACGAGGTTCGTGCCCAAGCGGTAGCGCACGAGCGCGGCGCGCTCGATGGGCGCGCTGAAGGCCAGCTCGATCTCGTCCTTCGGCAGGTACAGGCCGCGGAATTGGAAGGCTCCGAACAGGGTCAGGAGCAAGAGCACCGCGAGGCCCGCGTCGACGCCCAGGCGCAGCAGGGCCTCCGAGGCGGCCGGCGCCGGCGCCACGTCGCGCCCGAACACGAGCAGCGCGACCCAGCCCAGGACCAGGCCCAGCCCGAGCAGCAGGAAGATCCAGGCCGCGGGTCGCCGCAGCTTGCGCGCCTGGAGGCGCAGCCCGCCCTTGAGCTTGAGCCAGAAGAGCAGTCGCAGCGCCGGGTGACCGAACACGGGGGGATCAGCCGCCCTCGACGGGCTCGCTCGCGCGCCGCGCCGCGAGACCGGGATCCGTGGCGAACAGGAAGATGTCCTCCAGGTCCTGGTCCTCGCCCAGAGCCAGCGTGGCGCGCGCTTCCTGCAGCGTGCCTTCGAAGCGCTTCGTGCCGCGATCGAGGATCAGGATGCGGTCGGCGAGCTCCTGGATGAGCTCGAGCTGGTGCGAGGACAGCACCACGGCCGTGCCCGCGCGCGCCAGCCGCCGGATCTCGTCCTTCGCCGAGCGGATCGCGCGCGGGTCGAGCCCCGAGAGCGGCTCGTCCATGAGCACCAAGCCCGGCTCGTGGATCCAGGCCGTGCAGAAGGCCAGCTTCTGCCGCATGCCGCGCGACAGCTCGCCGCCCAGCGCGTCGCGCTTCTCGGAGAGCTCGAAGCGGCGCAGCAGCTCCTCGGCACGCGGCTCCCAATCGCGCACGCCGTACAGCGCGGCCGAGAAGCGCAGGTGCTCCAGCACCGTGAGCGTGTCGAACGGCTGCGGATCGTCCGTGATCCACGCCAGGCGTGACTTGGCCGCGACCTCCTCGCGCGCCAGGTCCCGGCCGCACACCACGACCCGCCCGGCCTGCAGCGGCAGGACACCGACGATCGAGCGCAACGTCGTGGTCTTGCCCGCGCCGTTGGGGCCGACGAGGCCCAGGATCTCGCCCGCTGCGACCTGGAACGACAGGTCGGTCACGGCGCGCTGGCCTTCGTACTCCTTGGAAAGCCCCTCGACGACGAGCGCGCACGGTCGCGCGCCGCCGGCGGCGGTGGTCTCGGGGGCAGTCGGTGCGTCCAAGGTCGTGTGCGGTTCGAGCGCTGGTTTTCCGACGCGCCCCGATGGACCCTCGGACCCGGCGTCGACCATAGTAAGGCCTCCCGTTCCGCCGTCCCACGACCACGATCCACGATGCCGCCATGAGCCAGAACATCCAAGTCCCCGCGACGGCCGCCGCGACCGGCCCCTTCGTCCTCCCGCCGCTGCCTTGGAAGGACGACGCGCTGGCCCCCCACGTCAGCGCGCAGACGATCTCCTTCCACTACGGCAAGCACCACAAGGCCTACGTCGACAACTTGAACAACCTGGCCAAGGGCAAGCCCTTCGAGAAGCTGTCGCTCGAGGAGGTCGTCAAGGCCACGGCCAAGGACCCCGCGGCGCAGGGGGTGTTCAACAACGCCGCGCAGGTCTGGAACCACACGTTCTTCTGGCACTCGCTGCGGCCCAACGGCGGCGGCGCGCCGACCGGCAAGCTGCTGGAGCGGATCACGGCCGACTTCGGCTCGCTCGAGGCCTTCAAGACGCAGTTCGCCGACGCCGCCAAGACGCAGTTCGGCAGCGGCTGGGCCTGGCTCGTGCTCGACGCCGGCAAGCTCAAGGTCGTCAAGACGCCGAACGCGGAGACGCCGCTCACCGGGGCCGCCAAGCCGCTGATCACCTGCGACGTGTGGGAGCACGCCTACTACCTCGACTACCAGAACCGCCGTCCGGACTACGTGACGACGTTCCTGGACAAGCTGGTCAACTGGGAGTTCGCCGCCCAGAACCTCTAGCCGCGCGACGAGTGTCCAGCGCGGGGCGGGGTGCCGCGGCCGATCAGGCCGCGAGCCCCGCCTTCTTCGTGAGCTGCCCGGCCGCGCGCACCAGCCCTTGGACGACGCGCGCCATGCGCGCGTAGTCGAGCCGGTCGTGCGTGTCGCTGGGCGTGGCGAAGTTCCGGCTGCGCCAACTGCCGGTGTCCGAGAGGCACACGGCCGGGAAGCCCGCCTGCCAGAAGGCCGCGTGGGGCGCGAAGCCGGTGCCGGGCGCGAAGCTCGGCACGACGTAACCCTCGATCGCGAGCCCCGTGCCCGCGCGCAGCACCTCGACCGTCTTCGAGGTCAGGTCGCGGCCCTGGTACGAGCCGACGACCGCCAGGAACGACGCGCCGGACGGCAGCGCGAGCCCGAGCGGGAACGGGTAGCTGGGCTTGCCTGCGTCCTCGAAGCAGCCCGCGGAGTCGACGTACAGCACGGCGACGATCGTTTCGCCGCGCTCCTTGCAGCCCTTGGCGTAGGCCGCGGCGGCCGAGCCCTCCCCGCCCGCCCGGCGCGCGCCGTCGGGGAACAGCACGAAGCGCAGCGTGCGTTCGGTCGGGGCGCCAGCCAGCTTGCGCGCGGTCTCGACCAACACGGCCGCGCCCGAGGCGCCGGCGTTCGCGGCCGGGGAGCCACGCGGGCCGTCGTAGTGCGCGGCCAGGATCACGATCTCGCGGGCGTGCTTCGTGCCGGATGCTTCCGCCACGATCGTGCCGGCCCCGTCGCCGCCGGAGGCCGACACGCGGGCGTCGACGCCGGCGCGACGCAGCTCGCGCTCGAGATAGCCCGCGGCGTCCGCGAGCGGTCCCGGCTTGTCGCGCGCGCCGATGTCGAGCGCCAGCGACTCGACGTGGCGACGCAGGCGTGTGGCGACCTCCTCGCCCTCGGCCGGCAGCCCGCGCCCCGGAGAGTTCGTGCCCGGGAAGCTGGTCGAGTAGGCGCCGAACAGGCCCAGGAAGGCCGCGCTGACGCAGAGCCAGAGGAGAAATGTCTTCACGCGGGTCCGGACCTCCCGATCCGGGCCCTCGTCGGCAGGCGCAGGCGCGCCACTTGAGCGCCGCCCGCCGGACCGCGCGCGCCGGAGAGCGGAGCGGCGCGCGCCAAGAGCGGCAGCGTCGCGAGGCGCAACACGGTCGAGGCGGCCGCCACCGCCAGGAAGCCCCGGGTGCCGCCACCCGCCGCGCCGAACAGGGCCCCGCCCGCGGCCGATCCGCCGGCGATCGCCAGGGCGTGCGCGCAGTGGTACTTCGTCAGCACGCTGGTGCGCTCGGCCGGGCGAATGGAGTGGAAGAACGACAAGAAAGTGCCGAGCTCCCAAGCCGACCACACGAAGCCCGCGCAGACCTGGGCCGCGAGCAACGCGCGGAAGTCGTCGAGCACGAGCCACAGCGCGACGGAAGGGCCGACGCCCAGCCCGCCGATCCACAGCAGCGCTCCGACGCCGCGGCGCTCGGCGATGCGACCGTGGAGCGGCAGCGCGGCGGCCTTGGCCACCACCGCGGCCGCCACCAGGCCCAGCGCCTGCGCGTAGTCGAAGGACAGCTCGCGCAGCATGTGCGGCATGTAGAAGGGCGCCGCCACGAACGTGGCGGACTGCACGGCGAGCACGTAGACGAGCAGGCGGCCGTCGGCGCCGTGCCGGAAACGTGCCAGGAAGTCGCGCACCGGCACGTCGCGCAGGCCGCCCGGCAGCGGGTCCGGCTCGCTGTGGGCCGCGAGGCACAGCGCGGAGAGCAGGCGCGCGACGCAGGCGAACCCGAAGACGATCGCGAAGGCCGCCAGCGGGTTCTGCCAGCTCGAGCCCACGAGCAGGATCCAACCGGCCGAGACCAGCGCCGCGATCTGGCAGACGTGGATCCACAGGTTGCGGCGCGCGAAGTAGCGCGTGCGCACGGCGCCCGGCACGAGCGTGCCGACCCAGGTGCTCCAGGCCGGGTTCGTGGCGATGCCGGCGCCCCAGTAGACGGCCGCCACGGCGTAGAGCAGCCAGCCGGGCATCGCGCCCGCGAGCGCCGCCGCCGCGAGCGGCAGGAAGGTCAGGGCTTGGATCGCGGCCGTGAGCACCACCCAGCGGCGGTGCGAGCGGAGGCGGCGGATCAGGACCGGCGACGCGAGCTGGAGCGTCGCGCCGATCACCATGGGAACGGTGGCGACGAGCCCGGCCCACGCGCCCGGCAGGCCCAGCGCCACGGCGAAGGGCGGGATCGACTGCTCGCCCATCCCGACCATGAACGCCCACAGGAGCCCGTCGACCCAGACGGCGCGCAGGTCGCTCGCGAGCCGCGCCGCGCGGCGCGGTCGTGCGCTGGTTCCAAGTGGGCTCACGGCGGCGCGGGATCCTGCCGAGCGCCGAGCCCCAACGGGAGCGACGCGTTGCTTCCGCCGCGAGCGCTGGGCATAACCGGGCCTCGCGGAAGGACTTCAGCGCTTGGTTCCCGAACTCGTCGCGCATCGCGGGTACGCCGCCCGGTACCCGGAGAACACGCTGGCGGCGCTCGCCGCCGCGATCGACGTGGGCGCTCGCCACGTCGAGGTCGACGTGCAGCTCTCGGCCGACGGACACGCGGTGCTGTTCCACGACCGCACGCTGACACGCCTGTGCGGCGTCCCGGGCGCCGTGCACGAGCGCACGCTCCAGGAGCTCGCCGCGCTCGGTTGTGGCGAGCGCGCACGCTTCGGGGAACGGTTCGCGTCGGAGCCGATCCTGACCCTGCCAGGCTTCGCGGAGCTGCTCGCGCGTCATCCGCGGGTGCATGCCTTCGTCGAGGTCAAGCGCGCCGCGCTCGCGCGCTTCGGCGCACAGCCCGTGCTGGAGCGCGTGCTCGCGGACCTCGACGGCCTGGCAGGCCGCTTCGCGCTGATCAGCTTCGACCTGCCGTTCCTGCTCGCCGCGCGACGCAGCTGTGCGGTGCCGTTGGGCGCCGTGTTCGACCGCTGGGAGGAGCGCGAGCGCCCCGCCGTGGCGGAGATCGCACCCGAGTTCCTGTTCGTCGACCTGGATGGGCTCCCGACGGCCGGATCGATCGCGCACCCCGGCACGCGGGTCGCGGTGTACGAGGTGGCCGACCCGGCCCTGGCGCGCGAGCTCGGCGCGCGCGGCGCCGACTTCGTCGAGACCTTCGAGATCGGCGCCATGCTCGCGGCACTGGGGACGCCCGCGCCGTGAGCGCCGAGCCGGCCTCGGACCGCCGCGACCTGGTCGTCGTGGGCGGCGGCATCCATGGAGCGGGCGTGCTGCAGGCCGCCGCGGCGGCCGGGCTGTCGGCGCTGCTGCTCGAGGAGCGCGAGCTCGCGGCCGGCACCTCGAGCCGCTCCAGCAAGCTGATCCACGGCGGCCTGCGCTACCTGGAGAGCGGGCAGCTCGCGCTGGTGCGCGAGTCGCTGCGCGAGCGCACGACCCTGCTGCGCATCGCGCCCAAGCTCGTGCGCGTGCTGCCGTTCCTGATTCCGGTCTACGCCCAGACCACACGACGCCCGCGCACGATCCGCGCTGGGCTGGGCCTGTACGCCCTGCTCGGGAGCCTGCGCCGCGAGGCACTCTTCGCGCGCCTTCCGGCCTCGGAGTGGGGTCAGCTCGACGGGCTCGCGACCGACGGGCTCGAGGCCGTGTTCCGCTACTTCGACGGCCAGACCGACGACGCCGCGCTGACGCGCGCGGTCGTGCGCAGCGCCACGTCCCTGGGGGCCGAGGCGCGCACCGGCGCGCGCTTCGAGCGCGCCGAGCGGCGCGTCGACGGCTGGTCGGTCCGCTGGACGGAGCGCGGCGAGCCGCGCCGGCTGCAGGCTCGCGTGCTGGTCAACGCCGCCGGCCCCTGGATCGAGGACGTGCGTGCGCGGATCGACCCCGTGCCACCCGGCTTCGCGGTCGACCTGGTGGCCGGGACGCACCTCGAGATCGAGGGCCGGCTCGAGCGCGGCATCTACTACGTCGAGGCGCCGCGCGACCGGCGCGCGGTGTTCGCGATCCCCTGGAAGGGACGCACGCTGCTCGGCACGACGGAGACGCCCTACGCGGGCGACCCGGCGCGCGTCGTGCCGCTCCAGGCGGAGGTCGACTACCTGCTCGAGACGCACGCGCGCTACTTCCCGCGCCATTCGGCGCGCGTGCTGGCGTCCTGGGCCGGAAACCGCGTCCTGCCGCGCGGCACCGGTCGCGCCTTCGACCGCCCGCGTGAGACGACCCTGGTCGTCGACGACGAGGCGCGCCCGAGCCTGGTCGCGATCTACGGCGGCAAGCTGACCGGCTACCGCGCGACGGCCGACCGGGTCGTCCAGCGCTTGCTGCCCGGGCTGCCTCCGCGCGCGCGGCTGGCGCGCACGGACGAGTTGCTGCTGGAGCCCGAGCCAGGCTTCACGCTCGACGCCTGAGCCCCCCGGCCGCGGCTCGCCAGGGAGGGCCGCTTCAGGCTCCCGGGCCCAGCGCCTGCTCCAGCGCCGCGCGCCAGCGCGCGCGGCGGGCCAGGAGCGCGGGCGCTGGCCCGGGCTCGAACAGCTCGTAGCGCGGCGGGTCGGGGCGCGCACCGAGCAGGCGCGCGAGACCCACGGCCGTCGTCTCGAGCTCGGCGTGCCGCTCGACACGGAGGCCGCTGAGGGCGGCCAGGCGCGCGCACAGTCCGTCGAGCTGTGCCAGCCCGCCGCCGACGCGCAGCGTGCGCAGCGGGCCCGCGGCGCGCTCCATGCACAGGAGGATCTCGGCCGAGAGGAACGCCACGCTCTCGACCACGGCCACGAGCCGCGCCCCCGCGTCCGCGTCCGCCGCGTCGTCCACGAAACGCGGCACGAACGCTGCTCGCCACCAGGGCGCGGCCAGGCCGCCGACGCCGTTCAGGAACAGCGGCGGCTCGCGGTCGCGCGCCAGCTCGGCCACGAGGTCGAGGCCCGCGGCCGCGGCGCCGAGCTCCGCCGCGGCCCAGGTGAGCGCCGCGCCGGCGCCGTTGATCGTGCCCTCCAACGCGAAGGTCGAGCGCCCGTCCTCGCGCGCGACGAGCGTCGCGAGCAGCTCCGGCGCGTCCGGCAGCGGGCCGCGCACGGCACGCAGCACGAAGGCGCCCGTGCCGAACGTGATCGAGGCCACGTCGGGCTCGGGATCGCCCGCGGACAGGAACGCCGCGCTCTGGTCGCCGGTCACGACCGCGAGCGGGATGCGCCGCCCGCCGACGTCGAGCGAGCCGAACGCGTGGCGCGTCCCGACCACGCGCGGCAGCGCCGTGAGCGGCACGCCGAACAGGTCGAGCAGCTCGCTCGACCAGGCGCAGGCGCCGACGTCGAGGAGCAGCGTGCGCGCGGCGTTCGCGGCGTCCACGACCAGCGGACGCTCCTCGCACAGACGGTGCACGAGGAAGGCCGCCAAGGGCCCGAGCGCCAGGTCGCCCGCCTGCAGCGCGGCGCGCACCCGCGGCTCCAGGTCGAGGAGCCAGGCGAGCTTGGTCGCGCCGTAGTGCGGCGACAGACGCAGGCCGGTGAGCTCACGAACGCGCGGCGCGTGCGAGGCCAGCTCCGCGACGTGCGCCGCGGCGCGCCGGTCCTGCCAGGACAGGACCGGCGCGAGCGCCGCGCCCCGCGCCCGGTCCCAGGCCACCACGCTCGAGCGCTGGGTGGCGAGTCCCGCGGCCGAGAGCTCGCCCGCGCGCCGGCCGAGCTGCTTGACCGCGTCACGGATCGCGCGGCGCAGCGACCGCACGAGCTCCTCGGCGTCCTGCTCGACGCGCTCCGCCGCGGGGTGCGCCGTGGCGACCGCCACGGCGGACTTGGCGACGATGCGGCCGCCGGCGTCGAAGACCAGCGCGCGGCTGGTCGAGCCGCCCTGATCGAGGGCCAGGAACAAGGCGCTGGGGGGCATGCTGCGTTCAGCCTTGGCGTGCGGCGCCGGGCTGGCGGGGCGTGCCGCGCGTGTGGCCGGCGCCGCGCACGGCGGCGCCCCGAGGAGCCCCGCGCCTCTCGACCGTGCGCTGCATGGCTCAGGCCGGGATCGGCGTCCCCTCGCGCTGCACCGCTGCGGCGAACAGCGCGCACAGGCGCGACGTCACGGGTCCGCGCTGCGCGCCGATCGGGCGCCCGTCGATGGCCTGCACCCAGGCCAGCTCGCCCAGCGTGCCCGTGGTGAACACCTCGTCGGCCGTGTGGAACTCCATGAGCGAGATGCGGCGCTCAGCGGTCGGGATCCCGGCCTCGCGCGCCAGGCGCAGCACGACGCCGCGCGTGATCCCGGGCAGGCAGTGGTCCGCGGTCGGCGTGTGCAGCTCGCCCCGCGCGACCAGGAACACGTTCGTGGCGTTCGTCTCGGCCACGTAGCCCTCGACGTCGAGCATGAGCGCGTCGTCCGCGCCGGCGACGTTGGCCTGGATCTTGGCCAGGATGTTGTGGATCAGGTTGTTGTGGTGGATCTTCGAGTCCATCACCGCCGGCGGAGCGCGGCGCACGGTCGAGGTGACGAGCCGCAGCCCCTGCGAGCCGTAGATCGGCGGCTTCCACTCCGCCAGCACGATCAGGCACGGACCCGCGCGGTTGTTGCGCGGGTCCATCCCCGACGTGATCTTCTCGCCGCGCGTCAGCGTCAGCCGCACGTGCGCGCCGTCACGCATGCCGTTCTTCCTGAGCGTCTCGAACAGCGCGGCGCACAACGTGTCACGGCTCGGCACGGACTCGAACGCCAGGGCCTTGGCGCTGCGCTCCAGCCGCTCGAGGTGCGCGTCGAGCTGGAAGACCCGGCCGGCGTAGACGCGCAGGCCCTCCCAGACCGCGTCGCCGCCCTGGACGGAGCTGTCGAAGACGGACACCTTGGCTTCCGAGCGGTGGACGAGTCGGCCGCCGACGTGCGCGTAGAGATCCTGGTTCCGCGGGTCCATGGGGGCTGCGCACTCTGGGGGCCGGCCCCGCGCCACGCAAGCGCGTTGCGTCCGCCGCCCCGCGCGGCGATGCTCACGGCATGCGCGCACGACTCCAACCCCGCCTGGTCCGGCTCGTCCTGGCCTCGTCCGGCGCGCTGGCGCTGGCCTGCGGCGCACCCGGCTGCGCGGGTTCCGGCGCGCGCGACGCGCGCGCGTCGGACTCGCTGGCGCGTGGCTCGGACGAGCGCGCGGTGGCGATTGCCGAGGAGGTGCTGCGCGCGCTGGGCGGCGCCGACGCCTGGGACGAGACGCGCGTCGTGGCCTGGACCTTCTTCGGCCGGCGCAACCACGTCTGGGACAAGAGCTCGGGCGACTACCGCCTCGAGGAGGGCTCCAAGGTCGTCCTCATGAACCTGGAGAGCGGCGTGGGCCGCGTGTTCGACGGCGGCGTCGAGCTGGCCGACCCCGCGGCGGTGGCCCAGGAGCTGGCGCGCGCGAAGTCGGTCTGGATCAACGACAGCTACTGGCTCGTCATGCCCTACAAGCTGTTCGACCCGGGCGTGCGGCTGTTCGACGCGGGCGAGGAGGAACGCGAGGGCGGCGCCAAGGCCGACGTGCTGCGTGTCGAGTTCGAGGACGTCGGCGACACGCCGGACAACGCCTACGAGGTGCTGGTCGACCGCCAGACGAAGCTGGTGACGGGCTGGCGCTACTTCCAACGACGCGACGACCCCGCGCCGAGGATCGAGACGCCCTGGGCCGGTTGGCAGCGCTTCGGGGGGATCCTGCTCTCGGGCGATCGCGGGCCGCAGCGCGAGATCAGCGGGATTCGCGTGTTCACCACGCCGCCCGAAGAGCTCAAGCGGCCCTGAAGAGCCGCGCGGCGGAGCGCCCGAACCGCGCTCAGAGCGCGTGCTCCAGGAGCCGCGCGTAGTGCGTGCGGCATTCCTCGAGCAGCGGCGCGAGCCGCGGCGGCACGCGCGCCGCCTTGGGCCGGTAGGGCTGGAAGCCCCGCGAGCGGTGCACGCTCGCGTACCAGAACGGCGCCCACACGCCGTCCTCCGGCCGCGGACCGGCTTCCCAGGAGAGCATCGCGCGCTCGAACGGCAGCCCGAGCCGCGCGCACAGCCGGGTCAGCAGGCCCTCGGGATCCTGGAGCAGCCGATGCGCCACGAGCACGCACGGCTCCTGCCCGATCGAGGCGAGCTGCGCCGCGATCGCGGTCTGCGCCGCGTAGCCGGTGTCGCGCAGGATCGGGTCGGGGATGTTCTCGACCAGGCTCGTGAGCATCTCCTCGGGCTCGCGCGTCAGGAGCACGTTGGCGGTGAGCGCCAGGAAGCCCGGGTCCAGCCCGACCAGGTGGTGCGCCATCTGCTTGAAGACGACCAGCGGGCGATCAGAGGGTCCCAGGATCACGTCGCGCACGACCCGCGCGCCGTCGTCGTCCTGCGCGGCGAGCACGCGCTCGCGGCCCGGGTGGTCGGCGCCCGTGTGGCGCAGGTAGTGGGCGTAGAGCGGCTCGTCGACCACGCGCGTGTCGGAGCGTTGCGCGAACGAGTACATCAGCGCGGTCGAGACGTTGCGCGGCCCCGACCAGATGTTCAAGCGGATCGCTGGGTTCATTCCCGCGCGATCCTAGCGGTCGGGCGGACGCTCGCGGGCGCGCCGCGGGAGCGCCCGCCAGGAACTCGTACACGCTCGGCGCTCGTCGGGGCTGTCCCGGCGGGTCTTCCGGACGCATCATGGCCGGGCGATGCGCACCCCGGGCCTCCTGCTCCTCGCGACGCTCGCCGGCTCCTGCTCGCGGGCCGGGCCGCCGCCCGCCGGCGCAGCGCTCGACGCCGAGCCGCGTGCCGTGCGCACGGCGCGTGCCGAGACGACGCGCTGGCCGCTCGTGCTGCGCGCGACCGGCGCGACGCGCGCCGACGAGGACGCGACGCTCTCCGCCAAGGTCGCCGGCCGCCTGGCCGAGGTCGCGGTGGACCTGGGCTCGATCGTCGCGCCGGGCGACCTGATCGCGCGCGCCGAGACCCAGGACCTGGAGCTGCGCGTCAGCGTGGCCGAGGCGGCGCTGACGGCCGCCCTGACGCTCTTGGGCCTCCCGGCCGAGGGCGGCGAGGGCCCCTACGACCCGGAGACGCTCCCGGCGGTCCGCGGCGCGCGCACCGAACTCGACGAGGCACGGCGCGAGCACCAGCGGCTGGTCGAGCTGTCGCGCGCCGGCGTCTCGTCGCGCGCCGAGCTGGACCGCGCGCAGGCCCGGCTCTCGACGGCCGAGGCGCTGCTCGAGGACGCCCGGCAGACCGCCGCGAACCGGCGCGCGATCGTGGGCCAGCGGCGCGCGGACCTGGCGCTGGCACGCCAGGCGCTGGCCGACGCGGAGGTCCGCGCGCCCTTCGCTGGCACGGTCGCGGCGCGCCTCGCGAGCCGTGGCGACTACCTCTCGATCGGTGATCCGCTCGCGCGCCTGGTCAAGGTCGACCCGCTGCGCGTGCGCGTCCTGGTGCCCGAGCGCGACGCGCATCGCGTGCGGCCGGGCCAGAGCGCCCAGATCGAGCTGGCCGGCCTGGAGGCGCCGCGCGCCGCGCGCGTGGCGCGCACGGCGCCCGCGCTCCTGGACCAGAGCCGCACGCTGGTCGTCGAGTTCGACCTGCCGAACGCCGAGCGGGAGCTCTTGCCGAACGCCTTCGCCGCGGCCGAGATCGTGGTCGATGCGGAACGCGTGGCGCTGTCCATCCCGCTCGACGCGCTGGTGTCCTTCGCCGGGGTCGAGAAGGTGTTCCTGGTCACGGACGGCGTGGCACGCGAGCGCCGCGTCACCACCGGCCGTCGCGCGGCGCAGCGCGTCGAGGTGCTGGCCGGCCTCGTGGCAGGCGACCAGGTCGTGCGCGCGCCGGGCAACTTGCGCGGCGGCGCCGCCGTGCGGCCGTCGGACGGGGGCTAGCGCGTGCTGCGCCTCGTCGAGGTCTGCATCCGGAGGCCGGTCTTCGCCTCGATGCTCGTCGCGACCTTGGTCGTGGTGGGCATCGCGGGCTTCATGCGCCTCTCGCGCGACCGCGTGCCGAAGATCGACTTGCCCACGGTCAGCGTGCGCACCACCGTGCCCGGCGCCTCCACCGAGGAGGTCGAGACGCTGGTCTCGCAGCGCATCGAGGAGGCCGTCAACACGATCGAGGGCATCGACCAACTGCGCTCGATCTCGACCACCGGGTCCTCGCTGGTGATCGCCACCTTCCGCCTGGAGCGGCCGATCGACGTGGCGACCCAGGACGTGCGGGATCGCGTGGCCACCGTGCTGCGCGACCTGCCGCGCGAGGCCGAGCCGCCGATCATCTCCAAGTTCGACAGCGACGCGTCGCCGATCCTGACGCTGGCCTTGTCGGCCGACCGTCCGGTGCGCGAGCTCACCGAGCTCGCCGACAAGCTGCTCAAGCCCGCGCTGGAGCGCGTGACGGGCGTGGGCGAGGTGCGCATCAACGGTGGCGCCGAGCGTGCCGCCTCGATCGAGGTCGACGCCGACCGCCTGCGGGCCTACGGCCTGTCGATCGCCGCCGTGCGCGACGCGCTGGTGCGCGAGAACTCCGAGATCCCTGGCGGAGCCGTGACCGGCGAGGTGCGCGAGTCCGTGCTGCGCACCATGGGCCGGCTGACGACGCCGCGCGCCTTCGAGGACCTGCCGATCGCAGTGCTGGACGGCGCCACGATCCGCGTGCGCGACGTGGCGCGCGTGGAGGACGGCACCAAGGAGGTGCGCTCGATCGCGCGCCTGGACGGCCAGCCCTGCGTGGCGCTGGAGATCCGCCGGCAGTCCGGCGCGAACACCGTCGAGGCCATCGAGGGCGTCAAGGCGCGCCTCTCGTCCCTGGCCGCCGAGCTGCCGGCCGACGTGCGCGTCCAGATCCTGCGCGACCAGTCGCGCTACATCGACGCGGCGCTGGCGGAGATCGAGTCGCACCTCGTGGGCGGGAGCATCCTCGCCACGCTGGTCGTGCTGCTGTTCATGCGCTCGTGGCGCTCGACGATCATCGCCGCGATCGCCATCCCGACCTCGGTGATCGCGACCTTCGGCGTCATGGACGCGCTGGGGTTCACGCTGAACGGCGTGACCATGCTGGCGCTGGTCCTGATGGTCGGCATCGTGATCGACGATGCGATCGTGGTGCTCGAGAACATCTTCCGGTTCATCGAGGAGCGCGGCCTCTCGCCCGTCGACGCGGCCCGCGAGGGCACGGCCGAGATCGCCCTGGCGGTCACGGCCACCACGCTGTCCCTGGTCGTGATCTTCGTGCCGGTCTCGTTCATGTCGAGCGTCTCGGGGCGCTTCCTCTACGAGTTCGGCATCACGGCCGCGGCGGCGGTGATGGTCAGCCTGCTCGTCTCGTTCACGCTGACGCCGATGATGAGCTCGCGGCTCCTGCGTCGCGTGGAGCCGGCCGGCGGCGGGGCGCGCTCTCGCCGCGGGCCGTACGCGCTGCTGGAGCGCGCCTACATGGCCCTGCTGCGCCTCGCCCTGCGCCAGCGCTTCGCGGTCGCCGGCCTCGCGATCGCGGTGGTCGCCTCGACCGTCCCGATCTACGGCCGCGTGAAGCAGGAGTACGCGCCGACCAACGTGGACGAGGCCGAGTTCGAGGTCACGATCTCCGGCCCCGAGGGCGCCAACCTGGCGGCCATGGACGCCGTGATGCGCGAGGTCGAGTCGCTCCTCATGGCGACCCCCGGCGTGTCGGCCGTGCTGGCCACGACCGGCGGCGGATTCATCTCGTCCGTCAGCCGCGGCGAGGCCTACGTGCGCCTGACTCCGCACACGGAGCGCGTGCCGTCGGTCTCGCGCTTCGTGCGTGAGCTCCTCTCGGGCACGCCGGGCCAGGCCTTCGCGGGCAACATCTCCCAGGGCGAGATCATGCGCGACGTGCGGCGCCGGCTGGGGGCGCTCTCCGACGTGCGCTGCGCCGTGCGCAACCTGCAGGCGTTCAACCTGGGCACCGGCCCGTTCGAGATCGACTTCTCGATCCTGGGCCCCGACCTCGACTCGCTCTCGCGCTACGGCGAGGAGCTGCGCACGCGCGCCAAGGAGCTCGGCGGCATCCAGGACCCGGACACGACCCTGCGACTCGATCGTCCGGAGCTGCACGCCGTGATCGACCGCGAGCGCGCGGCCGACCTGGGCGTTTCCATCCTGGACGTCGCGACCGCGCTGCGCCTGTCGGTCGGCGGCGAGGAGCGCGCCTCGCGCTTCCGCGATCCCGACCTGGGCGAGGACTACGACGTGCAAATCCGCCTCCAACTGGAGGACCGGGCCGAGCCGGGCCGCATCGCCGAGCTGTGGGTGCCCGCGCGCGGCGGCGCGTTGGTCCCCTTGTCCTCCGTGGCGCGGCTCGAGCCGGCCACCTCGGCCTCGCGCATCGATCGCCTGGACCGCCAACGGCAGGTCTCGCTGCGCGCCTCCGTGGGGCCAGGCTACGCGCTGGCCGACCGGCTCGCTGCCCTGCGCCAAGCCGCGGCGCAGATGGACATGCCGCCCGCGTACACCACGCGCGTGTCGGGTCGCGGCCGCGAGCTGGAACGCACGATCGGCGAGTTCCTGTGGGCCTTCTTGCTCTCCGTGGTGCTCATGTACGTGATCCTCGCGAGCCAGTTCGAGAGCCTGGTCCACCCCTTCACGATCCTGCTCTCGCTGCCGCTCTCCGTGCCCTTCGCGCTGTGGTCCCTCGACGTCAGCGGCTCGAGCCTGAACCTGTACTCCGCGCTCGGCATCCTGGTGCTCTTCGGCGTGGTCAAGAAGAACGCGATCCTGCAGATCGACCACACGATCCAGTTGCGCGCGCGCGGCCTGGAGCGCGCCGCGGCCATCCTCCAGGCCAACCGCGACCGGCTGCGGCCGATCCTGATGACGACGCTGTCCCTGGTCGCGGGCATGCTGCCCCTGTGGGTCGGCACCGGCCCGGGCGCGGAGGAACGCCGCACGATCGCCGTGGTCGTGATCGGCGGACAGAGCCTGTCGCTGTTCCTGACGCTGATCGTGACGCCGGTGGCCTACAGCCTGTTCGACGACGTCGGTGCGCTGTTCCGGCGGCGCCGCCAGCAGGACGTGACGCCCGCGGCGCCCGCCGCGCCGGTCACAACGGCTTGACCGTGATGTCGCCGCGCACGACGAGCTGACAGCCCAGGCGCGCGCCCTGCACGTCGGTGCACATGTCGAGCGTCTCGAGCTCGTCCGGCTTGGGCGGGTCGACGTGCTCGGACCCGGCCACGAAGACCAGCACGCAGGTCCCGCAGCTCCCCACGGTGCAGCCGAAGTCGTGCGGCGCGTCGTGGTCCTGGCAGGCCTTGAGGAACGAACCGCCGGCCTCGACCGGGATCGAGGAACCGTCGCGCGCGAACGTGATCTGGGGCATGGCGGGCGGGAGTGTACGTGGCGCCCGCGCGACGGCACAGTGCGCGCGATGCGCCAGCCGATCCCCCATCCCGACTTTCCGCCCGGCGTCGATCCGCCCGGTCCGCGACCGGCGCGGGCGCCCGGCAGCGGCGCGCGCATCTGGCTCGTGCGGCACGCCGAGGTCCACGCCGACTTCGAGGGCACGGCCTACGGGAACTCGGACGTGCCCCTCTCGAAGACCGGCGAGGAGCAGACGCGCGTCCTGGGCGCGCGCTTCGCCGCGCTGCCGCTCGAGCTCGTGCGCGCCTCGCCGCTCGCGCGCGCGACGGCCATGGGCCGCGCGATCGCCGTGGGAGCGCGCGCGCCGCTCGAGCTCGCGCCCGGTCTGGCCGAGGTCGATCGCGGCGCCTGGCAAGGCCTCCCGACGGCGGAGTTCCGCGCGCGCTGGCTGGCGGACCGCGAGGCGTTCCTCGCGGATCCCTGGCGCTGGAAGGGACACGGCGGCGAGAGCGACGCCGACCTCTTCGCGCGCGGCTGGCCGGTGCTCTACGCCACGCTCGAGGCGGCACGCGGCGGGACCGTGGTCCTGGCGAGCCACTACAACCTGATCCGCGCGCTCGTGACCGGCGCCCTGGGCCTCGGCGCGCGCGCGAGCTTCGCCTTCCGCAATCGCCCGGCGCACGCCGCGCTGCTCGTCGACGCGCCGGGCGGCTTCGAGCTCCGCGCCAGCGACGTCGACGACCCGCGCGGCGTGGGCTGAGCCGCGGGACGCGTTCCCGGCTCAGCGCGCGGGCGAGAGGAGCCCGCGACGGCGCAACTCGGCGGTGGTCGCGGGATCGGCGGCCGGAGTGACCCGGCCGTGCAGCACGCCGCGCGCGCGATCGATCCAGGCCGTCCAGTCGTCGAGCGCGGCTCCCAGGCGCGCGCGCGCAGCATCCGCCGCACCGGGGCCCGGGTCCACCGCGACCTGGGCGCCGCGACGCGCGAGGCGCTCGACGACGCCAGCGTCGGGTGGTGCGCCGGAGCCGAAGTACGTGCGCACGAGCAGCGCGGACTTGGCCTCCGCGGGCCGGTCGCGCGCCAGGATCCAGTCGGCGTCGATGGCCGCCACGCCGCGCTGGAACCCGCCCCAGGCGTGGGCCCGTTCCCGCGCGGCGGGCAAGGCGGGATCGCGCAGGCGCGGCGCGTGGCTGACGCCCGACATGGACGGCGGCGGTCGCAGGCCGAGGAGCTCGAGCACCGTGGGCGCCACGTCGACCAGGCTCGCCAAGCCGTCGAGTCGCGAGCCACGCGGCAGCGCGACGCCCGCTCCGGGGCGCACGACGAGCGGAACGCGCAGGTCCGCCGCGGTGAGCGCGCCCGTGTCGAGGTACAGCCCGCCCTCGCCGAACGAGACGCCGAACGCCCCCACCACGACCACCGTCGTGTTGTCGAGCCGGCCCAGACGCCGCAGCCGCTCGAGCAGCCGGGCGAGCTTCGTGTCGAGCTGCCCGATGGCGCCGTCGTAGCGCAGCTCGTACTCGCCCAGCGTCTTGGGCACGCCGGCCCAGCGCGGTCGCGGGATGGCGAAGAAGGCGTGGTCGCCCTCGGCCACGGGCGGCATGCTCCCGAGCTCCGGGCGCGGCTCGTACAGGGCGTCCCAGCGCGGGTCGAGCGGCGGACGCGTCCAGACGCGCTCGAGATCGTTCACGTGCAGGTACGCGAACCAGTCCGCGTCGGCCGCGCGCGAGGCGAGCCAGCGCACGAAGCGCGTGGCGACGCCCTCGAAGCCCAGCTCGAGGTCGGGATCCACGGCGTCCTCGCGGTAGCCCGCGAAGGTCTGGAAGCCCTTGGCCACGCCGCGGATCGGCGCCACGTCCGGGTGATCGACGAAGGCCGCGGTCTCGAAGCCGCGCGCGAGCAGCTCCTGCGCCAGGCTCGGGAACCCGTCCGGCACGCGCCAACGCGCGAGGTCCGCCGCCGGCCCCGGGGCCGCCGCGCCGGGCCGCTGCGCCAGACCGGGATCGCAGCCGGTGAGCAGCGCCGCGTGCGCCGGGAGCACCTCGGGCGCTGCCGACCAGGCATCGAGGAAGGTCGCGCCCTCCTCCGCCAGGCGATCGAGCGCCGGGGTCGTCGCGCGGTCGTAGCCCAGCCCGGACACGTGGTCGGCGCGCAGCGCGTCGACGGCCAGCACGAGCACGCCGCGGCTTCCGCGCGCGGCGGACGGATGCGGTCCGCAGGCCCACAGGGCTGCGGCCGCCGCGAGGAGCGCCAGGACGGGGCCCTTCATCCCGGGCGACGCTCACCGATCGAAGCCCGCGATGCAAGCGGCCGGCGGGGTTCAGCGCGCCAGCGCGAAGACGGCGGGCTCGGGGATCCAGCCCTCGGTCGCGTCCGCGAGACGCACCTTGGCCCAGCCTGGCAGCGCGTCGACCAGCTCGACCTCGGCCCCGGCGGGCCCCTCGGCCACGACCGCCGCGGACTCGCGCGGCTCGCTGCGGACCGCCGTGCGGGCCTCGGCCACGATCAAGGCCGGCGCGTCGAGCGCGGTCCACGCGCCGTGGATCCAGGGCGCCGCCAGCGCGAGCGCCAGCGCGGCGCCCGCCAGCGCCGCGCGGCGCCCGGATCGCCCGCCGCGCAGCGCCTCGAACGAGAGGCCCGCCGCCAGCAGCGCCAGTCCGCCGAGCGCGAGGAGCCGCGCTTCGGCCGGCGTGAACGCGCCGAGCAGCCGCCGCAGGGTCGCGCGCAGGTCGCCGCGGTCGGCGGGCTCGAGCTTCGCAACCCGCCGCGCGTGCTCCAGGTTGGCCCACAGGCCGGTGTCGCGCGGCGCGTGGCGCAGCGCGGCCGTGAACCAGCCGACCGACTCGAGCACGCGCCCCTCGCGGAAGGCGACGTTGCCGAGGTTCCCGAGGAGCCGCGCGCGCTCCGGCCCGGCCGCTCGCGGCTCGGCAGCCAGCAGCGCGGTCCACTCCGCGCGCGCCGCGGACCAATCCCCGGCGCGGTAGGCCGCCACCGCGGACGCGTCGCGCGCGGCGTGGGCCTGCGCGACCGCGACCTCTGAGGTCCGCGCGCGCGCGTCGCCGGCCAGCGCCAGGAGCGCGAGGAGTCCGAGAACCAGGAGCGGGCGGGCCAGACGATCCATCTCAGAGCCCTCCCGCCGCGACGCGGTCCGCCAGCGTGAGCACCTCGCGCGCGTCGACGCGGCCGGTGTCGCTCGCGCCGCCCCAGATCGCGGCGTCGAGCCGCGCGAGCAGCGCGCGCAGGTCGAGGGCCACGTCCGCGCGCAGCCGCGGAGCATCCGCGGCGCGCGCCCACTGGACCGGATCGCGTCCGGCCCAGGCTTCGGGCGTCTCGCCCGAGCGCGCGGCCAGGAAGGCGTGGACGGCGCGCACCTGCTCCTCGGGCGTGCGCGCGGCGCGCAACGCGCGCTCCAGGTCGCGCCGCGCCCGGCGCCGCGCGCGCGCGAGCGGCGCGGCCGGGTCCCCGCGACGGCGCACGTGCGCGCGCAGCGCGAGCCAGCCCGCGAGCGTCGCGGCACCGCCCACGAGGAGTGCGCCGCCGCTGGGCGCCGGCGGCTCGCCGTCGTGCGCTGGGCGCGTGCGAATGTCGCGCAGGTCGGGCGTCGTCGTCGAGGTCGGGCTCAGGTCGGGGAGCCCGGTGGCGCCCGCCAACGGCCGCACGCGGATCGGGATCGGACGGGTCTCGACCGTCGCGTAGCGGCCGGCCGTCGTGTCGAACACGACCAGCGGCACGGGCGGGATCTCGCTCGTCGCCGCGTCGAGCGGGGCCAGGTCGTACGTCACGGCGCGGCGGCTGGCGGTGCGTCGCTCCGTCGTGCCGTAGACCTGGAACGGAGCGAAGGCCTCGAGGCGCGCCAGATCGGGCGCGTCGAAGAACTCGAGATTGCCCTCGCCCGTCCACTCCACGGTCAGCTTGATCGAGTCGCCGGCCACGACGTCGCGCCGGTCGGGGATCGCGGCGGCCTCGAAGCGACCCACGGCGCCCGACCAATCCAGCGGCCGGCCGGCTTCGGGGATGGGCTTCACGACCAGCGCGAACTCGCTGGCGCGCTTGAAGTAGCTGAAGTCCTCGGTGCTGCCCCCCACCAGGCGCGCGAAGCCCCCGCTGCGGTAGCCGAACTCGAAGTGGCTGGCGGGGAACGTCAGCGTCCCCGGACGCGTGGCCACGAAGCGCTTGCGCGCGCGCAGCACGTAGAAGTTCGCGGGCCCGACCTGACGCGTGCCGAGCGACTCGACCTCCAGCTCGGCGCGCGCGTTGAGCAGGATCTTGCCCGCCGAGCGCGCCGCAGGGACCGCCACGTCCCCCAGCTCGACGAGACCGCCGAGCTGCCCCAGCCAGGGCAGCGCCAGGTCGTAGCGGTTCAGGCGGCCCTGGATGCCGGTCTCCATCCCGACCCGGATCTCGATCGTGAACGGCTCGCCCTGGAAGACCTCCCGGGGCGCCTCGATCTCCAGGATCCCCAGCTCGTCGCCGCGGAAGTCCTCGGCCGCCAGCAGCCGCAGCTCGGGCGTCGTGAGCTCGCGCCCGTCGGCGCGCACCGCGAACGGCGGGATCAGGAACTCGCCCGCGCGCTGCGGCTGGACGCCGATGCGCCAGGTCAGCGAGACCTGCGACGAGACGCGCCCGTTCACGATCTCCGTGAAGCTCGCCAGCGCGGGCGAGCCCACGGGCCCCAAGCGCAGGCCGTCGACGCTCGGCAGCGACGGGATCTCGCCGCCCTGCGCGTTCTCGACCACCACGACCAGCGCGGCGGTGGCGCCGAGCTTGACCGTCATCGGGTCGACGCGCGCGGAGACGGACGGAGCCTTCTGGGCCGCCGCCGCCGGGGCCAGGAGCGCGAGGGCCAGCGCGGCAGCGCGCGCGAGCGAACGCGGCGCGACGCGGCGCACGGCGCGCTCCGTGCGCGAGGCTTCGACGCAAGTCGGCATCACCAGTCCTTCTCCACCGCCACGCGGCGCAGGCGCTTCAGCTTCTCCTGGAGCTCCTGCTGGAGCTCCTCGATGCGCTCGAGTCGCTCGAGCAGCTTCTGCCTCTCCTCCTTGCTCATCTCGGGCGCGTCCTTGGGGGGCGGCGGCTCCTTGGGCGGCTGCTCGCCGTCGGGCTTGTGCTGCTCGTCGGGCCGCGGCTCTTGGTCCTGCTTGGGGTCCTGCTCGGGCTCGCGGGGCTTGGGCGGGTCTTGATCGCGCGCATCCGGTGGCTGCTGCTGCGCGTCGGGATCCTGCTGCTCTTGCTCCTGCTCCTGCCGCTCTTCCTCGCGGCGCCGCTCGTGTTCGTCGAGCTCGCGCAGGCGGCGTTGGACGAGCTCGCAGTCAGCACGCGCGTCGCCGTCGGTCCAGTCCAGGCGCAGGCGCTCGATGAGCCGCTCGCGCGCCGCGAGGTAGGCCGCCTTGGCGCGTGCCAGCGGATCGGGTGCTGCGGCCGGGGGCGCGCCCGCCGCGGCCGGGGACGGCGCGGGCGGCTTGGGCGGCGCAGCCCCGGAGATCTCGGGGATCTGGGCCCGCGCCTCCTCGCCCGCGGCGAGTTGCAGCGCGGCCATCGCGTGCGTGGCGTCCAGGCGCAGCGGACCCGGACCGGCAAGCAGCCGCGCGCTCTCGAACGCGAGGCCGGCCTGCTCGCGGCGCAGGTCGCGCTCGGGGCCCTCGGGGGCCGCGTCGGCGGCGCGCCGCAAGGCGACGGCGCGCGCGAAATGCGCCTCGGCGCGCACGCTGGGCGGCGGACCCGCGAGGCCCAACGCCAGGCCCGCGCGGGACAGCGCGCGTCCCGCCACTGCGTTCCAGCCTCCCTGCGCTTGCAGCTCATCCGCGCGCCGCGAGAGCGCGCTCGCGGCGACCAGGCGCTCGGCGACCTCCACGGCCGCGTCGTGCGCGCCGCTCTCGGACAGGCTCCGCACGGCGCTCAAGCCTGCGGAGAACGAGCCGTCCCAGGGCTCGAGAGCGCGCGCCCCCGCGCTGGCGACGCCCGTCTCCCCCACGCGCGGCGCGGCGGCCGCGGAGGTCGCCGCCGGTCCCAGGGCCTGGAGCAGGATCAGGAGCAAGGCGCTCACGGTGCGCCTCCCGCCGGCGACGGCCGGCGCTCGCGCAGTCCGATCTCGAACAGCATGCAGGCCGCGGCTAGTGCCAGCGGCCATTGGTAGCGATCGTGCGGGATGCGCTCCTGCCCGCCCTCGAGCTCGCGGCCCTCGAGCCGCGCGATGCGCTTCTCGTAGAGTTCCTTGAGCGGGACCGGCGACATCTCGATCGTCACGAAATCCCCGCCGGCGGCTTCCGCGATGCGGGCCAAGCTGGCGGGATCCAGGCGCGAGACGACCTCCTTCTGCTGCGCGTCGCGCACGAAGCCCTGCGCGCCCTCCGGGATCTTGCCACCAGCCGAGGTGCCCAGGCCCAGCACGTAGACGCGGATGCCGCGCTCGCGTGCCTGGCGCGCGACCTCCAGGCCGCGGCCTTCGAGATCCTCGCCGTCCGTCACGAGCACGATCGCCTCGTGCGCGCCGGTCCGGCCGTCGAAGACCTCGAGCGCCTTCTCGAGGGCCGCTCCGAGGTCCGTGCCCCCACGCAGGTTGTCCGCGGGGGACAGCGTGGCGAGGAAGGCCTCGAGCGTCACGCGATCGTGGGTCAGCGGCGCGACCTCGCGCACGTCCCCGGCGAAGGCCAGCAGCGCGGCGCGATCGCCCTGCAGGCGCGAGAGGAGGCCCTGGATCTCGCGCTTGGCGCGCGTGAGGCGGTCGGGCTTCACGTCCTGGACGAGCATGCTGCGCGAGGTGTCGAGCGCGATCACGAGGTCGATGCCACGGCGCTCGACGTCGCGCAGCGTGTAGCCGCGCACGGGGCCCACCGCCGAGAGCGCCGCCAGGAGCGCGGCCGCGGTCGCGAACAGCACGCGCGCCTGCGCGCGCCGTGGCGACCAGCCCGGGAACACGCGCGGCAGGAGGCGCTCGGCGACCAGGCGCTCGCGGCGCGCACGGGCCCGGGCCAGGGCCCACCAGCCGACCGCCAGGACGAGCGCGGCGCCGAGCGCCCAAGCGGCGCGCTCGGGAGCGAGCAGGTCGAAGCCCAGAACGCGCGTCGCGGCGATCACGGGATCCTCCGCGCGAAGGTCGCGCCACACAACCAGGAGAGCACGTAGGCCGCGAGGCCCGGCGCGAGGAACCACGGATAGAGATCGAAGGTCTCGCTCCAGCGCCGCGTGACGCGCTCCGTGCGTTCGAGCGCCTCGATCTCGGCGTAGGCGGCTTCGAGCTCGGCCTTGTCGCGCGCGCGGAAGAAGCGTCCGCCCGTGCGCCGCGCGACCTCTTCGAGCTCGCTCGTGTCGATCTCGCGATCCGAGTACCCCGGCCGGCCCAGGAAGTCGGGGCGGTAGGCGTAGCGCCCGGCGAAGATCGTGTAGACCTTGACGCCCTCGCGCGCCGCGAAGTCGGCGGCCTCGAGCGGCGGCACGTGGAACACGTTGTTCTCGCCGTCGGTCAAGAGCACGGCGACCTTGGAGCGAGCCTGCGTGTGGCGCAAGAGCTGCACGGCCTTGGCCAGGCCCGAGCCGATCGCGGTGCCGTTCTCGGCTGGATTCTGTGCCAACCGCAGGCCTTCGAGGAAGCCCGTCACGGCGTCGACGTCCAGCGTGAACGGGCACAGGAGCTGCGGGTACATGGCGAAGACGACCAGCGCCACGCTGTCGGCCGCGCCCTCCCGATCGGTCATGCGGCGGCGCGCGAAGTCGCGCACGACCTCCTTGACGACGTCCAAACGCGAGCGCCCCGGCTCCAGGTCCTCGGCGCGCATCGACTCGGAGCGGTCGACGACCAATGCGATGTCGACGCCCTCGGAGGTCGTGGAGCTCTCGACGCTGCCGCGCAACGGACGTGCGAGCGCCACGGCCACGAGGCACAGCGCCGCGACTTGCAGCGCGGGCACGATCCAGGCGAGCCGCTGGCGCAGCGTGCGCGGCGGCACAGCGCCCTCCAGCGCGGGAAGACGCGCTCGCACGCGGCCGGCGCGCCCCAGCACGAGCAGCGCGGCCCCCACCGGCACGAGCGCCAGGAACCAGGGATTCGACAGCGAATAGGCGCCGAAGAGCTTCCAGCCCTCCTCGGCGGCGCTCTTGACCGGGCCAGCGGCCTCCTGGAGCACGAGCAGCGCGCTCACGCCGCCCTCCTGTCGCCCGCGACGGCCGCCACGATCGCGCGCGCGTCGGCCAGCGCCTCTTCCGTGGCGAAGCCCGTGGGGGCCGCGCCGGCGTACTTGATCGCTTCGGCGCGCTCGACGAGGCGGCGCGCCGCGGCGCGCGCGGCCTCGGAGAGGCGCGCGTCGGCCTCGACGGCCGCCAGCCACTCGCGATCCGTGCTCGCCGCGCGCGCCGCGCCGGCGAACTCGTCCACGGCGGCGCGCGCGATGCGGGTCAGCGCGAACACGACGTCGCGGTTCAGCGCTCCGTCGCGCGGATCGGGAGCCAGGCGCGCGAGCTGCTCGGCCGGGTCCGGCCCAGCCGGCGCCCGGTCGCCACGGCGCCGGCGCGCGCGCCGGATCGCGAGCACCAGCGCGACGGCCGCCAGCAGCGCCAAGCAGAGGGCAACGGCGCCGAGGCGCGCGCCGCCGCCCTCCCAGGCCAGCGGTGGACGGAAGCCCTTGGGCGGGCGCGGCGCGTCCTCGCCCTCCAAGAGTGCCCGCGCGACGGCCGGCTCCGGACCGCTGGCGCGCAGGCGCTGCGCGCGGCCGTCGATGGCCACCTCGACCTCGATCTCCGGCAGCGCCGCGCCGCCCTCCAAGGCGAACGCGCGCCAGGCGACGCGCTCGACGAGCGCCTCCCCGGAGCGCTCGCGACGCACACCGAGCGACTCCAGGAACATCCAGGAGCCGCGCACGCCGGGCTCGATCTCGGGCAGCACGGCGTCGGAGCCCGCGGGCCGCTCGACGACCAGCGTCAGGACGACCGGCTCGCCGACCATGGACGTGGCCGGTTCGACCGACAGCCTGGCGGTCGCCTCCGCGACGAGCGCGAGTGCCAGGAGGGCGATCATCGCGCACCCACCTTGCGCGCCGCCCGGCGGCGGAAGAACGCGGCGACGGGCTCGCCCAAGTCACCGCCCGCGTCGAGGTCGATGACCTCGGCGCGCGCCCGCGCCAGGTCGCGATCGATCCGGGCGCGGCGCTCGGCGGCGCGCGCGCGCCAGGCCTCGCGCACGCTGGCGCTGTCGCTGTCGACCTCCAGGCGACGGCCCGTGCCGATCTCCTCGAACTCGACCAGGCCGACGCGCGGCAGCTCGCGCTCGAGCGGATCCGTGACGCGCACGGCGATCACGTCGTGGCGCAGCGCCAGGCGCCGCAGCGCATCCACCCAGGTGGATGCACCGAGGAAGTCCGAGACGACGAACACCACGGAGCGGCGGCGCAGCGTGCGCTCGGTGTGCTCCAGCGCTCGCGCCAGGCCACCCGCGCCCGGCGAGGGCCGCGCCGCCAGCACTTCGCGCACGATGCGCAGCACGTGCGACGAGCCCTTGCGCGCGCGCAAGTGCAGCCCCGGCTCGTCGCCGTAGAGCAGCAGGCCGACGCGGTCCTGGTTGCGCAGCGCCACGAAGGAGATCAGTGCGGAGAACTGCGCGGCGGACTCGCGCTTCGTGCGCAGGCGCGTCCCGAAGTCCATGGCGCGGCTCGTGTCGACGATCAGCTCGATGCTGAGCTCGCGCTCCTCGGCGTAGGACTTGACGAAGGGCTCGCCGGTGCGCGCGGTCACGTTCCAGTCGATGCGCCGCACGTCGTCGCCGGGCTGGTAGGCGCGCACCTCGCTGAACTCGAGGCCCTGACCGCGGAAGGTGCTGCGGTAGCCGCCCGACAGCGCGGTCGTCACGAGCCGGTGCGTGCGAACGCGGATGCGCTGCACCCGCGCCGCGAGGGCGGGCTCCAAGAGCGGGCGGCGCGCTTCCGCCCCCGGATCGGGTCGGACGATGCCGAGCATCTCAGGGCACGGGCACGGTCTCGAGGATGCGGCTCACGAGCGCGTCCGACGTCAGGCCTTCGGCCTCGGCCTCGTAGGTCGGCGTGACGCGGTGGCGCAGGACGCGCAGCGCGACGGCCTTGAGGTCGCCGGGCGTCACGTAGGCGCGGCCGGCGAGCAGCGCGTGCGCGCGCGCGCACAACGCCAACCAGATCGTGCCGCGCGGGCTGGCGCCGTACTGGATGCGGCCCTCCAACTCGGGGAGCCCGGCCTTCTTCGGCTCGCGCGTGGCCAGCACCAGCGCCACGGCGTACTCCGCCAGGCGCTTGTCCAGGGTCACGCGATCGACCACGGCGCGCGCGGCCAGGATCTCGTCGAGATCCACGACGGCGCGCGGCTCGAGCTTGGGCGCGGTGCTCGCCATGCGCGAGAGGATCGCCAGCTCGTCCTCGCGCCCGGGGTAGCCGACGACGACCTTGAGCGCGAAGCGGTCGAGCTGCGCCTCGGGCAACGGGTAGGTGCCTTCCTGCTCCAGCGGGTTCTGGGTCGCCAGGACCAGGAACGGCTTGGGCAGCGGGAAGGTCGTCCCGCCGATCGAGACCTGCCGCTCCTGCATGGCCTCGAGCAGCGCGGACTGGACCTTGGCGGGCGCGCGGTTCACCTCGTCCGCCAGGACGAAGTTCGCGAACAGGGGCCCCTTGCGCACCGTGAACGAGCCCTCCTTGGCGTTGTAGATCTCCGTGCCCACGAGATCCGACGGCAAGAGGTCGGGCGTGAACTGCAGGCGGGCGAAGCTGGCGTGCACGGCGCGGGCCAGGCTGGACACCGCCAGCGTCTTGGCCAGGCCCGGCACGCCCTCGAGCAGCACGTGGCCGCCGGTCAAGAGGCCCAGGAGCAGGCTGTCGACCAGACCCTCCTGCCCGACCACGATCTCGCCCAGGGCGGCGCGCAGGTCCTGCGTCCAGGTGGCGTGGCGCTGGATCTCCTCGGGCACGGGGGCGGGTGCGGTCGTCGTCATGGGGTGAGTGGCCTCTGGCGCGGGCGCGCCGCTCTACGACGGACGCGCGGGGCGTGTTGGGCCGGGCAGGATAGCGGGGCCGGCGGGGCCCCAGGCAGCTCGAGATCGATCCGCGCGGCGCGGCCAGCCTCCGCGTAGGCTGGAGGTAGGTTCAACTCTCCCATGCGCACCTTCGTCGCCCTGCTCTGCCTCTCCACCCTGCCCTGCGCCGCGCAGGCGCGCCGCACGGTCCCCTTCCCGCTGGCGGGGACGGGCGCGGACCTGAGCCTGCGGGCCGAGGCTGCGGCCGAGCTCGCCGCGCTCGAACACGCCGTCCTCTCGGGCGTGCCCTTGCCCGGCGGGGACGTCGAGCTCGTCGTCGAGCGCGTGCGCCACGACGCGAGCGAGCTCGAGGTGCGCCTCGACGGCGCCCCCGCGCGCGCGCTCCACGACCCGCTCGCCTCTTGCTGGCGCGGCCGTATCGTCGGATCCGAGCGCAGCGAGGTCTTCCTGGGGTTCTCGTCCTACGGCTCGCGCGGCTGGCTGCGCGACGGCACGAGCGTCTGGCACCTGCTGACCGGCCCCGGCGAGGGTGGGGACTGGACGCGGGCCAGCGCGCGCTTCGCGAGCGAGGAGCAACTGCTCGGCGCGGGTCTGAGTCCCCTGCGGGCCTGCGAGGCGCGGCCGCGCCCCGGTTCCCAACCGGCCCCACTGCCCGCGGCTTCCGGTCCCGCGCTCGCCGCGGGCGCGCCCGGCTCGGCCGTGCGCGTCTGTCGCATGGCCGTCGAGACGGACTTCCAGCTCTACCAGCGCTTCCAGAGCGTGCCCGCGCTCCAGGCCTATCTCGGCCAGCTCTTCGCGGCGCTCAGCGCGCGCTTCGACCTGGACGTCGACGTCCAGATCCAGGTCGTCCACCTGGGACTGCACTCGCAGCCGAACGACGGCTGGAGCGCGCCCGACACGGGCGCGGGCGCCGGTGCGCTGCTCGACGAGTTCCGCCTGGCTTGGAGCGGCAACCTGCCGAACGGAGCCCACCTGGCGCACTTCCTGTCGGGTGCGGCGCTGGGCGGCGGCGTGGCGTACGTCGGGGTGCTGTGCAGCCCGGAGTGGGGCTTCGCGGTCAGCGGCGACCTCTCGGGCAGCACGCCGTTCCCGCTCGTGCAGGGTCCGCTCACCTGGGACTTCTTCGTGTTCGGGCACGAGACGGGCCACAACTTCGGCTCGTGGCACACGCACGATTACTGCCCGCCGTTCGACCTGTGCGCGACGAACTGCAGCGGGCAGTCCGCCTGTTCGCAGGGCACGATCATGAGCTACTGCCACACCTGCGGCGCGGGCATGGCGAACATCCAGCTCGCGTTCCACCCGGGGACCGCCGACGTCATGCGCCAAGCCGTGGCGAGCTCGTGTCTGCCCGTCTTGTGCGCGGGCGCGCAGAGCTACTGCGGGTCGGCGCCGAACTCCTACGACCCGTTCGGTGCCTACCTGTCGCACTGGGGCTCGAATCGCATCTCCAGGAACGACCTGGTGCTGGCGGCGACCGGAGTTCCGCCGGGCACGAGCGGACTCTTCTTCTATGGGGCGAACGCGGTGCAGACGCCGTTCGGCAACGGCTGGCGCTGCGTCGGGAACCCGCTCTTCCGCCTGGGCGTGGTCCCGGCCAACCCGTTCGGGGAGGCCAACCTCGCCGTGAACTACGCCACGCTGCCCGCGAACGGGCAGATCAGCGCGGGCCAGACCTGGAACTTCCAGTACTGGTACCGCAATCCCGCCGGCGGCGGCGCGGGCTTCAACCTGAGCGACGCGCTGCGGCTGCAGTTCTGTCCGTGACGCAGCTGCGGTGAGCGGCGCTGGCCGGCGCCCCGCGCTCAACGCCGCGGCGCGGGCTCCGCGGTCGAGGCCACGCTGGGGTCCTCGGCCGGCGCCGGCGCAGCAGCCGTCGTCGCGGCCGGGCGCGCGACCGGCGGAACGATCACTCCGCGCTCGCGGAACGCGTCCGCGAAGCGCAGCACGTCGCGCGCATACTGCAGCGTCTCGCTCTTGCCATCGCGCTCGCGCTTCGCGCGCCAGGCGCCGAACGAGCCCGAATCCGCGATCAACTGCTTGAGCTTGCCGCGTCCGGCGTTGTACGCGACCAGGATGCGCTCGAGGTCGGGGCCCTCGTGGCGGTACAGCCAGGCGACGTGGCTGGCCGCCAGCCGGGCGTTGAGCAGCGGGTCCGAGAGCAGCGCCTCGCGCGAGGGCGGTGGGAGCTTCAAGCGCTGCGCCGCGTCACCAGCGGCGGCGACCTTGAGCTGGAAGAGACCCAGCGCGTCGGCCTTGGAGACCGCGTCGACGCGGCCACGGCTCTCGACGTACATGATGCCGGCCAACAGGCAAGGGTCGACGCGGCTCTCGGCCGCGGCCTGACGCACGACCTCGGCGTGGCCCTCGACGCGCTGCATGCCGACCTCGCTCCAGACCTGCTCCGCGACCTTGGGGCCGTGCACGGCGCCTTCGAAGACCAGGAACGCCACCGCGACGGCGAGCAGCGCCGCGAGCCACTTGTGCTCGGACGCCCAGCGCCAGCCACGGCCCCGCGCGCGCCGCTCGCTCACCGCGTCGTCCCGCCGGCCGGCGCGGCCGAGGCGAGCGCCGCGAGGCGTTCGCGAACCCAGGCCGCCCGCTGCGCGCCGCGCGGCGGGAGCTCGCCCGCGCCGCGGCCCTCGAGCCGGCGGTACTCGCGCCAGGCGCGTTCCGCGAGCCAGGTCTCTTCGCGCTCGACGAGCGTGAGCAGGAAGCGCCGGCCCTCGGCCGTGCCCGCGCCTTCCAGCGCGCCCTCCCGCGGCTGGGGGATCCCGAGCCGCTCGACACCCGCGCGGAACCACACCAGCGCGTCGTCGTGCCGCACGCCCTCCCACCAGTTCCACCAAGCCTCCGCGGGCGCGGTCGCGGTCGCGCCGCCGCGCGGGTCGAGACAGGAGAGCACCGCGAGCTCGTTGGCGGCCGCCGCGTCGCGCTGATCCTGCGAGACGAGCTCGAGCAGCGGCGGGACGGCCTCGGGCGCCACGAGCTGCGCCAGGACCAGAGCCGACTCGCGGCGCACGCGCGGCGTGCCGCCCTCCGCCGCGCGCGCCAGCGCGGGCACCGCCGCCGGCCCGACGCGGATCAGCGCCGCGCGCGCGGCGTCCGCGATCGGCGCGTCGCCCGCGTCGGAGAGCACGTTGACCAGGATCTGCGCCGCCGCCGGATCGCCCAGGCGCCCCAGGCCCTCGACGGCCGCGCGGCGCACGACGACATCGGCCTCGGCCAGGCCGAGCAGCAGAGCGTCGAGCACGTGTGGTCCGCCCAACGCGCCCGCGGCCCGCAGCGCGATCGCGCGCCGCGAGGGCTCGCCCAGGCGCGCGCGCGCCAGCAGGTCGTCGCGGGCCGCTTCGACGCGGGCGGCACCGAGCGACTCGGCCGCGGCGGTCATGACGCGCGCATCGGGGTCGGCGAGCAGCCGCAAGAGCGCACCGGTGTCGTCCGCGTCCGGCGCCGTGCCCAGGGCCTCGGCCGCCGCGCGCCGCAGCAGCGGACTCTCGTCGGCCGCCAGGCGCCGCACGAACTCGCGCTGGCTGGCGACGAGGATCGGCGCGCTGAGGTCCGACGCGCCGGGACCGAAGGTCTCGACCGCGGCGCCGAGCAAGACCTGGGCCTCCGGTGGCGCGAGCAGCCCGCTCTCCGCGCGCCCCGCCGCGACGGCCAGCGCCGTGATGCGCCGCGCGCGCTCGCCGGGCGCGGGCTCGCGCCGCAGCGCGCCGACGAGGTCGCCGAAGGCCTCCGAGGAGAGCGCCTTGGCCTGCGCTTCGAGCTCGCGGATCGCGGCCTCGCGGCCGGCGCTGTGCGGACCGCGCAGGTGCGCCAGCGCCAGCTCCGTGAGCCGCTGCGCGCGCTGCGCTGCGTCGTGCGTCTCGGCCCACCAGTCGGCCTCGGCGGCGAACGCGGCCGGATCGGGCGCGACCAGGAGCTGCCAGCGGTTCTCGTGCCGCAGGGACTGGGCCAACGAGACGAGCTTCTCGAACCAGGGCTCGCGCATCCGGGCGCCGGCCGTGAAGGACTTCGTGCGGTCGCGGATCTCCAGCGTCACCGTGCGGTCGTCGCGGCCGCCGGCGCCGTAGTCCCCAGGCATGCGCGCGGCGGACAGCACGCCCTCGCGCGCCAGCGCCGCGGAGAGCTCCGCAGCCTGCGCGGCGCTGAGCCGGATCGTCTCGCGGCTCCCGGCGCGACGCGGCGCGGCGCTCGGTCCGACGAGCTCGACGTCGAGCCCGGCCTCCGGCGCGGTCGCCGTGAGCCGCAGGAACGCCTCGTCTCCGGGCGGGATCACGAGCGCCGCGCGCCGCGCGCGGAAGCCCTCGCGGGCCCCGACCCACCAATCGACCCACGCGCCGCCGTCCTGCGCGATCGACTCGCCCGACAGGAGCCGCAGGCGCCGCACGGCGGGTCCCACGAGCGAGCTGTGGTCGTCGTGGAAGACCTTGCCCGAGACCGCCATCACGAGCCGGTCGACGACCGGCCCGTCGAGCCAGGTGGCGACGTCGGCGCGCACGCTGCGGAAGCCGATGCCCGCCAGCGCGGCGGCGCAGGCGCCGGCTTGGAACGGGTCGTTCGAGCCCAGCGACGCGAGCAGCGGCTCGACGTGCTCCTCGGCCAGGATCGGCCGCAGCCCGGCGTCCTCGCGGTCCATGATCGCGAGCAGCGCGTAGGCGCCCGGTCGCAGCACCCAGCGGTCGCGGAAGGCGCGTGCGAGCAGCTCGCGGTCGAGGTCCGCGTCGGGGCGCAGGCGCAGCGCCGCGACCGCCGCGGCCGCCGCGCGCGGGTTGGGATCCGCGAGGCGTTCGAGGAGCGCGGCCGTCGCGCGCTCGCCGGGGACGGCGGCGGTGAGTTCCAGGGCCAAGACGCGCGTCTCGGCGCGCGCGCTGGACAGGGCCGGCAGGAGCAGCTCGAGCGAACCGTCGCCCAGGCGCGCGCGCAGCTCGCGCGCGGCCGCGGAGCGCAGGGCCGGCTGGGGATGGTCCAAGAGCGCGGCGAACAGCTCGTCGGTGGCCCGGATCGGGTCCTCGGCGACGAGCGTTTGGAGCAGCGGCGCGCCGGCGCTGCCCGGGAGCCGCCCGCGCAGGCGTCGCACGACGAGGTCCGCATCGGCCGGCGTGCCGCCGCGCAGGAGCGCGCGCGCGGCGACCACGATCGTCGCCGCGCGGTCCTCGAACAGCGCGCCGCGCGCCGCGGCCAGACCATCCTCGCCCAGCCCGAGCAGGGCTTCGACCGCGCGCTGCGCCGGCCCGGAGTCGGGGCTCGTGAGGCGCGCGACGTCGGCCAGCACGCGCGCCGCGGCGGGGGCCAGCACCGCGGGCGCTCCCGGCGCGGAGGCCGGCTCGGCCGCGGGCGCCAGCGCGTCGGGCGTCGGCTCCGGCGCGGGCGCGGGGGGCGGGGCGACGGGCGCGGGCTGCGCCGGGGGCGCCGTGCGCGGCTTGCGCGGCAACTTGAGATCGCCCCCGCGCTGCGCGCTGAGCGGGATCCCGATGCCGCCGGGCGCGGCGTTCGGGTAGCTCTGCGGCGTGTCCCGCCCGCAGGCCTCGCACCAGGCGAGCGGGCGCCCCTCGGCGTCCGTGCGGCCGCTCGTCGCGTGGGAGTAGTTGCGCGCGGAGCAGGTCGCGCACACCAAGTACGGGACGAGGTCGCCGCTCGGCGGGCGCGGCTCGCGCGGGGCGCGCGGCAGCTTGAGCTGCGCCGCGGCCGGGAACGCCGTCCCGAGCACCGCGAGCAGCAGGAGCAGCGGGCGCGAGCAAGATCGGCGGCGGGGCGGCATGGTGCGTCAGGTTACCCTCGCCCCGGGCCCGGGATACCGCCGCGCGTGCAAACGCCCCGCAGCGAGAGGTCCAGCGGCAGACCCGCCCGACCCCGGGCCGGCCCCCCCCTCCAGCCCGTCCCAGCCATGCGCATCGCGAGCCTGCTGCCCTCGGCCACCGAGATCCTGTGCGCCCTGGGGCTCGAAGACGCGCTCGTGGGCATCAGCCACGAGTGCGACTTCCCGCCGAGCGTCGCGGGGCGGCCGGTCCTGACCCGCACCAAGGTCGGTCACTCGTGGTCCTCGCGCACGCTCGACCGCGACGTGCGCGCGCTGCTCCGGGACGCCCTGGCGGTCTACGACATCGACATCGAGCGCCTGCGGGAGGTCGCGCCGGACGTCGTCGTGACCCAGGACCTGTGCGACGTGTGCGCCGTCTCGTACGACGACGTGTGCCGTGCCGTCGCTGAGCTCGCGCGGCCCGACACGCGCATCGTGAACCTGCATCCGACGCGGCTCGCGGACGTGTGGAACGACATCCGGAGGGTCGGCGCCACGACTGGCCGCGCGATCGAGGCGGAACGCGTCGTCCGTGACATCGAGGAGCGGCTCGCGGGCCTCGCCCGACGCGCGGCGCAGGGCGCCACGCGCCCGAACGTGCTCACGATCGAGTGGCTCGAGCCAGTCATGGTCGGCGGCACGTGGATGCCCGAGCTCGTGGCGATCGCCGGCGGGCGCGCGCTGGTCACCGAACCCGGCGCTCACGCGCCGACGCTCTCGCGGGCGGACCTGGCACGGCTCGATCCCGCGCCCGACGTGGTGCTCGTGAAGCCCTGCGGGTTCGCGCTCGACCGCACGCGCGCCGAGCTGCCCCTGCTGCGCGAGCTCCTGGCGGGGCTCTCCTGGCCCGCTGTGCGCGACCGTCGCGTGTGGATCGCGGACGGCAACGCGTACTTCAACCGGCCCGGCCCGCGGCTCGTGGACAGCGCCGAGATCCTGGCGGCCTGCGTGCACCCCGCGGGGTTCGCGGACCTCGCCGCGCGACACGCGGGCGGGTTCGAACGCCTCGATCTGCGCGCGTGAGGGTCCCCGGTACCGGCAGCGCGCTGGCGGGGCGCTCGTCGCCGGGCGTGGAACCGGCTGGTGACCGCGCCGGCTGGTACGGCGCGCGCACAGGTGGCCGATCACCGGCCAAGCGACTACGCTCGTGCCTGGGCCCGCGAGGGCCTGATGTCGAGGTATCCCAGGTGTCGAGGATCCGATGAAGATCGTGCACAAGGGTGCAGCAGCACTCGCCGTCGGGCTGTTCGCTGGCCTGCACGCCCCGACCGCAGCGGCGCAGGGATGCCTCGACTGGCAACCGGGCTTCCACCTCCCCGGAACGAACAATGAGGTCCGCGCGATCCAGGCCTTCGACGATGGGGTCGGCGCCACGCCCGCACTGTACGTAGGCGGGACGTTCACGCTCGTGAACGGCGAGCCAGCGCTGAAGCTCGCACGCTGGCAGGACGGCGCATGGTCGGAGGTCGGCGGCGGCGTCGGCCTCGCCGGACTCGGCCACGACGTGAGCGCCCTGGCCGTCTACGACGATGGCACGGGCCCCAAGCTCTATGTCGGAGGCACGTTCCTGTCGGTCGGTTCGGTCAGCGCGAGCGGAATTGCCGCCTGGGACGGCACACAGTGGTCGGCGCTGGGGGCTGGCATCGCTGGTAGCGTCGCCACGCTCGAGGTCTTCGATGACGGTTCCGGCTCGAAGCTCTATGTGGGAGGGGTCTTCCAATCGGCCGGCGGCGTCACGGTCAGCAACGTCGCAGCCTGGGACGGCGCGAATTGGAGCGCCACCTCGACCAACCTCGCGGGCAGCGGGATCACGGACTTCGAGGTGCACGATGACGGAGCGGGACCCGCGCTCTACATCTGTGGATCTGGCTCGGTCGGCGGAACGAGCGGCGCAACGATCGGGAAGTTGGTCGGCGGCACTTGGGTGGCGCTGCCCAGCACCTCGAACGGCCCTGTGTCGTGCCTCAAGTCCTGGAACGACGGCAGCGGAGCCAAACTGTATGCAGGCGGGCGCTTCACGACGCTCGCCGGCGTCAACGCTCCACGGATCGCACGTTGGGACGGTTCGGCCTGGGCCTCCGTAGGCGGCGGGATGGCGGGCTCTGGGGGCACCGTCAGCGTCCTCGCCCTCGAGCGGTACGACGCCGGCGGCGGGCAACAACTCTACGCGTTCGGGAACTTCGCGACCTCGGGCGGGCTCGCAACCAACGGCTTCGCGCGCTGGAACGGCTCGGCCTGGTCCGCACTCGGGGCGGGGGTGACGCCGACGACCTTGAACAAGTGCTTGGGCCTGTACGACGACGGAAGCCCGGGAGGATCCAAGCTGGTCCTGGGCGGCCAGTTCACTCGTGCGGGGACCTACGCAGTGCAGGGCCTCGCGACGTGGGATGGGATGTACTCGACGCTCGGCCCCGGGGTCGGCACGACGGGCGCGGTCAGCGCGATCGCGATCCACGACAGCGGCAGTGGCCCCGCGTTGTTCATGGCCGGCAATTTCGATGCGGCTGGAGGCGCGCCCGACGTCCAGGACGTCGGCCGCTGGGACGGGACCAACCTGACGTCGATGGGCTCGGGCACCGATGGACCGATCTACGCGCTGGCGTCCCACGACGACGGATCCGGCCGCATGCTCTACGCCGGCGGACAGTTCCACGCCATGGACGGTTCCCCCGCCTTCTATGCGGCGCGTTGGAACGGCAGCGGATGGAGTCAGGTCGGCGGTGGCCTGCCCGGCCGAGTCGTCGAGTTCGTGGAGGCCGACGATGGGGCCGGCACGCAGCTCTTCGCGATCGGGAACTTCGCCCCGTCTGTGCGACGGTGGGACGGTGTGACCTGGAGTTCGGTGCCGTGGGATCCGCTGTTCCAGGTCGAAACCGCCGTGATGTTCGACGACGGATCGGGGCCGCGGCTGCATGCCGCGGGCACCCAGCATCATCCCGACACGACGTTCGAGCGCTGCGTGGCGCGCCTGGACGGCAACGCCTGGACCAAGCTCGGTGGCGCCTTCGAGTTCGTCCCGGGCGCCCTGTGCGTGTACGACGACGGCGGCGGGCCGCGGCTGCACGCGTTCGGAGAGTTCAACACGGTCGGCGGAGTGGCGATCGAAGGGGCCGCCAAGTGGGACGGCGCGACCTGGGTCCAACTGGGTGCCGGACTCGGACCCGCGGGCCCAGTCACGGCCGAGGTGTTCTCCACGGCCGTTTGGGATGACCAAACGGATTCTCGCGCGCTGCTCTACGTCGTCGGGGCGTTTACACAAGCAGGCGGATCGCCCGTGTCGAACATCGCGGCGTGGGACGGACTCGCCTGGCACGACGTGGGCGGCGGGGCGAACAATCGCATCGAGGCGATCCAGATCTATCAGCAAGCAGGCGGTCCGGACCTGTACGTGGGTGGGACCTTCACGCAGGTCGGAACCCGCGTCGCCTACCGCTTGGCCCGGTACGCGAACACCTGCTCGGAGCTCGTGGGGGCTACGGCCTGCTTCGGGGACGGCTCGGGAACAGCGTGTCCGTGCGGGAACACGAGTTCGACGGGTGACCGGCGCGGCTGTCTGAACTCGCTGGGACTCGGTGCCGGGTTGCGGGCGGTGGGGCGCGCCAGCGTCAGCCTCGACTCCTTCCAGCTGCAGGCCTCGGGCATGCCCAACTCGAGCATCCTGTACTTCCAGGGGACCGCCGTCGTGAACGGCGGCAATGGTGCGGCCTTCGGTGACGGCCTGCGCTGTGTCGCGGGCAGCGTTCGACGGCTGGGAACCAAGCTCAATACGGCGGGGGCTTCCGTGTACCCGGACGCGGGAGACACGCGGATCGCCGCTGCGGGCGGCATGACGGACTTCGCCGGAGTGACGCGCTACTACCAGGCCTGGTATCGGAACGCCGCGGGGTTCTGCAGCCCGTCGACGTTCAACCTCACCAACGCGCTCGAGGTGTTCTGGAGCCCCTGAGCGCCGGCCGCTTGCTCGGTCGCGAACGCGCTCGCTGCGGACTGCGCATGCCAGGGCAAGACGGCGGCCGAGGTGGACGACCGCGCCCTTGCTCACCACGCGGCTCGAGTCGGTCGAGGTCCACGACACGGCACGATCGACCGTCACGGCAGGCAGCGCATGGTCTCGCCCGCAGGTGGGCCGTGGACTTCTGCGCCTTCGACGGGCAAGCTCGCGCGTCCCTGGTGCCGCCCGCGGAGCCTTCCGCGTAGGATCGGCGCCGGCCCCGACGCCATGCACGTCCTCGCGTTCGTGAACCAGAAAGGCGGCTGCGGCAAGACCACGACCGCGGTCAACCTCGCGGCAGCGCTCGCTGCGCGCGGCGAGCGCGTGCTGCTCGTGGACCTGGATCCGCAGGCGCACGCCACGCTGGCGCTGGGCGTCGCTCCGGACGAGGACCGCACGACGCTCGAGGTCCTGCGCGGCGAGCGCGAGATCGAGGGCGTGACCGTCGCGGCGCCCGGGCGCATCGCGCTGGTGCCCGCCACCGAGGTGCTGGCCGACTTCGAGGCCGAGGCCGAGCGCGAGATCGGGCCCGAGTCGCGCCTCGCGGCAGCGCTGTGGCGCGCGGGCGAGGACTACGACCTGGCGCTGCTCGACTGCCCGCCGCGCGCTGACGGCGTGCTCTCCGCCAACGCCCTGCGTGCGGCGGACACGGCCGTCCTGGTGGTCGAGTCCGGCGCCTTCGCGCTGCAAGGCGCGCTGCGCGCGCGCACGTTCCTGGCTCGCGCGGCGGGCACGCGCGAACGGCCGCTCCGTGTGCGCGCCGTCGCCACGCTGTTCGACCGCCGCGCGCGGATCGCGCGCGAGCTGCTCGTGGGCATGCACGCGCAGCTCGGCGGCCTGTTGTTCGACACCACGATCCGTGCCAGCGTCCGCCTGCGCGAGTGCGCGGCGCTGGGCGCTCCGGTGCAGGTGGTCGACCCGCGCTGCGCGGCCGCGGCCGACTTCCGCGCGCTGGCCGACGAGGTCGTCGAGCACGCGACCGGCGCGCGGGCGGCGCTCGACACGGTCTGGGCCGAGGCGCCCTAGGACGAGCCGGAAGGAACTTCCCGACCGCGAGCCGGGTCCGCGAGCGCCACTCGCGCGAGGTACGCTTGGGGATGCACCCTGCGCCGCGCCGCGCTTCCCGCCGCGAGAGGGACCTCGTCTGGCGCACGCTCGTCGCGCGGCAGATGGGCGCCGTGCGCCGCGGCATGGCGCGCGAGTTCCTGGATGGCCTGGAGCGCGCCGGCCTCGATCCGACACGGATGCCGCGCCACGGCGCGCTGTCCCGCTCGCTGGCCCGCGTCTGCGGCTGGCGCATCGAGACCGTCCCGGGTCTGATCCCCGCGCGCGACTTCTTCGCGCTGCTCCGCGACCGGCGCTTTCCGGCTCCCGACTGGATCCGCCACCCGCGCGACCTGGAGTACACGCCGGAGCCCGACGCCTTCCACGACCTCTTCGGGCACGTGCCGCAGCTCGCCAGCGCCAGCTACGTGCGCGTGCTCGAGGCGCTCGCCGCGCGTGCGCACGGCGCCAGCGACGCGGAGCTCGTCCGCATCGAGCGCGCTTACTGGTTCACGATCGAGTTCGGGCTCGTGCGGCAGGACGGCGACCTGCGCGCCATGGGCGCGGGCCTGGCCTCCTCGATCGCCGAGCTGGAGCGCGCGCTGCATGCCGGCGGCGTGCGCCGGCGTGCGTTCAGCCGGCGCGACGCCGAGCGCGAGCCCTTCCAAAGCGACCGACCCCAGGAGCTGTACTTGGTCGCCCCCTCCCTGGCGGACCTGGGCGGATTGGTCGGCGGGCAGGCGGCCGAGGCGCCCCCGGCCGCGGCGCGCCGGGCCCGGCGCGCGGGCTGACGCAGCCGGCGGGTCGACCCGGCCGGCCCCCAGGACCTTTGGATCCGGATTCCGGCTCCGGAGGGCGGCCTGCGTCTGCCGATGGACCGAGGTCATGGATCCCCTCTCCCAGCCCCGCGCCGACATCGACCGTCTCGACCGCGAGCTCGTGCGCCTGCTCGCCGAACGCCTGGAAGCCGTGCGCGCGATCGGCTCGGCCAAGGGACGCGACCCGTCCGCGCCGCTGCGCGACGAGGAGCGCGAGCGCGCGCTGTTCGCCGCCTGGGCCCGCGCGGCCGAGGAGCACGGCGTGTCCTCGTACTTCGCCGGACGGGTCTTGCGCGAGGTCCTGAACTGGTCGCGGCGCGACCAGGAGCGCTTCCTCGAGCCCATGAAGCAGGGCGGCCCGCGCGCCGTCCGCGTCGGCTACCAGGGGGTGCCGGCGTCCTACAGCGACCTGGCGGCCCAGAAGCACTTCGCCACGCGCGACGTGGCGCGGCTCGAGCGCATCGGCTACCGCGGCTTCGCGGCGGTCGCCGACGCGCTGGAGGCCGGCGAGATCGACTACGCGCTCCTGCCGATCGAGAACACGATCGCCGGCAGCATCGACGAGGTCTACGACCTGCTCGGAGCGCGGCGCATGACGATCGTCGGCGAGGAGGTCTGGTCCGTCGAGCACTGCCTGCTCGGCCTGCCCGGGGCATCGACCGAAGACCTGCGCGTGGTGCGCAGCCACCCGGTGGCGCTGATGCAATGCACGCGCTTCCTGGAAGGCCTCGTCGGCGTGCGCAGCGAGAGCTTCCACGACACGGCCGGCGCCGCCGAGGCCGTCGCGCGCGACGGCGACCGGCACGTCGCAGCCATCGCCTCCGAGGAAGCCGCGCGCGAGTACGGCTTGGTCGTCCTGCGGCGCGACGTGGCCAACCAGCCCACGAACATCACGCGCTTCCTGCTCTTGGCGCGCGAACGCGAGTCCTTCGATCCGCGCCGGCCGGCGCTGACCTCCTTGACCTTCGCCCTGAATCACCGCCATGGAGCGCTGCTCGAGTGCCTCAAGGTCTTCGAGGCCAACGAGCTCAACCTGACGAAGCTCGAGAGCCGCCCGCGACCCGAGGCGGCCTGGGAGTACCAGTTCTACGTCGACTTCCAGGGTCACCTCGACGAGCCGCGCGTGGCCGCGGCGCTCGAGGGCCTGCGCGCCCACGTGAACCACCTGCAGGTGCTGGGCAGCTACCCGCGCCGCGCCGAAGAGGGGCTGGAGCTCGCGGGCCGCGCACGCGTGCCGCTCGAGGTCGCCGAGCCGCCGACGGCTGCTGGCGTCCCGGCTCCGGGGACCGCGGCGGATGGAGCCAAGCCGGCGCCGACGACCCCGGCGGGAGCGGCCTGTCCGGCGCAGAAGGTGAACCCCAACCTGAAGCTCGTCACGCGCCGCGAGGGCCAGGCCGACACGATCGTCGACGTCAGCGGCGTCGCGGTCGGTGGCACGCGCTTCGTCCTGGCGCTCGGGCCTTGCGCCGTCGAGAACCGCGCGCAGGTGCTGGCCGCCGCCGAGATGGTCAAGCGTTGCGGCGCGGCGCTGATGCGCGGCGGCGCGTTCAAGCCGCGCACCTCGCCGTACGCGTTCCAGGGCCTGGGCTTCGAGGGCCTCGCCTACCTGCGCGAGGCCGGCCGCGCCTACGAGCTGCCGATCGTGACCGAGGTCCTGCACCCCGAGGACGTCGAGCGCGTGGCCGAGCAGGCCGACGTGCTGCAGATCGGCGCGCGCAACATGCAGAACTTCGCGCTGCTCAAGGAGGTCGGTCGCGCACGCCGCCCGGTGCTCTTGAAGCGCGGCATGAGCGCCACGATCGAGGAGCTGCTCTTGGCCGCCGAGTACGTGCTGGCCGGCGGCAACCAGCGCGTGATCCTGTGCGAGCGCGGCATCCGCACGTTCGAGACCGCGACGCGCAACACCTTCGACGTGTCCGCGATCCCGGTCCTGAAGTCGCGCACGCACCTGCCGGTGCTGGCCGACCCCTCGCACGCCGCCGGCCGCCGCGACCTGGTCGTCGCGCTCTCGCTGGCCGCCGCCGCCGCCGGCGCCGACGGCCTGATCGTCGAGTGTCACCCCAACCCGTCCGAGGCGCTGTGCGACAAGGATCAGGCGCTGGCCGCCGCGGACGTCGCCGAGCTCGTGGCCCGGCTCGGGCCGGTGGTCGCCGCGGTGGGCCGCACGCTCTGAGCCGCGCGGCCTGGAGCACCCGCCTGCGCGCTACGCTGTCCGGCCATGCGCGACGAGCATTTCCCCTGGCGTCCCCACCCCTGGCATGGCCTGCAGCCCGGCCCCGACATCCCGCAGCGGATCACGGCCTTCATCGAGATCACGCCGTTCGATGGCGTGAAGTACGAGGTCGACAAGCAGACGGGCTACCTGCGGGCCGACCGTCCGCAGGCGTCGTCGTCGCTGCCGCCGATGCCGTACGGCTTCGTGCCGCGCACGTACTGCGGATCGCGGGTCGGCGCGCTGATGCCCTGCGCCGAGGGCGGGGACCGCGACCCCCTCGACGTGTGGGTGCTGACCGAGCGGCCGATCTCGCGCTCCGAGATCCTGCTCGAGGCGCGCGTCGTCGGCGGCATTCCGATGCTCGACGGCGGGCTGGCCGACGACAAGCTCGTGGCGGTCCTCTCCAGCGACGAGCTGTGGATGGACGTGCGTGAGATCGGCGACGTGCCGCCGGTCTTCATGCGGCGGCTGATCCACTACCTGCGCACGTACAAGGCGCTGCCTGGCCGCGAGACGCCGGTCGAGGTCGGTGAGCCCTACGGCCGCGAGCACGCGCAAGCGATCGTGCTGGCGGCCATCGAGGACTACCACGCCGCCTTCGGCCCGTCAGCTCCCCAGGGCGCCTGAATGCCGGCCGCGCCGCGATCCACGATGAGCACGTCGAACGACCCCGTGGGGCGAGAGATCCGGGTGGGCGCTGCCGCGCTCCTCGCTGCGAGCGTCGTGCTCGCCGACCTACCCGCGGCAGCCTCGGTCGCCCCCGCGAACCAGGCTGGCGCCGCGCGCGAGCTGCGTGGCGTGTGGATCGCGGCGGCCGACGAGGACTTCTTCCGCTCGCGCGAGTCGATCGCCGAGGGCCTGGAGTTCCTCGCGCGGCACCACTTCAACGTCGTGTTCCCCGACGTCTGGTACCGCGGCGTCACGCTGCACCCGAGCGCACTGCTCGAGCGGACCTTCGGCGTCCGACAGGACCCGCGCTACGCCGGCCGCGACCCGTTGGCCGAGGTCCTCGTCGAGGCCCACCGCCGCGGCATCGAGGTGATCCCCTGGTTCGAGTACGGGTTCGCGGCCTCGAACGCCGCGCAGCCCACGCCGCTCCTCGACCTCAAGCCCGAGTGGGCCGCGCGGGACCGCGACGGCCGGGTGGCGACGAAACAGGCCTTCGCCTGGATGAACGCCTTCGACCCGGCCGTGCAGGAGTTCGTGGCGGGGCTCGTGCTCGAGGTCGCGCGCGGCTACGACGTCGACGGCGTCCAGGGCGACGACCGGCTCCCGGCCCTGCCCTCGACCGCCGGCTACGACGAGCTGACCGCCGGGCTGTGGCGCAAGGAGCGTCGGCTCGCGCCCCCGCTCCCCGGCGACCCGCGCTGGATCGAATGGCGGGCGGGTCGCCTGACCGACTTCCTGGCGCGCCTCGCGCGCGACGTGCGTGGGAGCGGCGACGGCGTGCTGTACTCGGCCAGCCCCAGCCCGTGGCGCTCTGGACTCGACGAGTACCTGCAGGACTCGAAGACCTGGCTGGAGCGCGGGCTCGTCGACCTGTTCCACCCGCAGTGCTACCGGCGTGACTTCGAGAGCTACCAGCGGCTCGCCGACGAGCAGCGGGCGCTGATCCCGCGTCACTCGCGCACGGTCTACGCCCCGGGGATCCTGATCGAGTCGGGCTCCTGGCGCATCGCGCCGGCGGAGCTCGTGAAGCTGGTCGAGCACGGCCGCGAGCGCGGTTTCGACGGCGAGGTCCTGTTCCATTTCGCGGGCCTGCGCGCCGACGACGGGCGACTGGCCCGCGCGCTGCTCGCCGGACCGTATGCCGAGCGCGCGCGCCAGCCGCACCGCGCCGGAACCTGGCGCCCCGTCGCGCCGGAGAGCGAGCCGCGGGCCGCCGGCGGCGCGCAGGGCTTCGTCCGCGAGCGCGGCCACCTGCGGGCGACCGCCCCCGGCGCGGCGGAGGTTCACTACTCGCTCGCGGCCCGCACGGCCGGCTGGTACGCGCTCCACGTCGAGTTCCCGGCCGGCGTCGAGCTGCCCGCGCGCGTCGCCTGCGCGGCATCCGCCGACGTCGAGCCCGTCGAGCGCATCGTCCCGCGTCCCGGCCTGGTGCAGGTCGCGCACGTGCGCCTGGGCGCCCGCGCCCCCACCAGCCTGTCGCTCTCCACCGCGGCCGACGAGGCGCGGCCGCTCGTCGCGGGCCGCGCGGTGCTGATCCTCGACCGCAAGCGCTCGCCGGGCGCGCTCTGGCGCGACTAGCCGGGGTACGCGCTCGATGGCGCGGGCGCCGCCAGCGCGGCTCCCGAGCCGTACGCCAGCCTGCCCGCGCAGTGCCAGCCCCCCCTACGGGGGCGCCGCGACACGCCGCGGGCCGTCAGCGCTGCGTCGCCAGCCACTCGCGATAGCGACGGTGCAGTGCGTGCGCCGAGCTGTACATCGAGTGCGGCGAGAGGAAGTGGCTGTACTCGAACGTGATCAGCTTCGAGACGCCGGCCGCGAGCGCGCACTCCAGCTTGTAGCGCAGCTTGGGCCAGGCGATCGGCGGGTACTTGACGTGCACGTCGCGGTCGAAGGACTCGACGCTCGACCAGTTCGCGAGGCCGTTCGCGCGCGCCAGCTCGGCGTTCACGGCCAGGAACTCGGGCAGCAGGGCAAACGGCACGCCGCCGTCCTGGAAGGCCACGCAGTCGACCCGGCCGCGCAGCTCGGCGCAGAGCGACGTCCACTCGCGGCGGTGCTGCTCCAGCGTGAACGACGCCTGGGACTGCTGCGTGCCGCGGGGGCGCGGTGCGATCAGGATCGGCAGCCCCGAGGTGGCCTTGATGTGCCCGCAGAGTTCCTCCAAGGCGCGCAGGGAGTGCTCGTCGCGCGCGTCGATCTCGTGGCCGAGATACCAGCCGCGGAAGGCCGAGCTGCGGCCGTACCGCTCCCAGACCTCGTCGACCAGGGCGCGGTTCAGGTCGGCCTCCTTCTGGTGCTGCTGCTGCTGCCAGAACTCGCCCGAGTCGTAGCTCCCGAACCACAGGGACATGCCGTGCTCGGCGGCCAGCGACAGGAACAACGCCACCAGATCCTCCTGCACGATCAGGTGCGGGTGGAGCTTGCGCAGCACGCGCGCATCGAACGTCGCGCGGTCCTTGTAGCCGGCCCGGATCAGGACGACCGTGTCGATGCCGTCGGCCTTCATCGAGGCGAAGTCGCGCCGCCACTCGTCGGGCCCCCAGTTCGCGGAGGCGATGTCGTGGGAGATCTCGTCCAGGAAGGTGCCGGTGATCATGGGTTCGCCTCGCATTGGAACACGATCGTCTCGATGCCGCACGGGCGCAGGTCGAAGCGCGCGATGGTACCGACGAGCTCCACGGGCCCGAGGTCCGTGAGGTCGAGCCGCACACGACGCGCTGAGCGCGGCGGCCGTGCCCCCGCCAGATCGGGCCCGAGCTGGAGCGCGACGCGCACGGCCTCGTCGCAGCGGTTCCACACGCGCACGACCAGGCGTCCGTCGGCCTCCACGCGCAGCGCGGAGAGGGCCACGCGCGGGTCCTCGCAGCGCACGAGCGAGCGGCGAGCCGGCAGGCGCTCGGTCGCGGGACGCTCCTGCGCTCCGAGGCGCACGTGCGCGGCGAGCGGTGGGAACGCGCTGGCCGCCGCGCGCGCGGCGACCCGCGCCAGGGGCTCCGCACCAGCGAGGACCTCGAAGCCGTAGCGCAAGACCAGGCCGGGCGGCGGGTGCTCGGCGCCCGGGGTGGCGAGGCCCGGTCCGGCCGGGGGGCGACGCAGGCGCCCACCCTCGAGCGAGAGCGTGCCCACGCCGCGCCACAGGGTCAGCGCCAGGAACTCCCCGCGCGCGCCCGAGCCACGCGGCGCGTCGACCAGCTCGTGCTCGTGCAAGCCCTGGTGCGCGACGAGCACCGCGGTCTCGGCGTGCGCGGCGTGCACGAAGGTGGCGGAGAACTGGGTCGGGTACGGCAGCTCGCCCGGGTGGCCGCTCGAGCGCTCGGGCGCTTCCAGAGGCGTGACCTCGCGCACGCGCTCGCGCCGCACGAGCGCGAAGGGCTGGTCGCTCGTGAGTTCCTGCGTGCCCGGCGGCAGCGGCAGCAGCACGCGCAGGCGGTGGTCCGTGAGCTCACAGTCGCAGACCGTCTCGCACTCCAGCCGCGCGGATCCGTCCTCGAGGCGCACGAGGGTCTCCAGATGGAGCGCCAGGCGCTCGCGCTCGCGGGGCTCGACCCACGGCAGCTTCCAGTGCAGCGAGATCGACAGGTGCGCCGCGGTCGCGCTGCGCCAGGCCTGCACCTTGGCCACGCCCTTGCCGATCGACCAGGCCACCTCCGTCTGCGGGTCGGGGCCGAAGCCGTGGAGATCGCCGCGGTCCGAGCGCGATTCGAAGATCAGCGCGCCGTCGAAGCGCCGGCCGCTGGGCTTGTGCAGGATCGCCAGGCTGCCGTCGTGCCGGGCCTCGACGCACAGGTGCTCGTTCTCGATCGCGCCGCCGGCCACGACCTCGTCGAGGGACTGCGGGCCGGCCGCGCCGCGCGCGAGCTGGTAGTAGGCCAGCCCGCAGGGCGGCAGCCTGGCGGCGAACTCGACGGAGAGCAGCGCGCCGCGGCGCGGCTCCAGGTGCCGCGCGGAGCAAGCCACTGGATCGAGCACCTCGACCTGCACGCGCACGGGCTTGCCTTCCGGGTCGAAGAGCGCCAGCGTGTCCAGGTCTTCGTCGGAGAGCGGGCCCGGCCAGTGCACCTGACAGGACACGGTGCCGCTCCAGCTCTCGAAGTGCGGGTTGTGCAGCGCGACGATCTCGACATCCGCGCGCCGCGCCAGGCCGCTCCGCAGCGCCAACGCGCACAGCGCGTCGTCGACGACCTGCCGCGCGGCCTCGCGCGCTTGCCGCTGCCGGAAGCGACCGTCCTCGTGGACCTCGTCGAGGGCACAGCCACGCACCTCCGGCTGCGAGTGCGTGAGGAGCAAGTCGCGCCAGGCCCGCTCGAGCCGGGCGGCGTGCTCGCGCCCGGCCCGCGGACCCAGCGCCGCCGCCAGCGGCTCGGCGTGCTTCTCGAGCAACCCCTGGACCTCGTGGTTGTCGACCTTCAGGTCGATCCGCGCCGACCAGGTCGACAGGCAGAGCGGGTGGTGAGCGTTGCCCAGCAGCTCGCCGCGGTGCACCGCGAAGTCCGTGCGCGCGGCGAGCACGGCGTCGACCGCCGCCGCGATCGTCCCGTGGATCAGCTCGACGCGCGGCCGCGCGCCCTGGAGCGCCGCGAGCAGCTCGGGGATCTCGCGCTGGGCGCACAAGTGGTCGCCGCCGTTCATGAGCAGCAGCACGCCCGAGCGCGCGTGCGGCTTGAGCTGCGCCACGGCCTGCTCGATGCGCTGGGCGGCCAGCGCGGCTTCCGGCGCGCGACCGCGGCTGACGCCGGAGGGCTCGGGCTGCCCCAATTGGGCCGCATTGTCGTGGCCGCCGCGCAGGTACAGCGCCAGGACGCGCGCGCCGTCGGGCGCTTCCCAGGCGAACTCGACGCCGGCGCGCGCGAAGAGCTGCTCGGAGACGCCGCGCGCGAACACGAACGAGCGCAGCCCGAAGCCGCACAGGAGCTGCGGCAACTGCGCCACGTGACCGCAGCCATCGGGCAGGTACGCGTCGCGGCAGTCGCCGCCCAGCGCGCGCACGGCGGCCAACCCGCGCTGGAGGTTGCGCACCAGCGACTCGCCCGAGACCAGGAACGGGTCGGTGGGCACGAAGAACGGCCCGAGGCACAGGCGCCCAGCCGCCACCTGCCGGGCGACGCGCTCGCGCGCCTCCGGCCGGACCTCCAGGTAGTCGTCGATCGCGACGGTCTGCCCGTCCAGCGCGAAGGCCACGAAGCGCGGGTCCGCGTCGAGGATCGCCAGCAGGTCGTCGAGCAGGCGCACGAGCTGGAAGCGGGTGCCCTCGAAGGGCAGCACGCCGGCGCGGTCCCAGCGCGTGTGGGAGACCACGAACGCGCGCGGGGCGCCGGTCGACTGCGTGGCGCTCATGGGCGCGAGAGGATAGCGGCGCCGCGGGGGTCGACGGCGGCCGGAGGCCGCGCCGCCGCGCCACGACTGGCGGCGGTGGCCCGGGACCGGCCGCGGGTGCTCAGGCCAGCTCGGGCGGCTCGGGGACGCTCGGGCGCTTGAGCTCGACCGGCGCGGCGCGCGCGCGCAGCCGCATGTTGAGCAGCTCGACGCCCAGCGAGAAGGCCATCGCGAAGTAGACGTAGCCCTTGGGGACGTGCTGCCCGAAGCCATCGGCCACGAGCAGGACGCCGATCAGGATCAGGAAGGAGAGCGCCAGCATCTTGACCGTCGGGTGGCGCTCCACGAACGCGCCGATGGCCTGCGCGAAGGCCAGCATCACGCCGATGGCGATCACGACGGCCGCGATCATGACCCACAGCTCGCGCGCCATGCCCACCGCAGTGATCACCGAGTCGAGCGAGAACACCAGGTCGAGCAGCACGATCTGCACCAGGATCGAGGCGAACGAGGCCGCCGCGACCGCGGGGCCGTGACCCCCGCCGCCCTCCAGCTTGTCGTGGATCTCCCAGGTCGCCTTGCCGATCAGGAACAGGCCGCCGAGGAGCAGGATCAGGTCGCGCCCCGAGAGCGGGTGGCCGAACGCCGCGAACAGCGGCGCGGTCAGCGACATGACCCAGGACAGCGACAGGAGCAACCCGACCCGCATGACCAGCGCCAGCGCCAGCCCGATCCGCCAGGCCCGGCCGCGCTGCTCCTTGGGGAGCTTCCCGGTCAGGATCGAGATGAACACGATGTTGTCGATGCCCAGCACGACCTCGAGCAGCGTCAGCGTCAGCAGGGCGACGAGGTTGTCCGAAGTGAGGATGTGGGTCACGCGCGGGGACCTTCCGGGGGCCAGGGGCGCGGGATCCTAGCGCCCGCGCCCGGCGCACGCCGCGGCGCGGGCGAGCAGGCCCTTGCAATCCGCTCAGCACATGGCATGATTATGCACCTCACCGCATAGTCATGCCCACGCGCCAAGCCGCCCCCGACGCCGCCTCCCGCGAGATCCGCCGCCAACGGATCCTGGAGTTCGTGCGCCGCGACCAAGTCCGCAGCCAGCACGGGCTGCAGGAGCTGCTCTCGGCGCAGGGCATCGACGTCAACCAGGCCACCCTGTCGCGCGACCTGCGCGCTCTGGGCCTGGTCAAGGGCCGGGACGGCTACGAGATCCCGGGCACGGCCAGCCCGGCGGCCGCGGACGCCAGCCTGGCGCTGGTGGCGGCGGCGCGCACCTGGCTCGCCGAGGCCCGCACGGCACAGTCGCTGGTCGTGCTCAAGACGCCGCCGGGCGGCGCCAACCCGCTGGCCATCGCGATCGACCGCGCGGCCGTGGAGGGCGTGGTCGGCACGATCGCCGGCGACGACACGGTGTTCCTGGCCGCGGCCGGGGTCACCGCCGCGCGCCGCATCGCGCGCCAGCTCCTGGCGCTGAAGGCCCCGCGCGCGTGAAGTCCGTCGCGATCCTGGGTGCGTCCGGGTACACCGGGCGCGAGCTCGCCCGCCTGCTGGCCCGGCACCCGTCGCTGCGCCTGGCGGGAGCCTTCAGCGCGCGCGAGGGCGATCCGGGCACAGCGCCCGAGCTGCCCGGCGACCTGGCCGTCGAGCCGCTCGACTGGAAGCGCATCGCGGCCTGCGATGGCGTGTTCCTGTGCACGCCCCACGCGGCATCGGCCGCGCTCGCGCGCCAGGTCCTGGCCCTCGGCCCGCAGGTCGTCGACCTGTCGGCCGATTTCCGCCTGCCTGAGGCCGCGCTCTACGAGCGCGTCTACGAGCACCGCCACCCCGCCCCGGAGCTGCTCTCCGAGGCGCCCTACGGCCTCACCGAGCTGGCGCGCGCGGCCGTGCGCGCGGCGCGGCTCGTGGCGAACCCAGGCTGCTACCCGACCGCGACGCTCTTGGCCTTGAAGCCGCTCGTCGAGGCCGGCCTGGTCGACACGTCGCGCACGATCGTGGTCGACGCCAAGAGCGGCGTGTCCGGCGCGGGCAAGAACCCCAGCGCCCGCACGCACTTCGGCGCGAGCCACGAGAACTTCCTGGCCTACGGCGTGGACGGGCATCGCCACGCGCCCGAGATCCGCCTGCACGCTGGCGCGCCCGAGCTGGTGTTCGTGCCCCACCTGCTGCCGGTGTTCCGCGGGATCCTGGCCACGATCTACGTCCACCCCTGCCCCGGCGCCGACGCGGCCTCGCTGCGCGCGTGCCTGGCCGAACGCTACGCGGGCGAGCGCTTCGTGCGCGTCTTCGACCGCGGGCAGCCCGAGCTCAACCGGGTGCAAGCGACGAACGAGTGCCACGTGGCCCTGGCGCAGCAGGGGCCGGTGGTCGTCTTGACCTCGGCCATCGACAACCTGGGCAAGGGTGCCAGCGGCCAGGCGCTCCAGAACATGAACCTGATGCTGGGCCTCGACGAGGCGGCGGGGCTCTCGTGAGGATCCTGGTCAAGGTCGGCGGGGCGCAGCTCGAGGAACCCGGCCCGCGGGCGCAGTTGGCGCGCTCGGTGGCCGGCGCGCGCCGCGCCGGGCACGAGATCGTGCTCGTGCACGGCGGCGGCAACCAGATCCGCGACCTGGTGCGCCGCCTCGGGCTCCCCGAGCAGTACCACGAGGGCCTGCGGGTGACGGACGCCGCGACGGCGGACGTCGTGCTCATGGTGCTCGCCGGCCTCGTGAACAAGGAGCTCGTGCACGCGCTCGAGTCGGCCGGCGTGCGCGCCTGCGGGCTGTCCGGCGCGGACGGAGCGACGTTCCAGGCGACCAAGCACCGGGCCGGATCCCGGGACTTGGGCTACGTGGGATGCATCGGACGGACGGACGTGCGGCTCGTCGACACGCTGCTGCGCGACGGCCTGCTGCCCGTGCTGGCGACGGCCGCACCGCTGCAGGACGGCGAGGACGCGCCGGCGGACCGCTTCTACAACGTGAACGCCGACGTGGCGGCCGGGCCGCTGGCACGCGCGGTGCGCGCCGACGCGCTGCTGTTCCTGACCGACGTGCCGGGCGTGCTCGACGCGGCGCGGGCCCGCATCCCGCTGCTCACCCCGGCGCGCGCCGCCGCGCTGCGTCTCGCGGGCGTGATCTCGGGCGGCATGATCCCCAAGGTCGAGGCGGCGTTGGCCGCGCTGGCGGAGAACCCGGGGCGAGTGGTCAAGATCGCGCCGGCGGCCGGCCCGGATGCGGTGCTCGCAGCGCTCGCGGACCAGACCGGGACGCGTTTCGTGGAGGACTCGGCATGAAGATCGACGAGCACGTCCTGAAGACCTACCTGCGCGCTCCCGAGGTCTTCGTCGAGGGCCGCGGGGCGACGCTCTACGACGCGGACGGACGCACCTGGATCGACTTCCTCTCGGGGATCGCGGTGTCCGCGCTGGGGCATGGCCATGCGCGCCTGGCGGCCGCGATCGCCGACCAGGCGACGCGCGCGATCCACGTCTCGAACCTGTTCCGCCACCCCTACACGGAGGAGGTCGCGGCGCGCCTGGCGCGCCTGACGGGCCTGGAGGCCGTGTTCTTCGCGAACAGCGGCGCCGAGGCCAACGAAGCGGCCTTGAAGCTCGCGCGCAAGTTCCAGCGCACGGCCGGGCGACCCGAGCGCAGCTCGTTTCTGGCGCTCGAAGGTGCCTTCCACGGGCGCACCTTGGGCGCTCTGTCCCTGACGCACAACGAGAAGTACCGCCAGCCGTTCGGGCCGCTCTTGGAGTGCCGCTGGGTGCCGCCGGGCGACGCCGGCCGGCTCGAGGCCGCGCTCGTCGAAGAACGCCCCGCGGCCCTGTTCGTCGAGCCGATCCAGGGCGAGGCCGGCGTGCGCGACGTGCCGCTCGACTACCTGCGCGCGGCGCGCGAGCTGTGCACGCGGACCGGGACCGTGCTGGTCCACGACGAGGTCCAGGCCGGCTGCGGCCGCACCGGCACGTTCCTAGCCGGCGACGCGGCCGGCGTGAAACCCGACGTCGTGACCCTGGCCAAGCCGATCGCGGCCGGCCTGCCACTGGGCGCCTGCGTCGTGGCGCGGGACTTCGCGCACGTGCTCCAGCCCGGCGACCACGGGTCGACCTTCGCGGGCGGCCCGCTGGCCTGCCGCGCGGCGCTCGTGTTCCTCGAGGAGTTGGAGGAGCACGGTCTCCAGCAGGCCGTCGTCGAGCGCGGCGCCGAGTTGGACCGCGGCCTGCGCGCCATCGCGCGCGAGTTCCCGCTCGTGACCGAGCTGCGCGGCCGCGGCCTGATGCGCGGCGTGCGTCTGCGGGAGGGCGCCGAGGAGGTCCAGCAGGACCTCTACCGCCGCGGCCTGATCCTGAACCGCACGGGCGGCGACGTGCTGCGGCTCCTGCCACCGTACGTGATCACGCGCGACGAGCTCGCGAGCGGCTTGGCCCTCCTGCGCGCGGCGCTGGCCGCACGCTCACAGCCCGCGCGGTCGAATCCGGCCCGCGCCGGCGCGTAACCCTCCGTACCGAGGTGCGGAGCGCGCGCGAGCGCGGCCCGCACCGCTCGATTTCTCGATCCCGGCTCCGGCGCACCGCGCCCGACTCTCCCCCACGATGACCACCACGACCCTCGGCCTCCTCCCCCAGAAGGACCTCCTGACGATCGCCCAGCTCGGCTCGGGCGACGTCGAGACGATTTTCGAGACCACGCGCTCGATCAAGGGCGACCGCGCCGCCTGGTCGCGCGCCCTGGCCGGCAAGCGCCTGGCGATGATCTTCGAGAAGGACTCGCTGCGCACGCGCTTCACCTTCGACGTCGGCATGCAGGACCTGGGCGGCTCGGCGGTCTTCATGGACCACCGCGACGTGCGCCTGGGCTCGCGCGAGTCGCTCAAGGACATGGCCAAGAACCTGGAGCGCTGGGTCGACGGGATCGTGGCGCGCGTCTACAAGCAGCGCGCGCTGGAGGAATTGGCCGCCAACTGCTCGATCCCGGTCGTCAACGGGCTCTCGGACCACGTGCACCCCTGCCAGGCGCTGTCGGACTTCTTCACGCTCACCGAGCGCTGGCAGGACGTCGCCGGCCGCCGCGTCGTGTACGTCGGCGACGGCAACAACACCTGCCACTCCCTGCTGCACGTGGCGGCGCGTCTGGGCGCGCACATCACGGTGTGCAGCCCCGAGGGCTACGAGCCCAACGCGCGCGTGGTCAGCGAGGCCATGCTCATCGCGCGCGAGACCGGCAGCGACATCCAGATCGTGAACGACCCCGAGCAGGCCGTGAAGGGCGCCGACGCCGTCTACACGGACGTCTGGGCCTCGATGGGCCAGGAGGACGAGATCGAGGAGCGCTCGGCGATCTTCAACGACTACCGCGTCGACGAGGAGCTGATGGCGCTGGCCAGGCCCGACGCGCTGTTCATGCACTGCCTGCCCGCGCACCGCGGGCAGGAAGTGACGGCCGGCGTGATCGACGGCCCGAACTCGATCGTCTACGACATCGCGGAGAACCGCCTGCACGTGCAGAAGGCGATCCTCGTCTTGCTCATGGGCCGGGATCGCTGACCCCCCGCCCTCATCCCCCCACGAACGAAGGCACATCCATGGCCGAGAAGGTCGTCCTGGCGTACTCCGGCGGTCTCGACACGTCGATCATCATCCCCTGGCTGAAGGAGGAGCACGGGCTCGAGGTCCACGCCGTCTGCGGCGACGTGGGCCAGGGCCCGGAGGAACTGAAGGGCCTGGAGGAGAAGGCCCGCCGGACCGGCGCGAAGTCCTGCCGGATCGTCGACCAGCGCCGCGAGTTCCTGGTGGACTACGTGTGGCCGAACCTGCGCGCGATGAGCGTGTACGAGGGCCGCTACCTGCTCGGCACGAGCATGGCGCGGCCGATCCTGGCCAAGGCCCAGGTCGAGTACGCCCGCGAGGTCGGCGCGCGGTACGTCGCGCACGGCTGCACGGGCAAGGGCAACGACCAGGTGCGGTTCGAGCTCACCTACATGGCGCTGGCGCCCGACCTCGAGATCATCGCGCCCTGGCGGACCTGGAAGATCCGAAGCCGCGAGGACGCGATCGACTACGCCGAGGCGCGCAAGATCCCGATCAGCGCGTCGCGCACCAAGATCTACAGCCGCGACCGCAACCTGTGGCACATCAGCCACGAAGGCGGCGCCTTGGAGGATCCCGCGAACCCGCCGCCCGACGACGTGTGGGTGCTCACGACCGATCCGCGTCGCGCGCCGGACACGCCGGAGATCGTCACGCTGGGCTACGAACGGGGCGTGCCCGTGTCCCTCGACGGCAAGGCGCTGGCGCCCGAGGCGCTGGTGGCGAAGCTCAACGCGATCGGCGGGCGCCACGGCGTCGGCCGGGTCGACATCGTCGAGAACCGCCTGGTCGGGATGAAGTCGCGCGGCGTGTACGAGACCCCCGGCGGGACGATCGTGCTCGAGGGTCTGCGCACGCTGCGTTCCTTGACGCTCGACCGCGACACGTTCCGGGCCTGCGAGAAGCTCATGCCCGAGTACGCCGACCTGGTCTACACCGGCCGCTGGTTCGCGCCGGCGCGCGAGGCCTTCGACGCGTTCTTCGCCCGGGCGACCGAGGTCGTGACGGGCGAGGTCCAGGTGCGACTCTTCAAGGGCTGTGCGACAGCCATCGCGGCGCACAGCCGCTTCTCGCTCTACAGCGAGTCGCTGGCCACGTTCGGCGCGTCGGCCGCGTTCGACCACGCCGACAGCCAGGGCTTCGTCAAGCTCTACGGGCTGCCGGGCATGGTGGCGGCCAGCGTGCGGCGCTCGGCCGCGACGCGCGGCACCAAGCCCGCGGGCGCCCAGTCCGCGAGCGCCAAGGCCGCGGGTGCCAAGGCCGCGCGCGGCAAGGGCGCGCGGCCCGGCGGGAAGCGCACGGCGGTGCTCGCCGGCCGGGGGCGGTCGTGACGCGGCTGTGGGGCGGACGGTTCGAGGGCCAGCCGGACGCGCGCTTCTTCGAGTGGCAGAAGAGCCTGCCGCACGACGTCGAGCTGCTCGCGGCCGACGTCACCGGCAGCGTGGCCTGGACCAAGGCCCTGGCCGGCGCCGGCGTGCTCTCCGCGGACGAGGCGCGGCGGCTCTCCGAGGCCTTGCAGGCCCTGTTCCAGCGCGCGCAAGAGGATCCCGGCTCCTGCGCGGGAACGGAGGCCGAGGACGTGCACTCGCTCGTCGAGGGCGAGCTCGTGAAGGCCGTCGGCGACCTGGCGAAGCGCCTCCACACCGGCCGGTCGCGCAACGACCAGGTCGCGACGGACCTCAAGCTGCACCTGCGCGAGTTGCTCGTCGTGCTCGACGAGCGCCTGCGCGACCTGCAGGTCCTGCTGGTCGACCTGGCCGCGCGCACGGCGGATCTGCCGCTGCCCGGCTACACGCACATGCAGCGCGCGCAGCCGATCACCGCCGGGCACCACGCCCTGGCCTACGTCGAGATGCTGGAGCGCGACCGCACGCGCGTACAGGACTGCTCGCTGCGCGCCGGCACGTGTCCGCTGGGCAGCGGCGCGCTCGCCGGCACGGCCTATCGCGTCGATCGCGAGCAGCTCGCGCGCGATCTGGGCTTCGTCGGACCCACGCGCAACAGCCTCGACGCCGTGTCCGACCGCGACCACCTCGCGGAGGCCCTGTTCGCCTGCTCGCTGATCTCCGTGCACCTGTCGCGCCTGGCCGAGGACTGGATCTTCTTCTCCACCCACGAGGCCGGCTTCCTGGAGCTCTCCGACGCGATCGCCACCGGCTCCAGCCTGATGCCCCAGAAGAAGAACCCCGACGGGTTCGAGCTCTTGCGCGGGAAATGCGGGCGGGCCATCGGCGAGCTCACCGGCCTGTTGGCGACGCTGAAGGGCCTGCCCATGGCGTACGACCGCGACCTGCAGGAGGACAAGCAGGCGCTGAGTCTGGGGATCCACCCGGTCATCGAGCAGGTGGAGATCGCGATGATCCTGGTGCGCAACGTGCGCTATCGCGAGGATCGCTGTCGTGCGGCGGCCGGAAAGGGCGGGATGAACGCCACGGACCTGGCCGACCTGCTGGTGCAGAGCGGCGTTCCGTTCCGCACCGCGCACGAGCGCGCGGGAGCCGTCGTGCTGGCCGCGCTCCAGCACGGCTGTGAGATCCAGGAGCTCTCCCAGGGCCTGCTCGCCGACCTGGTCCCGGAGCTGGCGCGGCTCGACCTCTCCGAGGAGCTCTCGGTCGAGTCGGTCCTGGCGCGCCGCGACGGCATCGGCGGCACGGCGCCCGCGCGCGTGCGCGCCGAGGTCGAGCGCTGGCAGGAAGCGATCGTCGCGGAGCTCGCGGAGGACCCGGCGTTCGACCAGGACGAGGACGAGGACGACGAGCGATGAACGAGACCCGCGCCAGCGACGCGCGCCCGGTGCTGCCGGCTGGCTTCAAGGCCGCGGGCGTGCATGCCGGGATCCGCGCCCGCAAGACCAAGCTGGACCTGGGCCTGATCCTGGCCCCCGAGGCCTTCCCGGCCGCGGCCGTGTTCACCACGAACCGACTGACGGGCGCGCACGTGAGCGTGTGCCGGGAATCGCTCGAGCAGAGCGGCGGCCGGGTGCGGGCGCTGCTGGTGAACTCGGGCAACGCCAACTGCTCCACGGGCGAGGAGGGCCTGGCCGACGCACGGCGCGTGCAGCGCGCCCTGGCGGAGCTCGTCGGCTGCCCGCCGGAGGAGGTGCTGTTCATGAGCACCGGCGTGATCGGCGCGCGGCTGCCGACGGAGCGCATCATGGCCGCGCTGCCCGGGCTGTGCGCTGCGGCGCACGAGAAGGGCCTGGGCGACTTCGCCACCGCGATCATGACCACCGACCTCGTGCCCAAGGTGCGCACGCTGCTCGTCGAGGAGAAGTCCGCTCCCGCCTTCCGCGTGACGGGCGTGGCCAAGGGCAGCGGGATGATCCACCCGAACATGGCCACGATGCTGGCCTACCTCGTGACGGACGGCCCGCTGCCGCGGGACGCGACGTCCGCGCTACGGCGTCTGGCCGACCAGAGCTTCCACCGCCTGACGGTCGACGGGGACACCAGCCCGAACGACACCGTGCTGCTGTGGAGCTCGCGCGGGCCGGCCGCGACGCCCACGCAGGAGGCCGCTTGCGCCAGTGCGCTGGTCGACGTCTCCCAGGAGCTCTGCCGCTTGATCGCGGCCGACGGCGAGGGCGCCACGCGCCTGGTCACCGTGCAGGTCACCGGCGCGCCGACCGAGGCCGCCGCCGCGCACGTGGCGCGCACGATCGCGACCAGCCCGCTGACCAAGACCGCCGTGCACGGCCGCGACCCGAACTGGGGCCGCATCCTGGCCGCCGCCGGGCGCGCCGGCGTGACCTTCGACACGAACGCGGCGCGCGTGTGGATCGGCGACGCGGACGTCTACTCGGGCGGCAAGCCGCACCCCGAGAACGAGGAGGACGCGCACCTGCACCTGCTCCAGAAGCACGAGGTCGTGCTGGGCGTCGACCTGGCGGCGGGCAGTGCCTCGGCCGAGGCCTGGACCTGCGACTTCTCGGCGGACTACGTGCGGATCAACGCCGACTACCGCTCGTGACCGGCCGGGCCGCCCGCGCCCGCCGACGCCGGGGGTTCCTCGGGCGGGGTCCGCGCGGGTAGCGTGCGCGCCCGCCCGGCCTCCGCGCCGCGCCGCATCCCGACGCCATGCGATTGCGCGCCACGCTGCTTGCGATCCTGCTCGCGCTGTTCGTGATCCTGGGGATCGCCCCCCTCGAGCGCGACACGTGGGCCGTCGAGAACGCGCTGTTCGTCGCGGCGCTCGTCGTCCTGCTGGCGACGCGGCGCGCGCTGCCGCTCACGGACCTCTCCGTCTGGCTGGTGTTCGTCTTCCTCGTGCTCCACGAGGTCGGCGCGCACTACACCTACTCGTTGGTGCCCTACGACCGCTGGTTCCAGGCCGTCACCGGGCGCACCCTGAACTCGATCCTGGGCTTCGAGCGCAACCACTACGACCGTCTGGTGCACTGCGCCTTCGGCCTGCTGCTCGCGGTGCCCATGCGCGAGCTGTTCCTCCGCGTCGCGGACGCTCGCGGGTTCGTGAGCTACTGGCTGCCCGTGCAGATGACGCTCTCGTTCTCGGCGCTCTACGAGCTGCTCGAGTGGGCCGCGGCCGAGGTCTTCGGCGGCGACCTGGGGACGGCCTACCTGGGAACCCAGGGCGACGAGTGGGATGCGCAGAAGGACATGGGGCTCGCGGCGCTCGGGGCGCTGTGCGCGATGGGCACGCTGGCCGCGTTCCAGCGCGCACGCGGCGCCGACCTCCAGCGCCGGGCGCTCGAACAGAACATCCGGGCGCTGGCGGCGCGCCGCGCGGCCAGCTGAGCGTCGGGATCGGTGCGCGAATCGGCGCACGCTCGCCGCTACGATCCGCGACCGGGATGGCGGACGGCGAACACACGGCCGAGGCCGAGGCTGCGCCGGCCTGGCACGCGCTCACGATCGACGCGGTCGCCAGCGCCGTGCAGGTCAGCGACCGCCGGCGCGGGCTGGACGCGGAGGAGGCGGCACGCCGCCTGCTCCGCCACGGGCCGAACCGGCTGCCCGCGCCGCCGGCGGTCACGCTCGGGAGGATCGCCCTCCACCAGTTCCAAAGCCCGCTGATCGTCATCCTGCTCGTGGCCGCGGCGGTCGCCTTCGCGCTCGACGACGTGGTGGACGCGGGCTTCATCCTGGTCGTCGTGCTGCTGAACGCGCTGCTCGGGACGTTCCAGGAGTGGAAGGCCGAGCGCGGCGCCGCCAGCCTGCAGTCCCTGATCGAGGTCCGCGCGCGCGTGCGGCGCGACGGCCGCGAGGTCTCGATCCCCGCCAGCGGACTCGTCCCCGGCGACGTCGTGCTCCTCGAGTCGGGCAACCGCGTCCCGGCGGACATGCGGCTGGAGCAGGCGCGCGACCTGTCGGTCGACGAGTCCTTCCTGACGGGCGAGTCGGTGGCCGTCACCAAGCAGACCGACCCGGTCGCGGCCGAGGTCCCCGTCGCGGACCGCCGCAGCCTGGCGTTCGCCGGGTCGACGGTCGTCGCGGGGCGCGGCGCGGGCCTGGTCGTCGCGACCGGCGTGCGCACCGAGGTGGGGCACATCGCCCGGACCGTGGCCGACACGGCCGCGGTCAAGGCCCCGCTGGTCCTGCGCATGGAGCGCTTCGCGCGGCAGATCAGCGTGGTCGTGCTGGTCGCGAGCGCCGTGGTGGCCCTGGCGGCCTTCGCCAAGGGCATGCCGGGAGCGGACGTGTTCTTCCTGGCCGTGGCCCTGGCGGTGTCCGCGATCCCCGAGGGCCTGCCGGTCGCGGTCACGGTGGCGCTCTCGATCGCCACGACCCGCATGGCGCGGCGCCGCGTCATCGTGCGCCGCCTGTCGGCCGTCGAGGGTCTGGGGAGCTGCACGTTCATCGCCAGCGACAAGACCGGCACGCTGACCGTGAACCGCCAGACGGTGCGCCGCATGGCCCTCCCGTCGGGCGAGCACCTGGCGGTTTCCGGCGAGGGTTACTCCGGCGAGGGCGTGGTCACGACCGACGCGGGCGAGCCGCTCTCGGCCAGCGCGGCCGAGCGCGCGCGCCGCGCGGCCCGCGCCGCGCTCCTGTCGAACGAGGCCACGCTCGAGCAGGGCCCCGACGGCGCCTGGGCGCACAGCGGGGACGCCGTCGACGTCGCCCTGCTCGCGCTGGGCCGCAAGCTGGGCCTCGACCCGGCCGCCGAGCGCGACGCAGCCCAGGTCGAGGGGCAGATCCCGTTCGAGTCGGAGCGCGCGTTCGCGGCCGTGGCCGTGCGCGAGGACGGGCGCGTGCGGGTGCTGGTCAAGGGCGCGCTCGAGACGCTGCTGCCACGCTGCGACACGATGCTGACGGCGGAGGGCCGCGTCCCGCTCGACGCGGCGCTGCTCGAGCAGCAGGCTCACGAGCTGTCCTCGTCGGGCCACCGCTTCCTGCTGGTGGCCGAGGCCGAGTACGCCCCGGGGAAGGAGCCCGCGACGTTCGACGGGCGCGCACTTCCGCCGCTGTGCGCGCTGGCGCTCGTGGGCTTCATCGATCCGCCCCGCCCCGAAGCCCACGAGGCGGTCCGGCTGTGCCGCGCGGCCGGCATCGAGGTCGCCATGGTCACCGGCGACCACCCGCTGACCTCTTTCGCGATCGCGCGCGAAGTCGGCATCGCACGCTCCGAGCTCGAAATCGTGACCGGCCGCGAGTTGGAGGCTGCCGCTGCGCGCGGCCTGGACGCGGTCGACACGCTGGTCCGAGGCGGCCGCGTGTTCGCGCGCGTCGCGCCGCTCCAGAAGCTCCAGATCGTCGAGGCGCTGCGGCGCGTGGGCCACTACGTGGCCGTGACCGGCGACGGCGTGAACGACGCGCCCGCGCTGCGCGCCGCGAACATCGGCGTCGCGATGGGCTCCGGCTCGGACGTCACCAAGGACACCGCCTCCTTGATCGTGACGGACGACGACTTCGCCTCGATCGAGGCCGGCGTCGAGGAAGGGCGCTATGCCTACGACAACATCCGCAAGGTCACGTACCTGCTCGTGTCGACCGGCGCGGCGGAGGTCGCGTTGGTGCTCTTGTCGCTGCTCTTGGGCCTGCCGCTGCCGCTCGTCGCGGCGCAGCTCCTGTGGCTCAACTTGGTCACGAACGGGATCCAGGACGTGGCGCTGGCCTTCGAGTCCGGCGAGCCGCACGCCATGCGGCGTCCGCCGCGGCCGCCGCGGGAGGGCCTCTTCGACGGACGCATGATCCGCCAGTGCGTGGTCGCGGGCGTGACCATGGGCGCGACCGCGATCGGCTTCTGGTGGTGGGAACTCGCGGCCGGCATCGAGGAGGAGTACGCGCGCAACCGGCTCCTGCTCCTGTTCGTGCTCATGCAGAACGTCCACGTCTTCAACTGCCGCTCCGAGCGCGACTCCGCGTTTTCCGTCTCCCTCGCCCGCAACCGCGTGCTCGCGCTGGGCGTGCCCGCGGCGCTCGGCATCCACCTCCTGGCGATGCACGTCCCCTTCCTCCAGCCGATCCTGCGCGTCGCGCCGCTCGCGCCCGCGGACTGGATCGCGCCCATCGCGCTGGCGTTCACCGTGCTCGTGGTCATGGAGTGCTGGAAGCTCGTCGAGCGGCGCGCACAGCGGCGCGCGGCCTGATACCCTCCTCCGGCGTGCTGACCGCCACGTCTCTCGGCGCCCTGCTCCTCGCGGCGCCCCTCCCCTCCCAGGCCGCGCCGGACGTGGAGCGTCCGAGCGCATCCGGCGAGCGCGTCCGCTGGGGCGACTTCCGGCGTGAGCACGGGGGCTTGGTGGCGCCGGCCTTCGCGGCCTTCGACCTGGAAGGCCGGCTGTGGGTCAGCGAAACCCACGCTGGGAGCTTGCGCGCGATCGCGCCCGACGGCTCCACGGCCGCGCGCTTCGTGCTCGAGGCGCGGCCGGGGCTGCTGCGCGAGCCCTACGGCGTCGCGATCGCGCCCGACGGCCAGGTCTTGGTGGCCGACGCGGTCGAGCAGTGCGTCGTCGTGCTGGACGGCTCGGGCGCGACGCGCCGCAAGATCGGTCGGCGTGGCGCGGGCCCCGGCGAGCTGCGCGAGCCGCGCGGCTTGGCCATCGCGGGTGGCCGGCTGTACGTCGCCGACTCGGGCAACCACCGCGTGGCGGTGTTCGACCTGGACGGGAAGTTCGAGCGCGCGCTGGGCCGACGCGGCACGGACCAGAGCGGGTTGCTGGCACCCAACGACGTCGCGGTCGACGGCCAGGGCCGGGCGTTCGTCGCGGACCTCGGAAACCACCGCGTGGCGCGCTTCGAAGCCGACGGGAGCTTCGGCCGCGCGTTCGGCGGCCTGGGACCGTGGGCCGGGCTGTTCCACGCGCCGACCGGCGTCGCGGTGCACGGCTCGCGCGTGCTCGTCGCGGACCGCGACAACCACCGCGTGCAGGTGCTCGACGCGGACGGCAAGTCGGACCACGAGTGGGGCCTGCATGCCGTGCGCCCGCGCGAAGGCCGCGGGAAGCTGCACTATCCCAGCGCCGTGGCCACCGACGTGCGCGGCCGCCTCGTGGCGGTCGTCGAGGGTTCCGAGGGCCGCGTCCAAGTCTTCGGGGACGAGGGCGACCCGACGAGCGACCCGCCGCTCGTGGACCGCACCGGGGCCGCGCATTACGACGGCGGGTGCGACGCTGCGCGCAACCTGCTCGCCGTGCTCGAGCCGTCGAGCCCGTCCGTGTCGATCTTCGACCTCGCGCACCCGTCGCCGATCGAGATCACGCGCTTCGGTCGCTTCGGAGCGGAGGCGGGCAAGCTGCTCGCGCCGGCCGACGTGGAGTTCGCCGCGGACGGCCGCAGCGTGTGGATCACGGAACCCCTGCTCCAGCGCGTGTCGGAGTACCGGCTCGCCTACGAGCCTGGGGGTGTGCTGCGTTTCGATCCGTACATGGCGCGCTTCGTGCGCTCGCTCGACCTGGCGCAGGCGCCCGGCATCCCCGCCGCGCCCTGGCCTCCGGAGCCGGGCGCGATCGAACTCGGCGCGAACGGCCGCTTCCACGTGGCCGATCGCGCGAACGGGCGCGTGCTCGTGTTCGACGGCGACTGGGCCTTCGTGCGCGCGCTGGGCGAGCCCGGCACGGGGCCGGGGAAGCTCTTGGAACCCGCGGGGCTGGTCGTCGCCGCGGACGGCACGGTGTTCGTCGCCGATGCGCGCGGACGCAAGCTGCAGGCCTTCGACCCGGACGGCGCGCCGGCCGGCGCGTTCTCCGTGGCGGGCCCCTCGGGCGCCGACGCGCGGCCGCGCGGGCTCGCGGCGGCGGACGCGGGCGGCCTGTGGGTCGCGCTGGAAGACGCGCACGCGCTGGCGCGGCTCGACTCCGAGGGCCGGCCGCTCGCGCTGCTTTCGGCCGGCGGCCTGCCGGGCCTCGGACGGCGCGAGTGGTTCCGCCCGGCGGGGCTGGCGCGCACCCCGGACGGCGGCCTCGTGGCGATCGACGCCGGCAACCACCGGCTCCAGGTGCTCAACGCGGACGGCGCGTACCGCACGGCTTGGGGCGCGCGGCTGTTCCTCGAGCCCCTGCTCACGCCCGGGGAGGGACGCTGATGCAGGTCCGGGTCGCGTCGCTCGCGGCGGCCCTGGGGATCGCCGCGGCGGCCCTCTCGATCGGCGTCACGCCGGCCGCGCCCGGCTCGGGAGCCGCACAGGCCGCGCCGGCGCGCGCCGAGGTGCGCTTCCTCTCGAACGGCGGCCGCTACTCGCTGGCCGTCTCGGGACCGGCCGGCGGCTTCGAGACGGGCAAGGCGCTGGCGCTCGACGTGCGGGTCGAGCACGCGGCGGCGCCGGGCGTCAGGGTCGATGGCATCGCGCTGCTCGTCGACGCGGACATGCCCGAGCACCTGCACGGGATCAACCGCGCGCCGCGCGTCGAGCGCCGCGCGGACGGCTCGTTCCGGGTCGAGAACCTCTTCCTCCACATGCCCGGCTGGTGGGAGATCTTCCTGGACGTCGTCGAGGGACCGTGGACGGAGCGCGCGCAATGGCGCGTCGAGCTGGATTGACGCGCCGTGGGTCGCTCGCGGCGCTGCTGGCAGGGCTCGCGGCCTGCGGCGGTCCGGCGCGCACGCCCGCGGGGGCGCAGGCCGAGGCGAGTGGGGAGCCCGCGCCGCGCCCGCGACCGAGCGCGGAACTCGTCGCCGCGCTCGACGAGGCCACCATCCGGCGCGTCCTGCGCCACGGCCCGCTCGGCCCGCCGGAGCCCGACCCCACGAACCGCGTGGCGGCCTCGCCCGCGGCCGCGCACCTCGGCCAACGCCTGTTCTACGACCCGCGGCTGTCCCTGAGCGGGATGCACTCGTGCGCCTCGTGCCACCTGCCGACGCGCGCCTTCGCCGACGGGCTCGAGCTGCCCGTGCCGCAGGGCTCGAGCGAGCGCCACTCGCCGACGCTGCTCAACGTGGCCCACCAGCGCTGGCTGTTCTGGGACGGCCGCGCGGACTCGCTCTGGAGTCAGGCGCTGGCGGTGATCGAAAACCCCAAGGAGCTGGGGATCGGCCGGCCCGGGCTCGCGCGGCTCGTGACCCGCGATCCGCTGTACCGCGCCGAGTACCGGGCCGCGTTCGACGCGGAGCCGTCCGACGCGCCCGAGTTCGAGGACCGGACGGCCGTGCACGCGGCCAAGGCCATCGCGGCCTACGAGGCGCGGCTCCAGAGCGACGATTCGGCCTTCGACCGCTTCGCGGCGGCGCTCGCGGCGCGCGACCTCGACACGGCCGCGGAGTACCCCGACGACGCGCTGCGCGGGCTGCTCCTGTTCTTGGGGCGCGGGAACTGCCGCTCGTGCCATGTCGGCCCGCTGTTCTCGGACGGCGAGTTCCACTCGATCGGGATGCCGCCGCGCGGCGGAGGCCGGCCGACGGACCCCGGGCGCCTGCGCGGCATCGAGCTGCTCCAGGCGAACCCGTTCCGCGGCACCGGCCCGTGGAGCGACGCGCCGGATTCGGAGCGCGCGCGCGAGGTCGAGGCGCTGGTGCGCTCGTCCGAGCACTGGGGCCAGGTGCGCACGCCCTCGCTGCGCAACGTGGCGCGCACGGCGCCCTACATGAGCCAGGGCCAGAAGCCCACGTTGCGCTCGGTGCTCGAGTTCTACTCGACGCTCGAGGGCGCGGTCGCGGCCGGGCACCACGGCGAGACCGTGCTCGCTCCGCTCCGGTTCAGCGCGGCGGAGATGGACGACCTGGAGGCCTTCCTGCGCTCGCTCGACGGGCGCGACCCGCCCGAGGAGCTCCTGTGGGCGCCTCCGAAGCCGCGCTGAAGCGCGCGGCGGCGGCCAGCCGGCGGTCCCTGGCGCGGCCGGCGCGCCCGGCTAGCATGGATCGGATACGGCCTTCACTCCCTCGAACGGAGCCCCCCGCGCCGATGCGCACCTCGTTCCCGTCGCCGAGCCCCGCACTCCTCCTCCTCTCGGCCTCGATCCTCGCCGCGCTCGGCCTCGAGGCGCGCGCGCACGACGGCGACGGCAAGACACGCGACCTCCGGCCGCGCTTCGAGGTCGCGCGCGGCACGCGCGGCGGGTCGACGGAGAACCTGCCGCTGGCGGCGGAGGACTTCGCCTTCCCGGCCAACGGCGTCGAGCTCATGTCCTGGATCCCGCTGCGCGATTTCGGCTACGCGGTCCAGAACGCGAACGCCTGCTTCGGCTACGCCGCCCCGTCGGGTCGCGAGTACGCCATCGTGGGCCTGTACACGGGCACGGCCTTCGTCGAGGTGACCGACCCGGGCGATCCCACGATCGTGTCGGTCGTGCCAGGGCCGAGCAGCTTGTGGCGCGACATGAAGGTCCGGGGCACGACCTGCTACGCCGTGAGCGAGGGCGGTGGCGGCATCCAGGTCATCGACCTGTCCCAGATCGACGCCGGCGTCGTGACGCTCGCGAACAGCGTCACCACCGGCGGCTCGCTCGCGACGCACACGGTCGCGGTCGACACGGCGTCGGGCTTCTTGTACCGCTGTGGCGGCGGCTCGAACGGGCTGCGCATCTACGACCTCGCGAACCCGCTGAACCCCGTGTACGTCGCCAGTTGGGGCAGCCGCTACGTCCACGAGTGCCAGGCCGTCACCTACACCTCGGGCCCCTGGGCGGGTCGACAAATCGTGTTCGCCTGCGGCGGGTTGAACGGCGGCTTCGACGACACCTCGCTCGACATCCTGGACGTCACGAACAAGACGAACATCCAGCTCCTATCGCGCACGCGCTACTCGAACCGCGCCTACTCGCACCAGGGCTGGCTGTCCGAGGATCGGCAGTGGTTCTACTTGAACGACGAGCTCGACGAAACCGGCTCGAACCTGCTGCGGACGCGCGTGTTCAACGTGTCGTCGCTCACGAGCCCGGTCGAGCACCCCTCGTTCTCGTACGGCACGACCGCCATCGACCACAACCTCTACGTGCACCAGGGGAAGATCTTCCAGGCCAACTACCGCAGCGGGTTGCAGGTCTTCGACGCCACGACGCCCGCCGCGCCGACGCGCGTGGCTTGGTTCGACACCTGGCCGCAGGACGAGGGCGCGTACTTCAACTCGCTGTGGGACAACTACCCCTTCCTGCCGAGCGGCACGGTCATCGGCAGCGACATCGAGAAGGGCCTGTTCGTGTGGCGCCTGGGTCCGTCGGAGATCGACTTCGCCTTTCCGGCCGGGCCGCCGGAGGTCGTGAGCCCCGCGGGACAAGCCATCGCGGTCGAGATCCTGGCCGCGCCGGGCGTGCTCCAGGCGGGGAGCGCGAAGCTGCACGTCGACCTGGGGACCGGCTGGAGCGAGATCCCGCTCGCGCCGCAGCCCGGCGGCACCTGGCTGGCCTCGTTCCCGCCCGCGGCCTGCGGCGCCGACCTGAGCTGGTACCTCTCCGCGCGGACCAACACCGGACGCACCTGGACCGCGCCGCGCGGTGCGCCGACGCTCGTCGCGCACGCCACGGCGGCCCAGGCGCAGACGATGCACCTCGTCGACCGCCTGGAATCGCCCGGTGCCTGGAGCGCTTCGGCTCCAGGCGATGACGCCACGGACGGGCTGTGGGTCCACGGCGACCCGAACGGCTCGCGCGCGCAGCCCGAGGACGACCACACCTTCGCCGGCGTGAACTGCTGGTTCACCGGCCAGGCGCCCCCGCAGGTCCAGGTGGGTTATGCGGACGTCGACGGCGGCCGCACCACGCTGCGCTCGCCCGTGTACGACCTGTCGCTGCTCGCGGATCCCGTGATCTCCTACTGGCGCTGGTACTCGAACGCGATCGGCGGCGGCACGCCCCACGAGGACGTCTTCCAGGTCGACGTCTCGAACGACGGCGGCGCGACCTGGACGCCGGTCGAGACCGTCGGTCCCACGGGGCCGGACGTCACGGGCGGTTGGCGCCAGCATCAGTTCCGCGTGGCGGACTTCGTGCCGCCCACGAGCCAGGTGCGCCTGCGCTTCGTGGCCTCCGACCTGGGCAATCCCTCGACGATCGAGGCCGCCATCGACGACCTGGCGATCGCCGACGTCGTGTGCGCGCCCACCGGTCCCGCGACGTACTGCACGGCCAAGCTGAACAGCCAGGGCTGCGCGCCGGCCATCGGCGCGAGCGGCACGCCCAGCGCGTCCTCCCCCGCGGCGTTCACCGTCACGTGCGTGAACGTGCTCAACAACAAGCCGGGCATCCTGATCTGGGGCCTGCAGCGCGCGGCCACGCCCTTCCAGGGCGGAACGCTGTGCGTCGCGGCTCCGGTGCGGCGCACGCCGCTCCAGGTCTCGGGCGGCAACCCGCCGCCGGGCGACTGCTCGGGCGCGTTCGCGTTCGACTTCAACGCGCTGCTCCAGGCTGGCCAGGAGCCCGCGCTCGTCCCCGGAGCGCGCGTCGTGGCGCAGTATTGGTCGCGCGACCCGCTCGATCCGCTGGGCTTCGGCAGCAGCTTGTCCGACGCGCTCGAGTTCACGATCCAACCCTGACCCCACGCACCCCTCCGATGGCCCTCCTCACCGTTTCGTTCCTGCTGCTCTCGGGTGCCACGCACGGGCCGCGCCCGGAGGACGTGCCGCTCGCGCTCGATCGACTCCGCGTCCAGCACGGACCGAGCTGGAGCCTGCTGCTCGATCCCGAGACGGGCTTCGCGGAATTGCTCTACGGGGGCGGCCTCGCGCTCGGAACGCTGGTGCGCACCGAGGCCGAGGCCCTGGCCGCCGCCAACGCGGCGCTGGCCGCGACGAGCGCGCTGCACGGCGTCGACAGCGCGACGCTGGCGGCCGAGCGCGTCGTGTTCCTGCCGCTGGGCCAGATCGGCTCCAGCGACAAGTGGACCGTGCGCTTCGCGCAGCACGCGGGAACGGTCGAGGTCGAAGGGGCCAAGGTCAACGTGCTCGTCGACGCCTCCGGCCGGCTGCTCTCCGTGCACTCGACGGCGGTGGCCGGCGCTCTCGACGTGGGCGAGCCGGCGCTCACCGCCGAGAGCGCGCTGGCGGTGGCGGGGCAGGCGTTCCTCGCGCGCCACGGCCTGCTGCACGCCGAGGCCGAGCGCCCCGTGCTCCTCGCGCGCCGCGTCCTGGCTGAGCGCCGCGCGGCCCGGCTGGCCTGGAGCGTGGACCTGTCCCGCGACGCGGTCGGCGAGCACCCGATCGTGGAGCGCTTCTGGATCGACGCGCACTCGGGCGCGATCCTCGCCGTGGAGGGCCTGGTCCACCACTTCGACGTCACGGGCACGGTCGTCACGCGCGCCACCCCGGGCGTCGCGCCGGATTCGGCCTCGAACCCCGAGACGATCCAGCCGCTGGCCTACGCCCGCGTGACGAGCGCGGCGGGCGAGACGACCACCGATGCCAGCGGCCAGTTCGCCTTCCCGGGCGTCAACACCCCGCTGGCCGTCACGGTCACCTACTACGGCGCGTTCAACGACGTCCAGAACTCCTCCGGCGCCGCCTACTCGCTGCAGCAGACCGTCCAGCCCGGCGTGCCGACGACCGTGACGATGAACCCGTCGTCGACGGACACCGTCACGTCGCAAGCCAACGCGATGATCGGGGTCAACCGCATCCGCGACTGGATCCGCGCCATCAACCCGGCGGACGCCATGGCCGACATGCGCTTCCGCTCGAACGTCAACCTCGGCCAGACCTGCAACGCTTACTTCAACGGCAACTCGGTCAACTACTTCCTGCCTGGGGGCGGCTGCCCGAACACCTGCTACTCGACCGTCATTTCGCACGAGATGGGGCACTGGCTCAACGTGCTGTACGGCACGGGCAACGGATCCGACGGCATGGGCGAGGGCAACGCCGACGTGTGGGCCATGTACCTGTACGACACGCCGGTGGTGGCTCAGGACTTCTTCGGGCCCGGCGCGAACCTGCGCACGGGGCTCAACACCCAGCCCTTCTGCGGCGACGCGAGCCCGGGCTGCTACGGCGGCGCGCACGCCAACGGCGAGCCCTGGATGGGCGCGGCCTGGAAGGTGCGCGCGCGGCTCAACGCGACGAACGGGAACGCGCCGGGCGACCTGATCGCGGACTCGATCTTCCTGGGCTGGATGAACGCCTACAACCAGACCAACGTGCGCTCGATCATCGAGACGCAGTGGCTCACGTTGGACGACGACGACGCCAACCTGTCGAACGGCACCCCCCACTTCCTGGACATCGACGGCGGCTTCCGGGACCAAGGCTTCCCCGGCGTCGAGCTGCAGCCTCTGGTCGTCGCGGGCGTCACGGCACTGTCCGACACCCAGGACCAGGCCGGCCCGTACACGGTCGACGCCGCGATCGCCGCCAACTTCAGCCCGCCGCTCTCCTCGGCCACGCTCTTCTGGCGCGTGAGCGGCGGAGCGTTCAACGCCACGCCCATGACCGCGCTGGGCGGTACGGGATACCGCGCGACGATCCCCGGCGCGCCCTACCCCGCGCTCGTGCAGTACTACGTGCAGGCCATCGACAGCGCGGCGCGCGTCGCGACCTGGCCGTCCAGCGCGCCCGAGCAGCTCCAGTCCTTCGACGTCGGCACGAAGAACGCGCTGGCGCTCTTCACGTTCGACGTGAACAGCTCGGGCTGGACGACCGGCACCGTGGGCGACACCTCGAACCCCGAAGTCGACTGGGCGCGTGGCGTGCCGCAGGGCAAGTCCGGCCTGGCGAATGGCGTCGCCTGGCGCGATCCGGCAGCGGCCTTCGGCGGGTTCGGCTGCTTCGCGAACGACCTGGGGACGAGCACGAACGACGGCGCCTACGCGGCGAACGTCCACTCGTACCTGCGCTCCCCGGTCCTGAATTGCTCGGGTCGGCAGAACGTCCGACTGCGGTTCCAGAGCTGGCTCACGGTCGACGGCAACCCGTTCGACCAGGCGCGCGTGCTGGTGAACGGCGTGGAGTTCTACCTGAACCCAGCGGCCGCGCGCTCCGACCGGGGCTGGGGCATGATGGAATTCGACATCTCCTCGGTGGCCGCGAACAACCCCGCGGTCCAGGTCGAGTTCCGTCTGCGCTCGAACGCGACGAACCACTTCGGCGGGTGGACGGTCGACGACGTGGAGCTCTTCTCACTGTCGCCGATCGTGCCGCCTTGCCCCGCGCCGCAGACCTATTGCGTGTCGGCGCCGAACTCCGTGGGCGGCGGCGCGCACATCGGTGCCGCCGGGACGGGCAACCTGGTGCTCAACGACCTCGTGCTGTACGTGAACGCCTGTCCGCCCTCGACGAGCGGGATGTTCTTCTACGGCCCCAGCGCGACGCAGGTCGCGTTCGGCAACGGCTACCGCTGCGTAGCGGGCTCGATCTACCGCCTGGGAGCCCAGGTCACGGACTCCTTCGGCGACGCGACCAAGGCCCTCGACCTCACCGCGCTCCCGTCGGGCGCGGCGCAGCCCGGACAGGTTTGGCGCTTCCAGTTCTGGTACCGCAACCCGGCCGCGGGCGGCGCCGGCTTCAACTTGTCCGACGCGCTGGCCGTCACGATCTGCAACTGAACCCTGGCCTTTCCGTCCGGCGCGCTCGCGGATCCGACGCGCGCGGGCCGGGATCGGCCTGCGAGCCTCGAGCGCGCCCCCGACCTGGGGTCGCCCGGGGGCGAGGCCGCGCGCACGGCCCGCGACCCGGCGCCCGAGTCACGGCGTCAGCTCGCGCTGCGTGCGCGCGACGTAGTGCGCGCGCACGCGCGCGTCCTCGGCGACCAAGCGCGCCGCCGCGTCGAGCAGCGCCGCGTCCCCGCCCCACTCCTCGAAACCCTCCGTGTTCACACCCGCCTGCCGCACCCCGTCCAGGTCCCCCATGCCACGCTGCCGCAGGTCCTCCTCGGCGATCTCGAACCCGTCCGCGGTGCGCTCGAGCACCTCGAACCGCCGCCGGCCGGACGCGGCTCCCAGGATCAGGCACCACGACGGCCGCTCGCCGCGTCCGACGCGTCCGCGCAACTGGTGGAGCTGGGCCAGGCCGAGCCGCTCGGCGCCTTCCACGACCAGCACCGTCGCCTCGGGCACGTCGACGCCGACCTCGATCACGGTCGTCGCCACGAGCGTGCGCGCCAGACCCGCGCGGAAGCGTGCCAGCCGCCGCGCACGCTCGGCGGGCGGCATGCGCCCGTGGACCAGCTCGACGCCGTGCGCCGCGAGCGGCGACGCGAGGAGCCGCGCGTGACGTTCCTCGGCACTCTCGGCGCGGCGGCCCGCGCTGCCCTCGGGCTCCGACGCGTCGTCGCCGCCGATGCGCGGCACGACCCAGAAGATCCGCTCGCCCTCGGCCGCGCGCTCGAGCAGCAGCCGCTCGACGCCGTCCTTGGCGCCCGCGCCCCGCACCCAGCGCGTCGTCACGCTGCCACGGCCCGGCGGCTTCTCGTCGAGGCGGCTCGTCTCGAGATCCCCGTACCAGGCCAGGGCCAGCGTGCGCGGGATCGGGGTCGCGCTCATGAGCAGCGCGTGGGCGTCGCAGCCCTTGTCGAACAGGTCGCCGCGCTGCGCGACCCCGAAGCGGTGCTGCTCGTCGACGACGGCCAGCGCCAGCCGGCGGTAGGCGACGTCGTCCGAGAACAGAGCGTGCGTGCCGAACACGACGTCGAGCGTGCCCTCGGCGAGCCGGGCCAGGACGGCTCGCCGCGCGCGCGCCCCCAGCGAGCCCGAGAGGAACCCGCTCTGCAACCCGGCGCGCTCGAGCAGGGGCGCGAGCCCCATGTGGTGCTGTTCGGCGAGCAGCTCCGTGGGTGCCATGAACGCCGCCTGGCCGCCGGACCAGGCCGCGAGCAGCGCCGCGAAGGCTCCCACCGCAGTCTTGCCCGAGCCGACGTCGCCCTGCAGGAGGCGCCGCATGGGCCGCGCGCGGCCGAGGTCGGCGGCGATCTCGCGCGCGACCCGCTCTTGCGCGGCGGTGAAGGCGAAGGGGAAGGCGGCGCGCGCACGCGCGACGCGCTCGGCGGAGACGTCGCAAGCGAGCGCCGCGCCCGCGGCGGCGCGCGTTCGCCGCAGATGGATGCGGGCCTGCAGCTCGAGCAGGCGCTCCAGGGCCAGGCGACGGCGGGCGGCCTCGAAGCTCCCGATGGAAGTCGGCGCGTGCAGATCGGCGAGCGCGCGCGGGAGCGGCGGCGCGCCCAGCCGCGCCAGGACCTCGGCCGGCACGGGCTCGGGCTCGCGGGCCGCCTCGCGCCGCGCGGCCTCGCGGCACAGACCGCCGAGGAACTCGGCGGAGAGGCCCGGCAGCGCGGGGTGCACGACCCGCAACGCACCCGGCGCGGGCAAGGGCCGCTCGGCGGTCCCGACGCGCGGCCCGACGAAGCCGGCCGGCGAACCCTCCAGGGCGCCGAGCAGCTCGACCTCGCTGCCGACGGTGAGCTGGCGCTGGAGCCAAGGCTGGTTGTGGAAGCGGGCCTCGACGCGGCCGGAGGCGTCGGCGAGGCGCAGGCGGAGGATCGAGCGACGGCCGAAGCGCGCCAAGCTCGTGCGCTCGAGCGTGCCGCGCACGCGCACGACCACCCCGCGCGGCGCGCGCAGGGCAGCGGCGACCGTGGACGCGGCCGGCGCGACCTCGACGCCCAGAGGCAGAAGGCGCAGGAGATCGCGCACCGCGTGCACGCCGGCCGCCGCGAGTCTGGCGGCGCGCGCGGGCCCTACGCCCGCGAGGTCCTCGAGCCGCGGGTCCGCTCCGCTCGCAATGGCTGCACCCAAGGTCAAGTTCCCGTGGAGGACGCGCAGCCTGGCGGCCAAGCCGACCACTTCCAGTCTCGAATCGAGAGGTTCAACCGACTGCTTACGAAGCCTCGGCGTCCCGCGCCGTTCCTATGCGTCGTTCCCAGCGCGAGCACGGCCGCTCCCCGTCCCGGCCACGAGTGCGCGCTCCAGTCCCCGCCCCGATCCGCCGAGGAGATCCGTGCTCCCTCGGCCGTCCCCCGAAGGAGTGCAGCCGTGAGCCGACTCGCCGCCACGTTCGCCCTCGCCATCGCCTGCTCAGGCGTGCCCGCCGCGGCCGCGCCCGTCACGCCCGGCGGAAAGCCCGAAGCACGGCCTGCCCCGAGGGCCGGCTCGCGCGACGAGATCGCCCGCGCCGGGGCGCCCGCACAGACGGCCGAGGTCGTGCGCCTCGCGGCGCGCAGCGCGCTCGTGGAGCGGCTGAACCAGCTCGCCGCGTGGTGCAACGAGAAGGAGCTGTTCGTCGAGCGCGACCGGATCTGGCGCAAGGTGATCGAGATCGCACCCGACGACGCCGCGGCGCGCAAGGGCCTGCGCTACGCGCGGAACGTGGACGGCTCGTGGAAGGAGCCCGCGCCGCGCGAGCTCAAGAACCTCGGCAAGAAGTGGCTCGACGAGCTGCCGCGGCGCGAGGCCGAGGCCTACACCCCGTATGCCGACACGCTCTTCGACCTGGCGCGCCAGGATGGTCGCGCGCCGGCCGAGCGCGACGGGCTCGTGGCGGAGATCCTGGCCCTCGTTCCGAACCACGCTGCGCTGAACGCCTGGCTCGGCCGCGTGCCCCTGGGTGAGCGCTGGGTGCTGCCCGAGACGGCCACGGCCAAGGAGCGGCGCCTGGCCATTCGCGCCGAGGCACGCCGCGTGCTCGAGGTCGGCGTGCCGCTCGCGGCGCAGGCGCCCACGCCCGCCGAGGCCGCGCTGGGCGTGCCCTGGGCGCGCGTGCTCCAGGGCGACCACGTGCGCGTGGTCTCCACGGCCTCCGAGGAGGAGACGGTTCGCATCGGACGCGCGGTCGAGGGCGCGGGCGCGCTGCTCGCCAGCGTGCTGGGCGCCGAGATGCACTACCCGGGCGCCTACACGATCTACGTCCTGGCCGGCGAAGGCGAGAAGTCGACCTTCCTCGCGAACCTGCCCGGCGTCTCCGACGAGGACCGCGCGCGGCTGGCCCGGCTCGAAGGCACCGGCGTGCCCGGCACGAACGACGTCGCGCTCTTCGCTCGCCAGGGCGCGGGGCGCGTCGACGCCGCGGTGCGCCACACGATCGGGCACCTGCTGGCGAAGTCCGTGGGCGTCTCGCATGCCACGGCGTGGGCCTGGGAGGGGCTGGGCCTCTACCTGACCCGCGAGCTCGTGGGCACGCGCCTGACCTGGTTCGTGTCGGAGACCGCGGACCCGGTGGCCTCGGGACTGCGCGGGCGGCTCATGGATCCGGAGACGAACTTCATCCAGGAGTCGTACGACCTGCTCGCGACCGGCCGCTCCGTGCCGCTCGAGGACCTGCTGCGACGCGGCCTGGACCAGCTCGACGTCGCCGGCGCCCTGACGGGCTACGCGCTCGTGGCGTACCTGCTCGAGGGCCGGCCCGACGTCGTGCTCGAGTTCGTGCGGCGCTCGGCCCGCGGGGACGCGCCGGCGGCGATCACGGGGGAACTCCTGGGTCGGACGCCGGCCGAGGTCCAGGAACGATTGGTTCAGTGGCTGTCCGAGCGGCGCTGAACGGCGCGCGAGACCAGACGATGATCTCCACGACGATGACCTCCACGCTGCGCGCGGCTCGGATCTGGATCCTGGCAGCGCTCGTGTGCGGCCCGGCTGCGGCCCAGGTCGCGGTGGGCTGGAAGGACAAGGAGGCGACGACGGCCAAGCTGCACGTGGGTCTCCCCGCGCCGGCTCTCGAGGCGATCACGCGCTGGGCCCCCTTCTGCGAGGCTCGCGGCTACCGCATGGACCTCGACGCGCAGGGGCGCGTCCTGGTCGTGACGCGTGCGAAGCGCGGACGCACGAAGGAGACTCTGCGGATCGTCGGAGCGGCTCAGACCTGGTTCGACGGCGTGCTCCCGCCGGTGCCGCGGGCGAGCGCCGAACCGGCTGCCGCGCCTGGAGGTGCCTCCCCCGGCGGCCCCGCGCCGGGGCCGCGCCCGGCGCCGCTGCCCGAGGACCCCGAGGACCCGCCCGCCCCGCGTCCATCCTCAGGGACCGGCGTCGGACCGCGGCCGGGCGGCGCCGAGGCGCCGGCGCCGAAGACGGCCTGGGGATCGGGGTCCGGGGCGCCGGACTCGCAGACCGCGACGCTGTTCCTGCTGCACGACGAGGTCGACCATGCCGCATTCCTCGACCACCTCGAGGCGAGCGTCCCCCACCTCCAGGGCTGGATCGCAACGGCGCGCAAGCAGACCGGGCTCACGCTGGAGGACCCGCTGGTCGGCGCGTTCGTCGAGAACGCGTCGGGGCAGGAGGAGTGGAACGGCGACCACGAGATCCTGAACCGAGTCGTCCAGCTCCTCGTGCTGCGCCGCTTCGGCCAGCAGCCGAACTGGCTGGTCCAGGGCCTGGCCTGGGAGGCGGAGATGGCCCATGACGGCTCGGTCTACTGCTTCCCCTACCGGGACGGCTTCGTCTTCGCGACCGAGCACACGAGCTGGCCGTCCGACTTGCGGATCGCCTTCAAGGACCGCAGCGGGCGGCCGCTCGCGGTCGAGGAGCTCGCGCGCTGGCCGCGCGGCGTCTGGGACGGCGAGGCCGCGCCGGTCGCCTGGGGTTTCGTGCGCTTCCTGTGCGAGGCGCAGAAGACGAAGGACAAGGCGCTCTCGCGGCTCCTCGAGGAATTCCGGCGCATCCGTGACGAGCAGGACCGCGAGCCAACCGGCCCCACGACCTGGCGGCGCATCGAGGGCTGGAGCATGGATCCGAAAGAGCAGGAGGCCGCGCTCACGGCGGTCTTCGGCCCGGACGTGTGGAAGCGCGCCACGGCGGCCCTGCGGACGCTCAAGGACGTGGCGGGCAGCCGGTCCGCCGACACGAAGGCCAAGAGTCGCGCCAGGGATTCCTCCGGCTCGGCCCGCGGCTGAGCGCGCGGCCCGCGGCTGAGCGCGCGGTCGGCGGCCAGCGCGCGGCGCGGGATCTCGGACGCTCGCTGCGTCGCGCCACCGCCCCGCGCGAGGTCCCCGGGCCAGCGGAGCAGCCCGCCCCGCCGCGGCCTGCGGCGGCGGCTCGGCCACTTCCCGACCGGGCCGACGCGCGAGCGCGGTCTGAAGCGCGGATCAGGACCGGATTCCGCGGGCGAACCGTGCCGGCCCAGGCGAGACTCCGCGCGCCGCGCGCCGGCGCCGCGCAGCCTTGGACCCACCACCGCATGCATCTCCGCTTCCACGGCGCGACCGGCGGCACGACCGGCTCGTGCCACGAGCTCGCCTTCGACGGCCGCACCGTCCTGCTCGACTGCGGGCTGTTCCAGGGGCGCCGCCAGGAATCCTACGAGCGCAACTCGCGCTTCGCGGTCGACGCCAGCACGGTCGACGCCGTCGTGCTCTCCCACGCGCACATCGACCACTCCGGCAAGCTGCCGATGCTCGTCAAGCTCGGCTTCCGGGGCGCGATCCACGCCACGGCCGCGACACGGGACCTGGCGCGCGCGCTGCTCTACGACTGCGCCAAGATCCTGGCCTCGGACGCCGAGTTCATGAACCGGCGGCTGGCCGCGGACCGCGGGCGCCTCGATCCGAAGGACGAGATCCTCCCGCTGTACGGCGAGGACGAGGTGCGGGCGACGCTGGAGCGCTGCGTGCCGCACGGCTACGGCGCCTGGTTCGACGTCGTGCCGGGCCTGCGCGTGCGCTTCCACGATGCCGGCCACATCCTGGGCTCGGCCTGGATCGAGGCCGAGGTGCGCGAGCGTGGGCGCAGCCTGCGCCTGGTCTTCACCGGCGACTACGGCCGCAAGGGCCTGCCCATCCTGCGCGACCCGGAGCCGCTCGCGCCCTGCGACGTCCTGGTCACCGAGACGACCTATGGGAACCGCTCCCACCCGTCGACGGGCGCCGGAGGCGAGGCCCTCCTGGAGGCCGTCCGTCGTCTCGAGCGGCGTGGCCGCGGGCGGCTCCTGATCCCCGCGTTCGCCGTGGGGCGGACGCAGAACCTGCTCTACGTCCTGGCGCGCGGCGTGCACGACGGCTCGATCCCACCCGTCGACGTGGTCGTCGACAGCCCGCTCGCGACCGCTGCCACGGCCATCCTGGTCGACCACACGGAGCTCTTCGACCGCGAGGCGCTGGCCGAGTACCGGCGCTACGAGGCCGAGCCGGCCTTCCGCGATCGCCTGCGCTTCACGGCCTCGGTCGACGAAAGCAAGGCCCTGAACCGCGACCCACGACCGATCGTGGTGATCGCGGCCTCGGGGATGTGTGAGTCGGGTCGCATCCTCCACCACCTGGCCTGGAACCTCCCGAGCCCCGACACGGAGGTCGTGATCGTCGGCTTCCAGGCCGAGCACACGCTGGGGCGTCGGCTCGTGGAGGGGCGCAACCCGGTGCGGCTCCTGGGGCGCGAGGTCGAGGTCCGGGCGCGGGTCACGCCCATGCTGGGCTTCTCGGCCCACGCCGACCGCGAGGAGCTGCTCGCGGCCCTGGCCCCGCTGGCCCGTGCCTCGGACCCACGGACGTTCCTGGTCCACGGGGAGGACACGGCGCGCGTGCCGTTCGAGGCGCTGCTGAGGGAGCGCGGCTTCACGCGCATCGAGCTGCCCTCCGACGCGCGGACCTGGGCGCTCTGATCGGCAGCCTTTCCCGGTTCGGCGCCGGAGCACGGCACGGTAGAACCTCGGGGCCGTGGCCCACCTCGACACCGACGACGAGCTCGCGAACCCGCGCGTCAGCGCCGCCGACCTGCGCGACGCGTGGCCGGTGCTCGACACCGAGGGCCGCGTCGAGGGCTTCCGCCACCTGACCTCGGCCGAGGCCGAGGAGATCTTCCTGGAGCTCTCGGCCATCGACCGGGCGCAACTGCTCCTGAGCCTGCCGCCAGCCGAGCAACGCTGGTGGCTGCGCGCGCTGCCGCCCGACGACCTGGCCGACGTGCTGCAGGCGGCGCCCGACGAGGAGCGCGGCCGGCTGCTCGACCACCTCGACGAGGCCACGCGGCGCGAGACGAACGTGCTGCTCGCCTACAGCGAGGACGAGGCCGGTGGCCTCATGAACCCGCGCTACGCCCGCCTGCGCCCCGACATGACCGTCGACGAGGCGATCGGCTACCTCCGGCGGCAGACGCGCGAGCGCGTCGAGAGCATCTACTACGCCTACGTGCTCGACCAGGAGTCGCGCCTGCAGGGCGTGGTCTCGTTCCGCCAGCTCATGATGGCGCGCGGCGACGCGCGCGTGCGGGACGTCATGGTCAGCGACCTCGTGACGGTGCCCGACGAGATGGACCAGGAGGCCGTCGGGCGCCTGTTCGCGCAGCACGACCTGCTGGCGATCCCGGTCGTCGACGCCGAGGGTCGCATGCAGGGCGTCGTGACGGCCGACGACATCGTCGACGTCGTGCGCGAGGAGGCGACCGAGGACATCCAGAAGATCGGCGGCACGTCGGCCCTCGAGGCACCCTACCTGCAGGTCGGCTTCCTCCAGATGTTCAGGAAGCGCGCGCCGTGGCTCGTGATCCTGTTCGTCAGCGGCACGCTGACCGTCGGCGCGATTCGCTTCTTCCAGGACACCCTGGACCAGATCAAGCTCCTGGCCTTCTTCGTGCCGCTGATCATCTCGAGCGGCGGCAACTGCGGTTCGCAGGCCAGCACGCTGGTCATCCGCGCCATGGCGCTGGGTGAACTGCGCCTGCGCGACTGGTGGCGCGTCTTCCTGCGCGAGGTGGCGGCCGGTCTGGCGCTGGGCGCCGTGCTCGGCGCGCTGGGACTCACGATCGTCGTGGCCTGGCACCACCTGTCCGGCGATCCGACGAACGTGCCGCTGCGCGACCACTTCCTGCTCGTGGGCGGCGCCATCGGGCTCTCCGTCGTGGGCGTCGCGACCTGGGGCACGCTCGTGGGCGCGCTGTTGCCCTTCGCCCTGCGGCGTCTGGGCTTGGACCCGGCCAGCGCCTCGGCGCCGCTGGTGGCCACGCTCTCGGACGTGACGGGCCTCGTGATCTACTTCAGCGTGGCGATCGTGCTGCTCTCTGGAACGCTGCTCTGAGCTCGCCGAGGCCCGGCGCGTCCGGAGCGAGCAGCGGGTCGTGCCGGCCGAAGCCACGGTCCGCGGGATCCGTGGCGAAGCGCGCCAACCACAGGCCGCGCGCGTCGAGCCCTGCGTCCCAGACGCCCGCGAGCGACTCGGCCAAGAGGCGCAACTGCGCGTCGAGCCACGCTCCCGCTGGCGCCGACCGACCGGAGAGCACGGGCGCGAAGCTGGCGTGCGTCACGAGCAGCGGCCGGCCAGCGGCGCGCGCCAGCAGGCCGGCGAGCTCGAGCTCGGCCGCGAGCCGCAGCGCGAGGTCAGCGCGCGGCACCGGAGCCGCCGGGTCGACGCGCGGGTCCAGCTCGATGGCCAGGGCGTCGAGGTCGGACCAGAAGCCGACCTGTTCGGCCTCCAGGACATCCTCCGCCGAGTACGTGATCCCGCCCGCGAACGCGCCGCGCGCGGCGCCGATCACGCCGCGCCAGCCCGCGCGACGCCAGCGGGGCTCCTCGGGCCGGGAGCGGCGTTCCGCGGGCTCCGCCGCCGAGACGGTGCGCAGCGCGCTGCCGACGCCGAGCCACTCCACGCCGGCCAGCCCGGCGAGGTGGCCGGCGTGCTCGACGGCGGCGGCGAGTTCCTCGAAGTAGACCCGCCACTCCTCCTCCCCCGCGCGCGACCAACCGCCGGAGTAAGTGCCGGCCTCGCTGGCCAGGAGGTGCGCGTGGAGCACGGTGCGCAACCCGGCGCCGCGCGCGGAGAGCAGCGCCGCGAACAGCGCCGTGTCGCCGGCGAGCGGCGCCAGCGGCCGCGCCGCTGGCCGAGCGCTGGAGAGCACCTGCGCGGCGAAGTCGGCGCGCAGCGCGACCGACGAGAAGCCCGCCGCGGACAGGGCCGCCAGGGACGCCTGGGCGCCGCGTGAGCCGTAGCCGCGGCGCGGTCCCGGCCCACTCTCGACGAGGACGGCACCCAGGGTTGGAGGCTGTGCCAGGACCGACTCGCGCCGCTGGGCACCGCGGTGGCGGACTTCCTCGCGCAGCCGCGCCACGCGCGCCTCGAGCGCTGCGGCGAACGAGGCGTCCAGGTCGGCGTCCACCGCCAGCGCGCGGGTCCCGGTCCACAGCCCCCGCACGTACGCGTCGCCGCGCTCGGCGCGCAGGTGGTCGAAGAGCGCGGCGCGCAGCGGCGCGAGCACGTGGGACGAGAGCTGCGCGTCGCTCGCCGGGTCGACGACCCGCGCCGCCGAACGGGCGCCGCCGAAGGCCACGAGGCGCGCGAGGTGTCGCTCGAGGTCGCGGCCGAACCACGACCCCGCGGCCGAGACCGCCGCGCCCTCCTCGATCCACGGGACGACCGCCGGCCCCAGCACGGCGCGCAGCGCGGCGCGCGCGGCCGCCGCTCCGCCATCCGTCACGCCGGAGAACACGAGCATCTCGGCGGCGGGCCGCACGCGGTTCCAGCGGCCCAGCCGCTGAGCCTCGCCGGACAGCAGGAAGTCCTCGACGACGGCGACGAGGCGCACGTCGACCTCGGGGCGCTCGCTGCCCGCAAAGCTCGCCGCGCGCCGCCCGGCAGCCGCGACCTGGGCCAGGGCCAGTTCGACCGCGGCGGGGTCGAGCTCGGCGCCGGACTCCACGCGGAAGCCCGGCAAGAGCTGCTGCCCGCTCGCCCGACCGCGGAGCGCGAGTCGCGCTTGCCCCACGCGCTCGACCTCGCGTGGGAGGATCCCGCCGCGCACACCGAGCGCACCGGCGAGCGCCGGCTCGCCGCCGCGCCAGCTCGCGAACGCGGGCGTCGCGCGCGGCAGCGCGTCCTCGATCTGCGGCGTCAGCCGCGCCAGATCGTTCCCGAGCCACAGCGTCACGGGCAGCCCGGGCCGCTCGGGATCCTCGAACACGAAGCGCGCGGCGTCCTCCGGCCGGTCGTGATCGACGTCCGCGATCCGGAAGCGCGGCGGGTCCGCCGCCAAGGCGACGCCGGCGCGCTCGGCCAGCGCCGCGCTGCGCGGAGTGCCCGGCGTGCCCACGACGATGCGCGCGGCTCGCGGGTCGCCGGCGGAGCGGACCTTCACGAGCACGGTCGGTCCGCCGCGCTCGCGCTCGAGCGCGGCCAGGAGACGCAGATCGTCCGCCGCGGACTCGTCCTCGACGTGGATCTCGACGAGCGGGGCGCGCCCCAGGTTGAGCGCCAGCGCGGCGGCGCCACCGGCCTCGACGGACTGCCGCGCGTCGCACGCGGCGGCGAGCAGGACGGCCAGACCCAAGGCGGCGGAGCGCGTGGACATCCCCGGACCGTAGCGGCCACGCGCGCTCACGGGAAGCGCTCGCGGCGCACGACGAAGGCCCGCTGCGCGCCGACCTGGAAGCTCGCGACGAGCTCGTCGCCCGGGCGTGGCGCCGACGCCGAGCCGGTGAAGTCGTTCGGGGTGAGGATCCACAGGAGCTCGCGTCCCGCGCCAGCGAGCTCCGCGATCGTGGGCGGCGCCGGGTCCGCCCAGTCGACCGCCACCTCGGCACAGGCCACGTCGAGCGGGCGGTCGACGTAGCCGAACGCCGGCTCGACGAGTGCGTGCTGGAGCGGCCAGGGCGCCACGAACGCCGCGTCCGGACGCCCCGCCGCGAAGCGCGCGATCCGTCGGTCGAGTTCCAAGCCGTCGCGGAAACGCAGCGAACGCTCGAGCAGCCAGCCGTCGTTCGCGGCGAGCGGCGTGCCGCTCGCGGGCTCCCCGAAGGCACCAGCCCGATCGGGGTGCAGCGCGCCCCGCACGTTCACGAGCCCCAGGACCAGCGCGCCGCCGAGGACCGCCGGAGCCAGGCCCCGCGGCGCGCGGACCGTGCAGCCAGCGGCGAGCAGCGCCAGCACGGCCGGGTAGGCCGCGACGAAGTAGCGCGGCAGGACGTTCTCCCACTGGGCCAGGAGCCCCAGGTAGGCGAGCAGGAACAGCGCCGGCGCCAGCACATGGGCCGCGATCGGCGCGGAGAGCTGCGCGCCGCGGCGCGCGGACCACGCCGCCAGGATCAGGAGCAGCGCGAGCGCGAGCGGGAACTCGGGCACGGTCCAGAGGCGCTTCGCGACGAGCGGGGCGAGGCCCGCGAAGGGTCCGGCGCCGGGTGGCGCACGGCCGGCGGCGTAGAGCAGGACGAGCTCGGCCACGAACAGCCCGACGAGCAGCGCGTGCGCTGCGAGCCAGGCACGCTCGCGCGGGCCGGGCTGGCCCGCGCAGCGCGGCGCGAGCAGGCGCGCGAGCAAGAAGGCGCAGGCCGCGGCCGCGGCGGCGACGCCGGTCGGCTTCACGAGCAGCGCGGCGAGCGCAGCCACGAACGCCAGGGCGAAGCGCCGCTCCGCCAAGCCCACGACGGTCCAGGCGCCCGCCGCGACGAGCGGCATCTCCAGGTTGATCTGGGCCGCGAGCGCCAGGACACCCGGCTGTGCCAGGAACGCTGCGGCGGCGAGGCCCGCGACGGCACGTCCCGCGGGTCGCGCCAGCCGGAACACGGCCGCCGCGGCCGCCGCGGCACACGCCAGGCTCGCGAGGTGCAGGATCGCCAGGCGCGCGGACGGCTCGGAAACGGTGCGATGGAGCAGGGCCACGAGCGCTGGGATCGCGCTGAACGGGTAGACGCAGGCGCCACCCTCGGCGTAGCCGGGCTGTTCCGCGAGCAGCCGCACCGGATCGAGGCCGTTGCGGAACTGCCACACCGCCTGCGGGAACACCCCGAGCAGCGCGTCCCAGTACGGCGGATCGTGGAGCGCACCGCGCAGACCCACGAGCAGCACCAGGAAGGCGATCGCCGCCACGCCCAACGCGTCACGCCCCGACGCAGGCTCGCGCGGGGCGGGGCTCGCGGACGTCGCCATGGATCCCGAGCGTACACGGACCGGCATGGCACGGGGCGTGATGGAGGTGCACTCAAAGCGGCGCGACCCCCCTTCGCGACGCCGTCCACGAGGAACGGAGCGTGGGCTCGTGCGCGAGCGCGCACCGGCCGGGTTTCTCGCGCACGGCGGAAACGAGGGCCGGGCGCGCGGCTAGCTCGAATGGCCTGCTGGAGACCCGACCGATGCGCCGCTCCGTCTGCTTCCCGTGCGTGCTCCTGATCTGCCTCCCGACTCTCGCAGCCGCCCCCCACGGCGCATGGTTCCCGCCGCCGCCGCCGACCTGGGGCGGCCCGGGTGACACCGTTCCCCCGGGCACAGGAACCCCGGGACCGTCTCAACCGAGCGGGCCCACGGGACCGGGCGCCGGCGGACCGGCCGCACCCGCTCCCGCCGGGCCGGGGACCGGCCGCACGCCGCCGTCCAGCGCGCCCACGACGCCGGTCACCGGCGGGTCGGTTCCGACCGGCGTGCGGCCGCCCACGCTCCCGGGTGTCGCGACGGGAGGCTCCATGGCGCTCGAAACCACGAGCTGGGAGCTGTGGTGGATCTACAACCGCCACGCCTGGCTGGACCTCAAGGCACGCGTCGATGCGCGGGCGCCGGCGACGCTGGGCGACGGCCTCGACAGCGCCGAGGCACGGCTCGCGGCCGGGATCGACGCGGCGTTGGCAGCGCTCGGCCGCGAGTCGCAGCGCGACCTCGTCTCGAGCCTGCTCGTGGCGCTGGCGCGCGCCGCGGACGACGGCTCGGCCGCGCGGGCACGTGAGTGCGCGGCGCGCATCGCGCCGTTCGTCGCGAACCCCGACCAGGAGATCGGCGAGACCGCCGCGGCTGCGCTCGGCATCCTGCGCGTGCCCGCCGCGGTGGGCGACTTGGCCAGCCTGCTCCACGACGATGCGCGCGGGCGGGAGCTGGCGCGCGGCCGCGTGTCGACGCGCACGCGCGCCTTCGCGGCCTACGGCCTGGCGCTCGCAGCGGCGCGCTCCGAGCGCGCCGAGCTGGCGTCCTTCGCCGCGCATCACCTGGCGCGGGCGCTCGCCGAGTCGCGCCGCTCGCCGTCCGCGGACCTCCAGGCCGCCTGCGTGATCGCGCTGGGCGTCGTGCCCGTGCGCGACGTGGGCCCCGAGGAGACGCTCAAGTCCGCGGCCGGGACCGAGGTCTCGCGCTCGCGCGCGGCGCAGGCCGCGGCGTTGCTCGGCGTGCTCGAGGACGCCGAGCGTCCCGCGGTCGTGCGCGCGCACGCGCCGGATGCGCTGGCGCGCGTGGCGCAGGGCGCGTCCGAGGCGCTGCGGAGCGAGATCGCGCGCGAGCTCGTGCGGGTGCTCGAGCGCGAGGGCCGCGAGGATTCCGGCGTCGTGCGCGGCGCGGTGCTCGGCCTGGGTCGGCTGGCCGACTGCGATGCGGACGCGGCCGATCAGCGGATGCGCGCGGCGCTCGTGCGCGCGCTGGCCTCGGGCGACGCGCTGGCGCGGCTCCTGGCGCAGACGTCGCTGGCACTCGTCGCCGGTCGGCGCGGTCGTGCGGACGATCCGACGGCCGTGCAGACCCAGGTCGGGGAGCTGCTCTTGGAGCGGCTCGTGCGCGGCAAGAGTCGCGAGCGTGCCTGGGCCGCGATCGCGCTCGGCGTGCTCGAGCGCGGCCGTGCGGCGACGGGGACCTCGCCGTCCCCGGCCGCGCGCGCCGCGCTGCGTCGGGCGCTCTCCGAAGCGAACGCCACGGACCAGATCGGCGCGCTCGCGATCGGCATCGGGCTCGCGGGAGACCGCGGCGCGGCGCAGGGCCTCCTGAAGCGCCTGGCAGACGTGCAGGACCCCGTCGCGCGCGGCTACCTGGCGGGCGGACTGGGGCTCCTGGGCGCGGACGAAGCCGTCGAGCCCCTGCGCGCGCTGCTCGCGAAGTCACGCTTCCAGCCGGAACTCCTGCGCGAAAGCGCGATCGCCCTGGCCTTGATCGGTGACCCGGGCGTCGAGGGGCTCCTGCTCGAGGAGCTCAAGTCGGCGCGCAGCCTGTCCTCGCAGGCCGGTCTGGCGCGCGCGATCGGCTTCGCCGGCACGCTGGAGACCGCCACGCCGCTGGCGTCCATGCTGGCCGACACGTCGCTCACGAGCGGCGCGCGGGCCTTCTCGGCCGTCGCCTTGGGGATGGTGCTCGACCGCGAGCGCCTGCCGTGGAACGCGTTCCTGTCGATCGGGGTCAACTACGCCTCGGCCCCGGCCAGCCTGTCGGACGGATCGGCGGGCATCCTCGACATCTTGTGACCTGCCTCGCGGCGCGCGGGGCGCTACCCTCTCGCGCGCCATGCAGGTCGCTTTGATCCACGCGCGCCCCGGCGCCGACTCCTCCACGGACGAGCACGCGCGGCGCGTCGCAGCCCACCTCGTCGCGCGCGGCGACGCGCTGACGTGCTTCGCGAACGCGGCTTGCGAGCCCCCCGCCCCAGGCGTCGCGGTCGAGGTCCTGAAGCCCTTCGCGCTGTCGGCCGCGGGCCGCGCCAAGGCTTTCGACGCGGCGGTCGAGGCACGCTGCGCCCAGGGCGGCTTCGACGCCGTCTACTCCCTGGGCCGGACCTCGAGCGCCAGCGTGCTGCGCCTGTCCGAGGGCGTGCGTGAGACGCGGATCGAGCTCGCCAAGGACGCGGAGCTGGCGCGCTCCTCCGAGGAGCAGACGTGGGCCGCTCTCGAAGCACGTGGGATGCAACGCGGTCGCTCGCGCCTGGTGGCCGTGCCGTCCGAGCTCGTCGGCAAGGACGCCATGAAGCGGCACCACGTGCTGCCCGAGCTGATCCGGCTCGTGCGGCCGGGCGTCGACCTCGCGCGCTTCTCGCCGCAGGTGCGCGAGCGCGAGCGGCCCGCGGCCCGCCTCGCACTGCGCCTCGAGGCCCCCGCGTTCGTGGTCGCCTTCCAGGCCGACGGGTGGGCGCTGCACGGACTCGACCGGCTGCTCAAGGTGTGGGATGCGGTCGCGGCCAGCCGCGCAGCGGCGCGCCTGGTGATCGCGGGTTCCGACGCGGGCCGCGCTGCCCACGAGAAGCTGGTCGCGGGATCGCGGCTGAAGGACGTCGTGCGCTTCCTGCCCGAGGGCACGTCGCTCGAGCGCGTGCTCCACGCGGCCGACCTGTTCGTGCTGCCCACCCGCTACGACGCCTGCTCGCGCGCCGGGCTGGCGGCGCTGGCCTCGGGGCTCCCGGTCGTGACCACGGCCACGAACGGGCTCGCGGAGCTGATCGACGAGGACGTGAACGGCATCGCGCTGTTCGGCGACGACGTGCGGCAGACGCTCTACCAGCAGTTGCTCTCCTGGACCAAGCCCGAGCGCGCGCAGTCCGCCCGCGACGCGGCGCGCGCTGCCGCCGAACGCTGTCCGCTGGAGGCCGAGGCGCGCGCGGCGGCGGAGGCGATCGACGAGGCGGCCGCGGCGCGCTAGCGGGGTCGCACTCGCCGCGGCGCGCAGGAGCTCGGTCCTGTCACGCGAGCCAGGCGGCGCTCCTCGGACCGCCGGGGCGGGAGGCCGGGGAGCCCTGGCGCGCGGCGCTGCCTGGGGCGTCCCACAGCCCCTCGGGCGGGCGAGGGAGCCGCCCTGCGCGGGAGCTGACAGCCGGATCGGCGGGATGCGCGGGGCTCGATTCAGGCACGGCCTTGCACCCAGGGCGCGAGGGCACTACCAAGCTCGCCCGTCCATGCTGCTCACGATCCTGTGCGTCCTCGTCGTCGGAGCCCTGGCGGTCGCCGCCTGGGGCCCGGGCATGCACCTCGAGTTCGCCGAGCGTGTCCACCGCCGGCGGCGAGAGCTGCTCCCGGCAGACGTCGCGCGGCTCATCGACGCGGAGCGTGCCGCCTACGACTACGGCAACATCGCGGCGGACATCATCAACTTCAAGGCCTATGGCGGCGCCTACAGCCACTGCCATCGCTGGAGCATCGTCGAGGAGATGCGCGAGCTCGCGACCTCGCCCCGACAGGAGGCGTTCGTCCTGGGCTACCTGTCGCACCTGGCCGCCGACACGATCGCCCACAACCACTTCGTCCCCTACCACCTGGCACGCTACGCGCGCACGAAAGGGCTCGGGCACCTCTACTGGGAGCTCAACGCCGATCGCTTCGTGCCCGAGTCGCGTTGGGCGCGGGTGGGCGGCCTGAAGAACCAGGACGCGCTCGAGGAGCTCGACGACCTCGTGAACCGCACGGTGCCCAGGAAGGCGCTGTCGATGGGCACGAACAAGGTCATCTTCAATCACGTCCTGCTCGTGTCCGAGCGCGAGCGCTGGCGCGGCGCCATGGCGCGCCTGCACCCCATGTCGCGCGTGACCCTCGAGAAGGGCTTCCTGGGTCTGTTCCAGGCCGCGGCGGTCGATCGCATCCGGCTGGCGCTGCACCCGCGGGGATTCAGGGCCATCCAGCGCGTCGACGCCAACGGCCACGAGGCCCAGCAGCGGGCCATGAAGGCGCGCCTCGGCCTGCTGCACCGCATCGCGCCGCGGCGCGTGCGGGCCGAGCGTTCCGAAGCCCGCGCCCGGCCGTTCCTCGAGGGCATGCAGTCGCCCCCGCCCTGACGGCGGACGTCAGAAGCGGAACCAGCGCAGCACGACGTCCGTGCGGTCGCCGTCGCCGTTGAAGTCGGCGCCGCTCGCGCCCTGCGCGGCCTCGGGCGCGAAGCACGCTGCGCAGGAGCGCGCTCCGAAGCGCGCGAAGTGGACGGCGTCGCGCTGCACGTTGACGAGCACGCTCATCCCGATCGTGGCGCCGGTCGTCAGGTTCGTGCGGTAGAGGAGCAGGTCGGTCTTGTCCCCGTCGCTGTTCAAGTCGCGCGAGTCCTCGACCTCGTTCATGCGGTAGAAGGACCAGTTGTTCGCCATGGCGATGCCGGCATTGTCCGAGTCCACGGCCAGCGCGACGCCCGGGAACACCATGCGGCCCGCGGAGAACGTGGCGAACACGGGGATCGAATCGAGCACATCCGCGTCGCCCGGCTGCGAGCTCGTGCCCTGGTTCAGCGAACTACCGCCGATGCGCTCCGTGAACGCCAACCCCAGGCGATTCTGAGACTGCAGGGCGGCCACCCAGCTGGCCTCGACGTACTGCGTGTTCGTGTCGCCGTGCGTGAAGTCCCAGACCGGGGGCAGCGTGGCCGGCGCCAGCCACCCGACCAGGTTGGCCGCGATCGAGTTGTTCGCGTCGATGTTCCCCCCGGCCGACTCGCTGGCCACGATCACGAAGCGATCCAGGAGCTCGTACAGGCCGTGCCCGCCGCCCGGCGCGTCGAACAGCGCTCGGACCTGCGCCGCGACGTTGACCGGCAGCAGCGGGTCGAGCGCGTCGTCCGCCACCTGCATCCAGCGCACGACGCGGTCCGCCGTGTCGCCGTCGTCGTTCAGGTCGCAGTTGTCGTCGCTCTCCGCCACGATCGTGGCCACGTAGTTGCCTGCGAAGGCGAGGCGGTCACGGCCGGCGAGACCGTGGTTGATCGGCGGGTTCGCGACCGGGTCCAGGTCCCACTCCGCGAACTCCAGCACGGCCAACACGTCGTCCGCGGCGTCCGTGTCGTTCGCCGCGCAGTACGACGGACGGAAGTTCAGGCCCACAGCGCTCGAGTTGCGGCTCACGCCGCCCTGCGCGGCCTCGTCGACCAGGAAGCCCACGCGCCAGTCGTTCGCGCCGGTCGAGCGCGCGCGCCGTGGGCTGGTCGGATCCACGGCCAGCCCGGTGGAGCGCGCCACGCTCGCCACGGACTTCCCGTCGAGCAGGCCCAAGACGTGCTCGTCGTCGTCGTCCCCGTCGCCGTTCAAGTCGCGCCCGGCAGAGGTCTCGTCGAAGGTCAGGAAGACGAGTTCCTCGTCCTCGCCGAGGAGCCGCGCGAAGAGCGGCCCCACCGTGTCCCGGGTCAGCACCGCGACCGGCACCAGCGGCGCCGCGGGCTCCAGGAAGCGCAGGTTGCTCTCCAGCGGGTTCGCTCCGGCCGACTTCGCCGCGTACACGAGGCGCCCGTTCAAGGCCACGAACGGCCGCTCGGCGTCGGTGGCGAGGTCGTCGACGTAGACCGTCGTCGGGGCGGCCTCCGACCAGTGCAGCAGCACGTCGTCCGCGAGCAGCGTGTCGCCGTTCCAGTCGCGGCCGTCCTGGGCCTCGTCCACGGCGAAGTACAGGGACGCGCCGGCCCAGGCCAAGGCCGTCGCCGCGACGCCCAGGCGGAACTCGGTCCGCGAAGAGCTGTTCACGACGTGGACCACGCCGTCGGCCACGTCGCCGTCGCCGTTCAGGTCGGTGCCGGGGTTGCCGCCCGAGCTGGTGGCGTCCTCGGCCGCCAGGAAGGCGATCGAGTTGCCGTGGATCGCCACGGGGCTCGAGGCCGCGGTGGCGACGTTCGTCGAGCGCACCAGGAAGCTCGCGTCCTCGTCCGAGGAGCTGCCACTGCAGGCGGCGAGGAGTGAGACGGAGCAGGCCAGGGTCGGCAGGAGGAGGTTGTGCTTCATGACTTCGCGGTCGCTTTCGAGCGCAGCAGGGTAGCGGTCGGCCCCCGGCCGCCGCCACTCGGGACCGGGCTGGATTCGCCTCGCCCTGCAGGTTGTGATCCCGCTCGTGCGCGTCCTCATCGCCTCCGCGCCCCACCGCGACACGTTCGGCTACTCCATGCCGCCACCCGGGCTGCTGCGCCTGGGAGGCTGGCTGGAGCGCGAGGGAGTGGGCGTGGACTTGCTCGACCTCGCGCACGAGCTGGCCGCCGGCCGTCTGCCCGCGGGCGACGGCCTGTGCGACGCTGCCGCGGACGCCATCCTCTCCCGCGGCCCGTTCGACGCGGTCGGGCTCTCCGTCATGGGCGCGACGCTGCCGGCCGGCCTCGCGATCCTGGAGCGCATCCGCGCGCGGGAGCGTGCGCTCCCGCTCTGGCTGGGCGGCCCCGGCACGACCGGCGTCGACGCGGCGCTCGTCACGCGCACGGGCTGCGTCGACGCCGTGGTCCGCGGCGAGGGCGAAGTCACGACCACCGAGCTGATCCAGGCGACCGCAGCGGGCTCTTCCCCGCGGGGCGTCGCCGGCGTGACCTGGCGCGCGGCGGACGGCCGCGCCGTGCGCGAGCCCGATCGCGCGCCGATCGCGGACCTCGTGCGTCTCGCCCCGTGCGCCTGGCACCTCTTGCCCTCGATCGCGGAGTACAAGCGCATCACGGGGGCCGCGGACGGCCTGGTTCCGATCGACTCGGGCCGCGGGTGCGTCTACGACTGCTCGTTCTGCACGATCGGTCGCTTCTGGTCGCGGCGCTCGCGCGTCCTGCCGCCGGAGCGCCTGGCCTACGAGGTCTGCGCCCTGCGCGGGATCGAGGGCGCGCGGGCCGCGTACCTGTGCCACGACCTGTTCGGGGCCAACCGCGCGCACGCCGTCGCCTTCTGCCGCGAGCTGCTGCAGCGCGGGACGCCGGTGCCGTGGGAGGTCCGCGCACGCGCCGACCATCTCGACCGCGAGCTGCTCGCGCTGATGGGCCACGCGGGCTGCTACCGCGTGCTGCTCGGGATCGAGTCCGCCGCGGCCACCGTGCGCGAGCGCTGCGACAAGCAGCTCGACCCGCGGCTCGACCTCCTGGCCCTCGTGCGCGACTGCGTCGAGTGCGGCGTGACGCCCATCCTGTCCGTGATCCTGGGCCTGCCCGGCGAGGGCCCGGCCGAGCGCGAGGCGAGCCTCGACTTCTGCGCGCGCGCCGCGCTCCTGGGCGGCGTGAACGTCTCGCTGCACCTCGTGAACCCGCAACCCGGCTGCGGCCTGGGCCAGGAGTTCGGCGGCGAGGCGCGCGCGGTCGAGGGCATCCCGCCCGACATGGCGCGCGGCGCGGGCGAGACCGCGCCCGAGCGCGGGTGGATCGCGCGCCATCCGGAGCTGTTCACGACCTTCGCGCTGCTCCCCGGCGACGAAGCCGAGCAGCGTGCGCTGGCGCAGATCGCCGAGGCCCTGCCCGAGGTCCTCCAGCGCTATCCGCGCACGTTCGCGCTGCTGCGCCGCGTGCTGGGGCTCTCCGCCGGGGAGCTGTTCGAGGTCTGGCAGCGGGAGGGCCGCAGCTTCGAGGCCTGCGCGCGCGCGCGGCGCGACCCGCTCGTCGACGACCTGCTCGCGGTCGAGCAGGCGGCGGTGCGCGCCGGGGCGCTGGCCGGCGCGGCGCCCGCGCGCGGACCGCGCGCGCTGGGTGTGCGCGTCGCCGTGCGCTGTGACCTGCCGCGCGTGCTGGAAGCCCTGCGCGCCGGCGCGGAGCCCCCGCGCGGAGCGCGACCCGGCTGGATCGCCGTGGTGCCGGCGCGGGCCGGGCGCCCGCTGGCCGGCACGCGCACGCTGGCGATCTCCCCCGAGGCTGCCCAGCTCCTCGCGGCGCTCGACGGCGCGCGGACGCTGGAGGAGCTCGAGAGCCGCCACCCGGGCATCGGAGCCGCCATCGGGCGGCTGGCGCACGCGGGCCTGATCGAACACGGCACGGAGGACCGGCCAGCGCCGGCCCTCGAGGAAGCAGCATCATGATCCAGCGTTCGGCGTTCCCGGTCAGCCTCGTCTTCCCGCCCCAGGGGCACTTCACGCAGCCCTATCTGGCGCTGCCCTGCCTCAAGGCCTGGCTCGAGGCGCACGGGTTCGACGACGTCGAGCTGCTCGACGCGAACATCGAGGCCTACGACACGTTGCTCTCCGCCGAGAGCGTCGAGGCCGCGCGCGAGCGCGTCGCCACGCGGCTGCCGCTGGAGCGCTTCGCAGCGCGGCCAGCGCTCGCCTTCGAGGACCTGGCCGCCTTCCGCGCCGCCGCCGAGTGCGCCGCGAGCGGCGCGGCCGTCGCGGCGCGCATCGACGACGCCAAGGCCGTGCTGCGCGGCGGGGCCTTCTTCGACCCCGAGCGCTACGTGCCGGCCGTGCGCACGATCTACCACGCGCTGCGGATCGTCTCGGCCGCGCACTTCCCGAGCGAGCTGACCCCGCACAACTTCACGATGCGGCACGGCAACGATCGCTCGGCCGAGGTGCTGGCCGCCACCCTGGACCGCGACGAGAACCCGTTCCTCGCGTTCTTCGAAGCTCGCGTGCTGCCGCGCCTCGTCGCACGCCGGCCGCGCGTGCTGGGACTGTCGATCATCTACGGCTCGCAGCTCGTGCCGGCCCTGACCCTGGCGCGGCTCGTGAAGCGCGCCCTGCCCGAGTGTCACGTGACCGCCGGCGGCGGGTTCCTGGCCTACATCGGCCGCAAGCTCATGGACGCCCCGGGCCTGGAGGCCTGCCTCGACAGCCTGATCTTCCACGAGGGCGAGGCGCCGCTCCTGGCCCTGTGCGAGGCGCTGCGCGACGGACGCGACCTGCGTCAGATCGGCTCGCTGACCTGGTTCGATCGTTCGAGCGGGGCCGCGCGCCCGATCGAGAACCCACCCGGGCACCCCATCCGCCTGGACGCGGCGCCGGCCCCGAACTTCGACGGGCTGCCGTTCCACCTGTACCTGTCCCCGGAGATCGTCGTGCCCTACGACGTGAACCGCGGGTGCTACTACGGCGAGTGCACCTTCTGCACGCTGCCCACGGTGATCGGCCCGGGCTACCGCACGCGCAGCGCGCGCACGATCGTCGACCACGTGCTCCACCTGCGCGACCGGCTCGGCACGCGCCACGTGAACTTCATCACCGACTGCATGCCGCCCGGGCTCTTGCGCGACCTGCCCGAGGAGCTCATCGCGCGCCGCGCCGGGATCCGCTGGTGGGCCGACGCGCGGGTCGAGCCCAAGGCCTACACGCCGGAGGGCTGTGCCCGGCTGGTCGAGTCGGGCTGCCGCAAGCTGCTCTTCGGCTTCGAGACCGCCACGCCGCGGCTCCTGAAGCTCATGAAGAAGGGCCAGGGACTGCAAGCCGTCGTCGACGTGGCCACGAACTGCGCGCGGGCCGGCATCAGCGTGACCTTCTACGCGATGGTCGGGTTCCCCAGCGAGACGCGCGCCGAGGCCCAGGCCACCGTCGACTTCCTCGTGCGGCACGCGGACGTCGTGCGCGAGGTGTCCCTGCAGACCTTCCACGTCGACGAGCAGAGCCACGTCTTCAAGCACCCCGAGGAGTTCGGCGTGCGGATCCGCGCCGAGGCCGCCGGCGACCTGGCGCTCTACCACGATTACGAGTCCGACACGGGCATGACGCAGGCCGAGGCCGCCGAGGCCTTCGAGTCGATGATGGCCGCGCTGCGCGCGAGCTTCCCGCTCTTCGCGGGCGACAACATCTACTGGTTCATGCAGAAGAGCCACTACTTCCTGCACCTCGCGCGCGGGGTCACGCCGGACGAGTTCGTGGCGCGCTGCCGCCGCCGGGCGGAGCGGCGTGCGGATGCCACGCCGCATGCGGCACTGGTCCCCGGAGCCGGGCTCGCTCTCAGCGCGATCCCCTACTCCTGGGCCGCGGCGGTGGCCGGACTGGCGACGCCTGCCGCGCGCGCGGCGCGGCCCGACTTCCTGTCCGGACGCTACGTCCCAGAGGCCGAAGCCGCCGCCGCGGCGAGCAGTGGGCCGCTGGCGCCCACGCCACGCGTGCTCGTCTACTGCGGCGAGACGGCCGAGTTCGCCGAGCTGCGACCCGACGGCGCGCGCGCGCTGGCGGCACTGTCCGCCGCTGGTGGCCTGGGCGCGCTCGCGGCAAGCCTCGAGCCCGCCGCCCGCACGAACCTGGAGCGCTTCGCGGGCGAGCTCGCGCGGCGCGGTATCCTCGTGCGCCGCGAAGCGCAGTCCCCCGTCCCCACCGGAGCCGACCGATGAGCGACCCCGAGACGAAGAAGCAACAGGTGGAGTCCGCGCGCCGTGAGGCGCGCGCTCCCGCCCCGCAGACCCGCGAGGAGCGCGGCGCCGCCCCGCCGGTCCCCGAGCTCGACTTCGCGAGCCTCGATCTGCGCGTCGAGGTCGTCGAGGAGCGCATCAGCCCGGGCGAGACGAACGTGTTCGACAAGTGACCCCGGTGCCGGGGTGACCTGCGCTGCGCCGGGGCCCGCGGCGCAGCACCACCGCGGGCCTGCACTGCGCCTGCGGCGGCGCCGCCGGGCCGTGCGGGGTGACGCGGATGCACCCGTGATGGACCAGCTCGCGCTCCTGGAAGATGACCCAGCACGGCCCGTGGCCCGCGCGCTCACTCCGGGCTGGCGCGCAGGCCGCCGTGACGGGGATCGCCGAGCTGGGACGGGCCAGCGACCCGCCGTCGCGGGGCACGCCCCGGGATCCGACCGCGCGACGGGGCGATCTGGCCGTAGACTTGGATCAGTCCGCCCATCTCGACCCACCCGGAGCTTCGCCCCATGCGCCCCCACTCCTTCCTCGCCGGCCTCGCCGTCTGCGGCCTCGCCGCCCCCGCCTTCGCCGGTCGCCTCATCGCCGTCGACAGCTCGCGCGCCCTCTACGAGATCGATCCCCTGACCGGCGCGAAGACCTCGATCGGCACGGTCTCGGCCAACGCCGGGACGACCGGCGGCCTCGCGCACGATCCCGTGACCGGCACGCTCTACCTGACGTCGACCAGCACGGACTCGCTCTACACGCTCGACCTCTCGACGGGCACGGCCACGCTGGTCGGGTTCTATGGCGACGCCGCGCTCGTCATGCACGGGATCGAGTGGGACGCGAGCACGAGCACACTCTACGGCGGCTCGAACGGCGGTCTCTACACGATCAACACGTCGACCGGGCTGGCGACGCTGGTCGGCAGCACGGGCACGACGTCGTTCTTGAACCTCGTGCACGACACGTCGACGAACACGCTCTACGGCACGAGCAGCAGCACGGACAGCTTCTACCAGATCGATCGCGTGACGGGCGCGGGCACGTTGATCGGGCCGCTGGGCCCCGGCTCGACGAACCCGAACGGCCTGGCTTACGACCCGGTCGTCAACGTGATCTACGCGGTCGACAACTCGACGGACAACCTGCTCACGATCGACCGCACGACGGGCTTCGCCACCGTCGTGGGCTCGACGGGCGCGGGCAACCTGCTGGGCCTCGTCTACCTGCCCGACACGAGTGCCGCCACTGCCTTCTGCTTCGGCGACGGGGCCGGCGCTGCCTGCCCGTGCGCGAACAACGGCGCGGCGGGCAACGGCTGCGCGAGCTCGGTGAACCCGAACGGCGGGAACCTGGGCGCGACCGGCAGCGCCAGCATCGGGGCGGACACGTTCACGCTGGTCGGCACCGGCATGCCGAACAGCTCGGCCCTCTACTTCCAGGGCACGAGCCAGCTCGGCGGCGGGCTGGGCGTCGCGTTCGGGGACGGCCTGCGCTGCGCGGGCGGCTCGATCATCCGGCTCGGCACGAAGAACAACGTGGGCGGCGCCAGCCAGTATCCGGCGGCTGGCGACGTGGCGATCTCGATCCGCGGGCTGAACTCGGTCGGCGACGTGCGCACGTACCAGGTGTGGTACCGCAACGCGGCGGCCTTCTGCACGCCGAGCACGTTCAACCTGACGAACGGCCTCCAGACGACCTGGATCCCCTGAGCCCGCTCGCGCCCGCCGGGAGCTCCCGGCGGACGCACCACGGCGGACTTGCGACGCCGGTCGCGGGAGACGACCTCCGCGGCCGGCGTCTGCGTGCCAGCCCGCGCCTCGGTCCACCGGGGCGTGGCCGAGCTTGCGAGCGCACGTCCGCTCGTGCGCCCCCGCTCGGTCTCGACCTGTCGGGGGGCTCCAGGCGGCGAGCAGCGCGCGCAGCGAGCCCGGACCCAGCGCGGCCCGGGACTTGCCGAGCGCGTGGCGCGTCCTTGCGCCTGGGCACGGATCCGCGGGTCGCGCGGCGCGCCCGAGCTCGCCGAACCCTCGCCCTCCATGCACGTGAACTACGTCCTGACTGCCAGCGCGCTCGCCCTGTTCGCCACGCCCGGTTTCACCGGCCGGCTCATCGCGCTCGACGCCTCGCGCGCGATCTACGAGCTCGACCGCGCCACCGGCGCGAAGGTCCAGATCGGCACCGCGGCGGCCAACGCCGGCACGCCCGGGGGCTTGGCGCGCGATCCGGCGACGGGCAGCGTGTTCTTGACCTCGTCGACGACGGACTCGCTCTACCGGCTGGACCTCGCGACCGGGGCCGCGTCGCTCGTGGGGTTCCACGGCAGCACGTCCTTCGTGATGACCGGACTCGAGTGGGACTCGGCCCAGCAGACCCTGTGGGGCGCCTCGAACGGCAACCTGTACCGTGTGAACCCGGCGAGCGGCGCGACGCAGCAGATCGGCGTCACGGGCCTGACCTCGTTCACGAACCTGGCCTACGTGCCCGCGACCGACACCCTCTACCTGACGAACGTGGCCACGGACGCGCTCTACACGATCGACCGCAGCGTCGGGCAGCTCACCGTCGTCGGACCACTGGGGTCCACCGCCGCGAACGCCAGTGGGCTGGCGTACGACACGGATGCGGGCCTGCTCTACCTGGTCGACAGCGTGTCGGACGTGCTCTACACGGTGAGCCTCGCGACGGGCGCGGCCACGCCGGTGGGATCGACGGGGCCCGGGAACCTCCAGGCGCTCGTGTTCCTGCCCGACGAGGCTTCGTTCGTGCCGTTCTGCTTCGGCGACGGCGGCGGGACGGCCTGTCCGTGCGGCAACGCTGGCGCCCCGGGCCAGGGATGCGCGAACTCGATCGATCCGGGCGGCGCGCGGCTGGTCGCGACCGGCAGCCCGAGCATCGCCGCCGACTCGCTGCGGCTCTCCGCGAGCGGCATGCCGAACAGCTCCGCGCTGTACTTCCAGGGCACCTCGCTGCAAGCCGGCGGGGTGGGCTCCACCTTCGGCGACGGCTTGCGCTGCGCGGGTGGGACCCTGATCCGCCTCGGCACCTTGGCCAACACCGGCGGTGCCAGCGCCTACCCCGGGCCGGGCGACGTGCGGATCTCCGTGCGCGGCCAGTGCACGGCCGGCGACTCGCGCACGTACCAGGTCTGGTACCGCAACGCCGCGACGTATTGCACGCCCAGCACGTTCAACCTCTCGAACGGCCTGGGAGCGACCTGGAGTCCCTGAGCCCGGCGCGGGGCTCGATCGCCGCGGGCACGGACCGAGCGCGACCGGCTCGAGCCTCAGATGCGGTGCATGAAGCGGAAGACGCGCTCGTGCATGACGCGCACGACGTAGTCGTCGACCCCGCCGAGGCACTCCAGGCAGCGCTTGAGCTCGCCGAACCTCGATCCCGGCGGCAGCTCCACGGTCAAGACCATGTGGAAGTAGCCCTCGATCATCTTCTGCGAGATGTCGTGGACGCTGCCGCCCGAATGCGCGAGCGCGCCGGTGATCTCGGCCAGCACGCCCGGGCGGTTGCGACCCACGGCCGTGATCACGACGCTCGTCGCCGGATCGTCGTCTTCCGGCTCCGGCAGGTTGGGCAGCGAGCGGCGCGCGCGCTCGGCGTCGGGGCCGCGATCGGGGGCGGGCTCGGCGTAGGGCCCGCCCGTGTGGGTCACGAGGCGCACGCCGAGCTCCTCGGCCGCCGCCAGCGCGTGCGGCGTCGCCAGCACGTCGGCGTCGACGACGAGCTGGCCGCCCGGCTGTGCGAGCCGGCGCACGTCGTCGGCGGTCAGGTAGCGTCGCGCCACGGGTCGCCTGCGCTCAGAGGTGGCGCACGAGCTCGGGGTGCGGGCGGGGGATCACGACCTCGCGCGCGAGCAGGCCGCGCTCGCCCGCGGCGCGCGCGCCGGCGGCCACCGAGCTGCGCACGTCGCTGACCTCGCCAGTCAGCGTGAAGAAGCTCTTGCCGCCCAGCCCGTTCGCGATGCGCATGTCGATCAGGTCCACGGTGGCCGTCTTCAGCGCCACGTCGGCCGACGAGATCGTCGCCGCGACGGTCGTGGTCTCGACGACGCCGACGGCGTCCAGCGTGCCGTTGATGCGTCCGCCCTTGCGCTTGAGCATGGGCACGACCTGCTCGTGGAGCTGCGGGATCACGAGCTGGTCGACGAGGTCCGAGCCCGCGAGCGCCGCGCCGCGCGCCGCGCTGGCGCGCACGTCGACGACCGAGCCCGTGAAGAGCATCACGTACTTGCCGGGCTGGACCGGGGTCGCGAACAAGAGCTCGACCCGCGCTTCCTTGAGCACGGCGTCGGCGACCTCCACGCCGCGCGCGACGCTGCACAGCTCGAGCACACCGATGGCGACGTCCAGGGTCGCATCGTCGCGGACTTCGGGATTGTGGTCGTTGCGGTTCATGAGCTTCCTCGTGCACCCCTAGCGGGCCGGTCGTGTTCGCGCGTGGGCCCGACGACGGCTCCGTCCTCGAGCTCCAGCTGGTCGATGATGGCGGCGATCGCGGTCTGGAAACCGATGTCGTGGCTGCGGCCGATGGCGTGACGCGCCGCGCGCCCGAAGACGACCAGCACGCGCTCGCCGATCCCCGCTCCCAGCGGGTCGACGGCCACCAGCGTCTCGGCCGACTCGCGGCCATCCGTGGTGAACGGTCGTACGACCAGGAAGCGCAGGCCGACGAGCGTCGGGTCCTTCTTGGTGGCCCACACGTTGCCGACGACCGTGCCGACGAGCATCAGCCGGCCCCCTTCCGCGCGCCGCGCGCCGCGGCCAGCGCCTGGACATCCTGCAGCCGCCAGGAGGCGGGCGCGTGCGGCACGTCGAAATCGTCGACGATCCCGACGATCGCGGCCTCGAAGGCGAAGTCGCCGTCGACGCCGAGCTGCGCCACGCGCGCGGCCTTGCCGAAGGCCACCACGACGTGCTGGCCGAGGTCCGCGCCCAGCGGGTCCGCGCACACGACCGGCGTCACCTTGGGGGCCCCCGGCTCGCGGCGCTCGTCGAGCGCCTCGACGACCAGGAGGCGCAGGCCGGAGAGGTCCTGGACCTTCTTCGTCGCCCACACCTCGCCCACGACGCGCCCCAGGAACATCAGTTGGCCCCCGCGTTCGCGCGGCCGCCGACGCCGTCCAACGCGCGGCGCACGGCCTTCACGGCCTCGTCGATCTCGGCGTCCGTGCCGGCCAGGCGCAGGCGACCGACCGCGCCCTCGGCGCCCAGGCCCACCAGCCGGATCGGCGCGGCCTTCTCGGCCTCGTTCGCGGCCAGGGTCACGTACACCGCCGGGTTGACCTCCAGGGTGTAGAGCGTGTCGTCGCCCAGGACCAGCATCCCCGCGCGCGTCCGGTTGATCATCATCGCGTGGTGGTCGCTGAGCTTGCGGATGATCTCGCTCGTGAGCAGGTTCGGCTTGAGCGCGTCCGCGAGCGAGACCCCGGCCGCCTTCAGGATCAGCTCGCCCGCCTGGCGCACCATGCCCTGGTCGGGGCCGTGGACCTCGAGCGTGCCGTAGCTGCGCTCGGTGACCAGCGCTCCAGGCTTCACGTCGCAGGCCTTGAGCGCCGCGTCCATGAGGCGGTTGATCACGATGCCGGGCTGGACCTCGAGCCAGAACGCGGACTCGCCCGTGACGGGGAAGAACCCGTCCGAGTTCGTGGCCACGGTCGCGGCGAACTGGGGTTGCATCTGGTCGATGAACACCGCGCCGCGCAGCTCGATCCCGCTTGCGCCCATCGTCGTCGCTCACTGCCCGCGGTCAGGCGGGAAGGGCTGGGTCACTTGGACTCCGGGAGCGGGGGCAGGAACAGGTCGAGATCGCCGGCCGGACGCGGGATCACGTGCTGGCTCACGAGCTCCCCCACGCGCTTGGCCGCGGCGGCGCCGGCCTCGACGGCGGCCTTGACCGCGCCGACCTCGCCGCGCACGAGCACGGTCATCAGCGCGCCGCCGCTACGCTCCTTGCCGATCAGGGTCACCTTGGCGGCCTTGCACATGGCGTCGGCGGCCTCGACCGCGCCGACGAGCCCCTTCGTCTCGATCATGCCCAGGGCGATCATGCTGTCCATCGTCTACGTCCTCGCTTGCGATTGGTGTGGGTCGTGCGCTCTCGGTCAGGCCTGGCACGCGCCGGTCGTGACCTCGTGATGCGGGCAGCCCTTGCACGGGCCGAGCGGACAGCCCGTACCGGCGTGCGAGAGCAGGGTCTGGATCTCGGCCGTCGAGAGGCCGGAGCCCTGCGCGACCGCCGCCCGCGGCGCGGGCGCGGGGCGCGCGAGCAGCGCGGCGCTCGCCGCGGTTGCGGCCGCGGACGCAGCGGCGCTCGGGACGGCGCTCGCCGCGGAGCGGGGCGCGGTGAAGGTCGGCGGCGCGCTCTTCGCGCCCGCGCCGACCTTGGAGGCCCAGGGCGTGGCCACCGGGGCCGCGACCGGCGGCGCGCTGGTCGCCGCGGACGTGCTGGCCCCGAACGCGGGGTTCCCACGCCAGTTGCTCGACGCGTCGGGTGAGCGCGCGCTGGAGCTCGGGCGCGGGGCCGCGCCCTCCAGCGCGGGATCGCCGGGCATCCCCGAGCCGCGCGGCATGCCGTCGCGGGTCATGGCCGCCGCGCGCTCGTGGTCGCGCCGCTCGAGCTCGGCCCAGTCGCGGCGCGGGAAGGCCACGCGCTTCACGTTGATCAAGTGCCGCGCGCTGATGTTGTCGCTCGTGATGTTGCCGGCCTGCGGCCCGCAACCCAGCGAGAACGACGGCACCAGGTGCGTCGAGTAGCCGACGGCGCCCTGCGAGCAGGGGCCGTTCACGACGATGCGGTTCGCGGGCTTCTCCAGGAAGAAGGCCTCGAGCACGCGCTCGTCCTTGGCATGGATCCCGAGCGTATGCCCCAGCCCATCCGACTCCAGCATCGCGATCGAGACGCGGCAGCCCTGCTCCCAGCCGTCGACGAGGTGCAGCGAGAGCACCGGCGCCAGGATCTCGATCGAGAGCGGCCAGTCGCGGCCCACGCCGCCCTGCCAGGCGAGCAGCAGCGTCGTGTGCTGCGGCACGGCGAACCCGGCCATCTCGGCGATCCGCCAGGGGTCGAGCCCCACGACCTCGCCGTTCATGTGCCCGCGCACGTTGCACAGCTTCGCGAGCTTCTTGGTCTCGTCCTCGTCGCACACGTGCGCGCCGCGCTTCACGAGCTCGGCGACGAGTTGCTTCGCGATCGGCTGGTCGAGCACCAGGCCCTGCTCGGAACAGCACAGGGTCGCGTTGTCGAAGCTCTGGCTGGCGGTGATCGCCGCCGCCGCGTAGGGCACGTCGGCCGAGCGGTCGACATAGCAGGGCACGTTGCCCGGCCCGACACCGTAGGCCGGACGCCCCGAGCTGTAGGCCGCCGTGACCAGGCCCGTGCCGCCCGTGGCCAGGATCAGGGCCACGTCCTTGTGCCGCATCAAGGCCCCGGTCGACTCGATCGTCGGGTTGGGCAGGCAGCACACCAGGTCGGGTGGCCCGCCGGCGCGCTCGATCGCGCGCCGCAGCACGTCGACGGTCTCTCCGATGCAGCGTCGCGCCCGGGGGTGCGGGCTGATCACGATCGCGTTGCGCCCCTTCACGGCGATGATCGCCTTGTAGAGCGTGGTCGACGTCGGATTCGTCGTGGGCACGATGCCGGCCACGACGCCCGAGGCCGTCCCGACCTCGACGATCCCGCTGCGCTCGTCACGCGACAGGATCCCCACCGTCTTCTCGTTGGCGATCGAGGCCCACGTGCCCTCGGATCCGAACAGGTTCTTGAGCACCTTGTAGTGCACCTTGCCGATGCCGGTCTCCTCGACCGCCAGGCGCGCCAGGTCGTGCGCGGCGGCCGCGCCGGCCTTGGCCATCGCGGCGCACAGGGCGTCCGTCCGGCGCTGGTCGTAGCCGTGGACTGCGCGGCACGCACGCTGGGCGCGCGCCACGGCATCGCGCACGTCCTGGAGCGCGCGGAGATCGGGATCGAGGTGCTGCACGAGGGGTCACGCGGGCAGCGGCGGCGCGGGCCAATGGCCGCCGCAACCCGGGGTCGGGCGTCAGTCCGGATTCGACTTGCCGCCGGCGGGCTTGGCCCCGCCAGCGGGCTTCGGCACCGGCGTCATCTTGGGCAGGATGCGCCAGAGCTGGTCGTGCGGGCGCGGGATGACGTGCACGCTGACGAGCTCGCCCACGCGGCGCGCGGCCGCGGCGCCCGCGTCGGTCGCGGCCTTGACCGCGCCGACCTCGCCCACGACGAACATCGTCCAGTACCCGGCCGTGATGTTCTCACGGCCGTGCAGCTCGACCAGCGCGGCCTTGACCATGGCGTCCGCGGCTTCGATGTGACCCACGAGACCCTTGGTCTCGACCATTCCCAGCGCTGTCGGCTTCATGGAATCCTGGACTCGGAGCGTCGTCGGGGGCGCGCGAGCGGCGCAGTGCGCGGCGCCCGGCGAGGCGCGGAGTCTAGCGCCCCCCGCGCGCCGTGCCACGGTCCCGATCGTGCTGGGAAGATCATGGGAAGCTCGCGGGGAGCCCGCTGGTGGCTGAGGCCCAGCCGTCCGCGCGCCCGACCCGGGTGCGCGGTTGTCTCGCACCCCCGCGCGCACCTAAGCTCGCCCGCATCGTGCTCCGCCTCGAGCTGACCCGTCTCCTGCAGCTACGGCTGTGGATCCTGGAGCGGTTCCGGCCCGGCGAGACCGAGGTCACGCTGTTCTGGGCAGCCCTGGTCGGCGTCGCCGGCGGCTTGGCCGCGCCGGCCTTCCGGCTGGCGATCGGCGGGGTCCAGTTCGCCCTGACGGGCAGCACTCTGACCCTGGCCGAGACGGCCGCCACGCTCGCGCCGTGGCAGCGCATCCTGGTGCCGGCGGCGGGTGGCCTGCTGGCCGGGCTCGTGCTGTTCCTGGGCGTGCGCTTCGCGGGCGGCAAGCGCAGCGCGGACTACATGGAGGCCGTGACGCTGGGCGACGGCGTGATCCGCACGCGGCCCACGCTGATCCGGATCGTGTCGTCCGTCTTCTCGATCGGGTCGGGCGGCTCGATCGGGCGCGAGGGCCCGCAGGTCCAGCTCGCGGCGCTGCTCGCCAGCTCGATCGGCCGCTTCGCGAAGCTGCCGCGACCGCGCCTGCGCCTCTTGGTCGCCTGCGGTGCCGCAGCCGGCATCGCCTCGGCCTACAACGCGCCGATCGGCGGCGCCCTGTTCGTGGCCGAGATCGTGCTGGGCACGATCGCGATGCAGACCTTCGGTCCGCTGATCCTGTCCTCGGTCATGGCGACCGTCGTCGCGCGCATCTTCCTGGGCGGCGAGCCCCTGTTCGAGGTACCGCGTTTTCGCCTGGTGACGTACTGGGAGCTCGCGCCGCACCTGGCGCTGGGGCTCGTCGCCGGGTCGTTCGCACCCTGGTTCCTGCGGCTCCTGGACCAATCGGGAGAGCTCTTCTCGCGCTGGCGTGCGCCGGTCTTCGCGCGCATGGCGGTCGGCGGGCTGGTCGTGGGCCTGCTCTCCGTCCACGAGCCGGAGGTCTGGGGCAACGGGGACAGCGCGGTCAGCGCGATCCTCTCTTCGAGCCTGGTCTGGACCGGCCTGCTCACGCTGCTGGCGTACAAGCTCTTGGCGACGGCGGCCACGGTCGGCTCGGGCGCGGTGGGCGGCGTGTTCACCCCCACGCTGCTCGTGGGCGGGATCATGGGCGGCTTGGTGGGCATTCCGATCCACCACCTGTTCCCCGAGTCCACCGCGCAGCCGAACGCCTACGCGCTGGTCGGCATGGGAGCGATGCTGTCGGCGACGACCCTGGCGCCGCTGACGGCGATCCTGATCCTGTTCGAGATGACGCTGGACTACGACATCGTGCTGCCGCTCATGGTCGCTTGCGTCACGGCCTACACGTCCGCACGAGCCTTCGGTGGGAAGTCGATCTACGCCGAGGCGCTGCCCAGCACGCCTCCGCCGGGCCCTGCTCCGCTCGACGCTCTGACCGTGGGCGACCTGATGCGCACCGACCCGCCGCGGATCGCCGAGAATGCCCGCTTCCAGGCCATCGTCGAGACCTTCGTGAAGCACCGACACCACAACCTGTACGTCGTGGACCGCGAGGGTCGCTTCCGGGGCGTGATCCCGCTCCACGAGATCAAGCCCTTCCTGAACGACCCGGAGCTGGCCAAGCTGGCGATCGCGCAGGACGTCCTGCGCGAGGAGTTCCCGTTCGTCACGCCCGACTCGACGCTGCGCGAGACGCTGCGGCAATTCGAGGGGCACTCCGGCGAGCGGCTGCCGGTCCTCGACGAGGGGCGGATGCTCGTGGGCAGCATCTCGAAGAGCGACCTGCTACTGACCCTGTCCGGCAGCCGGGCCTGAGACGCGAGGAGCGCACGTCATGGCCGAGATCGGATTGGAGAGCGTCACCGTGACCTTCGGCGGGGCTCCGCTCCTGGAGAGCGTGTCGCTGCAGGTCGAGCGCGGCGAGCGCGTCGGTCTGCTCGGACGCAACGGCAGTGGCAAGTCGACCCTGCTCGGCGTGCTCGCCGGGCGCATCGTCCCCGACGAGGGCAGCGTGATCCGCCGCCAGCGGGTGCGCGTCGCCGGCCTTGCGCAGGAGGTGCCGCGCACGCTGGCGGGGACCGCGCTCGACGCCATCCGCGCGGCAGCCGCGGGGGCCGGAACAGTCGACGACTGGCGACTGGACGCGTCCATCGAGCGCGTCGTCGAGCTCCTGGGCATCGACCCCTCCTCCGAGGTCGCCGTGTTGTCCGCCGGCGCCAAGCGGCGCGTGCTGCTCGCGGGGGCGCTGGCGGCCGAGCCCGACGTGCTGCTGCTGGACGAGCCCACGAACCACCTCGACGTCGACACGATCCGCGCGCTCGAGGAGCACCTGCTGCGCGCAGCGGGCGCGCTGGTGCTCGTGACCCACGACCGGGCCTTCCTGCGCGCGGTCGCCACGCGCATCCTCGACCTGGACCGCGCGCGCGTGCGCTCCTTCGCCTGCGGCTACGAGCAGTACCTCGAACGCAAGCAGGCCGTGCTGGAGGCCGAGCGCCACGAGGCGCTCGAGTTCGAGAAGAAGCTGGCCGCCGAGGAGGTCTGGATCCGGCGCGGCATCGAGGCGCGCCGCACGCGCAACATGGGCCGGGTGCGCGCGCTGAAGGAGATGCGGGCGGAGCGGGCCGCGCGGCGCGAGGAGACCGGGCGGGTGCGCGCGGCGGTCACGGAGGCCGCGCGCTCGGGCCGCATCGTGGTGCGCGCCGAGGGCCTGCGGCACGCGTTCGACGGGCGGGAGCTGTTCGGGGGCTTCGACCTGGAGATCCAGCGCGGCGACCGCCTCGGCATCGTCGGGCCGAACGGCTGCGGCAAGACGACGCTGGTGCGGATCCTGCTGGGTGAGTTGGCGCCGGACTCGGGAACCGTGACGCTCGGCACGAACCTGGCGGTGGCGCGCTTCGACCAGCTCGGCGTGAACCTCGACCTCGAGCGGTCGGTCCAGGAGAACCTGGCGGGCGACGGTGACACGGTGTTCGTGGGCGGAGCGCCGCGCAACGTGATCGGCTACCTCAAGGACTTCCTGTTCCGCGCGGAGCAGGCGCGCGACCCGGTTGCACGGCTCTCCGGCGGCGAGCGCAATCGCCTGCAGCTGGCCAAGATCCTGGCGCGGCCCTGCAACCTGCTGGTGCTCGACGAGCCCACGAACGACCTCGACCTCGAAACCCTCGAGCTGCTGGAGGAGCTGCTGGCGGATTTCCAGGGCACGGTGATCCTCGTCAGCCACGATCGCGCGTTCCTCGACGACGTGGCCACCTCGGTCGTGGTGTTCGACGGAGGCTTGCCCGTCGAGAGCGTCGGCGGCTGGTCGGACTGGATCGAGCGCCGCCGCGCGCGCGCGGCCGCGCCGCCGACCAAGCCGGCCACGAAGGTGCCCGCGCGGGCCGGGGAGGCCAGCCCGCGGCCGCGCAAGCTGACCTACGGCGAGAAGCTGGAGCTGGACGGGCTGCCCGCGCGCATCGAGGCGCTGGAGAGCGCGCAGGCGGCCCTGCAGGCCACGCTGTCCGACCCGGCCTTCTTCCGCGGCAAGCCGCTCGACGTGGCGGCCGCCACGACGCGACTGGCTGCCTTGGAGGGTGAGATCGCCGCGCTCTACGCCCGCTGGGAGCTGCTCGCGAGCCTGCCGGCCTGACGCGCGCCGCTCAGAACGCGGCCGAGAAACCGGCCCACAGCACGCGCTCGACCTCGATGTCCCCGGCCTCGGGGTGCTCGGGGTCGTTCAGGTTCTGGACGCCGATGGCGAAGCGCAGCCCGGGCCGCGGATTCCAGCCCAGACGCAGGTCGACCCGCACGTAGGAGTCCACGTCGAAGTAGGGCAGGCGGTCCACGTAGTAGATCGCGCCGTCGACCTCCCAGTGGCTGCCCAGGTCGTAGAAGGTCCGCAGGCTGGCGTGGTGCACGGGGACCAGGCCGTCGCGGGCGTCGATCGTCCCCGCGAGCAGGCTGGAGTCCGAGGCCTCGAAGTCCATCTCGAAGTAGGTGTACGTCCCGCGCAGACGCAGGCGTTGCGTCAGGTTCGCGTCGACCGCGGCCTCGAACCCGCGCGCGATCGCACGGCCCTCGTTGCCGTAGGTCAGCGTGACGCCGTCGAGGTCCTCGAACGTCTGCAGGTTGTCGTAGTCGTTGTAGAACGCCGTCAGGTCGGCGGTCAGCGCGTCGGAGAGGCGCGTGCGCAGCCCGATCTCGTAGGCCAAGAGCTCCTCGGAGTCGTAGTCCTCGTCCCCCACGAAGAACGGCGTGTCGCCCGGCGTGAAGCGCTGGACGATGTCGCGCTCCTCGATCGACGAGGTGCGCACGGCTCGCGACACGGAGGCCCACACGTTGGTCGATTCCTTGGCACGCCACAGCCAGCGGACGTTGGGCTGCAGCTCCAGGTCGTGGACGTCGGACTCCTCGACCTGGAGGCCGGCGACGAGCTTCGAATCCAGGCTCTGGAACTCGAACTCGCCCTGGGCGAAGCCGCGGACGCTCCAGATGCGTTGGAACTCGGGGTCGAAGTCGATGTAGCCCTGCTCGCTCCCCATGTCGGCCTGCACGACACGGCCACCGAGCCCGAAGGACAGGCTGGAGCCGGCACCGATCTGCCGGCGCCGCGTCCATTCCAGGTCGAGGGTCTGCAGATCCTGGCTGAAGTTCGCGGTGTCGAGGTCGGGCAGGACCTGGTGATCGAGCCAGAACCAGGCCTGGATCCGCTGCTGATCGCTCGTCGCTCCGAACTCGTACAGCGCCGAGAGGAAGCCGCCGGCCTTGGGCGCGTCGTCCTCCCAGGAGTACGTCGGCCCGAACTCGGCGCCGTAGATCGTGCCCAGGATCCGCGCGCGCTTCGTGCCGCCCAGGTCCCAGTCCGAGCGCCAGCCGACGCTCGTGATGTGCCAATCGGCGTCGCGGTCGTTCCGCAGCCCGTCGTGGCGGGTCGAGGAAGCCCAGGTACGGAACCAGCCGTTCTCCCCCAGCGTCCCGCCGTAGGCGGCATCGCCCGACGCGATCGTCGTGCCGCCGACCAGATCGAGGCGCGCGCCCTGGGTGTCCCGCGCGTGCTTCGTGATCACGTGCACCACGCCGTTCATCGCGTTCGTGCCCCACAGCGTGCCGGCCGGTCCGCGGATGATCTCGATGCGCTCGACGTCCTGGATCGGGATGTCGAGCAGCGGCCACCAGATGCCGGCCATCGCGGGGCTGTACAGGCTCACGCCGTCCACCATCAGCAGGAGCTGATTCATGAACGATTGGTTCAGCTCGGAGAGCCCGCCCGTGAAGCCCCGTGAGGCCACGTCCCAGCCCTGCGAGCGCCACTGCGCCACGTGGAAGCCGGGCACCATGCGCAGCGCGTCCTGGATCGTCTGCACGCCCTGGCGCCGCAGCTCGTCGCCGGTCAGCACGTAGACCGCGGCCGGGACGTCCATGAGGCGCTCGCCGTGCCGCGAGGCCACGGAGATCTCGATCTCCATGAGGTCCTCCAGCGAGAGCTCGGCCAGGGGCGGCTCGGAGCTCGGGCCGACGGGCTCCTGGGCGAGCGCGGGCGCGAGCCAAGCCGCCAGCACGCACGGGACGAGCGGGGAACGGGCGAGGATCATCGGACCCGTCGGTTGTCGGGCTTTGGCGCACGCGCCTTGAACCTGGCTGCAACCGATTCCGGCGTCGCGGCAGCGTCGGCCACCCACGGGCCTGCGGGTCCGGAGATGCGTGGGCCGGGATCAGTTTTCCGGCGCGACGGGCCGATCACTCCGTGTCGCGGGCTCCGGCCCGGTCCCTCATGCCCCTGCATCCGCGCAGCGCCCCGCGCCCTCCTCCCGGAGCGGGGAGCGAAATCGCCACGCGCCGCACCGCCTCGGCGCGGTGGCGTCGTCGACGCGCCGCCTGGCTCGCAGGCGGACTCGCGGGACTGCTCAGCGCGCTGCTCGCGCTGGCCGTCGGGACCACGCCCGTGGCGCAGGCCGCTGGCGCTCAGGGCACGATCGACGCACGCGACGAGCTGGCCGTGAAGTCGGCCTTCGTCTTCAACTTCGCGGCCCGCCACGTGAAGTGGCCCGAGGCCGCCTTCAAGGACAAGTCCGCGCCCTTCGTGATCGGGGTCCTGGGCCGGGATCCGATCGCTGCGGTCCTGACCGAGACGTGCAAGGGGCGCAAGAGCGGCGAGCGCCCCATCGAGGTGCGGGTCGTGGAGCCGGACGTCGCGGGCGACTGCCAGCTCTTGTTCGTGCCCGCCGGGCGCGAGGCCGAGGTCCCGGCGCTCGCGCAGACCCTCAAGGACCGGCCGGTGCTGCTCGTGGCCGAGTCCGAGGCCGCGGTGCAGCGCGGCGCGCACCTGGGGTTCTTCCTCGCGAACTCGCGCGTGCGCTTCGCCGCGCACCCGGCCTCCGCGAAGCAGGCCGGGCTGGAGGTCAGCTCGGAGCTCCTGAAGCTCGCACGCGTCGTCGAGCGGCGCGCGGAGGATCAGCCTTGAGGGCCCCCGCGCATCGCACCTCGATCGGGACCCGCTTGACGTGGATGCTGGTCGCCACCTCGAGCGCTTCGCTGCTCGTCGCCGCGATCCTCTTCGGATTCTACGACCGCGGCCAGGCCAGGGGCGCGCTGGCGAGCGACTTGCAGGTGGCCTGCGAGGTGCTCGGCACGAACGTGCGCTCGGCGCTCGAGTTCGACGACGCCAGCTTCGTGCGCGAGCAGATCGCCCAGCTCTCACGCTACGCTCACGTGCGCGCGGCGGTCGTGACCGACGAGCGTGGCGGCGTGTTCGCCACCTGGTCCCGCGGGTCCGGTAGCCTCGGATTCGTGGACCCCGTGGCGCCCGACGGCGCGCATTTCGGGACCGACCGGGTCACGGTCAAGCACTCGATCCACGTCGACGGTCGACCGCTGGGCACCATCCATTTGGACAGCTCGCTCGACCCGGTGACGCGCCGCGGCGAGCGCATGATCCTGGTGGTCTCGGGCAGCTGGCTGGCCTGCGTCGGGCTGGCGTTCGTGCTGGCGCGCCTGCTGCAGGGCAGCGTCTCGCGACCGATCGCGGCGCTCTCGGAGACCGCCCGCCGCGTGCGCGAGGACGGTGACTACCAGGCCCGTGCCCAACGCTCGTCGCTCCAGGAGGTCGACGAGCTGGTCATGTCGTTCAATCGCATGCTGGCGGAGATCCAGAAACGCGACGACCTGCTGGCCGAGCACAGCGACCGGCTCGAGGCCGAGGTCGAGCGACGCACCGCCGACCTGGTGGACCTCAACGGCCAACTGCGCGCGTCCATGGAGGAAGCGCGCGCGGCCACGGTGGCGAAGTCGCAGTTCCTGGCGAACATGAGCCACGAGATCCGCACGCCCATGAACGGCGTGATCGGGATGACGACGCTGCTGCTCGACACGGAGCTCGACTGGCAGCAGCGCGAGACGGCCACCACCGTGCTGCACTCGGCCGAGAGCCTGCTCGTCCTGCTCAACGACATCCTCGACTTCTCCAAGATCGAGGCCGGCAAGCTGGAGCTGGAGGTGATCGACTTCGACTTGCGCGCCGTCGCGGACGAGACGGTCAAGACGCTGGCCGCCAAGGCCCACGAGAAGGGTCTCGAGCTGGCCTGCTTGTTCCACGAGGGCGTGCCACACGGTATGCGCGGCGATCCGACGCGCCTGCGCCAAGTGCTGCTCAACCTGGCGTCCAACGCGGTGAAGTTCACGGCGCAAGGCGAGGTCGTGGTCGAGGTCGAGCGCGCCCAGCTCGCCGGCGGCGGTCCGGCCGTGCGCTTCAGCGTGCGCGATACCGGGACGGGCATCAGCGCCGAGCGCCGGCGCAACCTGTTCCAGCTCTTCTCACAGCTCGACGCCTCGACGACGCGTCGCTTCGGCGGCACGGGCCTCGGGCTCGCCATCTCGAAGCAGCTCGTGGGCCTGATGGGGGGCGAGATCGGCGTGGAGAGCGAACCGGGCCGGGGCTCGACCTTCTGGTTCGTCGTGCCCTGGCAGCCGTGCCTCGAGCCGCTGGATCCGCCGCCCGTCCTGCCCCGCCGGCCACCGCCGGCGCGCATGCTGGTCCTGGACGACAACGCGACGAACAGGCGCATCGTGGTGCAGTTCGCGCGTGGGTGGGGATCGACCTGCGACGAGGCCTCGGACGCGCCGTCCGCCATGGCCCTGATCCGGCGCGCGCGCACCGAAGGCCAGCCCTACGCGCTGGTGTTCGTCGACCACGACATGCCCGACGTCGACGGCGAGACCTTCGCGCGCAACCTGCGCGCGGATCCGGCCGTGGGCTCGACGACGCTGGTCATGCTCACGTCCGTGGGCGGGGTCGGGGAGGCGCGGCGCATGGAGTCCTTGGGCTTCGCGGCCTACTTGGTGAAGCCGATCCGGCAGTCGAGCCTGGAGGAGTGCGCTGCCCGGGTGCTCACCGAGGGAGCGAGCACGGAGAGCACCAAGCGCACCGGCATCATCACGAACGCGATGCTCTCCGAGCCGGTCCAGCCCGGCGGCGCGCGGATCCTGGTGGCCGAGGACAACCACGTGAACCAGCGGGTCGCGGTCGGGCTGCTGCGGAAGCTGGGCTACACCTGCACGATCGCCGCCGATGGTCACGACGCGGTGCGCCTGGCGACAGAGGCGCCGTTCGACCTCGTGTTCATGGACTGCCAGATGCCGGAGTGTGACGGCTACGAGGCGGCGCGGATGCTGCGCGCACGCGGGTTCGACGCGCCGATCGTGGCCATGACCGCCAATGCCATGACCGGCGACCGCGAACAGTGCCTGGAGGCCGGCATGGACGACTTCCTGACCAAGCCCGTCTCGCCGGTCGCGCTCGGGGAGATGCTGCGGCGCTGGGTCGGGCGCCGCTCGGAGCGCGTGTTCGGCGCCCGCGGCGACGGTTCCGCGGGGCGGTCGGGCCAGGGCGAACGCAGCCGCTGAAGGGCCGGGGCGCGATCCCCTGCCCGACGTCCTCAGCGCGCGCGGAACACCGCGGCGGGGAAGCGCTGCCCCGTGCGCGGGTGCGCGACCGTGCGCTTGAGCACGAGGTCGAAGAGCAGCGGGTTCACGCGCCAGACCTCGTCCAACTGCCGCGCCGCGTCGGCGGTCAGGTAGCCCGCGTCGCGCAGCCTGCCGGTCTGGAACAGGGCGTCGATCGCCGGCAGGGGCCAGTCGCTGCCGTTCACCAGCCGCTCGTGGAGGTCGACGCGCTCGAGCATCGTCGCCAGCGGCCGGCCAGCTCGTCCGACCTGGGTCAGGGCGGAGATCTCGCCGAAGACCAATCCGACGTAGCGCGGCTCGTCCATGAGGCGCAGGAACAGGTCGAAGTTCTCGACGCGCCGCAGCGCGGGATCGTCGAGGTCGACGCCCGTGCCGAGCGAGGCGCAGTGCGCCACGTAGACCCGCACGCCCGCGTCCAGCGCGCGGCGCAGGCGCAGCGGGTTCCCGAACTCCTGCGTGGCCTCGGACTCGACGGCCTGCTCCTCGCCGGCGTGGGACAGGAGCGTCAGCCCCAGGCGCGCCAGGGCCGCATAGAACGCGTCGCAGCGTGGATCGGCCGGGTCCATCCCCATGGCGTTCGGCAGCCACTTGACGAGGCGCACACCGGCGGCGGCGGCGCGCTCGAGCTCATCCAGGGCGTCGCGCCGGTAGGGGTGGATCGAGGCGGCCGGCACGAGGAGGTCCGCGTGCTCGCGGGCCACGCGCTCGACGTGGAGGTTTGGGACACGGAACTCGGTCTCGGCCTCGTGGAGCTCGCCGTCGGGTCCGTAGTGCGCGTCGAACGCCAGCAGCGCGTGGCGCGAAACGCCGGCGGCGCGTGCCAGGGCCACGAAGCGCGCCACGCTCTGGGACTCGGCGCGCGCCGGGTCGTCGATGCCGAACGCGCGCAGGTAGGCCCGGAACTGCACGTGCTGACGGGGGTGCAGCCAGGAGCTGAAGCGCGGGCTCACGTGCGCACCGCTCCCGCCCTCGCCGGTGCCCACGGCGTGGACGTGGTGGTCGAAGGCTGGGTCGTCGCGGAATTCGCGCGTGGCGGCCTCGACGAGCGCCAGCGCGCCCGGCGAGAGCCCGCTCAGGTCGGAGGGGTCGGGGGAGCTGCGCCCGACGGCGACCTCGAACACGGCCCAGGCGGCCAGGGCCAGCGCCAGCCCGGCGGCGGCGAGCACGAGCAGGACACGACGCACGGCGCGCGGCATGGCGCGGCAGTCTATGCGCCGGGGCGCGACCGGCCAGCGCTGGCCACGACCCGCGGACTGCGGCTTGCGTGCGGGGTCCTGGAGGCCGATCCTCCCCAGCTCCTCCCTTGGGACCGCGAAAGCTCAGCGCGTTCGACGCCACGCTGCTCGTCGTCGGCGGCATCGTGGGCGTCGGCATCTTCTACAATCCCTCGCGCATCGCCGCGGCGGTCCCCGACCCGGGCTGGTACCTCGCGCTGTGGGTGTTCGGCGCGCTCGTCGCGGTGCACGCCGCGTTGGTCTTCGCCGAGCTCGGCGCGGCCTACCCCCAGGCCGGCGGGTGGTACGTGTTCCTGCGCGCGGCGTTCGGGCCGTTCCCGGCCTTCCTCTTCGCCTTCGTCGTGCTGGGCGTCGTCGCGACCGGCGCCAGCGCGGTCATGATGGAGATCTGCGTCGCGAACCTCGCGGGCATCGTGCCCGGCGTCGGCCCGCCCGGGACGGCGGCCGGGCAGGTGGCGGGGGCCGTGATCCTGGTGCTCGTCACCGCGCTGGCGCTGGCCGGGGTCAAGGCCGGCGCCTTGCTCCAGAACGGCTGCACGCTGATCAAGCTCGCAGCCATCGCGGCCCTGGCGCTGGGTGCCTGGATCGTCTTCGAGCCAGGCTCGGTCCAGCCCACGCCGCCTCCCCCGCCGCCCGAGGGGGGGCTCGGAGCGGGCGCGCTGCGGGCGTTGCTGCCGATCTTCTTCGCCTACGGCGGCTGGCAGATGGTGTGCTACGTGGCCCCCGAGGTCCGCGACCCATCCCGCACGCTGCCGCGCGCGATCCTGCTCGGCGTGGCGATCGTGGCCGCCGCCTACCTGGCGATCAACGCCGGGTACCTGCGGGTCCTGGGACTGGGCGGCCTGGCAGCGGACCCGGCCTTCGCGGGCGAGTTCGCGCGGCGGACCCTGGGCCCGACCGGCGGCGAGATCCTGCGCGCGGCGATGGGCGTCTCGGCGCTCGGCGTGTGCGTGGTCACGATCCTGACCAGCCCCTGGCTGTTCGTGGCCATGGCCCGCGAGGGCCTGTTCTTCGAGCGCTTCGGGCGGCTCCATCCGCGAACCGGCGCGCCCGTGGCGGCGCTCTGCGTCCAGTTGACCCTGGCGCTCGGTTACTGGCTGTGGGGCGGGGCCGGGTTCCTCGTCGACAACGTCGTGTTCGTGGAGTGGATCTTCCACGGGCTCGTCGCCGCGGCCTTCCTGCGGCTGCGGCGCCTCCCCGGCGCGAGCTGGCCGTTCCGATCGCGGTTTGGGACCTGGGCGGCCTGGGTCTATCTCCTGACTGCGACGGCGGTCGTCGCCGGCAACCTCCAGGGGGACGCGGTCTGGATCGGAGGGGTCGTGCTGGCGCTGGGAGCGATCGTCTACCGACCGTGGCGTGCGCTCGTCGCCCGTCGGGCGGTCGGCAGCGCGTCGTGAGGTCCGCGGTGGAGTGTCGGTGGAGAGCGCGTGGAATGAGCAGCAGACCCGCCGGAATCAGACCCGCGACCGCGCTGCCGTCGGAGTCCGGTGGAAGGCTCGGGTGAACCCGCGCCCGACGCGTCGCGAGCAACCCTGCCGCGGCCGAACCGCGTGTCGCAAGCTGCCCGCGCGATCGAGAGCACCCGCACGGAACGTGCGAGATTCGGTCAAGTCCTCCTTGGATCGCCCGTGCGCCATGAGTAGAAGGACGAGCGTTCGCATGGCCATCCGCCCGGCCTCCCCCCTTCGCTCGATCGACCCCGGCCTGGCCGGGGTCGCGGGCCCGGGCGTCGAAGAGCCGTTCCCAGTTCGCTGCGCGCCGCGTGCGCGCTGCGGCTGGGTGCGGCCGGTTCCGACCCACACACGCGACGCGCTGGCGAGTCCGGTGCGCGCGGACGCCGAGTCGGTCCCGCCAAGTTGCCGCGCGAGCCGCGCGCTCGCGCACCTGTCGGTGCGCGGGTTGCGAGCTCGCGCCTCGTCGTCGTACCACCACTACCCGCTCGGCGCGCGCCGGACCCCCGGATGACGCGGCCTCTGGAAGCACCTCTGATGCAACCCACCGCTCCCGCGGCCATCCCCCCGGCCGTCGCGTCGAAGCGTTCCCCCTCCCCGCTCTCGAAGTCCGGCCGCGAGCGCTACTTCCCCGACGCGACCGACGCGCAGTGGAACGACTGGCGCTGGCAGTTCCGCAACCGAGTCACGACGGTCGACGAGCTCGTGAAGCTCCTGCCGAAGCTGGCCCCGGTCGCGGACGTGCAGCGCGAGATCCTGCGCGACTTCCGCATGGGCATTCCGCCCTACTACCTGGCGCTGATCGATCCCGACGACCCCGAGGATCCGATCCTCAAGCACGCGGCGCCGCTCCAGGGCGAGTACGCCTTCCGCGACGTGGGCGAGGAGGACCCGCTGGGCGAGGAGCAGTACTCGCCGGTGCCCGGCATCACGCACCGCTACCCGGACCGCGTGCTCATGGTGATCAGCAACTCGTGCGCGATCTACTGCCGCTACTGCACGCGCAAGCGGATCATGTACGAGGACGCGGTCCCGGACGTCGAGATCGACCGCATGGTCGAGTACATCGCACGCACGCCGGCCGTCCGCGACGTGGTGGTCTCGGGCGGGGACCCCCTGACCTGCGGCACGAAGAAGCTGGAGTCGATCCTGTCGAAGCTGCGAGCCATCCCGCACCTCGAGATCATCCGGATCGGCACGCGCGTGCCCGTGTCCTTGCCCCAGCGCGTCGACGACGAGCTGGTCGCGATGCTGCAGAAGTACCACCCGCTGTGGGTCAACGTGCACTTCAACCACCCGCGCGAGCTGACCCCCGAGGCGGCGGCAGCCTGCGACCGGCTGTCACGGGCCGGGATCCCGCTGAACAACCAGTCCGTGCTGCTCAAGGGCATCAACGACGACGTCGCCACGATGCGCGCGCTGGTCACGGGCCTGATGAAGATGCGGGTGCGGCCCTACTACCTGTACCAGTGCGACCCGGTGCGCGGTGCGGAGCACTTCCGCACGCCGATCGCCAAGGGCCTCGAGATCATCGAGGGCCTGCGGGGACACGTCTCAGGCCTCGCGATCCCGACCTACGTGATCGACGGGCCGGGGGGCGGCGGCAAGATCCCGGTGCAACCCCAGTACCTGCTCCACTACGACGCCGCCCGCAAGAAGGCGCTCCTGCGCAACTTCCAGCACCGCGTCTTCGAGTACAGCGAACCCGACGCGGCGCAACCGCACTCCGGCGAGCTGCGTCCGGCCCGGCCCTCCCAGGTCGTGCCGAACGCCAACGGCGCCGGCGCGGCGGACGGCAAGAAGCGCGCGAACGGCAACGGCAACGGCAACGCCGCCCCGAAGAAGGCACGCGTGCGCGCCGACGGCCAGCCGGTCGTGGGCAAGAGCAGTTGGGTCCACCGTGGCCACTCCCGCGAGGAGCGACTGCGCAGCGCCGAGGCTTCGACGCGCGGCGCGGACGCGCCCACGCCGGCCACCTGACGGGGCCCTCGTGCGGATCGGCATCGCGTTCGACCTCAAGTCGGACCGGACCGCGCGCGCGGACGGACCCGACGACCTGCTCGAGGAGTACGACTCGGAGGAGACCGTGGCGGCGATCGCCGGCGCGCTCTCCGAGCTGGGCCACGACCCGGTGCTGCTCGGCGGCGGGCGGCGCTTCGTCGAGCGCCTCCTGGCCGACGCGCCCGAGCTCGTGTTCACGATCGCGGAAGGCGCCGGGACGCGCTCGCGTGAGGCGCACGTCCCGGCCGTCTGTGAGCTCGTGGGCGTCCCCTGCACGCACTCCGACCCGCTGACCTTGGCCGTGACGCTCGACAAGGCGCTGGCCAAGAAGCTCGCCGCGGCGGACGGCGTGGCGACGCCGCGCTTCGCGGTCGTGGAGGACCCCGCGGAGGCCGCCGCGCTGGAGTTCGACCTGCCGGCGATCGTCAAGCCGAACCAGGAGGGATCCAGCATGGGCGTGCGGCTCACCTCGCGCGTCCGCACGCGCGAGGAGCTGCGGCGCGAGGCCACGCGCGTGGTCCGCGACTACGGCGAGCCGGCGCTGATCGAGGAGTTCCTGCCCGGGACCGAGATGACCGTGGGGATCCTCGGCACGGGCCGGCGGGCGCGGGTCGTGGCCGCCATGGAGATCGCGCCGCGGACCGTGGCCACCGCCGAGTTCGTCTACTCCCTGGAGGTCAAGCGCGACTGGGAGGCGCGGGTCGAGTACTTCGTGCCGCCGCGCGTGCCGCCGGCGAGCCTCGGCGCAGTCGAGGCCTGCGCCCTGGCGGCCTACCGCGCGTTGGGTTGCCGCGACGTGGGCCGCGTCGACGTGCGCCTCGACGCGCAAGGCAATCCGAAGTTCCTCGAGGCGAACCCGCTGCCGGGGATGAACCCGCGCACCGGCGACTTGTGCATCCTGTCGGCGCGCAGCGGGCTCTCCTACGTCGAGCTCGTCGGCGCGATCGTCGCGAGCGCCCTGGAGCGCTCAGCACGCTGATCCCGGCGCGCGCCGCCTTCGAGTAGACTGCCCGCCCGCGATCCGGCCTGCATGCCCCCCGCTCCCGAAGGTACGCCGACGACACGATCGGCCGCGCGCGTCGCGCTGCGCGACATCGACCGCGCCGCGGACCGCGCCCCGATCGCGCGGCTGCTCTCCGCCACGGGCGCCTTCACGGCCGCCGAGATCGAGGTGGCCCTGGAGCTCGTCGACGAGCCGCCCGAGGGCGGCTATCGCTTCGTCGTGGCCGACGTCGACGGCGCGCTCGCGGGCTACGCCTGCCACGGCGCGACGCCCTGCACGGTGGGAACGCACGACCTGTACTGGATCGCGGTCGACCCCGCCCGGCAGGGACTGGGCGTGGGCCGCGCGCTGCTCGACGCCGTCGAGCGCGCCGTGCGGGCCGCGCAGGGTCGCCTGCTCGTGATCGAGACCGCCTCCAAGCCCGAGTACGCCGCGACGCGCGCCTTCTACGAGCGCTGCGGCCTGACGCTCACGGCCCGCATTCCCGATTTCTACGCGACGGGCGACGACAAGCTCGTCTACTGCCGGAGATTCGACGCTTGACGCCCGAGACGACGACCCGCCCCGAGGTCACCAACCTGGAGACCGCGCGCTTCGAATGCGTGTATCCGACCTGCGGCGGCACCTGCTGCTCGAACGGCCGTCCGCCGATCGAGGCCGCCGAGCAGGCCCGGATCCAGGAACACCTGGCCAAGTTCCTGCCTCACATGCGCCCCGAGGCGCGCGCCAAGGTCGAGAAGGAGGGCTTCGTCACGAAGCGCCGGAAGGAGGGCCTCTTCGCTCTGGGCGTGTCCAAGGGTTGGTGCGTGTTCGCGAACGACGGCTGCGTGCTGCACAAGGTCGGGGCCGTCGAGGGCGACCGCTGGAAGTACAAGCCCTGGCGCTGCATCACGTTCCCGCTCGAGCGCTCCGAGAACGGCAAGTGGCACGTGCGCCAGTGGAAGCTCAAGGGCGAGGCCTGGGACCTGTTCTGCCTGAACCCCGCGGAGTCGCCCAAGAAGCCCGCCGAGACGCTGAAGTCCGAGATCGAGTTCCTGGAGGAGCTGGAGGGCGGGCGCGAGAGCTGGCGGCGGCAGGAGGACTGAAGGCCCGTGCGGAACGCAGCAGGACCGCGGCCGCTCGCGCCGGCCTGCTGAGCGTGCCCGCGGATCGCACCCGCGCCCGGCGCTGGCGGATCGCGCCCCGCGCTAGCCCGCTGCGCCCCGCCGGAAGGTCTCCGCGTCGAGCGACGGCTGCCGATGGGAGGCGAGCCCCAGCGCGAGGCCCAGCGCCAGGAACGTCGCCAGGAGCGAGGAGCCACCGGTCGAGAACAGCGGCAACGTCAGGCCCGTGAGCGGCAGGAGGCCCAGGTTCACGCCGCAATGCACCACGAGGTGCGCGGCGAACAGGATCGCGACGCCGGTCACGACCAGCCGCGAGAAGCGGTCGCGCAGGCCCGACGCGCTCTGGAAGAGCGACAGCACGAGCAGGCCGTAGAGCGCCAGGATCCCGCACACGCCGATCCAGCCCAGCTCTTCCGCCACGACCGCGAAGATCGAGTCGCAATCGCGCTCGGGGAGCCAGGCGACCTCGTTCGACACGCCGCGGCCGAGGCCCTCGCCGCCCAGGCCGCCGTTCCCGATGGCCACGCGCGCATGGTAGGCGTGGAACGCGGCGCCATTCCGCTCGGCGATCAGGTCCTCGGCGCTCCAGCCCCGCGTCCAGGTGTCGAGGCGCTGGAGCTGGTAGTCGCGGATCCCGATCTCGAACTGCCAGGCGAAGAGACCCAGCGCCAACGCGCCGCCCACGAACGCCAGGATCAACCGGCCACTGGCCCCCGCGACGTAGAGCAGGCCCAGCGTGATCGGCACGAGCGTGAGCGCGGTGCCCAGGTCGGGCTGCAGCACCACGAGCGCCATGGGCACCAGCGCCAGCGCCAGCGGCGCCCCCCACTCGCGCAGCGAGCGCAGGCGCAGGTGATCCAACGCGGCGGCCAGGCCCAGGATCACCGCGACCTTGGCCAGCTCCGAGGGCTGGAGGTCGAAGGGCCCCAGGTCGATCCAGCGACGCGCGCCATTGCGCGCATCCCCCACCACGAAGACCGCCAGCAGCAGCGCGACGACGAGCACCCAGACCGCCAGCGCATTGCGCCGCAACCAGCGCGGGCGTGCCGCCAGGCCCAGCACGAAGGCCGGCGCCGCGACGAGCAACTTCTTCAGGTGATCGCCCCAGCGCACGTCGGCGCGCCCATAGGCCTCGTCGGCCGCGCTCATCGTCGCCACGAGCACCAGCCCCACGCCGAGCAGCAGCGCGGACAGCGCCACCACGTGCCAGTCGAGATCCGACCAGCGCACCGCGCGCAGCGACACGACGCGGTCGACCCACGTGCGTCGCTCGCCGGCCCGTCCCGCCGCGCCGCTCATTGCGCGCTCCGCCGCGCCACGAACTCGCGCACCTGGGGCGTCTGCAGGAATTGCGCCGCGACATGCACCGCGGTGCGGCTCGACGTCTCGGTCAGGTTGTGCAGGTACACGACGACGACGGCGGCGGGATCCTCGGCCGGGAACCAGCCTGCGACCCAGGCGTGCTTGCGCGACTTGCCGGCCGCGCCGGCCGCGCGGTCCTCGTCCGGCATGCCGGGCACCTCGACGATCTGACCGATGTCCGCGCTGCCCGTCTTGCAGGCGAAGGTGAAGCCCAGCGAGGCGGCGTCGAGCCCCTTGCCGTGGGCCGAGCCACCGCGCTCGAGCACCACGCCGCGCAGGGCGTCGCGCACGACGTCGAGACTCTGCTTGGCGAGCGGCAAGGGGCGTGAGACCGCCGGCACGGGGACGCCGCCGATCGTGCGCACGAGCCGGATCTCCGGCAGCACGCCGGTCGCGAGGCCCGCGGTCGCGCGCGCGACCTGCATCGGGGTCGCCCACAACAGGCCCAACCCGTTCGGGAAACGCAGACGCTGCGAGGTCGAGGCCAAGTCCGCGCGGATCTCGTCGTCGCTGCGGCGCGGGACGGCACGCCAGTCCTCGCGCAGGCCACGCCGCGCTGCGCCGGGGTCGAAACGCGCTCCGGTCGGCTCGCCGAAGCCGAAGGCGTGCGCCGCCGCGAGCAGGGCCTCCGGCTCGCAGGCCAGCCCGAGCTGCGCGAAGTACGAGTTGCACGACACGACCAGCGCGTGGTGCAGGTCCGATTCCACGTGGTGGGCGTTGCAGCGCAGGTTCAGGAACTCCGGCACGCCGCGCTCGTTCAGCGCGCAGGCGTAGCGCGTGCGCGGCTCGAACCCCAGCCGGTCGATGGCCCAGGCCGACACGAAGGGCTTGAACACCGAGCCCGGCGGGTTGAACGTGGGCGCCTGCAGCGTGCGCTCGCGCGCCACCGAGCGCTCGCGGCCGCGGCCCGGCACGCTCGCGAGGCCCGGGAGCCCGGGCTCCGACGCGGCCGCCAGGACCTCGCCGAGGGGAGAGAGCAGCACGATGGCGCCGACCGGGTTCTCGAACCAGGTGCGGTCCGCGGCGCCGGGAGCGAAGCGCGGCGCGGCCAGCACGTCCTGCGCAGCGACCTGGAGCCGCGCGTCGATGGTCAGCGTGACGTCGAGGCCGTCGACCGCGGGCACGAAGCGCGAGTCGGCATCGCGCTCCAGCGCATCGAGGCCCTCGGTCTCGTAGAGCCCGAAGCGTCCGGTCAGCTCGGCGTCGAACCAGGCCTCGAGCCCGTGGTCTCCGGTCCACTCGTCGACGCGCGCCGCACGCGAGGTCAGGTCGCGCAGCTCGCGCTCCTCGGCCTCGCTGCGCAGCAGGCGCTGCTGCAGGTCCGCGAGCCGCCGCTCGTCCTCGCTCCGCGCCAGGAGCTCCTTGAGGAACGGACGGCGTGTGGCGCCGATCAACAGGCCCGCCGCCGGTACCCCGCGCGCATCGTGGACCCGCGCGACGCGCCGCGTGGTGTCCCGCACGCTGAAGCCGGCGTGCCGTGCGGGGTCGCGCGCCACGAGCATCACGAGCCCGTGGCTCGGACGCGCGGCGAGCCGGGCCGCGCGGCTCTGCGCATCGACCAGGACGTAACGCTCGCGCTGCGCCGCGCGGTCGAGCCGCGCGTCGAGCAACGCCAACGGCCGCGGTGGACTGCCATCCGGCGCGGCTGGCCCGCGCAGCGTGGCGCAGGCGCGCAGCACGGCCGCGCTCCAGCCCGCCTCGATGGCGCGCGCGGCCCGGCCCAGCTCGTCGAGCGCCTCCTCGCCGCCGAATCCCGCGCTCGTGCCGGACAGCGCGCGCCAGCGCGCCGCGATCTCGTCCGCGTCGGGCGAGGCCAGGCCGGCGCGCTGGGCCGCGGCCTCGAACAAGAGCCCGGCGACGCGCCAGGGGTCCTCCTCGACCGCTGCGAGCGCGCGCCAGTCCTCGTCCTGGAACGGCAGAGGTGCGGCAGTGCGCGGGGGCTTCGCGCGCGGGCGCTCGAACAGGCTGCGCGCCTCGTGGAAGAAGACGACCTCGTCGAGCTCCGACCAGGCGCGCTCCTCGCGCGCCCGTCGGTCGCCCGCGCGCCACAGGTCCGCGAGCCCGTCGAGCAGACGTTGCGCGCGGGCGCCCTCGGAGTCCGCCAGGCCGGCGCGCGCCAGGATCCGCGGCAGGCGGACCTCGTCGAGCTCGCGTTCCCAGCTCTCGCGGCGCGTCGCGACCCAGCGCGCGAGCCGCTCGGCGTCCCAGCGCAGGGCGCGCGCGATCCAAGCCACGTCGAAGGTGCTGGAGAGCGCCTCCGTCGGGAGCCGCCCCGGAGCAAAGCCGCACGCGGCCTGGAACAACTGGTCGGCGGCCTCGTCCTCGTGCGCCGCGCGCCGCGCGTCGAGCAGGTCCAGGAGGCGTGCCAGCGGCGCGCCGCCGTCCGCGGGCAGCAGGGACTCGGCCGAGAGCCGCGTCGCGAGCTCCGCGAGGTCCGCGCGCGCGTCCGCCGCCCGCCGGGCGACCTCGTCGAGGATCGACGCGGGATCCTGGCGCCGGACGCCGGCCACGAGTTCGCTCCACGGACGCGCCCCGTGACCCTCCTCGATGCGCCGCCGCAGGGCGCCGGTCTCCGGGGGCGAGAGCCGAAGGATCACGCCGGCGTAGAAGCGCAGGTCGGCGGCGCGCGCGGAGCGCGCCTCGGCGCTGGGGTCCGTGCTGGCCTCGGCGAGCTCCACACCGCCGGCGTCGCGCAACGCGCCACCGCGCGCGAACGCCGCGACGTCGTCGGGCGCGAGCGACGCCAAGCGCCGGCACCAGGTCTCGAGCTCCGGCTCGGTCTCCGCCAACGTGACGGGTCGGCCCTCGATGGCCGTGCGCGCATGCGCCGCGATGCCCAGCGGGTGCCCGCGGCGGAAGTCGCGGTAGGTGAACTCGATCGCGGCGACGTCCTCGTCCGCGACCAGCACGCGGCCCTCGCGATCCAGGAACTTCCCGCGGTGGTACGGGACGAGACGCGAGCTCGTGCGGAAGCTCACGGCCTGGGCGGCCCACACCTCGTGCTCGACGACCTGGATCCAGAACGCGCGCGCGACGAGCACGGCCAGCGCGGCGACGAAGACCACGCCCAAGGGGCGAATCCGGCGCTGCGCTACCATGACCGGCTCCACAGCGGCGTGAGCCCGGGCAGGCGCGCGAGCAGCGGCCCCAGGAGCAGGGCTGCCAGCGCCGAGGCCAGCGCGATCGGGATGGCGGACGCAGCCGCGCCGGCGGCGTCGAGCGTGGCCGCGCCCGCGCGCGCGCCGCGCGCCAGCACGATCCAGGCCTCGAACGAGAACACGGCGACCAGCGCCGCGATCGTCCGGCCCAAGGCACCCGAGAGTTCCAGCACGCCGCGCAGGAGCAACGCGGCGAACAGCGCTCCCAGGGCACCCGTGACCAAGACCAGCGGAGCCTCCCCGCTCGTCGCGGCCCGCGCGCAGGCGGTCAGGAACGCGAGCGGCACGAGGTCGGACGCCTCGGCGCGCGCCAGGACCACGACCGCCAGGACCAGCGCGGCGTCGGGCACGAACGCGCTCGCGGCGTCGCGCCACACGAGCGCCTGGAGGCCGGACAGCGACACGGCCCACACGAAGAACAGCACCCAGCCCAGCAGGCGCTGCCCACCGCGGCGCGCGGGCCTCACGGACCGGCCTCCGGGTGGGGCTCGGGCGCGAGCCGCACGCGCGCGCGCAAGAGCCCCGCGGCATCCTCCGCGGGCACGACGCGCAGGATGTGGCGGCCCGGCCCCGCGGGCAGGTCGCAGGTCCCGACCCACAGCCCGGCCGGCACGCCACGGTCGCCGGACGAGGTCGCGATCCGCGCGCGCCCGGCGGGCCGCGGCGCAACTCCCGCGCGATCCTCGCGCGCGGTCCACTCCAAGAGTACCGCGCCGTCCGCCGCCAGGCCGATCGAGATCAGGCGCCCCAGATGCAGCGGCTCGCCCGCGCCCTCGACGAGCGCGGCAGCGCGGAACGCCAGCGCGGGATCGCCGAGCCAGGCCGCGACGGCGCGGCCGTCCGCGGCCTGGAGGACGCGGCCCACGAAGCGCGCGCCGACGGCCACCGCCGCGCCGTCCTCGACACGGCTCGCGCGCGGGAAGCTCAAGTGGCGCGTGCGGCGGCGCGGGGAGGAGTCGCCGGCCAGCGCGACCCGCGCCGCCGTCCAGCGCGCATCCTCGTAGGCGTCGTCGGCCAGGAGCGGGCCAGCCGTCGCCAGCTCGGGGCCACCGACGATCGCCACGAGCGAGAGCCCATGCCGGAACTCGAGCGGGGCCTCGACGCCCAGCACGGGACGCCCACGCTCGGCGAGCACGCGCAGCTCCCCCAACCGAAACCCGTCGGCCGCGGCGCGGCGGGCGGCGCGCGGCCCGTCACCGATCTCGCGCACCACGACGGCGCCGCCGACGACCGGGCGGCTCTCGTGCCGCGCGCCGAGCAGCAGCGCCTGTCCGCGGCGCGCGCGTGGGTCGACGAGACCGCCCACGACGAGGGCGGCGGGTTCCGGCGCACCGTCGAGGACCACCGCGCCGACGCGCAGACCGGCATCCGTGACCAGCTCGACGAGGCCCTCGCCCGCGCGGCGGTCGTCGACGGCGCGCACTCGGCCGACGTAGGCCTCGCCGAGCACGACCGGCATGTCGGCCTCCACGCCCGCGCCGGGCGGGAAGCGCACGCGCAGCAGGTCCGGGTCGGTCGGATCGCGCTCCAGCACCTCGGCCACGAGGAACGAGCGCCCGGCGCGCAAGGCGGGGTCGGCCGGCAGCGCGGACTCGATCTGTGCCGCGAGCAACGCGCGCGCCTGTGCGCGCTCGGTCTCGAAGGCCGCGGCCGCGGCATCGAGCGCCGCGCGCACCTCGCCGGCAGCGAGCCAACCCCACGGCCGCAGGAGCTCACGCGCCCAGCGTGCCGGGACGAACAGCAGCTCGCAGGCCCGCTCGACGGGCGGGAACGGATGGAGCGACAGCGCCGCGAGGACACACAGCCCCGCGAGGACGACGGTCCTCGGTCCCGACCACGACAGCAACGCAGCCCCCCCGAACGAGTCCTGATGGCGGCGCGGCGCGCGCCGCCCTCCGCGCGGGCCCCTGTCTACCATCCGTGGCGCGCCGATTCCCGCGCGCAACCGTGCGGCTCGCTGCCGCGCGCGACCGTGAGCCAGGGAGGATCCCGAGCGCGGCTCGGATCCGCCGCGGACGCGCCCGGCGCGCGCTCTCAGTCGTCGTCGCCGGACGAAAGCACGGGCGCGAACACCTCGAGGTTCTCGAGGAAGATGCCCGTCCCGCGTGCCACGGCGGTCAGCGGATCGTCGGCGACCCGTGCCGGAATCGACAGGTTCTCGGCGATCGCATCCGCCAGCCCGTAGAGCAGCGAGCCGCCCCCGCACAGCGTGATGCCCGAATCGACGAGGTCCGCGGAGAGTTCCGGCGGGGCCTCCTCGAGGACGCCGCGCACGGCCTCGCTGATCAGCCGGACCGGCGCCGAGAGCGCCTCGCGGATCTCGATCGAGGTCACCGTGGTCTTGCGCGGCAGGCCCGAGACGCTGTCGCGCCCCTTGACCTCCATGGAGAGTTCCTGGGGCATCGGCGAGGCCGAGCCGATCGTGAGCTTGATCCGCTCCGCCGTCTGCTCGCCGATGAGCAGGTTGTGCTGCCGTCGCAGGTGGGCGGTGATCGCCTCGTCCATCTCGTCCCCGGCGACGCGCAGCGACGTCGCCACGACCATCTCGGCCAGGGCCAGGACGGCGATGTCCGTCGTGCCCCCGCCGATGTCGACGATCAGCGAGCCGTAGGCCTCGCGCACGGGCAGTTCGATCCCCAGGCCGGCCGCCATGGGCTCGTCGATCAGGTAGACGCGGCGCGCGCCGGCGCGCTCGGCCGAGTTGATCACGGCGCGGCGCTCGACGGCCGTGATCCCGACCGGCACCGCGATCACGATGCGCGGCTTCACCCAGGCGCGCCCGCCGTGCACCTTGGTGATGAAGTAGCGCAGCATCTTCTCGGTCACGTCGAAGTCGGCGATCACGCCGTTGCGCAGCGGCCGGATCGCGGCGATGTTCCCGGGCGTCTTGCCCAGCATGGCCTTGGCCTCGTTGCCGACGGCCATCCCGTTGTTCATGACCTCGCCGGTCGACTTGTCGACCGCCACGACGCTCGGCTCGTTGAGCACGATCCCGCGGCCGCGCACGCTCACCAGCGTGTTCGCCGTGCCGAGGTCGATGCCCATGTCGACCGAGAATCGACCGAGTGCCCATTGGACGGGCCGGAGGTAGCTCTTCATCGCGGGGAGGCTGACCGGCGCTACGCGCGCGCTCACAGTCGCGCGCGGCCGTGCCGAGGAGCCGGTCCGGAGTCTAGCGGTGCAGGGGTCGCGATCAAGGCGACGTCCGCGCCGCGAGGCACGCGCGGTGCGCGCTCGACAGGAAGTCGCAACGCGGCGGACCGCGCTGCAGCGCGGTCGACCGCGCGTGCTCTGGGCGGAGACAACGCGGGCGTCGGGCTTCGCCCACGGAGAACGCGGGCGCCCGCGCGGCGACCGAGCCGCACCGGGACGCGCGGTCCGCCCCGGGACGCGCCAGGTCGGGGCTGCGCCGCAGCTCGCGCAGCGCATCGGCTCACGGGACGCGGGGGCAGCCCTGGCCGCCGATCACCGGGCCGCCCGTGCCCAGAGCATGCCAAACGGCGCGAGCCGCCCACTGGGCGGCTCGCGGGGTGAGTCGCGGACTCCGCGGCGGGCAGGACCCCGCAGCGGCGGTCGCTCAGAAGAAGACGCCCTTGCCGTACTGCTTCCCGAGCACCATGTCGGTCAGCAGGATCGCGGCCACGAGCAGGAGGAACGTGACGATGCCCATCGCATCGCCCAGGCCCATCCCGGGCTTGGATTCGGCAGCGGTCTCACCCGCCTCGGCCATGCGTGAGGTGGCGCGGGTCTCCCGGGCGGGAGCGGCGCGTTCGGAACGGCGTGCGGCCATGTTCGTGGAGCTCCTTGGGGCTCAGAGGCGCGTGGTCGCGCCGTCGCCTTGCCGGATCATCTGCCCGGGGACCGTGCGGGTGATCAGGCCCGAGGCCATGTCGCCGTGCACGAACTCGATCCGGACCTGCCCCTTGTACGTGCCGCCGTCGAAGATCTCGAACGTGTGGCCGCGCTTGACGCCCTGCGACGAGCCGGCGTTGATCGCCACGAGCCCCGGCGCGATCGAGGTGTCGATCCCCAGGACCGCCGCGTCGATCTTGGGCGTCGACGTGATGTCCTTGAGGTTCGTGCCGGTGACGGCCACGAGCGTGTCGAAGGACGTCTGGAGCGTGCCGAACTCGTTGGCGAGCTTGGTCTTCTCGCGCTCCAGGCTGGCAATCGTGTTCTCGGCGTCGCGCAGCCGGGCCTCGGCATTCGCCTGGGCCTCTTCCGCAGCCTGCTGGGCCAGCTCGGCCGTGCGGCGGGCCTCCTCGGCGGCCTTCTGGGCGCCCAGCGCCTTGACCTGGTCGGCTTGGGCCTTGTCGCGCGAAGCGGTGATCTCACCCAGCGTGGTGCGGATCTCCGAGATCGCGGAATCCAGCGTGCCGATGCGCGCCGTCAGATCGCGGTTCTCGGTGGCCAGTCGGTCCTGGTTGCGCTTGGCCTCGTCGCGCGCGTTCACGGCCGTCTGCAGGTCGGACTTGGTCAGGCCCAGGTCCGCGCGGACCTTCTGGAGCTCGGCCTCGAGCCCGATCTTCTCCTTGCCCGCCGCAGCGACGGCCTCGTTGTACTTGGTCTTCCACTCACCGCTCTGATTCGCCGTGTTCGCGGCCCAGCCGACGAACGCCGCGGCCAGGACGAGGTTGAGCACGACAAAGATCTTTCCGATGGAGCTCATGCTTGGACGCCGTTTCGGGGATGCCGTCTGTGGGGGGGTCGCCGCTGGGGGGGAGCGCGGCTCGTGACGATCGGGGAGAGGAACGGGCGGAACGATCGCGCGGGGCGGGCCGTCCCAGCACCGGCTTCGATCGTCCTAACTCTTTGTGGCACAAGAACCTGGAGGGTTCCTTTGCCGTCTGTCTACAGAGCGAGGAGGCGGAGTCTAGCGGCGCTCGGAGTGAGGGTCAAGCGACGCGGCGCGGTTCGGAGCGGGTCCGATCCGACGCCTCCCAGAGCCGTCCCCTACCGAGCCTCCCGGCCCCGGTAACCGTCGCGCCGCCGCACGAGGAGCCACAGGGCGATGGGCAGGACGACCCAGCCCCCGCGCAGGACGGGCTCGACGCGGGCGTAGGGCGTGGGCCCCGCCGGCTCGCGGGGGATCGGCACCGTCGCGAGCAGGCTGCCGGACACGTTGCGGTCCTTCCCGCCCGGCCCCCGGAGGCGCTCGACGTCGCGACCGTCCGGCCCGATCACGACCGAGATCCCGGAGTTCGTGGCGCGCACCATGCTCCGGCCGGTCGCGGCGGCGACGCAGCGCGAGAAGGCGATCATCTGGTCGAACTCCCACGACTCGACGTACCAGGCCTCATTGCTCGTGATCAGGTGGAAGTCGAGCGGTCCGCGGCGCGTGGGTTCCGTGTAGGGACCGTCATACGTGTTGTCGAAGCACACGGTCAGGCCGACCCGCACCCGCCGCCCGTCCCTGAGCGGCAGCTCGACGACGGCGGTGCGGTCGTCCGCCACGAGGTCGGGGAGGTAGCCCGCCAGGTCGTAGGCCGTGTTGCGGACCCAGGCGATGCGCTCCAGGCCCGCCAGGGACTCCCCGCCCGGCACGAGATGGATCTTGCCGCCGCGACCGAGGCGCGTGCCGCCCTCGCCGAAGACGACGATGCCGTTCGAGCGGCGGATGAGCCCCTCGCGCTCGATGTACTCCTCGGCGCCGGTCGCGAAGAGCGTCCCGGGCGGGATCACCCGCTGCGCGCGGCCCTTGCCGAACAGGAAACGCGCGATGCCGTCCTCCTCGAAGCCGTGGAGCCGCTCGATCTCGGCCGGCCCGATCGCGTGCTGGCCCCAGGGCGCGACGCGCGCGCCGCGCGCGTAGGCCGCGCCCAGCGACGGCTCGGCGATCGGCCAGGGGAAGACCGTTTCCCCCCACACGACGAGGTCGACGGGCTCGCCACGCTCGGCCGCCCGGGCCAGGCCGGCGCGGGTCAGCGCCACGGTCTCCTCGAAGAGCACCTCGGCCGAGGGCGGGCGCTGCTTGCGCTTGGCCTCGAAGGCGGGCTGGACGAGCAGCACGCGCGGACCCGCGACCGTGGCCGGTGGCGCGGTGAAGAGGCTCGCGCCGACGACGACGAGCGCGGGCACGCTCGCAGCGACGACCGGCGCGCGGCCCAGGGGGCGTCGCTCGGCGCGCGCGCGCCAAGCATCCGCGACCAGGCCGGAAAGCGCCGCCAGCGCGAACCCGACACCGCCGACACCCACGACGCGCAGCGCCCCGAGGAGCAGCGCGTGGTCGTGCGCGTGGTGGCCGAAACGCATCCAGAGGAAGCCGAAGGGCGGCTCGACGATCCCCGAGAGGGTCTCCAGCCCGATCCAGGCGGCCGGCGCGGCGAGCGAGAGCGGCAGGACGCGCGCCAGACGGCGCAGCACGAGTCCGGCGCACGCCATGTAGAGCGCCGGGACGATCGCGACCGCGAGCAACGTGATCCACAGCACGTTCACGGTCCAGAAGGTCTGCGCCGAGAGGCCCACGGCGGCCGCCAGCCACTCGACCAGGAACGCCCGGCGCCCCGGCCGCGAGGCGGCGTAGGCCCACGGCACGAGCGACAGGACCGCCAGGGACAGGAAACCGTCGGGCTGGAGGAACCCGGGCGTCGCCAGCCACAGCCCGAGCCAGGCGGCCCCGACCAGGGCCAGCCGCCGCAGCGGGGCGAGCTCGCGCTCGTCTGCCGGTCGGAGGTCGTCGCGGTTCGCCACGGGGGGCGCGGAGTGGAGCACGCGCGGCGTCCGGGATCCACGGGGACCGGCCCCCTTGCGGCCCGCGCGCTTCCCGGTCATGGTCCCCCGTTCGGCCCCACCCTGCGATGCCCCACTACCAACTCGACCACCTGACCGCGCTCGAGCACGAGGCCATCCACGTCCTGCGCGAGATGGCGGCAGAGCGCGAGCGGCCGTGCCTGCTCTTCTCGGGGGGCAAGGACTCGATCGTGCTCCTGCGCCTCGCGGAGAAGGCCTTCCGCCCCGCGCGCTTCCCCTTCCCGGTCATGCACGTCGACACCGGGCACAACTTCCCGGAGGTCATCGAGTTCCGCGACCGGCGCGTGCGGGAGCTCCAGGAGCGGCTGGTCGTCGCCAGCGTCGAGGACTCGATCCGCCGGGGCCGGGTCGTGGACCCGAAGGGGCCGCGCGCCTCGCGCAACCGGCTGCAGACGACGACCCTGCTCGACGCCATCGAGGAGCAGCGCTTCGACGCCCTGATCGGCGGCGCGCGGCGCGACGAGGAGCGGGCCCGCGCCAAGGAGCGCATCTTCAGCCACCGCGACGAGTTCGGGCAGTGGGACCCGAAGAACCAGCGACCCGAGCTGTGGAGCCTCTACAACACGCGGCTCAAGCAGGGCGAGCACTTCCGCGTGTTCCCGATCTCGAACTGGACCGAGCTCGACGTCTGGCAGTACGTGAAGCGCGAGCGTCTCGAGCTGCCGTCGATCTACTACAGCCACGAGCGCTCGGTGTTCGCGCGCGACGGGATGCTGTACGCCGCGGCCGAGTGCGTGGAACGGCTCCCGAGCGAGACGCCCTTCCGCGAGGTCGTCCGCTTCCGCACGGTCGGCGACATGACCTGCACGGGCGCGGTGCGCTCCCGGGCGGCGACGATCGAGGACGTCATCGCCGAGGTCGCCGCCTCGCGGCAGACCGAGCGCGGGGCCACGCGCGCCGACGACCGCGCCACCGAGGCCGCCATGGAGGACCGCAAGAAGGAGGGCTACTTCTGATGTCCGCGCCGGGCACGTTCATGGCCATGGAGTCGGGCGCGGAGCTCCTGCGCTTCTCGACCTGCGGCAGCGTCGACGACGGCAAGAGCACGCTCATCGGGCGGCTGCTCTACGACACGAAGTCGATCTTCGAGGACCAATTGGCGCACGTCGAGGACGTGTCGCGCCGGCGCGGCGACGAGTACACGAACCTGGCGCTCCTGACCGACGGCCTGCGCGCCGAGCGCGAGCAGGGCATCACGATCGACGTGGCCTACCGCTACTTCGCCACCCCGCGCCGCAAGTTCATCATCGCGGACACGCCCGGACACATCCAGTACACGCGCAACATGGTGACGGGCGCGTCGACGGCGAATCTGGCCATCGTGCTCGTCGACGCGCGCCAGGGCGTGGTCGAGCAGACGCGGAGGCACGCGCTGATCACGTCGCTCCTGCGCATCCCGCACATCGTCTTCGCGATCAACAAGATGGACCTCGTCGGCTGGGACGAGGGCGTGTTCCGCAAGATCGAGGCCGAGCTGCGCGGTTTCGCCGCGCGCATGGACGTGGCCGACGTGAGCTTCATCCCGCTCTCCGCCCTGCACGGCGACAACGTCGTCGAGCGCAGCGACAAGGGGCCCTGGTACAAGGGCCCAGCACTCCTGCACCAACTGGAGCACGTGCACATCGCCTCGGACCGCAACCTGATCGACGTGCGCTTCCCCGTGCAGTGGGTGGTCCGTCCGCAGGCCAAGGACCACCACGACTACCGCGGCTACGCCGGCCAGGTCGCGGGCGGCGTGCTCAAGGTCGGGGACGAGGTCGTCGTGCTGCCCAGCGGCTTCGGCTCGCGCATCGCGCGGCTCGAGAACTTCGACGGCCCGCTCGACGAGGCCTTCGCCCCGATGAGCGTGACCGTGCACCTCGCGGACGACGTCGACGTGTCGCGCGGCGACATGCTGTGCCGCCCCGCGAACCGGCCCGTCGTGGGCCAGGACCTCGATGCCATGGTGTGCTGGATGGGCGATCTGCCCCTGACCCCGAAGAACCGCTACGCGCTGAAGCACACCACGCGCAACGTGCGGGCGCTGGTCCAGGGCATCGAGTACCGCCTGGACGTGAACACCGGCCACCGCGAGCAGGGCGTCGCGAAGCTCGAGCGCAACGACCTGGGCCGGATCACGCTGCGCACGACCGCGCCCATCTTCTACGACGAGTACCGGCGCAACCGCACGACGGGCTCCTTCATCCTGATCGACGAGTCGACCAACGGCACGGTCGCCGCGGGGATGCTGCTCAGCGAGCCGCGCTGAGCGCGCGGCCTGCGTCCAGCCTTCGCCCCCACCCACTGCCCCTCCCTGCAACGAGCCGACGACATGAACCCGGGCATCGAGCTGGTCCAGAGCCTCTACACGGCCTTCGCCGCGGGCGACGTGCCCGCCTTCCTGTCGCGGCTCGATCCGCGCGTCGTCTGGAACGAGGCCGAGAGCTTTCCGTACTCCGACCACAACCCCTACGTCGGCCCCGACGCGATCACGAGCGGCGTCTTCCAGCGCATCCTGACCGACTTCGAGGGCTTCCAGGTCGTGGTCGACGAGCTGGTCGGCGGTCCTGAGGTCGTGACCATGCTCGGCCGCTACCGCGGGAAGAGCCGCCGCACGGGCCGCGAGCTCGACGTCCAATGCGCCCATACTTGGTGGATCCGCGCGGGGCGGATCGTGCGCTTCCAGCAGATGGTCGACACGGCGCGCGTCGCGCGCACGCTCGCCTAGCGCGCTCGGGACCCGCGTGCTCGCCGAGCACGGCGCGCTCGCGCCCGCGGCCCGCTGACGGGACCTGATCGTGCCGGGCCCGCGTGCTCGCCTGCCTCACGCGCCACGCGCGCAGGCGCTTGCGTTTCGCCGCGCGGACGCGAGCATGCTGGCGAGGTGCATCGCCCGCCGCGCGAGCCGCGTGGAGCTCCGCGGGGCGCGCCGCGTCGGGAATCCAAGGGAGGTCGTCCGTGCTGCGGATCAGGTGGACTCAGTGGGCTCTCGTGGTGGGCGCCAGCGCCGCCTCGTCTTCCGGCGCTTGGGCCGCGCAGGTCTCGAACCCACCCGCCCAGCCCCCGCCGCCGGCGACCGAGCACGGCGCTGCATCGAGCTTCTGGGATGCGCTCACGCAGGGCACGCCCAAGCTGGACGTGCGTTTCCGCGCGGAGTTCGCCGACCAGGACGGCCTGAAGGGTTCGGAGGCCTACACGGTGCGCACGCGCCTGGGCTACGGCACGCGCACTTGGAAGGGCTTCTCCGGCTACGTCGAGATGGAGGACGTGCGCTCGCCCGACGACGACGCCTACAACTCCACGCTGAACGACAACCCCGACAAGACCGTCATCGCCGACCCGGCGGGCACCGAGCTCAACGAGGCCTGGCTCGGCTACGAGGCGGCCGAGCAGGGCCTGTTCCGCACCAAGCTCGGGCGCCAGACGATCACGTTCGACGACCACCGCTTCGTCGGCGACGTCGGCTGGCGCCAGGACAACCAGACGTTCGACGCCGCCTGGCTGCGCTCAGGGCTGGGCGTCGAGCGCCTCACGGCCACGTACGCGTACCTGGGACAGATCAACCGCATCTACGCCCAGGAGGCCGACTGGAGCGCCCGATCGCACCTCGTGAACGTGGGCTACGCCGCCTCCGAGGTGGTGAACGTGACCGGCTTCGCCTACCTCTTGGACTTCGAGGACGACTCGCCCGCCAACAGTTGCCAGACCTACGGCGCGCGCTGCACGGGGAGCGCGAAACTCGGCGAGGGCACGGCGCTGGAGTACGCCGCGTCCTTCGCCGCGCAGGCGGACTACGGCGACAACCCGTTGAGCTACGACGCGCCGTACTACGCGCTCGACCTGGGCCTCAAGCTCTCGGGGGCCGGGACCTTCGGCGCCGGCTACGAGGTGCTCGGCAGTGACGACGGCGCCAAGGGCTTCGCCACGCCGCTCGCGACCCTGCACAAGTTCAACGGCTACGCCGACAAGTTCCTCAACACTCCTGTCGACGGGCTGGAGGACCTGTACGTGTACGCCCGCTCCTCGACGCTCCCGGGAGGCCTGACGGGCATCCTCGCCTACCACGCGTTCAGCGCGGACGAAGGCAGCGCGGACTACGGCGAGGAGTTGGACGCCGTCCTGACCAAGAGAGTCAACGACCGCGTCGTCGTGGGCGCGAAGTACGCGCAGTTCTGGGGCGACGACCCGGCCTACGCCGACGTGAGCAAGTTCATGCTCGACTTGACCTTCGCGTTCTGATTCCTCGCGCGGCGCGCGGGCGGTGCCGACCTCGCCCAGGATCGCACCGAGCGCGCCGACGGTGCTGTGCGCAGCGATCCGGTCGGTCCTGCCGCCCGCGAGCTCGGGCCTTCCGCACGCCGGCGTGCCGGGCGCGGACGTGCTCCGCCGGGTCACCCGCGCCCGATCCGATCCGGGCGAGCCTGCTCGGGCAACTGGAGGGCTGGGTGACACGGCCGTCCGAGCCCGTGGGAGGCCCAGCTCCGGCCTGTCACCCCAGCCAGGGGCATCCTCGCGAACGGCGAAGTGCGTATGGAGTTCTTGCGCTCCGGCGGCCGACGCAGGAGATGACCGCGGGCGCCGCGACCGATCCGGCGAGCGCGCGCGCCCCGCCACCATGCGAGTCCTCCACATCACCCGCACGCTGCCGCAGGAGATGCTCGGGCCCATGTACCTCGCGCGGGCGGTCAAGGACGCCGGGCACGAGATGCGCGCGATCTGCCTGCCCGACGTGCGCTGGCTGGCGAAGATCCGCGAGTACCGGCCCGACGTGATCACCTGGTCGCTGATGACCGGGAACCACCGCCCGATCTTCGACGTCAACCGCTTCCTCAAGTCGAAGTTCCAGTTCTTCGCGCTCTTGGGCGGCCCGCACGTGACCTTCGTGCCGGAGAGCGCGCGCGAGCCCGGCGTGGACGCGCTGTGCATCGGCGAGGGCGAAGAGGCCATCGTCGAGCTGCTCGACACGCTGGAGCGCGGCCACGACTGGCGCGCGATCAGGAACCTGACCTGGGCCGACCCGGACGGCACGCTGCACAAGAACCCGGTGCGGCCGCTGGTGCGCGACCTGGACAGCTTGGGCTTCCCCGACCGCTCCCTGATCTACGACGCGCAGCCCTTGTACCGCAACAGCCCGCGCAAGGTGGTGGTCACGCAGCGCGGCTGTCCGATGCTGTGCACGTTCTGCTTCCACCACGCCTGGAAGAACAAGATCTACGGCGCCAAGAACAGCGAGTACGTGCGCAAGCGCTCCGTGAGCCACGTGATCGAGGAGGTGCAGCGTCTGCGGGCCGAGTACCCGCTCGACTTCGTGCACTTCCTGGACGACATCTTCAACATCAAGAGCGACTGGCTGACGGAGTTCTGCGAGCGCTGGCCGCGCGAGGTCGGATTGCCCTTCGACGTGATCCTGATGGCCAACCTGACCAAGGAAGAGCACATCGCGCGGCTCAAGAGCGCGGGCTGCGTCTACGCGCGCATCGCCTTCGAGGCCGCGAACGACTACGTCCGCAATGCCGTCTTCAAGAAGAACACGGAGCGGCAGGAGCTCGTGGACGCGGCCCGCTGGATCAAGCAGCACGGCATCCGCCTGGGTTCGTTGAACATGCTGGGCGGTCCGGGCGGGACACTGGAGGACGACTTCGAGACCGTCAAGCTGAACATCGAGTGCCAGGTCGACCACCCGTTGTGCTCGATCGTGCAGCCCTACCCCGAGTTCGAGCTCAACGACATCACGAGGAACATGGGCATCGCGGTGGCGGAGCTCGACCACTTCCCGTCGCAGTTCAACCGCGAGGCCACCATCCACGTGCAGGACAAGCAGGCCATCGAGAACCTCCACAAGTGGTTCCCGGTGCTCGTGCGCCATCCCAAGCTCATGCCGCTCGCACGCACCACCGTGCACAAGCGCTGGATGCGCAAGCCGCTGCTCGCCATGTACATGCTGTACTCGGAATGGATGGTGACGGAGCAGAACCAGCTCTACGACCGCGCCCGGGGCCTGGCGCGCGTCAAACGCTGGGCGCCCGTCGATTTTTGCTCGCGCGTGGCGACCAAGGGCTTCATCCGCGTCGCGGGCGCGCTGGGCGCCAAGGCGGTCCAGCGCCTGTCCACGCGCCTGCAGATGGGCGACGAGCGCGTGATCGCGCACGTCGACGAGTAGCCCCGCGGACCAGTCAGCCCGCGCAGCGGGGCTCGCTGCGGCGCTGGAGCATCGGGACGCGGCCAGCCGCCGGCGCTGGCTCCGCGCGCGGGCGCGGTCCGAGCCCGAGTTCGGCTGAGCGACCCGTAGGAGAGGGCTCCGCCCACCGACAGAGGTGCGCGCCCACGCCGGGGCACCGCCTGGCGGCGTGCGACCTCCACCCCAGGCCGGCACGCTGTGGACCGTCGAGCTATGCTCGAGCGCGGCAGCACGAGGGTCGTGCGGGCGGGGCTCCTGCGCGCGGCGGCCCGGAGCGATCCGTCCCGCCAGTTCGAGCGCAATCATGCCCGCCTTGCGATGCCTGTTGTTCCTGCTGCCCCCGGTGATTCCGACCGCGATCCACGCGCAGACCCTCTGGGAGAGCTGCGGGACGCTCGTGTCCCACCCCACGTACGGGGTGCTGTTCCAGGGCGACCCCTTCGGCACGTTGCTCTGGCTGACCAACACCGGGGGCTACCAGGTGGGAAGCCGCGTGCACGTCGCTGGCCTGCTCGGGAACTGCTCGACGGGCTGCGGCCCGCTGAACTGCCTGCGAGCCAACACGATCGATGCGTGCGCGCCGTGCCAGTGGACGCCGATCTGTGGGGCGAGCTCGTCCGCGGTTCCCTGCCCGTGCGGCGGCAGCCACGGGTGCGCGAACAGCCGGGACGCGGGTGGCGCGTGGCTCGTGGTGGCCGGCGGAGCCAGCCTGACCGACGATGAGACCGTGTTCCGGCCGTGGCGCATGCCGAACTCGTCCACAGCGGTCGACTTCCAGGGCACGGCAGCGATCGAGGTCCCCTTCGGCGACGGGCAGCTGTGCGCCGCGGGTCCGCTCGTGCGGCTGGCGACGCGCTTCAACCTCGGGGGACAGTCGCTGGACCCGGACGTGGGCGAGCCGCGCATCTCCGTGATGGGCCAGATCACCGCGCCTGGAACGCGCTACGACCAAGTCTGGTACCGCGACGTGGCGACGTTTTGCACGCCAGCGACCTTCAACTTCACCGACGGCGTCGAGATCGCCTGGGCGCCATGACGCCCCGCCGCGGATCAGGCGACCGGCCGCGCGACCATCCGGGGAACACCGGCTTGACACCCGCGCAACGGATCGATGCACGCA
>JAEUHZ010000060.1 GCA_016795205.1 Planctomycetota bacterium | reverse complement strand
CACGAAGTCGCGATCGACCCGGTGCGCGCGCGGCGCCGGGAGCGTGCTGAACGGCAGTTCCATCGACGGGGTCCTCCTGGATCGAGGCTCACGCCTCGCTGCTCCGGGGACGCGGCGGCGAGCTCCAGGTCGCAGGGGAACACGCGAAAATGGACAGCGAGCTGGGTCAGTATCCTCAGGCGGCTTGGCGTTCGCCCATCCGCGCGACCACATCCAACGCCGCAACGCGGAACGCCTCCGCCAGCGTCGGGAAGTTGAACACGTTGTCGACGAAGGCCTCGACCGTCAGACCGCCAACGATCGCCATTTGGGCCACATGCACGAGCGCTGTGGCTCCTTCGCCGACGACCTGACAGCCGAGGACGCGGCCATCGGGACCTGCGACGAGCTTCAGGAGGCCCTCGGTTTCGCCGTTCACATGGGCGCGCGCGAGTTCCTCGTAGCGCGCGCGACCGACGAAGGCTCGTCCGTGCGCCTTGCTCGCCTGAGCCTCGTCCAGGCCGACACTGGCGATCTCCGGGATCGTGTAGATGCCGCTCGGGACGAGCTCCGAGCCGGCGTGGATCGGCAGGCCGAGCGCGTGTCGGGCGGCGCGGCGGCCTTGCTCCACGGCCGTGGCGGCCAGCGCGGGCGGGCCGATCACGTCGCCGGCAGCGTAGACGTTGGGCGCGGCGGTACGCAGGTTCTCGTCGACGGCGACGTGCCCGCGTGCCGTCAGTTGGATGCCGGCCGCCGCGATGTCGAGTCCAGCCACGTTCGCGATGCGGCCCTGCGCGCACAGGCATTTCTCTGCGCGCACGACCTCACCACCGGTGAGGTGGGTCACGACCTCCCGGCCGTCCCACTCCACGGATTCGATCCGACTCTGGCCCAGGAAGACCCCACCCGTGCGCTCGTACGCGCTCGTGAAGCGTGAGCCGAGCTCCGGATCGAGGAACGAGAGCGGCCGCGGGCTCGAGTCGACCATCGTGACCCGGACACCGAGCGCCGCGAAGATGGACGCGAACTCGGAAGCGATCACGCCCGACCCCAGGACGGTGAGCGACGCCGGCAGGTACACGAGAGACAGGATCGAATCGCTGTCCAGCACATGCTCGTGGTCGACCGGCACGTTGTCAGGCTTGCGCGGTCTGGAGCCCGTGGCCACGATCACCACGTCTGCCGTTGCGATCCGCTTCGTGCGGTCGGGCAACTGAACCTCGACGCGCTGGCTGGTGAGGAAGCGCGCGCGGCCGTGCCAGCGCGTGATGCCGTTGCGATCGAGCTGCGCCGTCAGGTAGCGCTCGTGAGCCCCGCGCACCGCCTTGAGGCGACGCATCAAGCCCGCGACCTGCGTGCGCTCGGGCAGCGCGAGATCGAACATCGCCTCGCTACGGGCGCGCAACCCGACCAGGTAGGCGGCGCTCTCGCGCAGCGTCTTGCTCGGGATCGTGCCCCGCTGCACGCACTCGCCGCCCGCGGCCGGCTCGCGGTCGACGATCAGCACGCGCTTCCCGACCTTGGCGGCCTGAACGGCGGCCTTGTGGCCCGCGGGTCCCGCCCCGAGGACCAGCACGTCGAAGCCCGACACGGTGTGCGACGAGCTCATCGGAAGGCCTCCGCGGCGCGCAGGACGATCTCACGCCGGGCCACGAGCGCGTCGACGTCGTCGGGGTACAGGTTCAGGGCGATCACGACCGGATCGGCGTGCGGAGCATCATCCGCAGCGCTCCCCGCCGCGAGCGCCCAGTGCGCGAACAGGTCTGCGAGCCGCGTCACGCGCGCCTCGTCCTCGTAGGGCTCGGCGAGCTCGCAGTCGTGGTGGTGCTCGACGGCCGCGACCGCCCACGGCCCGAGTCCCCAGCTCGCGGCCAGCCTCGCGCCCAGGCGCGCATGGTGGCGGTCCACGACGTGCTCCAGCTGCTCGGCCGTCAGTTCCCCGCGATCGCGTGGCATGCGCAGCGCCGCATTCAGCACGATCGGTCGGCCGACGTCGTGGATCAGACCACAGAGGAAGGCCGCTTCGACGTTCTTGCGCATCGAGCGCGCGATCTCGCGCGCGTAGAGACCGGCGACCGAGCAGTGTGCCCAGACTTCCTGCACCGTCGAAGCGCGCCCGGGAACGTCGAAGATCCGACTCTGCAGCGACGCGGACAGCGCCAGCGAGCGAACGGACGAGAGCCCCAGCCGGCTGACCGCCCGCCGCAGGGAGACCACCGGTTCCGAGGCGCCGTACAGGGCCGAGTTGGCGGTCTTGAGCACGCGCGTCGCGAGCGCCGGATCGCGCTCGAGCGCGCCCTCGACCGCGCGTGCGTCGGCCTCGCCGTCGTCGCACAGCGCGATGACGCGCGCCGCCGCCTCGGGCAGCGCCGGCAGGTCGACGTCAGCGGAGAGTCGCTCCTCGATCCAGGTGCGCGCGGCCTCGGGGATGTCGACGTCGGAAACAGTCGTGGGGCGCATGGGGATCTCCGCGATCCCATCGTCCGTCGCGGTGCCCTTTCTTGACCCGGGTCGCGCCTGCGCCTCCCGCCTCAGTCCAGGGCTTCACGCGGCAGGATGTGCCCGAGCTTGTCGCGCTTCGTGCGTAGGTACTTCACGTTGCCCGCGTGCGCTTCGGTGGTCAGCGGCGCCTGGTCCACCACTTCCAGGCCATAGCCGTTCAACCCTGCGATCTTCTTCGGGTTGTTCGTCAGGAGCCGCATGCGCCGCACGCCCAGGTACTGGAGGATCTGCGCGCCGAGGCCGTACTCGCGCAGATCAGCCGCGAAGCCCAGCTTCTCGTTGGCCTCGACCGTGTCCAGGCCCTGGTCCTGGAGCCGGTAGGCCTTGAGCTTGTTCTCCAGGCCGATCCCGCGGCCTTCCTGCCGCATGTAGACCAGCACGCCGCTCTCGGCGCGCCCCAACGCATCCAGTGCCTTGTCGAGTTGGGGCCCGCAGTCGCAGCGCAGGGAGTGGAACACGTCGCCGGTCAGGCACTCGCTGTGGACGCGCACGGTGACCACGTCGTCGATCGCGCGGCGCGGCCCGTCCAGGCTCGGACCGGCGAGGCCCTTCGACAACGCCACGTGCTCCTTCCCGTCGACCTTCGAGCGGAACAAGTGGGCCTGGAACGTCCCGAACCGCGTGGGCAGCGGAACGTCCATCTCGATGGGCTCGATGAGGCGCTCGTTGCGCCTGCGCCAGGCGATGATCGCCTCGATCGTGCAGATCTTGAGGCCGTGCCGCTCGGCGAAGCGCTCGAGGTCCGGCATGCGCGCCATCGTCCCGTCCTCGTTCAGGATCTCGCAGATCACGCCCGCGGGCCGCGCGCCGCAGAGCCGCGCCAAGTCGACGATGCCCTCCGTCTGGCCGCCGCGCACGAGCGTGCCGCCCTCGCGCGCGCGCAGCGGGAACACGTGGCCGGGTCGAGCCAGGTCCTCGGGCCGCGCGTTCGGCGCGGAGGCCACACGGATCGTGTGCGCGCGGTCACGAGCGCTGATCCCGGTCGTGACACCCTGCGCGGCTTCGATCGACACGGTGAAGCCGGTGCCCATCTTGCTCGTGTTCACCGAGGCCTGGGGTTGCAGCTCGAGCTGCTCGCACAGCTCGGCCGCCAGCGGCAGGCACACCAGCCCGCGCCCCTCGCGCGCCATGAAGTTGATCGCCTCGGGCGTGACGTGCTCAGCCAACATGGCGAGGTCGCCCTCGTTCTCTCGGCCAGGATCGTCGACGAGCACGATCATGCGGCCGGCGCGGAGCTCGGCCAGGATCTCGGGGATGGGGCTGATCGCCATGCGCACGTCCTTCCGCAGCAGGGCTCGTGCCGGATCCGGCGCAGCCCCTGCAACCGCGCATGATACCGGACCGGCGCTGCGGCCTGCCCGCGGCGGCTGTACTTGGTCCGGCGCGCGGGCGGCGCGTGCCCCGCGGGCCCTGCGCGCCCTGGGTGTGGAGCACGCGGTCCGGCCGGTGGCGCGCTGGCGCCGGGACGAGCCGGGCACCGGCGGGACAGGCAACCGCCGGCCTCGTCGCCGCGCGCTGGCGCGACGCACGACGCCAGCTCACGAGCCCGGGTCGACGGGCGCGGAGCCGATCGTCGCGAGCGCCTGCCAGGAGAGGCCAGCCGCGCGCTCCAAGGCGGAGCGAGCCCGAGCGACCTCGGCCTCCGCGGCGAAGAGCGCCGCGCGCGCCCGGGCGCGCGCCTCTTCGGCCGCCAGCAGCGTCGACCACGTGGCGTCGCCGCGCGCGCGGGCGTCCGCGGCGAAGAGCGCTGCTTCCTCCGCACGCGGCAGGAGGTCCTCCCGAGCGAGGCCGACCGCGCGCTCGGCCGAGGCGAGGCGCGCGAACGCGCCGCGCAGGTCGGCTTCGATCTCGCGCACCTGCGCCGCTCGACGTGCCCGCTCTGCGAGCCAGGCGGACTCCGCGGCGGCCGCCGCCGCGTCTCCCTGGTCGAACACCGGCAGGCGCGCGACGACGCCCGGCCCCAGCAGGTCCGGCCCGTCGGTCGGGCGCTCCACGTGCAGCGCGATCTCGAGGTCCAACAACCGGTCGCGCCGCGCCGCGGGAACCCGTGCGGCGAGCGCTTCGATCCGCGCGTCGAGCGCGCGGACATCGAGGCGTCTCGCCAGCGCGGCGCGCACGAGATCTTCCACGCTCAGGCCCGTGAGCCCGTTGGGAGGAGGTGACTCCGAGAGCTCGAACTCCAAGGGGTCGGCGGGGAGTGCCAGGGCGGCGACGAGCTCGGCGCGCGCCGCTCGAGCGCTCGCCGCCGCCGATTCCGCGGCCAGCTCGGCCACGGCGCGCGCCGCGGAGGCCAGGGCTGCCTCGAACTCGCTGCCGGCGCCTTGGAGCGCGCGTCCGGCGCTCAGGTCGGCGTTGCGGCGCGCGAGGTCGGCAGTTTCGCGCGCGCTGGTCGAGGCACGCTGGGCGGCGAGCGCCTCGTCGTGGGCCGCGGTCGCGCGCAGCACGAGCTCGCCCGCCAGCCGCGCCGTCTCGAGGACGCGGGCATCCAGATCGGCGCGCGCCGCGCGCTCGCGGGCGGGGATGCGCCACAGATCCGACAGGCTGGCCGCGATCGTGCCCTGGATCTCGGTGCGCCCGCCTCCCTCGGGGAACAGCAGGAACACGGAAACCGCCGGGTTCGAGAGCAGGCCGGCCTGGGCCAGCTCGGCGCGCGCCACGCCGATCTCGTGGAAAGCAGCCTCGAGCCGCGGGTGCGAGCCCGCCACGATCGCCGCGCATTCCTCGCGCGTGAGCCGTCCGTCCGCGAGCGCTTCCTCGGCGCTGCGCGCGGACTCCGCTGGCGTCCGCACGGATTCCACGCCCAGGGTCTCGGCCGCGATCCCGGCCGAGCGCTCCCAGTCCGGCGCGGGATCGGGGCTCGCGCAGCCCGCGGCCAGGGCCAGCGGCAACACGGCGGCGGCACCCCGCGGCGCGCGCGAACCGAAGCGCAACAACGCCGCGGGCACGACCAGCATGTTGAGCAGCGTCGAGGACACGAGCCCCGACAGGATCACGATCGCCATGGGCGTGAGCAGCTCGCTCCCCGGCTCGTCGCCACGCAGCGCCAGCGGCACCAGCGCGAGCCCGGCGGCCAGCGCCGTCATCAAGATCGGCGACACACGCTCGATCGCTCCGCGGCGGACGGCTTCGGCGAAGTCGGTGACGCCTTCGTGCCGCTGGAGCTGCCGCACGTGCGACACGAGCAGGATGCCGTTGCGCGCCGCGACGCCGAACACGGTGATGAAGCCGATCAGCGAGGCGACGGACAGCACGTTGCCCGAGAGCCACAAGCCGCCCGCGCCGCCGATCAGCGCGAGCGGCAGGTTCAAGAGCACGAGCACGGCGTCGCGGCCGGAGCCCAGCACCCAGGCGAGCAAGCCAGCCATCACGAGGATCACGACGATCGACAGCACGGTAAGGCGTCGCGTCGTCTCGGCGGCGCTCTCGAACTGGCCGCCGTACTCGATCCAGTACCCGCGCGGCAGCCGCACGCGGGCCTCGATCGCCGCGCGCACGTCGGAGACGAGGCTGGTCACGTCGCGCCCCGCCACGTTGCACTGGACGACGATGCGGCGCTCGGCGTTCTCGCGGTTCACGAAGTTGGGGGTCGAGTCCTCGCGCACCGCGGCCAGCGCCGACAGCGGCACACGCCCGCGCGGCGTGTCCACCAGCAGGTCCTCCAGGCTGGCGCCCGGGGTCGTCGCGGCGTTTCCACCCAGGACCACCACGTCGTAGACCTCGGTGCCGTCGATCACCTGCGTCGCGACGATGCCCGTGCCGGCGGCCTCGATCGCCGCGTTGAGGTCGGCGATCGACGCGCCGTGCCGCGCCAGCGCTGCGCGATCCGCGTCGATCCGCACCGCCGGCACGTCGGTCTGCGGCTCGATGGACAGGTCGACCACGCCCGGGACGGGCTTCATCGCCGACTCGACCTCCGCGGCGGCGGCGCGCAGGACGTCCAAGTCCGGCCCGAAGACCTTGACGGCCACGCTGGCACGGGAGCCCGACAGCATGTGGTCGACGCGGTGGCTGATCGGTTGCCCGAAGGTGGCCTGGATGCCCGGCACCTGTGCCAGGTCCTCGCGCAGCGCCGCCAAGAGCTCGTCCTTCGTACGCCGCGGCTTGCCGGCGCGCTCGCGCGCTGCCATGTCCAGCGTGATCTCCATCTCGCTGGCCTCGACGCCCAGCACGTGCTCGTCCTCCTCGGCGCGCCCGGTGCGGCGCCCGATCGCCACGATCTCCTCATGTCGCATGAGCAGCGGCTCGACGCGACCGGCCAGCGCGTCGCCGGCCGCGAGCGAGGTGCCCGGAGCCGTCGTGACGCCGATCACCAGCGATCCCTCGTTGAACTCGGGCAGGAAGTTGCGGCCCGCGCCCGCCACGGAGACCAGCGCCCAGGCGAACAGCGCCAGCGCCGGAGTCAGGACGGCGAGCGGGCGTCGCATGGCCCAGGCGAGTGGCCCGGCGTACGCGGCTTGGATGCGTCGCACGACCCACGGGTCGCGCCCACCCCGCACGGTACGGCTCGACGGCAGGAGCCACAGGCACATGGCCGGGGTCAGCGTGAGCGCCACGAAGAGCGACGCGGCCAGCCCGACGCAGAAGGCCACGCCCAGCGGCTGCAAGAGCCGGCCTTCGACGCCCGACAAGGCGAAGATCGGGCTGAAGACCAGCAGGATGATCGCGGTGGCGAACACGATCGAGGCGCGCACCTCGATGCTGGCGTCGAGCACCACGGCGAAGGCGGGGCGCCGCTCGGCCTCCGGCTTGGCGGCTTCGAGCCGCAGGCGCCGCACGACGTTCTCGACGTCGATGATCGCGTCGTCGACCAGCGCCCCGATGGCGATGGCCATGCCCCCCAGCGTCATCGTGTTGATGTCACCCCCCACGGCGCGCAGCGCCAGGATCGCGACCGCGAGCGACATCGGGATGGCCGCCAGGGTGATCGCGCTGGAGCGCAGGCTGGCCAGGAACAGGACCACGACCACGACCACGAACAGCGCTCCTTCGACCAGCGCCGTCAGCGTGTTCCTGACCGCGTTCTCGATGAAGGACGACTGCCGGAAGAGCTGGGCGTTCAGCACCATCCCCTCCGGAAGCGAGCGCTGGATGGCCTCGACCGCCGCGTCGAGGCGCGCGGTGAGCTCCAGCGTGTTGACGCCCGGCTGCTTGGTGACGCCGAACACCACGGCCGGCTCGATGATCGGCGTACCGTCCGGTCCGCGGCGCGCGGCCGAGGCCGTCCCGCGCCGCTGCGCCGCGCCGATCCGCACGCTGGCGACGTCTCCCACGGTCACGGCCCGCGTACCGCGCAGCGCGATCACCGTCCGCTCCAGGTCCTCGGGCGTCTCGATGCGCCCGATGCCCTGCAGCACGGATTCCTCGGAAGCGCGCACGATCACGCCGGGCGACACGTTGGCGTTGCCGGCTTCGATGGCCTCCGCGACCGCCCGCGGCGACAGATCGAAGGCCCGCAGCAGCTCTGGCGCCAGGATCACCTGGTACTGACGCGTCTCGCCGCCGATCGGCACGACCTGCGCCACGCCGGGCTCGGAGATCAGGCGCCGGCGCACGATCGTCGACGCGACCCGGCGCAGCTCGAGCCCGTCGTGCCGATCCGACGTGAGCGCCACGAACAGGATCTCCCCCAGGATCGAGGCCTGCGGCGCCAGCTTCGGCGCGCGCACGCCGCGCGGCAGCGATCCTGCGACGGCCGATAGCCGCTCGGCGACCGTCTGTCGGGCCTTGGCGATCTCGGTCCCCCACTCGAACTCGACCCACACGACCGCGATGCCGAGCGCCGTCGACGAGCGCACGCGCCGCACGTCGTTCGCGCCGTTGACGGCCGACTCGATCGGGAACGTGACCAGGCGCTCCATCTCGTCCGGCGCGAAACCATCGCTCTCGACGATCACGGTCACCGTGGGCGCCGTGAGGTCGGGGAACACGTCCACGGGCATGCGCAGCGTCGAGATGACGCCCAGCAGCAGGACGAGCAGGGAGATCGCGACGACCAGCGCGCGACGTTCCAGCGACCAGCGGATCAGACGTTCGACCACGGCGCGCTCCTAGTGGTGGTGGTGGTCGACGATCTGCCCGGATCCGGCCAACGCCGCGAGCCGCAGGTCCTCCGCGCCGCTCGCGGCCACGATCTCCCCGGCCGCGAGGCCCTCGAGTACTTCGTAGCGGTCTCCATCGCGCGCGCCCAGGCGCAGACGCCGCTTCACGAAGGTCTCCCCGTCGACGAGCGCGTACACCACGGGACGGCCCTGCTCGTGCGCCACGGCCGCCGCGGGCACGGTCAGCACCCCGGGGCGCGTGTAGAAGTGCAGGTCGATCGTGGCGAGCATTCCAGCGCGCAGTTGGCCCCCCCAATTGGCGAGCTCGAACGCCAGGTCCGCGCAGCGCGTCAGCGGATCGACGCTCGGGCTGGCGTAGACGGGAGGTTCGGCCCACAGCACGTCCTCCAGGCCGCGGGGCCGAACCTGCGCGGACACGGCGCTCGCGAGGGCGTTCAAGCGGTGCTCGGGCACCTCGGCCACGGCCCACACCCTGCTCAAGTCGAGGATCGATGCCAGCAGCGCGCCGGCCTCGACGGTCTCTCCCGGCACGATGTCGACGCTCGCCAGCACGCCCGCGATCGGCGCGATCACGTCGAACGAAGGCGCCTCGACGCCCGGGTCGTGCGCGTGCTCGTTCCGCAGCCGGTTCACCGAATCCAGCGAGGACAGCGCCGCGTGCTCCTCGGCCTGCGCCAGCTCCAACTCCGCGCGCGCCGCGTCGACCTCGACCTGCGAGCCGAGCGCCCCGGTGAGCAGGCGCTCGGCGCGCTCGACGGCGCGCGTGCCGGCCTGGATCCGGACGCGCGCGCTGCCCAGCGCGCGCTCGGCCTCGAGCTGTTGCAGGTCGAGCTCGTGCCGCAGTTGGTGCTGCTGGTACTCGAGTGCCTGGAGCGCGACCACGTCGGACGCCTGGAGCAGCGTGACCACGCGCGCCACGACCTCGCCGGCCGCGACGCGTTCGCCCGGACGCGGGATCCGGCCCGAGGCCGGCGGCTCGACGCGGCCCGCGACCGGTGCGGTGGCGTGCGCGCGCGCTCCAGGCCGCGGCTCGATGCGCCCGTTCACACGGACCCGATCCGTGAAGGCGTGCGGCGCGACGCGCTCGAAGCACATGCCGATCGGCCACTGGGACTCGAACGGGAAGCCGAATGAGCCGGCGGGTGGCTCCACGGCCGCGGCGCGCACCGCGGCCGCCAGATCCACGTGGACCTCGACCGAGCCCAGGTCGACGGATTCCGCGCCCTCGGCCGCGCGCACGTCGACGCTGACGCGCCACCTGCCCGAGGCCGGCAAGGTGACCTCGGCGGGCCAGTGGCCCGGTTGCCGCTCGGAGGCGCGCGCCTCGACGCGCTCCCCGGCGGGTCCCTGGAATCGGAGCACGACCTCCCCGCCCGACTGCGGCGCACCGTCCGCGAGTCGCGTGCCGTGCAGCAGCAACGAGGCGCGCTGACCGCGGACGAGCGGCGGCACGACGAGGTGCAGGAGATGGCTCTGGCCCAGGTTCGCCAACGCGCTCTGCGGCGGCGCCGGCGCCGCGACGGATCCAGGATCCGCATGCGGAACGGGCCGGCAGGCCGTGACGAGGTTGGACGCGAGGAGTGCGAGGAGCGGGAGCGCGAGCGCGCGATCGAGGATCGACATCGAAGAGGCCGTTCGGTGGAGGTCGGGGCCGGCCACGGAGGCCAGCGGGAACCCGCCCGGGCGCGAGGCGCCCGGCGCGGCACGGGATCACCCGTGCCGCCTCACCAGCGCAGCGCCACGCTCGTTGCGATCAGCCTGCGCGCCCCCTCGCGGTGAACCGCGGCGCCCGGTGGTCGTGGTGGCCGCGGCCGAACCGCACGCTCGCCCTCCGCGCCCGCGACGCAGGCTGCGACTTGGAAGAACGGCGCGAGCGGCTGGGCTGAGGGCGGCTCAGCCGTCACGCACGCCGCGGCCTGGCGCAGCGGCTCCGAAGGCAGGGCAACGACGAGCTCGCCCTCGCCAGGATCGTGATCGGCGTGTCCGTCCTGGCAGTGTGGATGCGCGTGGTGGCGGGCGTGGAGCAGGTCCCGGTCGAGGCGCCGTTCGGCGGCCTCGGACGTCGGAACGAAGTGCGCGTGGAGCCCGTGCCCCTCGTGCGCGTGGACGACCAGTGCTCCGGCCGCCCGCGGCAGGAGCGCCAGGACCAGCGCCAGACAGGTGAACAGCGCGCGCGCAGCCGTGCTGCGCCCCTGCCCAGTGCTCGACCCGCGCGCCATGCTTCGACCGTACTCGCCCCGGGTCGGCCTGTCGAGACGCGCGGTTGCCTCGGCCGGGTCGGACAGGGGAGGATCGCGCCATGCGCCTGGGCTACCTTGCAGTCCTGCCGTTCGTCGCCGCCGCCTGCGCCTCGCCGCTCGAGCCGCCGCGGCCGCAGGCCGTGCCCGCGGGCCCCGTGGCCGCCCCGCAGGACCCGCGCGAGTCGATCGCGCGGCTCGAGGACCTGCGCACGGACGGCGAGGGCCTGCTGCAGGCGCTAGCGGCACGCGGCGAGGAAGCCACGCGCGTGCGGGCGGTGCGGGCCCTCGGCCGACTGCCGTGCGAGGCCTACGGCTCCGTGGTCTCCGGTCCGCTCGTCGCGGCCCTCGACGACCGTTCCGCGGCCGTGCGCGAGGCGGCGGCCTTCGCGCTCGGGATGCGCGGCGACCCGACCACGACGGAGGCGTTGGTCGCGGCGGCCAACGACGAGTCGGCTCGGCTGCGCGAGCGCGCGGTCGAGGCGCTCTCGCGGATCGACGGCGCCCGTGCGCGGCGGGCCGTGGTCGACGCGCTCGACGACGAGGCCTCCGCGGTGCGCGGCGCGGCGGCGATCGGGATCCATCGCTTCCCGCGCGACGCGGCCGACGCCGCCGCGGCCGAGTCGGCGCTGGTCGACCGGCTCGCGGCCGGTGTGGACGACGAGTTCCGCTGGCGCGCGCTGTCGACGTTGGCCCGGCGCGGCGCCGCGGGGGCTCGCCTCTCGTTCGAGGCCGGCGCCAGCGCGACGGACCCGCGCGCGCGGCTGTTCGCGCTGCAGGGACTCGGAGCGCTCCCCGCCGACGAGCGCACGGCCGCGATCCTGACCGCGGCGCTCGCCGATCCCGATTGGCGCGTCGCCGTCGAGGCCGCGCGCGCGCTGGGCCGCCAGGCCGACGCCCGCGGCGTCGGGGCACTGCTGGACGCCACGCGACGCGCCGTTCCGCCGCACGCGGCACATCACGTGCGGCGCGAGGCCATCGCGGCGCTGGGCGCCATCCCGGCCGCGGTGGATGCGGCGCGGCCGGCGCTGGAGCGCGCGCGCAACGACGAGTCGCGCGCGGTCCGCGCCGCGGCGCTGGTCGCCGGAGCGCGGCTCGTCGGAGCGAGCGCCCGGGCGGCGCTGGAGGTCGCGGCGCGCGACGCTGACCCGGTGGTCCGCGCGGGCGCGGCCGCTGCGCTGGCACACCTGCCGGCGGGGCCGGCGCTCGCGCTGCTCGAGCCGCTCCTGGTCGACCCCGAGCGCTTCGTGGCCACGGCCGCCGCGGAGGCACTCGGGGCACACGTGCGGGACGTCGCGGCCCGCGCGCGGCTCGTCGAGCTGCTCGCGGACGCGGACAACGGCCTCCGGCTCGCGTCCGCCACGGCGCTCAAGGGCCAAGCGAGTAGCGCGGACCTCGCGAGCCTGACGCGCGCGCTGACGACGACGCGCGGCGCGATCGCGGCCGAGGTCGCGGCGGCCGTGGTGGAAGCGGCCGCGCCGCTGGGCGAGCCGGCCTGGCCGCTGCTCGAGACCGCCGCCGCGCACGACGACCCGTTCGTCGCGGCCAAGGCGCGCGCGGCCGCGCTCGCGCTCCGGCCCGGTGCGCGCCTGCCGCGCGCCAGCCCCGGCGCGCGCCGCAGTGGGCCGCTGCCCGACCTCCGCGACGGACCCAACCCGCGTGTCGCGTTCGAGACGGAGAAGGGCGTCCTGGTCTTCGAGCTCGATGCCGCGGAGGCGCCCTTCCACGTCGAGAACCTGATTCGGCTGGCGCGCGACGGCCACTACGACGGCACGACGTTCCACCGCGTGGTCCCCGACTTCGTCGTGCAGGGCGGCGACCGACGGGGCGACGGGAACGGCGGCCTGACGTGGCGTGGACCCGCGTTGCGCGGCGAGTTCGGCCCGCGGCCGTTCCGGCGCGGCTCGCTGGGGATGCCGCGCAACGACGACCCGGACAGCGGCGGCAGCCAGATCTTCGTGTGCCACCGCGAGACCCCGCATCTCGACGGCCGCTACACGCGGTTCGGCGAGCTGGTCCAGGGCTTCGATGTCCTGGACGCACTCTGCGTGGGGGATCGAATCCTGGCCGTGCGTGTGCTCTCCGACGAAGGCTGAAAGCCCGCAGCCACCCCGCGGGCCGTCTCCGCCACGGGTCCGTGCGGCCGCGCACGCGGCCGCTGCGCACGGCCGGGGAGGGGCGCGCGGCTTTCCTTTCAGGTCCCGCCCCGGGCACGCCGATCCCGAGGCTGCTCCGTGGTGGGTCGCCCCGGCTCTCCGACGCGGGCTTGGAGGCTCCCCGATGCGCTTCGCTTCGATCATCCCCTGGACCTGCGCGGCGACCTGCGCGCTGCTGGGCGCGCTGGCGGTCGTGATCGTCGACCTCGACCAGCGCGTCGACGGTCTCAGCGCGCGACCCGCGGGCGATCCCACGCGCGTGGCCGCCCTGGAGCGGCGCGTGGCCGAGCTGGCGGGCGAGCTCGACGCCTCGCAGTCCCGCCTCCGCGAGCTGTCGCGCGTCAGCGTGCACGCGCGCGAGCTGGGTCGGGGGCTGCGCGAGCTGGAGGTCGGGCTGCGCGAGGCGGCGTGCCGTCTCGAGGAGCAGCGCGCCTTGTCCGCGCGTCTCGAGCTGCTGGAGGTCGAAGCCGGCCCGCTCGTGATCGAGGAGCGCCTCACCGGGCTCGCGACCTCGATCGACCAGCGCTGGCGCGAGGCGGTCGACCTCGCTGCGCGCGCCGAGCTCGCCGCCGGCGCGGCGCGCGAGCGCGTCGAGGTCGTGCAGCGCGAGCTGCAGCACGACCCCGACCGCATGTGGCACGAGTTGCTCGGGCCCACCGTGCAGGTCTCCGGGGAGGAGACGGTCGGCACCGGCGTCCTGCTGGCCGCCGACCGCGCGTCGGGCAGCGCGGACGAAGCGACCTACGTGCTGACCGCCTGGCACGTCGTGCGCGATCTGCACGTGGATCCGGGGCCCGAGGCGCCCGCCATCCCGGTCAGCGTGTACGCGCCCGGCGGTCGGGCGCGCGCCGAGACCGCGCGGCTCGTCGACCACGACCCAGCGCTCGACGTGGCGCTCCTGCGCCTCGACGGCGGTCGCCGCCACGAGGTCCGGGCGCGGCTGGCATCGCGCGAGCGCCTGGGGGCGGTGCGCGTCTTCGACCGCGTCTATGCGGTGGGCTGCCCGCTGGGCAACGACCCGATCCCGACCTTCGGCGAGGTGGCCGACGTGAACCACCTGGTCGATGGCCAGCGCTACTGGATGGTCAGCGCGCCGACCTACATCGGCAACTCGGGTGGTGGGATCTTCGACGCCGAGACGCACGAGCTCCTGGCGCTGTTCACCAAGATCTACACGCACGGCAGCGTACGGCCGATGGTCGTGCCGCACATGGGCCTGGCCACGCCCATGCAGGCCATCTACGACTGGCTCGATCGCGCGGGCTACGCCGCGCTCGCGCCCGTGCGCACCGAGGCTCGCACGGCGAGCGCCGGATACTGACTCGGTTCGCCGGAGAGGCCCGCCTGCCTTCACGAGCTGGGCCGCGGCCTCAGCCCTCGGCGCTCGCAGCGGGGAAGCGCTCTGGGCTGGCTACCGGGCGTTCGGATCCGGTGGCGGAACCACGCGCGTGAGCGCGGCCGCCCGGACGGCCAGCGCACCGGGTCAGGATCCCTCGACCTTGCGCTTGAGGTTCGCCAACCCCTTCTCGAATGCTCCACCGATCATCGAGCCCGAGAACATCGCCAGCCAGCCGCCGAGGACCGGGATGTCCATGCGGCCCTCGATGCCCCACTCGACCTGCGTCCCGCCCGCCGCGGGCGCGTAGCTCAGCCAAGTCTTCGACGGCAGCTCGCGGTCGCCATCGAGGAAGGCCATGTCGCAGGCGATGCCGGTCGTCGGGTCGCACTTGGTGAAGATCAGGCGCCCGTCACCGTCCTTGCCGGTCCAGGTCTGGCTGGCCCCGACTCCGGTCGTGATCGGGCCGAAGGTCGTGACGATCGTGGGATCGCTCTCCTTCCACGGCGTCCACTCGTCCCAGCGCTTCAGGTCGCCGACCAGCGCGTGGACCTTGGCGGCGTCGGCGTTCACGACGACCGTGCGCACGACCTTGAAATCGCGGGGATACAGCGCGCCGATGAGCACGAAGACCAGGATCAGAATGGCGATCGTGGTCAGGACTTTCTTGAGCATGAGGGGTCTCCTCGCGGCAAACTACCCGAGTATCCGGTGATGTTCCACGCCGCGCTCGGGCTCCCGGGCGGGCCCTGCCCAGGCGACGTGGCCGGCGGCGACAGGTTCCGGTCTGCGCCAGAGGACCACTCGCACTGCGCAGGAGTGCGCATGTCGGGCCGTGGCCACCGCGGTGACAGTGGCCCGGGAGGATCCTGCGATGAGCACGAAGAGCCACCGGCTGACAGCCGCCGACCTGATGCAGAAGGAAGTGGTCCGCATCGATGCCGACGCGACCACCGAGGAAGCCGCCGCGATCCTGGAGGACGCGGGCATCGGCGGCGCGCCCGTGCTCGATGCGACAGGACGCGTGATCGGTGTCGTGTCCTTGCGGGACCTCGCTCCACGCGCCCGCCTCGCCGATCGCGAGCGGGATCGGGGGCGCGGCTGGGGCGAAGACGACCTGGACACCGGCGAGGCGATCGAGGACGAGATCTCGATGATCGACGACTACTCGCCGCAGAACGCCGCCAGCGAGCGCGTCCGCGACGTGATGAGCCCGGGTGCCATCACCGTGGCTCCGAGCATGACGGTCCGCGACGTGGCCGCGCGCATGGTCGCCGAGAAGATCCACCGCGTGTTCGTCGTCGAGGGCGGCAAGCTGCGCGGGGTGATCTCGACGTTCGACGTGGCGCGGGCAGTCGCCGACGGGCTCGTGTGAGCCCGGTCGGCCCGGCACCCTGAGAGGTCGGCGCGGCCTGCACGCTCGGGCACCGAGCGACCGCCGCGGGACGGCGACCTCAATGCCGGAAGTGACGCGTGCCCGTGAACACCATCGCGGCGCCATGCCGGTCGCAGGCCGCGACGACTTCGGCATCGCGCACCGAGCCGCCCGGCTGGAGGAAGGCGGTCACGCCGGCGGCCATCGCCAGCTCGGGGCCGTCAGCGAACGGGAAGAAGGCGTCGGACGCCAGCACGGCGCCCCGCACGCGCTCGCCGCTCTTGCGCACTGCCATGTGCACGGAATCGACGCGCGACATCTGGCCGGCGCCAACGCCCAGGACCTGCGTGCCCTTGGCGACGACGACGGCGTTCGACTTGACGTGCTTGGCGATGCGCTCGGCGAACAGCAGGCCGGCGAGCTCCTCCGCGGAGGGCTTGCGACCCGTGACGACCTTGCACTGGCCCTCGACGGCGGCGGCGAGGTCGCGCTCCTGCAGCAGGAATCCGCCGACGAGCTTCTTGACCTCGAACTCGCGCTCGTCGCGCGGCAGGTTGGCGAAGTCGCCGATCGCCAGCAACCGCACGTTCTTCCCCCACTTCGGCTTGTCGACCAGGAGCCGGAAGGCCTCGTCGTCGAAGCCCGGGGCCACGATGGCCTCGACGAACCGATTGCCGGAGACCAGGAACTCCGCGCTGGCGAGGTCGACCGTGCGCGTGAACGACAAGACGGAGCCGAAGGCCGAGACGGGGTCGCCGGCCCAGGCGGCTTCCAGGGCCGCCGCGATCGTGCCGGCCGCCGCCGCGCCGCACGGGTTGTTGTGCTTGCAGACGGCCACGAACGGCTCCTCGAACTCGCGCGCGATCGCCAGCGCGGCGTCGAGATCGACCAGGTTGTTGTAGGAGAGTTGCTTGCCGTTCAGCACTTCGGCCGAGGCCAGCGAGGCCTCGCGCGCGCCACCCAGCCGATAGAACGCCGCGAGCTGGTGCGGGTTCTCGCCATACCGCAGGTCCGCGACCTTGACCCCCGCCAGGGCGAAGCTCTCGGGGAAGCGCGCCTCGGCGCTGCCCGCGGCGGATTGCTGCTCGAACATCCAGGCGGCGATGGCCGCGTCATAGCGCGCCGTCAACGCGAAGGCCTTGGCTGCCAGCGTGCGTCGGAACGTGTCGGACAGCGCCCCCTGGCCCTGCTGCAGCTCGTCGAGCACCTGCCCGTAGTCCGCCGGATCCGTGACGATCCCCACGAAGCGGTGGTTCTTGGCCGCGGAACGCACCATGGATGGGCCGCCGATGTCGATGTTCTCGATGGCCTCGGCGCGCGTGACGCCGCGCTTCGCGATCGTGGCCTCGAATGGGTAGAGGTTGACGACGACCAGGTCGATCGGCGCGATCTCGTGCTCGGCCATGGCCCCCGTGTGCTGGGGGTCGTCGCGCAAGGCCAAGATGCCTCCGTGGACCTTGGGGTGCAGCGTCTTGACGCGGCCGTCCATCATCTCGGGGAAGCCCGTGTGGTCGCTGACCTCGCGCACCGGGACGGCGGCTTTCTTCAGCGCGGCGTACGTGCCGCCCGTCGAGAGGATCTCGACGCCGAGCTGGGCGAGCTGGCGCGCGAAGTTCTCGATGCCCGACTTGTCCGAGACGCTGATCAGCGCGCGCTGGATGCGGTGGCTCATGGTGGGTCCTTGCTCAGGTCGCGCCGGCGATGCGCTTCAGGGTCGCGGCGAAGAGCGCCGGGTTCACGCCGCCCGACAACCCATCCACGAACCGCCCGTCCGCGTCGGCGAACAGGACGAAGGGCAGCATCATCGCGTCCTCCAGGTTCAGTGCGAGCTCCTCGACCTCGCTCTCGGTGTCGTCCGCGTCGGCTGCCAGCGCCACGAAGTGGGCCTGGAGCAGCGGCGCCACGTCCGGGCGCGGGACGACGCTCTGGACGAGCGCCCGGCACTGGCCGCAGGCTTCCCGCCCCAGCTCGACGAACACGTGCTTGCGCTCGCGCTTGGCCTGGGCCAGGGCCTCGGCCCAGCGGGTGGTCCAGTCCAGCGTTCCGTGGTCGTCGAAGTGGGGATGCGCGCGCTTCTGGGTCATGTGTCGTTCCAGGAGGGCGCAGAGTCTGACGGCTCGCCCGAGTGCGGCCCAGGGGCCGCCCGCCGGATCCTGTGGGCAGGGCTCAAGAACCGGGTCCCCGGTTTGCGACATGGTAGAAACCGGCCAGGTGGCAGCCTGCGCCGCTCGAGAAGTCGCTTCCGGATCGCAGGGGGATTCCGCCCGTGTTCGCCCGTCCCTGGCTCGTCACTGGCCTCGCCGCCGCCGCGGCAGGGGCTGCCGCGTTTGCGGTCGCGGGCTGCTCCCTCTTGAACCCCGAGCCGCCGACGAACCTGCTCGTGATCGCCGTGGAGGGGCTGCGCCTCGACGCCCTGCGCACCGCGCTCGGCGCGCCGCGGACGCCCAACATCCAGCGCCTGACCGGCGCCGGCGTCGAGTTCGCCTGGTGCTTCTCCCACAGCTCCGCAACCATGCCGGCGACGACGGCGCTGCTGTCGGCGCGGACCCCGTCCACGAGTCGCGTGCGCGTCGACCGTCAGGAGGTCGATGCGGGGCTGATGCTGGTCCAAGAGCACCTGCGGGAAGCCGGCTGGCAGACCTTCGGCGTGCTCGCCTCACCCGACGTGGTCGCGCCGGGGGACGGCCTCGGGCTGGCGCGCGGCTTCCACATCGCGCGCACGCACCCGGACGTCGCGCCGCCGGCTGCGGCGATCGGACAGGAGCTCGGACCGATCCTGGAGCGCGCGGACCCGGAGACGCCGTGGTTCGCGTTCGTGCAGTTCGCGGACCCCGTGGCGCCCTACGCCTCGCATGGCACGGCCGACCGTGCGGCGCGCGCCGTGCTCGACGGCAAGCCGCTCGAGCGCATCGGCACGTCGGATCCGCGCGCCTGGAAGCGCACGCTGCACGTCGCGCCAGGAGCACATCGGATCGAGTTCCAGGCCGACGAGGACTTCGTCGTCGCCCGCCTGGAGGCCACGCGTGGCGGCGAGGCGTTGCCCGTCGCGATCGTGTCCGGGACCCTGGGGCGCCCCACGCGCTCCTTCGTGGCGTCGTTCGAGGCCGTGGGACCGGTGGCGGCGGAGATCGAGGTCGCCGCGCTGCTGCACGACGCCCCCGATCTCGCGGAGATTCGGGCCCGCTACCGGCTGGAGGTCGAGTCCGTGGACCGGGCCATCGGCGACCTGATCGCGCTGCTCGAGCGCAACGGACAGTACGACCGCACGTGCATCGTGCTCGTCGCGCCACATGGCGAGTCGCTGGGCGAGCACGGCGAGATCGGCCACGGCGCCGCGCTGGGCGACCAGTTGCTGCGCGTCCCACTCGTGATCAAGCCGCCGCTGAACGACGAGTCGCGTGCCCGGCTGGCCGGGCGGCGGCTCGACGTCGTGCGCTTGATCGACGTGGTGCCGACCCTGCTCGAGATGCTGGACGAGCGCCCGCTCCAGCGCGCGGAGGGGCTCTCGCTCCTGCAAGCCGGCGAGCGGCAGCTCCTGGCCGAGGTGCATCCGCCGCAGGCGCGCACGTCGGTGCTCGCGCTGCGGGACGCGCGCTACAAGCTGGTCTACACGGCCGGCGAGAACCGCTTCGAGATGTACGACGTGAAGAGCGACACGCTGGAGCTCGACAACGTCTTCGCGCTCCAGGGGCACTTCCGCTCGAAATGGCAGGCACAACTACGCGACCTCGCCGAGCGAGCCCCGCTGGGCGCGGACCGCCAGATCGGCGCGCTGCGCTGAGCCCGCCCGCTCAGGCCTGCTGTCGGCGCTCCAGGAACGCGAACGGCTCCACGGCCAGCTCGACGTGCGGGTGACGCTCGCGGAAGTACTCGAGCTGCCAGGCCTCCTCGATGAGGACGACGCGGCCGCCCTCGGGGTCCGTGGCCAGCGCCGAGCCCGTGGGCCAGACGACGGGCTTCGACTCCGCGCCCGGTCGCACGCGCCACCAGCGAGCCACCGTCCAGGGCTTGGGCTCCAGGCGCGATTCGGCGTTGTACTCGCTCTGGAGCCGGTGCTGGAGGACCTCGAACTGCAGCTCGCCGACCGCCGCGAGCAGCGGGACCTTGGCCGCCGAGTGCTCCAGCTCGAAGGCCTGCACGACGCCCTCCTGGAGGAGCTGTCGCAGGCCCTCCCGGAACTGCTTGAACTTGGATGTCTGCGGGTTGTGCAGCAGGGCGAAGCGCTCGGGCGCGAAGCGCGGGATCTCCTGGAAGGCCAGGGTCGGGTCCGTCGTCAGGGTGTCGCCGATCCCGTACTCGGTCCCGCCCACGATGCCGATCACGTCGCCGGCCACGGCTTCGTCGACGATCTCGCGATCGCGGCCGAACAGCTTGTGGGCGGAGGACAGCCGCACCTTCTTGCGCGACTGCGCGTGCAGCACCTGCATGTCACGCTCGAAGCGTCCCGACACGATGCGCGCGAACGCGATGCGGTCGCGGTGCATCGGGTCCATGTTGGCCTGGATCTTGAACACGAAGGCCGAGAAGGGCTCGTCGGTCGGGTGCACCACGCGCTCGCCGCTGCGTCGCGGAGTGGGTGGCGAGCTGTAGCGCAGGAAGTTGTCGAGCAGCAACTGCACGCCGAAGTTGTTGACGCCCGAGCCGAAGAAGACCGGCGTTTGCTTGCCAGCCAGGACGGCCTGCGGGTCGAAGGCGTGCCCGGCACCCTCGATCATCTCGATCTCGCCCCGCACCTTGTCGAACAGCGCGTCGCCGAGCTGCTCGCGCACCTGAGGGTCGTCGAGACCCGTGGTCTCGGTCGGCGTGACGTACATGCCGCTGGGCACCTTCTCGAACAGGTGCAACTGCCTCGTCGCCCGGTCGTACACGCCCTTGAACGCGGACCCGTCGCCCAAGGGCCAGTTCATGGCGCAGGCGCCGATCCCCAGCACGCGCTCCAGCTCGTCGAGCAGCTCGAGCGGATCCTTGGCGGGCCGGTCGAACTTGTTCATGAACGTGAAGATCGGCACGCCGCGCAGCGCGCAGACCTCGAACAGCTTGCGGGTCTGGCTCTCGATGCCCTTGCCGCCGTCGACCACCATGACGGCCGCGTCGACCGCCGTCAGCACGCGGTAGGTGTCCTCGCTGAAGTCCTTGTGGCCCGGCGTGTCGAGCAGGTTCACGCGGTAGCCGTCGTAGTCGAACTGCAGCACGGTGGAGCTGATCGAGATGCCGCGTTGCTTCTCGAGCTCCATCCAGTCCGAGGTGGTCGCGCGCTGACCCTTCTTGGCGCGCACCGCGCCCGCCATCTGCAGAGCGCCGCCGTACAGGAGCAGCTTCTCGGTCAGCGTGGTCTTGCCCGCGTCCGGGTGACTGATGATCGCCAGCGTGCGCCGGCGCGCGACCTCGGCCTGGAGCGCTGCCACCTCAGTTGCCCCGCACGATGTCCGTGAAGCCCTGGCCGGCCAGCCAGGCGGCGAGCCGCTCGGTCTGCTCGCCCTGCACGACGAGCGCGCCGTCCTCGGCGCGCGCTCCCGCGCCCAGCGCCTTGGCCGCCGCGCGCGCCAGCGCCTCCAGGTCGGAGGCCGTCAACGCGGGGCCCGCGGCGATCGTGACCGCCTTGCCCCCCCGGCCCTTCTTCTCGCGTCGCACGACGAGCGCAGCGCGCCCGGCGCTCGCGCCGGGCCGCACGCCATCCGGGCTCGCCGCTCGGGTGGCGGGTCCAGCGGGCAGCGCGCTGGTCACGCTCGACGCGGGAGCCGGACCATCACGCCGCAGGGCGGCGAAGGGGCTGTGGCGCAGGCTCGGCGTCGTGGACGGCGTTTCGCTGCGGTTCGTCATGGGATCCCGAGCCGAGCATGATCGCCGCCCTGAGCCTCGCGCGCCAGCCCCCTTTCGTCCTCGAGGGGTGCGCGTGGCGTCTGCGGCGCATAACCTCACGGGCTCGAACCCTCCCGAGCCACGCCGCAATGTCGCATCGATCCCGTCAGGTGTTTCTCGCGCTGCTCCTCGTCACGCCCGCTCTGGCCCAGGAACGGCCGCTGGCGTTCGCCGGCGCGCGCATCCTGCCCATCGCGAGGGCTCCGATCGACGACGGCGTGCTGGTAGTCCACGCCGGGAAGATCGTCGCCGTGGGCACGCGCGGCGCCGTCGCGATCCCGCCGACGGCCACCGTGCTCGACGTGCAGGGCAAGGTGCTGATGCCCGGCCTGGTCGACACCCACAGCCACGTCGGCGGCGGCTGGGGCGCGGACTCCAGCGCGCCGATCCAGCCCGGCGTGCGGATGCTCGACGCCGTGAACTGCCGCGACTCCGGACTGCAACGCGCGCAGGCCGGCGGCATCACGACGCTCAACGTGATGTCGGGCAGCGGTCACCTGATGAGCGGCCAGACGATCTACCTCAAGAATCGGGACGCGGACACCATCGAAGGGCTCGTCTACCGCTTCGCGGACGGCTCGCCGATGGGCGGCATGAAGATGGCGAACGGCACGAACAGCCAGGATCCGCCGCCGTTCCCGGGCACGCGCGGGAAGTCGGCGGCGCTCGTGCGCGAGCAGTTCGTCGCAGCGCAAGAGTACAAGCGCAAGCTGGACGCGGCCGGCGACGACGCCGAGAAGCGGCCGGCGCGCGATCTGGCCCTGGAGGGCCTGCTCGAGATCCTGTCGGGCAAGCGCATCGTCCACCACCACACGCACCGCCACGACGACGTGGTCACGGTGCTGCGCCTGTCGAGCGAGTTCGGCTTCCGGGTGGTCCTGCACCACGTCAGCGAGGCCTGGAAGGTGGCCGACGAGATCGTGGCGGCGCAGGCCCCGTGCTCGCTGATCGTGATCGACACGCCCGGCGGCAAGCTCGAGGCGGCGGACTTCGACGCGCGCTCGGCAGCCGAGCTCGAGCAGCGTGGCGCGGCGCACCTGGTCGGGTTCCACACGGACGACTGGATCACCGACTCGCGACTCTTCCTGCGCAGCGCCGCGCTGGCCGTGCGGGCCGGCTGCACGCGCGAGACGGCGCTCGCCGGCCTGACCAGGAACGCAGCCGCCATGCTCGACCTCCAAGACCGCGTCGGCACGCTGGAGCCCGGCAAGGACGCCGACTTCATCGTCCTTTCGGGCGATCCGCTCTCGGTCTACACCAAGGTCGAGGAGACCTGGGTCGAGGGCCAGAAGGTCTTCGACCTCGCTCGCGAGGCCGACCGGCGCTACGCCGACGGCGGCTGGGGCGTCGGCCACCCGCGCGTGGAGACCGTCTGCTGCCTGGCCGGAGGGGACCGCTGAGATGAACGGCTCACTCGCCTTGCTCGCGCTCGTCCTCCTCGTGCCCGTGTCGGCGGCGCAGGACCTGGCCATCAGGGCCGGCCTGCTGCACACCGCGGAGAGCGCGCCGATCCGCGACGCGGTGGTCGTGGTGCGCGCCGGCCAGATCGCGGCGTTCGGCCCCGCCGCTTCGACGCCGATCCCGACCGGGATGCGCACGCTCTCCGCCGCGGTCGTCACGCCCGGAATCGTCGACGCGCACTGCGTGATCGGGCTGGCCGGGCACCTGAACCAGCCGCACGACCAGGACCAGCACGACCCCAGCGGGCCGATCCAGCCCGAGTTGCGCGCGATCGATGCCTACAACGCGCGCGAGCGCCTGGTCGAGTGGGTGCGCGGCTTCGGCGTCACGACGCTCCACACCGGCCACGGCCCGAATGCGCTGATCACCGGTCAGACGCTGATCGCCAAGACGCGTGGCGGCACGGTCGACGAGGCCGTGATCGTCCCGCGCGCCATGATCGCCGCGACCCTGGGCAAGGACGCCCGCGGGGACGGTCCGGGCAAGGGCCCGGGCACGGCAGGCAAGCAGGTCGCCCTGCTGCGCGAGGCACTGATCGGTGCCCAGGAGTACGCGGTCAAGGTCGCCAACGCCGGCGGCGATGCCGCGAAGCGCCCCGACCGCGACCTGCGCAAGGAGGCGCTGGTCGACGTGCTGCAGCAGAAGGTGCCCCTGCTCGTCACCGCGCAACGCCATCAGGACATCGAGAGCGCGCTGCGCCTCCAGCGCGAGTTCGGGTTCCGCCTCGTGCTCGACGGGGCCGCCGAGGCCTACGTGGTCCTCGACTCGATCCGCGCCGCGGTCGTGCCCGTGCTGGCCCACCCGCCGATGGCCCGCTTCTGGGGCGAGCTCGAGAACGCCAGCCGCTCGACGCCCACGAAGCTGCGCGACGCCGGCATCCTGTTCGCGTTCCAGAGCGGCTACGAGAGCTACGTCCCCAAGACGCGCGTCGTGCTCTACGAGGCCGCGATCGCCGCCGCTCACGGGCTGGGCCCGGACGCCGCGTTGCGCGCGATCACGATCGACGCGGCGCGCATCCTGGGCGTCGAGGCGCGCCTGGGCAGCGTGGCGGTCGGCAAGGACGGCGACTTCGCGCTCTACGACGGTGATCCGTTCGAGTACACGTCGCACTGCCTGGCGACAGTGATCGAGGGCAGCGTCGTGTTCGAGGGCCGGCGCTGACGGTCCGGCGCAGCTGGCTGGAAGGTCCCCCTTGGGCACGTGGCGCGGCGAGAGCGCTCGCCGGCGACGGCTGGGCCGACGACGGCTGGCTCCAGGGCTCAGCCGACGCGCTCGCCGCGGACGTCGATCGAGCGGGGCGCGGGGCCCCCGGGTCCGTGAGCACCGCCCGCGTCGCCACCCGGCCCGCGCTGCCGGCGGCGGCCGCGACCGAAGCCCACGATGCCGAAGTCCATGAGCAGGCCCAGCACGTAGAGCGCGACGAACCACCCCGAGAGCTGCCCGGCGTTCTCGTTCATCGAGACCGCGTAGGCCAGCGTCGTCCAGGGCAGGAACAGGAAGCCCAGGAACGGCCAGAAGTTCGTCTCGTACGCCCGCCCGAGGTAGTCGGAGAACAGGAAGACGAGGACGATCGCGAGGCGCGGAAACGACAGCGCCAGACATCCGATGAGGCACGGCACGGAGCGCAGAGTCTCGCTGCGCCCGGTCGGGCCGGCAAGCGCGAGCGCGGACGAGTGACTCGACCACGGACGGGGCGTGAATCGGATCGTGCGGGAAGGCAGACTCCGGTCGCACCTCTGGAGTCGAAACCATGCGCAGCCTCAGCACCACCCTCCTCGCCGCCGCCCTGGCCCTGCTCGCCGCCTGCAAGTCGGCCCAGCCCGACTACTCGAAGGAGCTCCCCGAGGGCGCGCCCGCGCTCTTGCCGCTCGGCCCCGGCGACAGGCGGCCCGACTTCCGCGCCGACTTCGCGCGCCGGGCCGAGATCCTGCCCGCGCTCGATCACTCGATCGCCTGGACGAAGAAGAAGACCTCGGCGCGCCACTTCCCCATCGAGGGCGTCACCCTCGAGCGGGCGCTGGCGAGCCTCGAGCGGTTCAAGGAGATCCTCACGACCTCGAAGAGCGCGGAGGAGTTCGACTCGCGCCTCGAGCGTGAGTTCACGGTCTACAAGAGCGCCGGCTGGGACGGCCGCGGGGGCGGCGTGCTGTTCACGGCCTACTGCACGCCGATCCTGCGCGGTTCGACCGTCGCGACGGCCGAGTACCGCCATCCGCTCTATGCCCTGCCGCCCGACCTCCTGAAGGGCCCGGAGGGCGAGATCCTGGGACAGAGGGTCGGCAACGCGACGCAGCCCTATCCGACGCGCCGGGTCATCGAGGCCAGCGGCATGCTCAGGAACAAGAAGCTGGAGCTGGCTTGGATCGCGGACCCGATCGACGCCTACATCGCGCACGTGAACGGCTCGGCCTTCATCGAGCTGCCCGACGGCGAGATGCTCAAGCTGGGTTACGCCGGCAAGAACGGCCGCGAGTACGCCTCGCTCGGCAAGGCGCTCATCGACGCCAAGGAGCTGCCCAAGGACGGCGTCAGCCTGGCCTCGATCCGCGCCTGGGCCAAGCAGAACCCTGCGAAGGTCCAGGAGTTCCTGAACAAGAACGACAGCTACGTGTTCTTCCAGCCGATCGACGGCAACCCGCACGGGTCGCTCAACGTGCCCGTCACGGGCTACCGCTCGATCGCCACGGACAAGCGCTTGTTCCCGCGCGGCGCGCTGACCTGGGCCGAGGGCCGGATCGGGACCGAGTACGGCGCCGAGCTGGGTCGCTTCCTGCTCGATCAGGACACGGGCGGCGCGATCCGCACTGCCGGCCGCGCGGACGTGTACGTCGGCGTCGGCGACGAGGCCGAGAAGATCGCCGGCGCGACGCGGCAGGAAGGGCAGCTCTACTACCTGTTCCTGAAGCAGGGCGGGATGCCCGCGCCGTGACGCGCGGCGTGGTGCTGGCGGTGTGCCTCGGACCCGGCGGCATCCCGAAGCACCCGGTCGAGGAGGCGCTCGTCGAGCAGCTGGGGCTCGTCGGCGACCGGCATCGTTTCCAGCGGCACGGGGGGGCGGACCGCGCCGTGTGCCTGTTCGCGATCGAGGACTACCGGACGTTGAAGGCCGACGGCGTGCCGTGCGACGCGCCGGGGACCTTCGGCGAGAACCTGCTCACGGCCGGGCTCGATCTCGCCGCGCTGCGCCCGGGCGACCGACTGCTGGTCGGAGAGGAGCTCCTGCTCGAGATCCACGACGTGCGCGCGCCCTGCGGCACGCTGAAGAAGCTCGACCCGCGCTTTCCCGAGCTGATGGTCGGCCGCAGCGGCTTCGTGTGCCGCGTCGTGCGCGGCGGGCTCGTGCGCGCGGGCCTGCCGATCGCCCTGGCAGCGGCGTCGGACTGATGCCGCGGGCCGGCGACGGCGCACGAGCGACGAGGCTTCCCAAGGTCGGCGCGCTGCCCGTTGCGCTCGTGGAGGTCCGCAGGTGGGCTCTCGACCCGGTCACGGCGTCACGGGGACAGGCACCATCGCGGGCACCACGATCCGACGGCGCCGCGACCGGTAGGATGGCGGTCGCGTGACCCTGGATCCGGAATCCACGCTCGACCGTCCCAACCTCGTCTACCACGAGGCGCAGGACCGCATGGCGCTCCTGCCCAACTACTACGGCTGGATCGCGGCGCGCTTCGCGCGCTTCCTGCCGCGCGGCACGATCCTGGAGCTGGGCTGCGGCGCGGGCTTCGTCCTGCGGCACTACGTCGCGAAGGTCGAGCACGTCGTCGCGGTCGACGTGAACGACGCGCTCCTGGAGCGCCTCGGCCGCGAGTACCCGCGCCAGCGGGTCGAGCCGCGGCGGGTCGACCTGCGCGGTGACTGGCACGAGATCGCCGACGTCCAGGCCGACGCCGTGATCGCGCTCGACGTGCTGGAACACTTCCAGGACGACGCGGCCTTCGTGCGCAAGCTCGGCGCTCGCCTGAGCCCGCGCGGCCGGGCGATCGTCAAGGTCCCGGCCCAGAGCGCGCTCTACGGCCCGATGGACCAGGCCTCGGGGCATTACCGGCGCTACGACGCGGCTCCGCTGCGCGAGCTGTTCGAGCGCGAAGGCTTCGCGACGCTCTGCGTGCGGCCGATGAACCCGGCCGGAGCGTGGGGCTATCGCCGCAAGCGCGCCGAGAGCACGAACTACTCGAAGAGCATCTCGCCGGGGAAGCTCAAGGTCATCAACGCGTTGATGCCAGCGCTGGCGTTGCTCGACCACGTGCCGGGCCTCAAGGGGCTGTCGCTCGTGGGCGTCTTCGAACGGCGCTGACGGTCAGCGCGGCCGCTCGCGGAGCACGACCAGGATCGTGCCGCCCGCGCCGTCCGCTGCCAGGTCGAACGTCGGGGGCTTGGCCTCGAAGCGCTCCTCGATGCGCGGGATCCCCCGCGACACGAACCACGCGCGCAGCGCCTCGACCCGCGCGCGCGCCACGGCCAGCGCGGCGGCGCGCGCGCGCTTCGCGTCGTGACGCTCGGCGCCGGGCTTCAGGTGCTCCAGCACGCGGTCCAGCGCGTCCTCCAGATGGCCAGCCTCGGCGTCCAGCGCGCGCAGGCGCTGGGTGCCGGCTGCGGCCGTGGCGCTGTCCCCCGCCGCCCAGTCGGCACGCACCTCGGCGGCGAGCTCCGTGCGCGACCGTGCGATCTCGGCTCGTCGCGCGCGCAGTCCCTCGGCGATCTCGCGGCAGACCTCCGGCGGCGGGTTCGCCAGACGCGTCGCGCGCTCGACGTCGGCGGCTCCCAGGCGGTGCTGGACCTGCACGACCCAGTCGGCGTCGGCCAGCAGCTTCTGCACCAGCGGCTCCAGCGCCGCGTGGGCCGCGGGCGGCAGCGCCGCGTCGCCGGGGCCGAACGCCACGCTGGCGGTCGGCGGCTGTTCGGCGCCGCCCCCCGTGATCCCGAACAGGTCCGTGAACGTCGACATCACGCGCAACGGCGCGGACGCCACGGCGCTGCCGATCACGCTGGCCGCTGCCGAGGCCGCCGCGCCCGCGATCCGCGCGCGCGTGAGTCCGGCCGCGTCCAGCGTGAAGCCGACCGGGATGCGGTGCTCGCCGTCGGCGTTCTCCAGGAGGAACAGCACGGTATCCAGCGGCACGGGCAGCGTGAGGTAGGCCTCGATGGGACCGCTCTTGGGTTCCGAGAGCGAGAGCCCGCTGAACACGAGCTCGCTGTCGACGCGCACGCCTTCCTCGCCGCGGAAGCGCAGGCGCACCGAGGCGTCGAGCGTCCCATCGCCCACGTCGACGCCCTCCTGCTTGGCCGTGCCCGTGAAGCCCAGGAGCTCCAGGCCGGAGAGCGTCGCCTGCGCATGGCCCGAGAGCGAAGGCACGAACTGGATGCGGCCCGTGAGCGCCGCCTCCTGGAACACCAGCCGCTCCTCGTAGCGCAGCTCCTCGCGGCGGCCGGCGAGCGCACCGCCGACCGCGCTGGCCAAGCCCGTCACGACGCTCGCGGCGCGCGTCGGATGCGGCATGGACGCCCGGCCGGCACCGAGCCACGCGTCGAAGCGGATCACGCGCGGTTCCTCGAAGGCGCGCGTCGTGAAGCGCTGCACGACGAGATCGAGGTCGACGAGCGGCAGCACGGCCGGAGGCTCTACGGCGTCGTCGCGCAGCAGCACGTCGATGCCGCGCACCAAGAGCTCGTCGACGCGGAGCTCAGCGCGCGCGCGCCGGGGGGAGGCCCCGGGCTCGGCGCTGTCGGCCGGAGCCGCCGGCGCGGGCGACGACCTGAGCTCCGGGTGCAGCACGAGCCCCAGGAGCTCGAAGCCCGCCGGCGTGCGACGCGCGAGCCACTGCGGCCGCACGAGCTCCAGCGTCCGCAGGTGCACGTCGCCGGTCGCCAGGTCCACGCGTGCCACGTCGGCTGCGGCGCTCTCGAGCGCGAGCAGCACGCGTCCCCCCGGCGCGTCGCGGAACTCCAGGCGGCCGACCTCGACCTCCGCTGCGAAGCCCGCGCGCAGGTCGAGGTCGAGCGGCGAGCGCCGGCGCCAAGCGAGGCGCGCACGGGCCGAGCCGGTCGCGACGCCCTCCGTGAGCGACGTGCCGTCCACCCAGGTCGAGAGCCCGCGCCCCAAGGCCCCGACGCCCGCGCCGGAGAGGCCCTCCGCGGTGAACGCGAGGGCGATCTCGGGCTGCTCGGACCACGGCGCGATGCGCAGCTCGGTCCGCAGCGAGCGGGCGAACGGCGCCGCGCGCGCCTCGAGCTCGACGACGAAGGGGGCCAGATTCTCCGGTTCGGGGTCCACGAGCACCTGTCCCGACGGCGTGCTCACGCGCCCGCTGAGCTCGATCGGATCCGCACCGACGAGTTCGTCGCGGAACGTGCCACGTGCGAGCTCCAGATCGAGCCCGCCCAGCACCACGCGCGGCGCGCCCGGCGGCGTGAGGTCCGGCGCGCGACGCGCGCCATCGACCTCCGCCTCCGCCGCGACCCGCGGCGCCCTGGAGAAGCCCAGCGCGTGCAGGCGCTCGTCTGCGCCGCGGCGCGCCTGGAGCACCAGACCGGAGGCGGACACCCGACCGATCTCGAACAGCGCCGCGGCTGGATCGACGCGCTCGAGCGCGACCTCGAACCGCTCGAGCGCCGCCAGCGGCTCCGCGACTCCGGCCTCGGCCAGGCGCACCCGCGAGAGCTCCATGCGCCCCTGCAGTCCGCCCGCCTCGTGTGCGTCCAGCTCCAGGCCGGCGCGTGCGTCGAGCTCGCCGTTCACGAGCTCGCAGGCGACGCCCGCCGGGAGGTAGGGGGCCAGGCTCCCGGCGCGCAAGCCGCGCGCGCGCAGGTCGAGCTGCAGCCCAGCGCCGCGCGGGCCCAGGCGCGCCGCGCCATCGACGCGTACCTCGCTCGCCGTTCCCTCGACGGCCGCGACCAGTGCGAAGGGGAACCACTTGTTCCGCGCCGAACGGGTCGTGACGCCGTCCGCCGAGAGTTCGAGCCGCGCGACGGCCTCGATCGCGGGTTCGGAGGTCGCGTCCCGCCAGTGGAGCGCGGCGTTGGACACGCGCACGGCGCGGATCTGCACAGCGGGCAGCGCCGCGAGCGCTTGCTCGACCGACGAGGCCCCGGCGCTGCTCCCCTCCGCAGCCGACTCGCCCCGCCGGAAGATCTCCAGCGGGATGCGCAGACCGAGCGCCAGCAGCGCGCCGACGGGGTCGCGCGCGACGTGCACGTGCGCGTCGGTGACGTCGACCAGCTCGATGCGCACTCGCTCGCCCTCGAGTCGGACGCCGCGCACGCCCAGCAGCGTCGCGCCGAGCACGGTGCGCCCCCCGTTCTCGAGCCGTGCTTCCGCGAGCTCGAGCTCGCCGCGCCAGCCGACGGCATCGCGGGCGACCTGTAGCGCGACGCGCGCCGCCATCGAGGCGTCGACGAGCTGCTCCTGGAGGCCGGTCGGATCGATGTAGGGCTGCAGCTCGGCCGCGGTGACCCCTCGAACGCCGACCTCCAGCTCGAGCGCCAGGTCCAGCGGGCCTGGCCGCGTGGTCAGCGTGCCCGCGACCGAGACGTCCCTGACGAGCGCCGCGGCGCGCGACCAGAGCTTGACTTGGGCCGTGGCGCGCTCGTGCTCGCCGGCGCGGCCGAAGAGTCGCAGATCGCGCACCTCGAGCCCGCAGTCGTCGAACACGACGTCGACGGGCCGCGCGAGCTGCTCGTCGCGCCAGGACAGGCGGTTCTCGATCACGGCCAGACGCTCGATCTCGACGCGCGGCAACGGCGACGGCGCGGCGGAAGCGGGCGTTGGGAGTCCGGCCACGGACGAGCGGGCTTCGGCCGGCGCGCGGCCGGCGAGCCCGCGCCGCGTCGAGCGGCTCTCGCTCGTGCGCAGCCCGAGCCCCGCGAGCGCGCCGTCCGCAAGGCGCTGGAGCGTGACGTCCGTGCCGCGCACGAGCAGGTCGCGGATGCGCAGGGTCGGACGGGCGGGCTCGTAGGCCACGCCCAGGGCCTCGACCGCGCGCACGCCACAGATCCGCTCGCCGTCGGCGAGCTGGACGCCCGTGAGCCGCAGATCGCCCTCCAGGCCGCCGCCCGGCGTCGCACGACCCGTGCCGACGAGGCGCGCCTTGAGCACTCCGTCGACGAGCGTGCTGGCGAGCCCCAGCTCGGCGAGGTACGGCCCCAGCGCGTCGGGTCGCAACCCGCGCGCCTCGAGCTCCGCCTCGAGCGCCTGGCGCGCGCCGAACAGCGCGGCGGCGCCGCGCGCCTCGATCCGGCCCACGACTCCGTCGGCCGACGCCACGACCTCGAACCGCAACGGCTCGGCGCGGGCACCGCTCGTGTCGACGCCCGCGAGCAGCGCGCGCTCGACGTCCAGGGTCAGCGCGACCGGCGGCTCGTGACGCTCGTCCGTGAACGAGGCTTGCACGGAGCGTGCCTCCAGGACGTCCAGGACGACGGCGAAGGGCGGTCCGGGCGCCCCGTGGTCCGCGGGAGCGGGGGCCGCGCGGGTCGCGCGCGCAGAGCTGCGCGGCTCGGCAGCGGACAGGTCCTGGAACGCGAAGCCCAGGGCGCAGGGCGCGCCGTCGGCGTCGATGCGCACGTCGAGGGCCGCGTCGTGGACCCCCGCGCTCGTCACACGGATCCCACTGGCGCGCAGCGCGGCGACCTCGAGCTGGAGGTCTGCGACCCGCGCCAGGACGCGCCCGTCGGCCGCCCAGGCGTGGATCGCGAGCGGCCCGATCGAGGCCGCGATCCCGTCGCGTTGCGCGCCCTCGACGCGCAGGCGAGCGTCGAAGCGGGAGTTGAGCCCCAAGCTCGCGGATCGATCGCCGCGGACGCGCTGGACGCCCAGCGCCGTGGCGACCCAGGGTGCTGCGGACTCGCCTTGGAGCCCGCGCACCTGGAGGTCGCCCGTGACGAAGGCGTCGTCAGGGCGCGTCTCGATCGCGAGCTCGAGCCGCGCCTGATCGAGCAGGTTCGGCGCCGTCGCGAGCAGGACGACCTGCGCCCGCCGGTCGGGATACCCGAGGTCGTCGGCTCGCAGATCGAGCTCGAAGCGTTGGTGGCGATCCTCCCCCGAGGCCAGGGTGTCGTGCACGTCGAGACGGACGCTCGAGGCCCGCAGGGCGTCGACGCGCACCGCTGGCAGGAACGAGAGCGGCGCGGGCTCCTCGCCCTGCGGATCGGGCGCGGTGGCCGCCAGCGCGTCGAGGAGTGGCAACGAGCCATCCGCGCGGCGCTCCAGGCGCAGATCGACACCGCGCGCCTCGGCACGGCTCAGACGCAGTTCCCCGCGCAGAAGGTCGCGGACGGCGAGGTCGGCGCGCAGCGTCTCGACGCAGAGGAACGGCGCGCTGGACGGCTCGCCCTCCCGGGCACGCAGCGCGCAGCGCAGATCCTCGATCTCGATCGCGCCACGCAGGACGTGGAGGCGCAGGCGCGTCCACTCCGCGTCGACGCCGTGGGCGCGCGCCGCGAGCTGGGCGGCGGCCGGCGCGAACGCGGCGAGCAGCAGGCGCCCGGCGAGCAAGACCAGCGCGACGCGCAGCGCCAGGAGCGCCCAGCGTCGAGCGCCAACGCGGCGGGCGTCGCCCATCAGCCGCCGCCCTCGGACACGTGCGCGGCGGCAGCCTCGGCGCGCTGCAGCGCCGCGCGGCGCTCGTGGAGCGTGCCGAACGGGTCGTAACCCTCCGGCGCGAGCCCGCGCGCGCGCAGCCAGTCGAACGCGCGCGCGCGCGCCGCGGGCGAAGCGTCCTCCAGGAGGATGCGGTTCTCCGCCGCCAGGCGCTGCACGAGCGCGGCGACGTCCTGCACGCCCCGCAAGAGGTCCTCGATCGCGCCCGGGAAGCGCGCGGCCTCGCCTCCCTGCCGGGCGAGCACGCCGGACAGCTCCGGCGCGAGCGTGCCCTGCACCGCGCGTCGCGCGACGAAGAGCCAGGCCGCGCGCTCCAGCGGCCAGGCGGAGGAACGGCGGTCGCCGTGCTCGGCGAGCGCCGCGCGCGCGGCGGTCGCGAACTCGGCCAGGTCGGCCTCCGCAGCGATCAGCGCCAGGTCGAGTGCGAGCGGTGCGCCACACCAGCCCGCCAGCGTCACGAGCCGTGCGCGGCGCTCCTTGGGTCGGTCGAGCTGGCCGAGCAGGGCCTCGATCTCGCGCCGCTCCTCCTCGGAGCGTTCCAGCGCGCGCCGCCGGCCCTCCGCGGCCGCCGCGGAGGCCCGCACGCGATCCCCTGCCGGGGCGTCGCGGCCAGCCTCCACGGCCTCGATCAGGGCCAGGAGCGCGGCTGCCTCGTCGAGCCCGGCGACGCGCGGGAAGACCAGGACGATCGGGCCCTCGCCCGTGCGCAGCGCGTCCTCCAGGACCACCGTCTCGCGCTCGGGGTCTTCGTCGAGCCCGAGCCGCACGGCCAGGCGCGCCTCGGCGGCTGGACCGGCGCGCGCCGCGTCGAGCACGATCGACGGCGCGCCGAGCGCGGCGTCGCCCGTCGCGCGCACGCGGAGCGTCGTGCCAGCGTCGAGCGTCGCGCGCTCGTCCCAGGCCGGGCTCGTTCGCCCCAGCCGTCCCGCATCGAGGTCCGCGAGCACCGCGCGCGCCTGTGCGCCGCGCAGCAGTCCCACGGCGTCCGCGCGCCGCGCGAAGGGGCGCAACGGATCGGACTCGCCGAGCGCCAGCACGAGCCCGGCCCGCGTGGCGAGGCTCTCCTCGGTCCGGACCGACTGCTCGACCCACGCGCCCCGCAAGCGCACCGCGAACGGCGCGGCCGCCGCGTCCGGCTCGACGACCGCCAACGGGCCCGTGAGCGGAGTCCCGGCGTGCGGTGCAGCTTCGACCGCGAGGGGCGGGGCGCGCAGCGGCGGCGGCGCGGAGAGCGTCCCGCACCCGGAAACGATTGCCGGGAGGGGGGCCGCGACGGCGGCGAACAGCAGGGCGGCAGCGAGGCGCATGGGACGGCGGGCAGTGTGACAGGCCGGAGCGTGGCACGGAATCCCGGGCGAGGGCTCGGGCCGCACGGGTAGGCCTGCCGATTCAAGCCCGGCGGAGGGCGAGTTCCCGACCCACGCGCCCCGAGGACGACATGGCCATCCCCCTGAACGAACAACCGAAGCCTGTCACGATCGAGACCACGCGCGCGCGCGCCTACGAGGGTGCGCGCGAGGTGCGCGAGCAGTATCGCGTGGAGAAGCAGGCCGGCTCGCAGCTCGAAGCCTCGATCGAGTGCCCGGACGGGCGGCGCGTCGTGGGCCAGTGCTCGGACGTCTCCGTCGGCGGCGCGGGCATCGTCGTCCCGCAGTCGAAGGATCTCCAGCTCGTCGAGGGGACGAAGGTCCGCGTGCGGATCAAGCACTTCTCGCGGCCCAAGGAAGTCGAGACCGAGGCCCTCGTGGTGACCGTCTCCCAGGTCGGCGCCACGGTGCGCTATGGCCTGCGCTTCCCGCGGATCTCCGAGGTCGTCAAGCAGATCGACTCCTTCTACGCGCGCTGGTTCAACCGGCGCCGCAGCCAGCGCGTCATGCCGGACTTCACCACCAAGGTGCCGGTCAAGGTGCGCTGGGAGGGCGGGGAACTCCAGGCCAAGGTCCACGACATCTCCACGGGTGGCGTCGGCATCCTGGCGACTGCTGACCAGCTCAGCGGCCTGGTGGAGAAGAGCCGCGTCGAGGTCACGCTCACGCTGCCCGGGTCCGCCGCGACCATCGCCTGCCGCGCGCGCGTCGCGGGGCTGAGGGCCTTCACGAAGAACATGCTGGTCGGCCTGGAGTTCGAGGCCAACGGCGGCATCGAGCGCTACTCGGTCGCGCTGCAACGCTACGTCGACGAGCGCCAGCGCAGCATCGCCAAGTTCAACGAAGCCGCCGCGCAGCAGCCGCGTCGCAGTGCCTGAGGGTCGCGTCCCGGGCTGCGGCTCGACCGCGTGAGTACACGAGTGCGGAGGCCGGGGTGTGATGCCCGGCCTCCGCACTGTTCCATGTCCGCTCGTGCGGCCCGGACTCAGTTGGGCAGGATCACCGCATCGATCACGTGGATCACGCCGTTCTTGGCGTCGATGTCGGTGGCGGAGACGTTGGCGCCTCCGATCTCGACCCGGCCGCTCGCGGCCTTGATCGCGATCTCGACGCCGCCCAACGTGCGCGCCGCGGTGAGCTTCGCGACCTGGTCGGAGAAGACCCGACCCTGGATCACGTGGGCCTTCAGGATCGCGACGAGCTGGTCCTTGTTCTCGGGCTTCAGCAGGCCCTCGACCGTGCCCGCGGGGAGCTTCGCGAACGCCGCGTCCGTCGGCGCCAGCACCGTGAAGGGCCCGTCCTTGGCGAGCGTGTCGGCCAGCCCGGCAGCTTGGGCGGCGGCCAGCAGCGTGCCGAACGTGCCGGCGCGCTGCGCGGTCTCGACGATGCTCGCGGAGCTCGGCATCACGACGGCGTCGATGACGTGGATGACGCCATTCGCGCACAGGATGTCCGTCTTGACGACGCGCGCGCCGTCGATGGAGACCGTGCCCTCGACGACCTGGATGTCGACGCGCTGGCCGTTGACCGTCGCGGCGGCCTTGAGCTTGACGACGTCCTCGGCCTGCACCTTGCCGGGCACGACGTGGTAGGTCAGCACGCTGGCGAGTTGGGCCTTGTTCTCCGGCCTCAGGAGCTTCTCCAACGTCTCGCGCGGGATCTTCGCGAAGGCCTCGTCCGTCGGCGCGAAGACCGTGAAGGGACCCGGGCCCTTCAGCGTCTCGACCAGGCCCGCGGCTTCGAGCGCCTTCGCCAGCGTCTTGAAGTTCCCGGCGGCTACGGCCGTGGAGACGATGTCCGAGCCGCGGCCCTCGCCGGCGCTCAGCGGGGCGGTGCAGGACTTCGACTCGTCGCCGGCGAAGGCCGGCGCGAGCAGCAGGAAGGCGGCGAGTGCAGAGGTGCTGAGAGCGAGTTTCATGGGTCGTTCCTGTGCGTGTGCGGCCGGATCGGCGCCGGCCTGACGTGGGTTGACGCGTGGTCTACGGCGGAGCGTTCGAGCCACGCGCTGCGCGCGGATTCAGGGCGGACGCAGGCTGTACGAAGGAGGCGGCTCGGGAGGTCCGCGTCCGCTCAGCCAGCGATGGCCAGCGCGACACCCGCGCGCGCCGTCCAGAGCCCCGTCCGCAGCCAGTTCGAGCGCACCAGGAGGCGGTGCGCGCGTGGATCCCAGCCGGCCTCGAGGCGCCGGTGCATCGGCACTTGGAGCACCGCCGTGGAGACCCACACCGCCAGCACGAGCAGAGCCCCGAGAACCGGGAGCCAGGGCGCGACGTGGCTCGGTGGTGCTGCGAGGAGGAGCAGCGCGCTGGCCACCTCAGCCAACATGAACGGCCCCACGACCCAGGTCGTGAGACGCAGGTTGCGGTCGTGCCAGCGGCGGAATGCGGCCGGACCGACCTGCGCCATGAGCGGGTAGTGCACGATCTGCACCAGCCAGATCAGGCCGAACAGCGCCAGGGTCGAGGCGGTGTGGACCGGGACTGCGATGGACGCGAGCGACTCGATCACGGCGCGGGGCGGCGCCGCGCGCCCCGCGGGTCTTCGCGGGCGCGGCCGGCGCGGATGCAGGGCGCTCTTGACACCCCGCCGTGGACGTGTCGAGGTCAGCGGCATGAACACGCGCCTCTTCGCTCTTGGCCTGGCGCTCCTGGCCGCGTGCGGCAGCACGCCGACCGCCCCCGGGCCGGCCCCGTCCGGGACAGCCGGGCCGGAGCCCGTCGCCGCGCAGGCCGGCGCTCAGCACGCGCACGACGCGGGCGATCATGCGGCCACCCCGAGCCCCGCGCACCGCCCGAACCGGGATCCGCACGGCGATCCCGACGTCGCTCGCTATGCCGCGCGCCTCGCCGACCCAGCCCGTATCGCCGAGCTACGAGTCGACGAGGTCGTGACGCGCCTGTCGCTCGCGGAGGACGCGCTCGTGGGCGACCTCGGTTGTGGCCCCGGGGTCTTCGCGCTGCCCTTGGCGCGCGCCGTGCGGGACGGCCTCGTGTTCGCGAGCGACGTGGAGCCCGGCCAGCTCGACGCCTTGCGCTCCGCGCTGCGCGAGGCCGACGTGCGCAACGTCGTCCCGGTGCTGTCCTCGTTCGAAGATCCGCACTTCCCGCCCGGGCGGCTCGATCTCGTGTTCGTGGGCGACACCTACCACCATCTGCGCGACCGCGTGGCCTACTTCCGCCGGCTGCGCTCGGTGCTCGCGCCGGGCGGGCGGCTGGCGATCCTGGAGTACAAGCCCGGGAAGCTGCCGGTCGGACCTCCGGAGGATCACAAGCTCGCGGCGGGCGTCCGCGAAGCCGAGCTGATGGAAGCGGGCTGGGTGCTCGTGGAGCGCTTCGCCACGCACACGTGGCACGACTTCGAGGTCTGGCGCGTGGTGCAGCCCTGGGAGAAATGAGCGGGTCCGGGTTACGCTCGCGCCTGCGATGCCCAGCTACGACGTCACGAAGTTCACGGTGAACCCGGTGGAAGGCGACGACCAAATCGAGGTCGTCATCCATGCCTCCGACGGCAACAAGTGGGAGTACGGAATCCCCTTCAGCCGCTCGACAGGCCGCTACATGTTCGAGGAGATCGACGTGATCGCGAACGACTTCGGCGACGACTTCGCCGAGGAGCTGAGCCGCAAGATCGAGGAGATCGTCGACCGGATCGTGGGCCGCTGAGCACGGGCCGCGCGCGCTCAGCGCTCTGGATCGTTCGGGTCGGCGGGCTCGCCCTTCTTGTCGAACGGCTCGACCAGGCGCTGGAGCGCGCGGCGGCGGTCCGAGTCACGCTCCAGGTCCAGGGCCAGCGCGACCATCTGCCGCGTCCCCTCCTCGTCCCCCGCACCCGAGTAGAGGATCGCGAGGTTCGTGATCGCCATGAGGCAGGCCGGATCGGTCTCGACGGCGCGGCGGTAGTACGCCACGGCCTGCTCGTAGGCACCCAGGTCTTGGGCCAGGAGCCCGAGCTGGAAGTGCGCGCGCGTGCACATCGGGTCCTTGGCCAGCGCGCGCTCCAGCCAGCCGCGGCAGACCGTGGCCGCCTCCGGGTGTGTCGCGCGCAGATCGGGATCCTGGGCCAGCGTCGCGGCCGACAAGAGCTCCTCGACGCGCGGGTCGCCCAGCTCGAACGCGCGCTGCCAGGCCTGGAACGCACCGCTCGTGTCACGCGACCGCCGCAGGCTGCGCGCCAGCAGGGCCCAGCTCGTGGCGTCGCCACCCGTCTGCGTGACGTACTGCCTGAGCGGCGCCACGGCCTTGGCATCGAGCCCCAGGTCGGCGCGCACGCGACCCAGCGCCAGGAGCGCGCTGGCGCGGTTCGGCTCCAGCGCCAACGCGCGCTCCAGGTACTCCTCCGCGGGCCGACGGAAGCCGAGCTTCTCGAGCGAGCGCGCCTTCCACTCGTGCAGGTTCGCGTCCTTCGGGAAGCGCGCCAAGCCCTGATCGAGGAGGTTGCCCGCGCTCTCCGCGTCGCCCAGCTCGAGCAGCGCGCGTGCGGCCTCGGCGCAGGCCCGCGCGTCCCCTTCTGGCGCGGCCAGCCAGACCGCCCACCAGCGCCCCGCCGCCGCCCGCCAGTCGCCGCGCTGCGTCGCCGCGGCCGCGGCCTTGGGATCGGGCTCGCCCGGTTGGACACGACGCGCGCGCCCCGAGCGGCAGCCCGCCACGAGGGTCAGGGCCAGTCCGGCCACGACCACGTGCATCCATCTCGGGTTCGATTCCATCCTGCGGGTCCGATTTGCGACGATCAGCCTCGGTCGAAAGCCCATGCCGATCAAGGCCCTGTTCGTCGACGTCGGGAACACGCTCGTGCGCGAGGCGCCCTCGCGGTTCGCCATCTACGCCGAGGTCGCCCGCTCCCGCGGCGTGGAGCTCGGAGCGGACCAGATGGCGGTCGTCATGCGCCGGGCCCACGGCGAGCTGCCCCAGCGCCACGCGGGCGCTTTCCGCTACACGGACCCCTGGTTCGAGGCCTACATCGAGCGGATCTTCGCCCACCACTTGGGGATCGAGCGCGCGGCGCTGCCCGAGCTCTCGCGCGGCCTCTTCGCGCGCTTCTCCGACCCGGCGACCTTCGAGCTCTTCCCCGGCGCGCTGGAGCTGCTCGACGCGGCCCGCGCACGCGGCTTGACTCTGGGGATCGTGTCGAACTGGAGCGCGCGTCTCCCCCCCCTTCTCGAGCGCCTGGGCGTCACGACGCGCGTCGACTTCGTCCTGTGCTCCGCGATCGAGGAGCTCGAGAAGCCCGACCCGGCCATCTTCCAGCGCGCGCTGGAGCGCGCCGGGGTCGCGGCGGGCGAGGCGCTGCACGCTGGCGACGACCTGGAGAAGGACGTCCTGGGCGCGCGTCGCGTCGGCATCCGAGCCGTGCTGGTCGACCATGCCGGCACGCGGCGGGACCTGTCGCACCCGCGCGCCGGGAGCCTCCCTGAGCTGCGCGACCAGATCGAGAGGCTCTCGGCGTGAGCCAAGACCTCGAGCGCGAGATCGAGCGCCTGCGCGACGGCGCGTCACGCCTCGCCGCGACGCTCGCGGCGCGCTTCGTCGGCCAGCAGCACGTGGTCGAGGAGCTCGTCGCGGCCCTGATCGGCGGCGGACACGCGCTGATCGAGGGCGCGCCGGGTCTGGGCAAGACGACGCTGGCGCGCACCCTGGCGGCGGGGCTGGATCTCGCGTTCGCGCGCGTGCAGTGCACGCCCGACCTGATGCCGTCCGACGTCGTGGGCGCGCGCATCCTGGAGGAGGACGAGCGCGGCGCCCGCCGCTTCCGCTTCGAGCCAGGCCCGGTCTTCACGCACGTCCTGTTGCTCGACGAGATCAATCGCGCCACGCCGCGCACGCAATCGGCGCTGCTCGAGGCCATGGCCGAGCGCCAGGTCACGGCCCACGGCGAGACGCGGCGGCTCGAGGATCCGTTCTTCGTGGCGGCCACGCAGAACCCCATCGAGATGGAAGGCACGTACCCGCTCCCCGAGGCCCAGCTCGACCGCTTCCTGCTGCAGGTGCGCGTGGGCGCGCCGAGCGAGGACGAACTCGTGACGATCCTGGGCGCTGGCGCCGCGCTGGCCGACACGCCGGTCGAGCGCGCGCTCACGCGCGCCGAGGTCGTGCGCCTGCGCGCGCTCGCGCGCGAGCTGCCAGCGTCGGACGGGGTCCTGCGCCACATCGCGCGCATCGTGCGCGCCACGCACCCCGACTCCGAGCTTTCGGGACCCGCGGTGCGGGCCGCGGTGCGCCACGGCGCCAGCCCGCGCGGCGCGCAAGCCCTGCTCGCCGCGGCGCGCGCGCATGCGCTGCTCTCCGGCCGACTGCACGTGGCGCCCCAGGACGTGGGGCGCTTCGTGGCGCCGGCGCTGCGTCATCGCCTGGTCCTGACCTGGGAGGGCGAGGGCGGCACGGCCGCGCGCGACGCGCTGGTGGCCGAGGCGCTGGCACGCGCTTCTTGAACGGGACGCGAGCGGGAAGTTCCTTCCGGGTCGCGCGCCGCGGTCTCCCAGGTCCGCCCGCGCCGGTCGATCGAAGGGACATGGCTGCCCCCAGTTTCGTGCGCGTCCTCCTGGTCGTCTCGGCCCTCGTCATGCTGGCCTTCGTGGCCTTCGTCAGCGTGCCGCGCGCGCCCGGCCCGCACTCGTATGGCGCACCGCTGCCGCAGGCCCCCGCCGCGGCTCCCACGCCCTGGGTGCAGGCGCTCGATTTCCTCCCGCGCGACCACGTGCGCGACGGGACGCTCGACTACACGGCCTACCTCCAGGCCGCGCTCGACGCGGCCGGCGGCGGCGTGCTGGTCCTCCCGCCGTTCCCGCTGCGCGTCTCGCGCGTGGGCGACACGGGCCGCTGCCTGATCGTCCGCCGGCCGATCGAGATCCGCGGCGCGCCTGGCTCGCAGCTCGTCGAGACGCAGGGTGGCGTGACGCTGCTGCGCGTCGAGGGCGCGCGCGGCGTGCGCCTGACGGGGTTCGCGCTCGCGGGGCGCGGCGGCCGGGGCACCGGGCTCGCGCACGGCCTGCTGCACGTCGCCGACTGCGAAGACGTCGTGGTCGAGGACGTGACCGCGCTCGACGCGGACGCCGACGGGATCGCGATCGTCGACGCACGCCGCGTTGCCGTGCGCGGCGCGCGCGCGGCGCGCGCGTCGCGGCACGGGATCCTGCTGCGCGCGTGTCAGGGCGCGGTCGTGGCCGACTGCACGGTCGAGGGCGGCACGGGCCACCTCGGCACGGACGGCTCCACGTTCGGCGCCGGCATCCGGGCCGCGTCCTGCGCGGACGTCGCGATCACGGGCAACGTGGTCCGTGACGGCCTGGGCGCCGGCATCGTCGTCGACGCCGAGCCCGGCGGCGCCTCGCCGACAGGCTGCTCTGTCGTGGCCAACCGAGTGACGGGCTGGCGCAACGCCACGAACCCGGCCCGCTCCTCGGGCGTCCTGCTCGGGAACGCCGGCCAGTCGCGGTCCACCCGCACGCTGGTCTCCGCCAACGTGATCGAGGACTGCGGCGACAATGGCCTGCGCGTCGAGGGTCAGGACGGCGTGTCGCTGCTCGGCAACACGGTCGGCCCCGCCGACCGCTCGGCGATCTACCTCGGCGACGCACGCGACGCGGCGGTCGTGGGCAACGTGGTCCGTGGCCCGGACGCCTCGCGCTCCGGCAACCAGGCCGGCCTGCACCTGGGGGCCGGGTCGACCGGCGTGGTGGCGCGTGGCAACCGCATCGAGGCGCGCGTGGCCGCACCGCACGCGCCGGCCTGGCGCGAGGAGCCGGGCGCGGCCGGGAATTCGCTCGAGCCGCAAGAGCTGCGCGCCGCCACGCCGCCGTCGAGCGGCCTGTGGTCGCGCGGCGACGTGGTGTGGAACTCGGAGCCGTGGCCCGGTGCGCCGCTGGGCTGGGTCTGCACGAGCGCTGGCGAGCCCGGTCTGTGGAGCGTGCTCTCGCGGATCGAATGAGGCTCACCCGCCGCCCAGCGGGCGCACGAAGTCGGCCAGGACCCGCGCGAAGAGCTCCGACTGCTCCAGCATCGGGAAGTGCCCCACCCCCGGCATGAGCGCCGCGCTGAAGCGCGGGTTCAGAGCCGCATTCCCCGCGAGGTTCGTGGCCCAGGGTCCGTCCTTGGCGTTGATGCAGTGCACCGGCACGGTCACGGCCGCCAGCGAGGCGGCTGCATCGTGTCTCAGATAGGCCTCCAGCACCGCCAGGGCCACGGCGGGCGGCCGCGCGGACATGTCCCGCGCCACGAGATCCGAGAGCCGCGGCTCCGCGTCCTTCGGGAACAGCTCGGTGCGCACGAACTCCTGCGTGGCACGCGTGAAGTCGGCGCGGAAGGGCTCCAGGAAGGCGTCGACCTCCTCGGGCGAGAGCTGGCGCGCGACGTCGTGCAGGCTCTCGACGCCCACGACCGCGACGCAGCGCGGTCCCAGCCGTCGGGCCGCCTCCAGCGCCACGACGCCGCCCATCGAGTGCCCGACCAGGACCACCTTCTGGAGGCCCAGGGCGTCGCACACGCGCACCACGTCGCCGGCGAAGGCCTCCATGCTCCACTCCGTCCGCGCCGCGTCGGATTCGCCGTGGCCCATGAGGTCGAGCGCCACGACGCGACGTACCTGCCGAAAGCGTCGCGTCGTCTCGTACCAGTACTCGCGCTTGCAGGCCCAGCCGTGCACGAAGACCAGGGTGGGCTCGCCCTCGCCGTCGACCTCGTAGCGCAGCGCGGCGCCGCGCTCGTCGCGCAGCGTCTCTGGCCAGTGAGACGTGGATCCGCAGGCGGAGAGGAGCGCGAGCAGCGCGGCGAAGAGGAACGGCATGGGCGCGGTTCGGCTGGGCTTCAGGCGGCCGGGATCAGCTCCAAGTCGTCGTCCGACCGGCGCACGCGTGTCGGGATGTAGTTGCGGTCGATGTCGCCGAGCAGGGTGTAGGCCAGGTCTTGCGCGAACACGGCATCGCCGAAGTACCAGGAGTGCGAGAACTCGCCGAAGCCGCCCTGGTCCTTCCAGGACCGCTCGTCGATCTTGACGAAGCGCCGCGCGCAGTCCACGTCGACGAACCGGGAGGTCGATTCGTTGGGCAGGCCGACGCGGCCGACGCGCGGGGCCAGGCCCATGCGCTTCATGTTCGAGACCTTGAGCGCCGCGTCCTGCGGCGTGAAGTAGTTCGTGAAGCGCGCGCAGTGCCGCTCGAAGCAACGGGAGTCGCGCGTGCCGACGCGGAAGCAGGAGCTCGAGACGTCGGCGCCCACGAACACGACCTGCCCGATGCTCCAGTTCGATTCCGCGATCACGCGCGTGTCGTCGGCGTCCAGGAAAGCCTCGCGCACGAGGTAGCCGCCCATCGAGTGCGCGATCAGCGAGACGTTCACGTCGCAGTCCGACTCGCGGTACTTCACGAAGGGCAGGATCAGGTCCGTGACGAGGCGCTCCGCGACGCCACGCACCTCGCGCCGGTCCTCCATGTACTGGATCGTGGTCCCCTCGCTGGGCCAGTCGAAGGACAGCAGGACACCGTCCCAGCCGGCCTTGCGCAACGCGCGAACCAAGAGCCGATGCCGGTCCAGCACGTTGCGTGGTGAGTTGTTGTAGCCGTGCACATAGGCCAACAGGTGCCCTGAGCGCCCGCCCTGCGCGTCCGGCGGGAAGGCGTCGCGCAAGCCGTCGAACCAAGACTTGCGGCCCACCTCGTGCGAGGCCAGCGGCTCCTTCGCGCCGTCCGGCACGACCAGGAAGCGGGTCTTGGCGGCCGAGCCCCCGAACCGCCCGTCGGCCTTGGGGACGTTCCGCATCGTGAGCACGTGATCGCCGGCCATGACTCTCCTCCTCGACGCCGGTCTACTGCGTCGCGTGTGCCGGATCCAGAGCCGCGCTCACGGCCGACGAACGGCACGCACGCCGAGGCGCCGATCGCGCAGGTCGGCCTGCACCTCGGCGCGCGCGGTCGCGCGCAGGTCCGCGGCTTCGCTCTGGAAGCTGCCGCCGCGTGCCGCGCGGCGCGACGCGTCGCCCGCCGCGCGCAGCCCGTCGGGCGGCGCGAGCCCGATCGTCGGCTCGTTCGACCACGGGTCGCGCGTCCACTCAGCCACGTTGCCGAGCACGTGGTGCAAGCCGAAGCCGTTCGGGCGCAGGAGACCGACCTCGATCGGCACGCCGGCCGCCGGCGCGAAGCGCGGCTCGGTGCCCGCACGCCCGTGCACCGCGCCGCGCAGCGATCCCGGGTCGTTGCCGGTCCACCAGCGCGTCGTCGTGCCGCCGCGCGCCGCGTACTCCCACTGGGCCTCGGTGGGCAGCTCCAGGCCGGCGCGCGCCAGCGCGTTCTGTGCGTCGGCGCACGTCAGCCCGGCGGCCGGGAGGAGGCCGCCTTCGTCCGTCGTGGGACCCGGACCCGGCGCGAGGCGCCGCCACTGGGCACGCGTGAGCTCGTGCTTCGCGACCAGGAACGGCCCGACCTCGACCAGACGCCGCGGGCCCTCGTCGTCGCGCGCCCAGGGATCGGGCGCGGCCTCGGGTGCACCACCCGCGGCGTGCGCCCCCATGTGGAAACGGCCGCCGGGCACCAGCACGAGCACGATCGAGCTCTCCGGCCCGAGCGCGAGCCGCCCGTCCGCAGTGCGTGTCGGCGGGGTGCCGCTCGGGAGGTGCGCGAACTCCTGGAGACCGCTGTGAGGGTCGCGCCCGAGCGGCACGAGTCCAGCGATGGGCTCCAGCACCAGCCCGCGATACCCAGGGTCCGCGGCGATTTCGGCTCGCGCGCGGTCCCAGGCCGCGCGCGCCGCGACCAGGCTCTCGGCCTCCATCGCGCGCGCCAGCTCGAGGCGCTCGCGCACGATCCCCGCGAGGCCGAGCTCGCCGTCTCCCAGCCGCTCGAGTCCGAGGACCAGTTCGCTGAGCAGTCCGTGGCGGAAGCGATCCGCGTCCGAGGCGAACACCCAGGTCTGTGCGCGCCGGTCGGCCTGAGCCCGCAGCGACGCCAGCGCGGACGCGTGCTGCGGGCGGCGCTCCGCGAGCGCGTGCGCGTCGGACAGCCAGGCCTCGAACGCGGCGCGCGTGTCGGGGCTCGCGGGCCCCAGGTCGGCAGCGCGGCGCTCCAGCTCCGCCAAGCGTGCCAGGTCGGCGAGCCGCAGGATCTCGGCCGCGTCGCGCCCGCGCTGCCAGGACCAGGCCCAGGCCCCCACGACGAGCGTCGCCACCGCCACGGCCAACGTGGCCGCCAGGGCGCGATTGCGCTGGCACCACTTCACGAGCTCGGGGAGCGCGCCGGTGCGGTGCGCGCGCACGACGCGCCCCGCCAAGAAGGCGCGGAGGTCCTCGGCCAGCGCGCGCACATCCGCGTAGCGCTGGCGCGGATCGCGCGCCATGGCCTTCTCGGCGATCGCCGCGAGCTCCGCGGGGGCGTGCGGAGCAGCTCGCGCGAGCGGCGCGGGCGGCCCCGCGAGCACGGCCTCGACGACGTCGCGGCCGCTGCCGCCCGCGTACGGCGGCCGGCCCGTCAGCGCGTGCCACAGCACGGCGCCGAGGGCGTAGACGTCGAGGCGTGGATCGAGCTCTCCGCCGCTGCCCGCCGCCTGCTCCGGCGGCATGTAGGCGGGCGTGCCGAGCACGTCCCCGTGCCGGGTGTCGAGCCCGTCGGGCGGCGGATCTGCGCCATCGGACGCGTCGGCGGCCGGGGATCCGCGCTCGCGCGCCAACCCCCAGTCGACGACGTAGACCTCGCCGAAGGCTCCGAGCAGGACGTTCGCGGGCTTGAGGTCGCGGTGCACGACGCCGCGCGCGTGCGCGTAGGCGATCGCGTCGCAGGCCTTGAGCAAGCACTCCAGGACCTCCGGCAGCGCCGCCTGGCCCGCGGCGAACAGGCGCGCGAGGTTCTCGCCGCGCACGAGCGGCATCGTGAACCACACACGCCCTTGCGCGTCGAGGCCGAAGTCGTGCACCGGGACGATGCCGGGGTGCTCCAGGCGGGCCGTGAGCCGGGCCTCGGCCAGGAACCGGCGCAGCAGGCGCGGATCGCGCGCCCGCGTGCGCAGCGTCTTGAGCGCGAGCTCGCGCCCGAGGTCGCGATCGCGCACGCGCCAGACCTCGCCCATGCCGCCCGAGGCGACGAGTTCCAGGCGCTCATAGCGCTGGCGCGCGCGGTCGGGATCCGCGAGCCGGGCCAGCTCGGCCGTCGTCGTCGGATCGAGCGGCTCCGGGCCGCGCAGGGTGCGCTCCACGGAGTCCAGCGCGACTTCGTCGGCCTGGAGCCCGCCGAACAGGTCCTCGACGCGCGACCAGCGCGCGTGGAGCCGGCGCAGGTCCGCGGCGAGCGCGGGACGCGCCGCGGCTTCGTGCTCGAAGTCGACGGGCTCGCCCGCCTCGTGGCGGGCGACGATCTCCGCGAAGGCTTCCCGCGCGGCGCGGGCGGGCCCGCCGGTCGGGAGCGCGCTCATCCGCCGAGCAGTCTACGCGCCTTGCGGGATCGGCGCGGCGCCGGTGGAATCGGGCGCTTGTCCCCGGAGCCCCAGGACGCGGCCGTCGGCCGCGCGCTCGAGCGCGCGGAGCTCGAGGAGCTGCTCGCGCGCCACGTCGGTCCGCTGCGCTCCTACGTGCGGCTGCGCTCCGGGGCGGCGCTGCGACACGCCGAGCCGCCGTCCGACGTGCTGCAGTCGGCGCTGCGCGAGGTCCTGTCGCGCGCTCCGTCGTTCCGCTTCACGACCGAGGCCGCCTTCCGGCGCTGGGTTCACACGATCGCACTGCACAAGATCGTGTCGAAGACCCGGCTCCACGCCGCCGCGCGCCGCGGCGCCGGGCGCACCCAGGAGCTCGCCAGCGGGCTGTGGGACGTCCCGGCGCGCGACGACGGCTCGCGCCACGCGACACCCAGCCGCGACGCGGAGCGCCGCGAGGACTTGGAGCGCCTGCAGGTCGCGTTGGACCGCCTCGACGACCAGGATCGCGAGATCGTGTGCCTGCGACGGATCTTCGACGTGCCGGTCGCCGAGATCGCCGCGGCGACCGGACTGGCGGAGTCGACGGTGCGCTGGCGGCTGGCGCGGGCGCTGACCGAACTGGCGAGCGCGCTCGATTGACGGCCGGGCCAGCCGTCGGGCTCGCGGGCGCGCCGACCCGCAGCGCGCGCTTCAGCCGAGCCCTTGGAGCTGCCGCATGAGCAGCTCCAGGTCGACCTGACGCAGCTCGTTGCGCCGGATGGGCGCGAGGCGCTCGAACTTGGCGCGCTCCGCCTCGGAGCTGATCTCGAGCGGCGGCTTGGCGCGAGTGAGGTGCCGGCGCGGCAGCTCGCCGAGGAAGGCCGCCTCGTCCTGGACGGCCTGCGCCAGCTCGTTCGAGAGGCTGCGCGGGAGCCCCTCGCGGCGCTCCAGCGCCACGCGCGCGCGCAGGCACACGTCCAGCGTGCTCTGGAGGTTCGAGCGGATGCGACCGAGGCGCTCCTGGTCGGCCTCGGGCAGCGCCATGCTCTGGCGGACCTTGGCGGTGGCGACCTCGAGCACCGCGATCAGGCAGTTCAGCTTGCGCATGAGCCGCTCGCGGTACTCGGGCGATTCGAGGTGCGCCTCGGAAAACGGTTCGTCCTGGGGGGCTTGGCTCATGAATTCGGTTCCGGCGCTGGCCGTCACCGAAGCCTACCCCCGCCCGCCGGGGCTGGAGGGCTCACAGCGCGGAACGCAGCACGGCCAGCACGTCCGCTTCGGCGATCTTGCCGACCACGAACAGGCTGCCGCCGGAGCGCAGGGCCTCTGCGACGCGGAAGGCGCCGACCTCGGCGATGCGCACGGTGACGTTCGTGCTCTCCGCCTGCAGCGCCCCCGGCGCAGCCGCGGCCGGCCGGCGCTCGAGGAAGAAGAGGTGCTCGAAGCCGTCGGTGTAGACGCGGCGCAGGTAGCTGGTCCCGGCGAGGTCCACGACGTCGCTCGTGACCTCGCGGTAGCCGGCGGGCAGGACTTGCGGCGCAGCGGGCGGCGGCCCGGGCAGGACGGCGAGCGCCTCCAGCGGGTGACCGGGGAAGCGCTCGACGTGGAAGGCGACGCCCTCGAGCGCCGGATCCCGGGTGAACTCGAGGAAGGTCGTCGTGGCGACGACCGTGCCCGTGGCGTCGCGCTCGAGCGCACGCAGGACGAGCCCGGTCGAAGCGTCGACGGAGAGCCGGTAGGAGCGCAGCGTGCCGCGGCGCGGCGCGATCTCGATCTCGACGCATTCGACGCCGGCCACCACGGCCGGCTCTGCGACCACGTGCAGCGCGTAGTTCTCCAGGAAGCGCTCGACGTCGCGGATGCGCGGGTCGCGGTACTTGAAGAAGAAGCCCTGCCGCGCGCGCTGGAGCTCCTCGAAGACCTCGCGTTGCGGCAACGACATCGAGGGCGCGGAGACGGCGACAGGCTCGATCAGGTAGCGGCCGTTGCCGTCGGCGGTGACTCGCTCGTCGTAAATCAGGCTCGTCGGCAGTCCGTCCACCTTGAGGTGGACCTCGATGCGCCGCAGGCCGCCGTGCGCGACGCGCTCGGGCGCGTCGATCATGGCCGCCAGGAAGGGCGGCGCGGTGGCGTGTTCTTGAGTGAGCACCGTCGGGCCGGCGCTCCCGGCACCGTCGCGATCGGCGCAGCCTGCCACGAGCAACGTCGGCAGCAGGAGCGCTGCGGCCAGGACCGGGGCCGCGCGGGCCAGGATCGAGGCAGGCTTCACGAGCCCTCCCGGGACAGCCGATCGGCGTCGACGAGGCCACCCGTGAGCCCCGAGGCCAGCAGGCTCGCGGCGGGATCGAGGTCGTGGATCGAAGCCGCGCGTTCGACGACCAGGACGGGGCCGGGAGCCGCGGTCGGGGCACGGTCGCGCTCGGCGGTCAGGACCAGGACCCCGACGAGCAGCAGGACGCCCGCCCCGACGAGCAGGCTGGCGAGCAGGGCCGGGACGACGCGCCGGTGCTGGCGCGGGGTGCGCAGCCGATCCGCGAGGTCGGCCGGCGCGCGCAGGCGCTCCAGGCGGCTCGCGTAGCGGCGGACGACGGCCTTCGAGGGGTCGGCGAGGTCCTCGGACACGAGGCGCTCGAGGACGCGCGGCGCCCGCGGGCCCTCGACGCGCTCGGCAAGCTCGCGCGGGGCGGCGACGTCGGGCAGGTCGAGCACCGCGCGCACCGCGCGCTCTTGCCGCGCACCAGCCTGGAGTGCAGCGACGACGAGCCCGTCGAGCTGCCGCGGAGCCACGACTCGCGCCAGGGACCGTGCCAGGCCGACGCGGCGCACCGCGCGCTCGAGCTCGCGGCGGCAGGTGCCGCAGCCGGCCGCGTGCGCGTCGACGGCCGGATCCGGCGCGCCGACCTCGGCGCGCTGGATCAGCGCGGGGCGCAGGCTCTCGCAGGCGGGGTCTCGGCGTTCGCTCATCGCATCACCGCAGGAAGTGGCGGTCGAGGACCGGCGTGAGCTCGCGGTCGAGCGCCTCGTGCGCGCGCGAGAGCCGCGACTTGACCGTGCCGAGGGAGATCTGGAGCGCCTCCGCGATCTCGTCGTAGGAGAGGTTCTCGACGTAGCGCAAGACGACGATCGCGCGCAGCTTGGGCGACAGGCGCGAGATGGCGGCCTGGATCTCGGCCTCGAGCTCGTGCCGGGTCGCGGCGCTGAGCGGCGCTTCCGTGCGCTCGTCCCGCAGGTCGGCGCGCGCCGCCGGGCGGGTGTGCTCGTTCTGGGGCTCGAAGGACGGCAGCCACCGGGCGGCCGCGCGGCGCTTGTGATCGATCGCGGCGTTCACGGCGATGCGGTACACCCAGCTCGAGAACTTGGACTCGAAGCGGAACTCCGCGATCTTGCGGAACATGATCCCGAACGTCTCCTGGCTGGCGTCCAGGGCGTCGGTCGCGTTGCCCGTGATCCGGAAGCAGACGTTGTAGACCCGATCCTTGTACTGGTCGTAGAGCCGCCGGAAGGCGCCCTCCAGCCCGGTGGGCGCGGTCGCCTGGCAGGCCTCGACGAGCTCGCGATCCGGGTCGGACTTCATGGCAGGGTCCGTTCGTATCGACGGAGGCCGGGCGCGTTCGGTTCCGTAGCCGGGACGGACTTGCAAGATCCTGGCGAAGCGGGCTGGAATCGCTGCGCACGAGCAGAGCTGGACCTCGGGACGGGAGGCACGTGGACTCGCTCCAGGGTATGGGTCGTCAGCCGCCCAGGAGTCCGATCGGGTCCACGGTCGTGTAGGTGGACCCCACCGTGGCGACGCAGCTCGGCGGGCAGTAGCCCTCCCAGCCGTTCAGGCAGTTCGCGCTGACGATCTCCTGGGTGATGATCGGTCCGTTCACGGCGACGGGCATCGAGCGCTGGAAGCAGATTTCGCCGACCGACCAGGTCGCGGGCATCCCCCCGGTCCCGACAGTCGGCAGCGGGACGTAGATCGAGCCCGGCTGGGAGGGAGCCTGCTGTTGCTGCGAGTTCCCCGGCCGCGGCGGCGGCATGACGAGCACGACGATCCCGTCCAAGGCGATGAGCCGCACGACGTCCGCCGCGAGGATCGTCCCCGATCCGGCGACGGACACGGTCGCGAAGAAGGTGAGCTGCCCCAGCGCGAGCACGTGGGCCGGATCGATGGCGACGTCGAGCAGGTGGACGAGATCCTGGCCGTTGGCGCCGGTCGTGAGCTGGTGCGTGCTGTTCGCAGCCACCCACGTCTGCGAGAGGATGCCCACCCGCCGCTGCGCCTGCACGCCCAGGTTGACGCGGATCTCGCGCGGGTTCGCCAGCGCGGAGTGCACGGCGACGAGCACGTGGATCTTGTCGTCGGCGCCGGCGTGCGCGGCCATGCCGACATGCACGGGCCGTCCCGCGGCGGGCACGCTGAGGCCGTCGATCGGCGAGCTGCCGCGGGCAAGTTCCTCCAGGTCGCTGAAGCCGTCTTGGTCGGTGTCCGCGCTCGTCGGAGACGTGCCGAGGATCCGCTCCTGCTCGATCACGAGGAAGTCACCGTCGGCGTCCGGGTTGGGGCCCGTGTGTGCATCGAGCTCGCGCTCGCCGCCCAGGATGACGACGAGCGCCAACGCGACGAGCGCCGCGCCGAAGAGCGGCGTCTTCAGGCCGCCGAGGCGGCTCGAGTTCCAGGCGGGGTCTGGGCGCATGAAGGATCCCCAGCGATCGACGGAGGAGGGCACGTGCTGCTGCTCAACACGCTCTGTATCAGCCTAGGGTCAAGCGCGGGAAAGGGGGCAGGTAACCGGGAATCTGCAGGGCGCACGCCCTCTTGGTCTGGGCTGCCCACGGTGGCCGCCCCAGGCCTGGACCGGGCGTCGGGCACCCCAGGTCGGAGGCCTCGAGGGGCGCGTCGACGGCCGCGATCGGTGTGCGGGAACGAGGCTTCGGACCGCGCCGGCAGGATGAGGGTGGCGGCCGTTTGGGCAGCTACCGCGCTGCGAAGAGACAAGGCGGGGTGACGGCAGGCAGCTGAGAGCCGTGTGTCCAGGGCGAGGAGTGCGGGCCGACGCGACCTGCGCGGAACGGGGTTCACCCACGCTCGAGCATCGAGATCGCCGCCTTCGGGAACACGCGAAGCGGGCCTGGGCACGGGAGGCGAGAGGTGCCCGAGGGTGCTAGACTCTCCGCCCCGCTTTGCGCCCGTAGCTCAGCTGGATAGAGCGGCGGCCTCCGGAGCCGCAGGTCACAGGTTCGAATCCTGTCGGGCGTACCAGCACCTTCTGGCCTCGGTTGGCCACGAAACGGCCGATTTGGCCTCGGTTGGCCACCACCCGCAAGGAATGGGCCGTTCCCCAGGGAATCCGCGCTGGGTGGCCAACGGTGGCCAAATCGGTCGTTTCGTGGCCAATCCGGGTCAATAGAGCATGCAACATTCGGTGCAACAGTAGGCGTCATTCCGGGCCGTCCTGGGCCAGCGGGTGCCATCCGAAGCCACCGGGATCGGACCTTGGCAACGGGTGGCACGGGTTGGCGACGGTCACCCCGTGGCACCGTTTGGCGCGCGGGCCGGATCGGTCAGCAGGCCGCCCGCAGGACGAGCCGCTCGAAGATGCTGGCGCGGTTGATCTGCCCCCCGAATCCGGATCCACCCTCAACGTTAGGATCCCGGACTCAGGAGGTGCCTGGTGGCACGCAAGAAGCACACGCCCGAACAGATCATCCAGAAGCTGCGTGAGGCGGAGATCGCCCTGGCGCAGGGACA